>NZ_JAHVHR010000010.1:0-149902 GCF_019802175.1 Halomonas sp. DP5N14-9
GCGACTCCGGATGAAGTCTACTTCTCTCCATCACTGACCCAGGCGGCCTGACGCCAATGACCTACTGATCCGAGCTTAGATGACCTGTCAGGTGGTCCGACGAATGGGGTCCACTTCAGTGTGGCGCATGCTGGATCAGGTCAAATCCACACGAAGTGACGAAGAACCTTTTTATCCCAGTGAAGGCGGCCACTGGCGAGCTGTGTGCACTACACCCAGTATCCGCACCTGCATCCCCACAACGTCATAGAGCAACATATAGCTGGGGTGAACAACCAGCTCGCGGAGCACCGCCAGGCCGTCCGCTGCCAGGGGGCCTGCCAGCTGTGCCGCCTTCTCTGAAAACAGTTCATACAACTTAAGGCTGCCAGCGGATTCTCTGGCGCTATGTAATCGTAAATGTCGTCACGATCCTGCATCGCCCCTGGCGTCCAGGCCAGCTCCATCAATTCGGCTTCGCCAGACGAGCACGGGTAGACGCACGACGGGCAGCAAACCTGGCTTCCACATCGGCAGCAGGTATTAGATCACCAGCTTCTGCCGAGGCTCGTGATTGCTCCACCTTGGACATCAGCCAGGCATCATAGTCCTGCGCTTCCTGCTGCTGGGCTACGTAGTTGAGCATAAAGTCGCGTAGAAGCTGTGCCCCGGTACGATCGTGTGCCTTGGCTGCACTGGCAAATTCTGCTTTCAGGCTCTCATCGACCCGAAAGGTGAAGGTAGCATCGCTCATGACACACATCCTCATGTGTTACACGGTGACCACGGGATAGCACGGGAAGTATGCCATGCATCCACTCGCATCATCCCTGAACAGGTACACCACCGGTACTGAATCGCACCGACTATTCGAGACACACGTCAGGCTCTGGATATCACGCTGTTCTTACTCAATGGTAGATAGACTATCGTTTGTGCGGTGAGGGCGCATCCCCAACGGCGCCTGGTGTCTGTTCCGCGCCAAACCTGGCCACACACGACAAGGCAAGGTCGTTGTGGTGCAGCATAGCGTCATTTAGGACCTGGACCACGCCGGCAGCTTCACGATCAAGCTGTATCAGAGTGAGAAGGTCGGGGACCTGACTGGCATCGGAAAATTCCTCTTCGTGCTGTGAGCGAGTCGACAGCCGGATGGTCGCCTTTGTTGGTGCTGGCTGGATAGCGAGCGGCAGAGCAGGCATGCTCAGCGCTATCCGATACCGCAGAACCAGGTGGCCCCCAGATGTCAGACCCGTTCAAGCAACTTCGAGACGCCATGGAGCAGTTCGCCACCGAGCGTGACTGGAACCAGTTCCACTCACCCAAGAACCTGGCCATGGCGCTGACGGTAGAGGCAGCTGAACTGCAGGAGTGCTTCCAGTGGCTGACCGAGGCGCAGTCCAGGGAGCTGGATGAGCAGCAACTGGCCGCCGTGCGCGATGAAATTGCCGATGTTCAGCTCTACCTGATCCGGCTGGCAGGCAAGCTGGACGTGGATATCGAAGCGGCGTGCCGGGCAAAGATGGAGAAGAATGCGGAGAAGTATCCCGCCGACCAGGTGAAGGGAAGCGCGAAAAAGTACACGCACTATCAGGATTGACGTGATGGGTGGCCATTTCGTTCTCTGCAGCGGACTTCTCAGCCTGCCCTCGTCCCTCAAGCTTCCTTCGACTGATTTTGGCCTCAAGCAGGGCCAGAGACTCGGCTTTCGGTTTAAATTATCTGCTGAAAGCGGCCTTGAATGGCGTTTTCAGAGTGATAAATAAACCAGCTGCCGCACAAGATCCCGTGTGACGCCGTTGTGACGCCGGCCGGATGGCCGGCGTTTGCTGGGCGAAGCGTGGCGCTCGGGTCAGTGACCGCGAGTCAGGCGTGTGGCCAGCCACCAGCCCAGTAGCATCGTCAGCAGAAAACCCGCCAATGGCAGACTCATGGCGCTGCTGGAGACGATGGCAGGCCCGGGGCAGTAACCGCTCAGGCCCCAGCCAATACCGAACAGGGCCGCGCCGAGCAGCAGGCGGCCATCGATATCGCGACGCCTGGGCAGTTGGAAGCGCTCGCCCAGCAGGGGAGCGCCACGCCGCCAGACGAGGCGATAACCGATGAAGGTGGTGATGACGGCACCGCCCAGTACGAAAATCAGTGTGGGGTCCCAGTCACCGGCCACGTCGAGAAAGCCGACGACACGCGCGGGATCGGTCATGCCGCTGAGTGTCAGCCCGAGGCTGAAGACCAGGCCGGTGATGAAGCCGATGACAGCTTTCATGGTGACTCTCCCATCAGGTGTTGGCTCACGAAGACCGTCAGCATGGCGACGGCCACGAACACCACAGTGGCCACCAGCGAGCGGGGTGAAAGACGAGCGATACCGCAGACGCCGTGGCCACTGGTACAGCCGCCCCCGATGCCTGTTCCCACGCCTACCAGCAGGCCTGCGAACATCATGCTCAGACCCCCGCTGGTGGGTTTGCCGATCAGCGCATCTGAGCGCTCGGCCACATTGCCCCAGTCAAGATTGAACAGCACAAGGAGCAGCGGGCCGCTGATCAACCCGAGCACGAAGGCAATGCGCCAGCGGTGGTCCGGGCCTGATTCCAGAAGCGCTCCCCGCGTGATGCCACTGATACCCGCGATACGTCCCAGAAAGGCCATCAGCATCACTGCCGAGAGGCCGATCAGGACGCCGCCGGCGAGTCCTTTCATGCTGCTCATGATGTCCATGTCATTCGTCCTCCCTTTCGGCCATCCAGCGTTGCGACGATGATATGCTCGAGCCCGACCATCGCCAACCGTCATCGCCAGGCGACTTCGTCCACCGACTGCCGAGTCTACTGGTCAGGTGATTGGCCAGCCGGTTGACCTGTGGGGCACGCGACAAGGACGCCGAGGATTCGCAGGAGCACCATGAACGAACTGACTCAACGCCTGCGCACCTTTCTCAAGGTGGCGGAGCATCAGAGCTTCAATGTGGCGGCGCGGGAGCTGGATATCGCCAGTTCCACGGCGACGCGTCATGTCAATCATCTGGAGCGCCAGCTGGGCGAGCCGCTGTTGGTGCGCACCACTCGCCATGTGCGGCTGTCGCCCGCTGGAGAGTGTGCCCTGATCCGCTTTCGCGCCATTCTGGCCGAGGTAGAACAACTGGAGGATGAGCTTGAGACGCTGAGTGAGCGCGTCGCGGGGCCGCTGCGTATCTCGGTGCCGTGGCGCTATTCACGCCTCTATCTGGCGCCGCTGGTGAGCGAGTTCATGCAGCGCTATCCCGAGGTGGCGCTGGATATCGTCAGCAGCGACCAGCGTGTGGATCTGATCGAGGACCACTTCGACGTGGCTCTGCGCATCGGTCACCTGGAAGATTCGAGCCTGATCGCGCGGCACATCAGTGATCAGCGCTTCGTGCTGGCCGCCGCGCCGTCTTACCTCGCGGCCCGGCCCCCGATCCATCGGCCGGAAGACCTGGAGCAGCACCGTCTGCTGACCTTCAGCTATACCACCGCCAATCATCACTGGCGACTGGTGCAGGGGGATCGGGAGCATCGTATCTCGGTGCGGGCCCGTGCGTTGCGCACCAACAATGCCGACATTCTCACCCAGGCGGCGCTGGGCGCCGCCGGCGTCGTGGTACAGCCGCTCTGGGCCATACGGGAAGAGCTGGCAAGTGGCCGCCTGATGCCGGTGCTGGAGGACTATCAGGTCACCTCATCGGATTTCGACACCGGTATCCATGTCGTCTACGCGCGCGAGAATCAACATAACCCGCGCGTGCGCGCCTGGATCGATTTCTTGCTGTCCCGCCGCGAGCGGCTGTCCTGTCGCTAGCCAGGCGTGAGCGCTGTCCGCCGTCCAGATATACGAAGGGCCCGATCTAAAGGGAGATCGGGCCCTGTGCGCACGTCGCGACTGCTTGGACGATACTCATCAGGCGGTTTTTATCCGATGGTGCTCATCTGAGAGCCTTCAGTAGAGGATATCGCTGCGGATGATGTACTTGGCTCCGTCGCGGATCGGCTCGCTGGCGTGCACGCAGTGCTGCGGATGCGAGCCATGCGGGAAGCACAGTACGCCACCCTTGGGCGTGGAGACCGAGACCGTCTGGATATCGTCCCGCGACTGAGCCGGCTTGTCGGGATCACGGCGGCTGACCAGAAACTCGGTGCGCCCGCCAGTGTAGCCGTCGCTCAGGAAGATGAGGAAGGTGTACTGGCTCATCAGGCCCGGATAGGCGTCCTGGACGACCTCGCCTTTGATGACGCGACTGCCCGGCCAGGCGCCATCGGTGTGCGGCTTGAAGAAGTCGCCGGCCTCGTAGCGATAGACACGAAAGCGTGCATTGATGCCTTTGGCTCCCTCGCCTCGGATCTGCTCAGTGACCAGCGGCGCTGAGCGCTGCCAGATGACCTGATCGACCGCTTCACTGACGACCCAGTTGACGTTGTGATTGTGGCGTACCGAGCGCGGCAGGGAGACCGGCGCATCTTCCTCGAAGCCCATGTCCTCCAGAACGGCAACGAAGTTATCGGCCTCGGCAGGTGTCAGCACATTGAGCAGCTGGAAGGCGCCGGGGACACCCTCGACCTCCTGACGGATAACCTCTGGCGTCGCGTCGGCTTCGAAGAGGTCAGACACGTCGCCGTTGTCCGTCCAGATGGGCAGGGGCGTGGGGGAGAAGCCGCGTTCGTGGCTGACGACATGGAATGACAAGCTCATGGCAAAGCTCCTGAATGACAAAGAATGTGAGGCGAAAACGTGGTGACGGCGAGGCCTGCCGGAGGAAGGCCTGGATGCCTGTCATCTGGCGGTGAGTGTCGGTACCGAGGAGAAATGGTCAGCTACCTGGATGGGCCAGGTATCCGCCTTGTTGACCGTGGAACTCAGCCGCCACCAACGGCCGATGCACCTCAGTCGGGATAGCGGACCAATACCCGCGTCTCCAGGCTGGTGCGTGTCGGCGCATCTTCGGGCGTGTCGAGCAGCTCGGCCGCGGTATGCGCGACCGGTGGCTTGCCGGCGCTGTCGAAGGCATTGAAGACGATGGCTTCGTCGGGGCGCATGTGTGAGACGAAGTACCAGCGGTGATCCGGATTATGGACGAGGCCCTGGATCTGGCCGCAGCGATCCGGATAGAGGATGTCGATGTTGACCCAGTCCTCGTGGTGCACGCTTTGGGTATCGGCGAATGCCAACGGGTCACGCGCGACGGCCTGCTCGACGGGCTGCCAGACATTGACGATGCCGTAGTGGCCGCTCAGCCAATGCTCCGCCTGCTCGGGCGGCAGCAGATCGCGCACGCGCTGCGGGCCAGAGTGTGGCGAGTAGTCGACATGCACATGCTGCGCCGGCACGCGTTCACCTTTGAAGCCACGCAAGGTGTGGTCGAACACATGCACCTCACTGACACCGAGCTGCTGCTTGAGCAACGCCTCGATGGCTGGCGTGTGCAGGCGGTCGCGCGCCTTGGCGTCGCGTACATCCACGGCAAGCTCGGGCGTATCGAGAAACAGCAGGCCATGGGACGCGAAGCTTGGCGGAGTGGCGCGCAGATCCTGCAAGCTGACGCTTTGGCGATCATGCTTCGGCTCAATGCGCCGACCGGTCTCGCCGTCCGGGTCCACCTTGATCTGCAGACCTTCCGGGCGATCGAGCTGATAATTGACGAACGCCAAGCGGGTAAGGATGGGCGCTGACATGATCGAGACCTCCTTCACGATGAGTTGTCAGAGGATGAGCACTGACATGCACTTGGGCCGGCCGCCTGTGCTGTGGCGAGTCCAAGAGGCTGGTTGGCGAGCTTAGTGCATTGGTGCAGACACAAAAAAGGCGCCTGTCTGCAATTTGTTATTGCACGAGTGGCAATAATCAACGGCTGACAAGCGTCCGTGGCTTCCGCATGTTGTCTCCGTCTCCGTCCTTGTTTCCATCCCAATAAACCGCTAAGCAACTGATAACCAACGGCTTGGGGGACCGCCAAGGACAAGGCTGACGCCATATAAAGTTGGCATTCGGCGTGTTGATGTAAATAAGGGCCGGCTTGTATAGTCAAGTTGCTATTGCAAAGACGCCTCCCAGACGCATCTGTCAGATTGTGTGATTGGTGAGCGTGATATTTATCGTGCCAAGGGAATGGTCATGAAAGATAAGCGTGTGCCTGTAGCTCCAGTGTTTTATCGCGGTGCGTCAGCGGCTCTGTGTGTCGTCGCTCTAAATGGCTGTACCGGTATGGCCGAGACGGGCCCTGCAGCCGACGTGCCCGGACAGCCAGAAAGCACCAAGACCAATGTGCTGGAAGCAGGAGCCAGTGCATTGCAGACCGATGCACCGACGGATCAGCTCAATATCTATCTTGTTGGCTTCCATCCCATGAAGGATGAGCCAAGCCATCAATTCGAAGCGCATCATTTCTGCCAGCAGGTCAATGAAGACTTCATGCAGTGTGCGCTTTACGATGGAAATACCGCGGATGCCCACCTCACCGGGGTGGAATACATCATATCCGAAAGCGTTTTTGAGAGCCTGCCTGAAGAAGAGAAGCAATATTGGCATCCCCATAACGGGGAGATTCTGTCTGGCTAATTGGTCGCCCCCAACCTGCCTGAAAGTGCCGATCATGAGCTGATGCAATCCAAGATGAACAGCTATGGCAAGACGTGGCACACATGGAGCACTTCACACAGCGATGAAGAAGACCAGGCCTTGCCACTGGGTAAGCCCAATCTGGCTTGGTCCTTTAATCGTACCGGAGAGCCGCAGCCGGACCTGGTCGAAGATCGAGACCAGCGTATGGGGATCGACACAGAGGAGCGGCGTCAGGCCCGGCAAGATCTGGTGCCGCTGGCCAATCCCCAGTCGGGCGTTGACGTATTGAAAGGAGAATTTCCCAGGTCAACCCAGCCCATCCCTGGTGTGGAAGCCAAGACCAGCGAGTGATGTCGTCGTTTTTGCCGGTTGGCTGTGGTGATCGGTACAGCCGGGTTCCGGATGATGGGTTGCTCGCTTGGTGAAACGCGAGCGGCCCTGCGGGTCCTTGGTGGGAGCGGGGGGAGGTCAGCGACGCCAGCCTCGTCCCAGGCACCAGCAGCGCAACGTGCGAAAGTTCTGTTGCCATGTTTTAAAAAGGTTTGACAAGGCGCGGCGAGCCGTGAGAGGATGCTTCTCGTTGGTTAGCAAGTCGTATATTTCAGTAGTGATCGAATCATTCGGTAGCCTGGCAATATCCCCCTTGTTATATCCATATTTCTGGGATGACACCCGGCAAACTGTAATGACAACGCTCTGCGTTAAGGAAATCGATCATGGCAACTGGCACAGTTAAGTGGTTCAACGACGCTAAAGGTTTCGGCTTTATTTCTCCGGCCGACGGTGGTGACGACCTGTTCGCCCACTTCTCCGAAATCAAGGCTGAAGGTTTCAAGTCCCTGCAGGACGGTCAAGAGGTCTCTTTTGACGTGACCCAGGGCAAGAAAGGCCTTCAGGCTTCTAACATCAAGGTTATCTAACTTCTAGTTAGCTAGCTTAGATGAATGACAAGACCCGCTTCGGCGGGTCTTGTCGTTTTTGTATGGGCAAAATACAAGTGTTGGCCGTGCGTGGTCGGCCTTGATCTTCTTTTCGGGCTCCGCATGCTCGGGTTGTCTTGCGAAGCCGCTTGGCCCGTTTATCTAGCCCGGTAATCCAGCCCCGCCATCTAGCCCCGCTACCTTCCCGCTTTTCCTGGTCGAACGCCGTGGGAGAGGAGAGGCTTTCTTCCTTACCTTGATGCCATTCTCGGGATCTCTTTTGTCTGCCTTATCTCGCCGGTATCGCACTTCAGCGCCTTGACCCGTTTCGGTTCTAGGGCTTGTCTGAAAAGTGCCTGCGCTCGGTAATACGGCGTTAAAAATCGGATCAAAATGCTCATTTACACCCCGTAAACTGCGCTTTCTCACCGATTTTTGCCTTGTCTAACCTTCGCTCGTCGACTTTTCGGACAGCGCCTAACCTCATGGCGGCTTTATCTCGCTCCCTTGTCGCGCTACTCGGCTTGCCGGACTTACCTTTCTAGTCTTGTCGGTACATGACCGATACTGGATGCATTGGCACCATTGGCAGAGCGCTGCGAGGCGCGTCCCCTTGTGGGTGAAGCCCGTGCTGCGTTCTTTCTGGCGTCCAGTCCGGGGCCTCGCGCCGACACTGCGCTGTCGTCGACCATGGCGTAGACGAACGTCACTGGTGATCTATAAAAATTGATCAATTGGTCCTTCCGATCTATTTTTATATATATTTGATGTCTGTCGGGATGGTAGGGCGAATCGATGAGTTACGGGGTAGAGCACCTGGCGGCACGACTCAAGGCCGCTCGGGAGGCCAAGGGGCTTAGTCAGCGGGAGCTGAGCAAGCTTGCAGGCGTGCCGCAGTCGCATATCTCGAAGATCGAGAACCATGGCGTTGACTTGCGTGTCTCGAGTCTTTCGTCGATCGCCCACGCTTTGGAACTGGATTTGATGCTCGTTCCTCGCAAGGCGATCCCGGCGGTTCAATCGATTGTTCGTAGCGTCGCCGACACGCCGCCCGCCAACGGAGAGACTCTGCGAGAACTCCAGCGCCTGCGCGACAAGGTCGATGTACTCGCTACCCAGATGCCCACGGGGAATTACGATGCTCTCAAGCGCCGTATGCGCGAGATCAGCCAGATCCACAGTCAGCTTGACCCCGATGTAGTGCAACAGGTGCGATGCGCCGTCGAGTCGATTGAGCCTGCCGCCAGCCAGGAGGCGATCGAGGGCGCTGCGAAAGCCATCGCCACCCTGCGCACTCAGTTGGCCCGGCACGCGGCATCTCAAGCGACGTCGCGTGCGCCCAGGCCAGCCTATCACCTGGAGGAGGAGGGCGATGACTGATGTCTCTGTGCTCGATGTACTGCTTTACGGAGAGCCGGTCGGTACGCTCACCAACGTGGGTGGCGACCGGACGATCTTCGCTTTCAATGATGGCTATATTGATGACCCTGACAGGCTGACCCTGGGGCTCGCTTTCAAGGACGAGTTCGGTGGACTGCTTTCGGACTTCCGCGTTTATCAAAAGCGCCTGATGCCTTTTTTTTCCAACCTTCTGCCGGAAGGGCATTTGCGCACCTATCTTGCAGAAAAGGCTGGCGTGAACGCCGAGCGAGAATTTCATCTACTGTCGGCACTCGGCCACGACCTGCCCGGCGCGGTCACCATCAGGTTCGCCAACGACGAGGCGTGGTCGGCGTCGGGCGGTGGCGCAAATGGTGCCGCTGACGCCGGCTCAGTTCCCTCCATGGGTGCCTTGCGGTTTTCGCTCGCGGGCGTTCAGCTAAAGTTATCTGCGGCTCTCGCACCGTCTGGTGGTCTGACGATTCCCGCATCTGGTGTGGGCGGTTCCTGGATCGTGAAACTCCCGTCGCGAGAGTTCGACGCAGTGCCTGAGAACGAGTATTCGATGATGACGCTTGCGCGTCTTGTCGGGATAGATGTCCCACTGATCGATCTTGTCGACACTGACGCTATCGACAATTTGCCTGAAGGTATCGACAAGGTCGGACAGCGTGCCTTTGTGATCGAACGCTTTGATAGGCTGTCAGATGGTAGCGCCGTTCATATCGAAGATTTCGCGCAGGTCTATGGTGTCTACGCCGAGCAAAAATACCAGAAAGCGACCATGCGCAACATCGCTCAAGTGCTGGCTGCCGAGACCTGTGAGGCGGACATCGTAGAGTTCGTGCGGCGTCTGGTGTTCTGCGCGCTGATCGGAAACGGCGATATGCATCTGAAAAACTGGTCGCTGATTTACCCCGACCGGCGTCGTGCCGCGCTCGCTCCTGCTTATGATCTGGTCTCGACGATTCCCTATATCCCGAGTGATGACCTGGGGCTCAGGGTGAGTCGGACTCGCGCGTTTTCCGAGCTGACCTTTGACGAACTGAAGCATATGGCAGCCAAGGCTGCCCTTCCCGGAAAACTGGTTCGGGATACGGCTTTGGAGACCGTCGCGCTGTTTCAGCAGCATTGGCAGACTGAAAAGCTTGACCTTCCGATGACATCGCAAGTTCGAGAGGCGATCGAGACTCACCTAAAGACTCTTCCGATTGCGCAATAGTGCGGGCTGCCGAAGAAAGCCCCTCGTTCGAGGGGCTTTGGTCCTTCTTTACTCAGGCCTTAGTGGGCCAGCATTTCATCGACGATACCCTGGCCGTCCAGTTCGGAGGGGTAGTAGGTCGGCCAGTTGGTGACTTCTTCAAGCAGGGCCGCACGGTCGTCACCCCAGTACAGGTGGTAGTGGTCGGCCTCGGTCGGGTAGATGGCATGGTCGCTGAACTGGATGTAGTTCGGCAGGCTGTCGTCTTCACCCTGGTATTCGAAGATGTAACGAACGCCACGGTTGCCGGCCTTGTAGGTCAGGACTTCGTAGCCGTCGGAGGCGTATTCGCCGGAGAGCACCTGACCATCTTCGTGGAAGGAGACGGTAGAGCCATCGATGACGATACGGTCGACGTCGGTCTCGTAACCGATCTCGTAGTACGCCTTGTATTCCTCGGCGGTCTTGTCATCGCTCTGCTGGGCCTTGTGGGCGAACACCTCGTCGAGGGTGCCGTCCAGCAGGTAGGGGTAGACGGACTGCCAGTCGCCTTCCCAGTCGGACAGCGGCCGGTCCTTGATCTGGTCGTCGTCGAAATAGCCGGCGTAGATGTCCTTGGCGTGATCATGCTCATGATCATGATGGTCGTGATCGTGATCGTGATCGTGATCGTGATCGTGATCGTGATCGTGATCGTGCGTTTCGCTGGCCGCGGAATCGCTTTGTGCGAAGGCCAGGGGGGCGGTCGCCAGTGTCAGGGCGCTGATTGCGGCGACGGCCATGCGGCGGGTCAGAATCGGGTCCATCGTCTTGCTCCTTGGGATGATCGGTGGGGCGTTGTGGCCTCCCCGGGGAGGCCTTGGAGATAACAGGGCTTTCATCACTCGGCCTCGGCGGCGCAGCGGGTGACGCCGTCGGCCAGTTGGCGCAGCAATGCGGGATAGAGCTCGGTACCGAGCGGCAGGTCGACGCCCAGGGGATCGATGACCAGCGACGTCTCGACCCCGGTGCCTTGGAACACGCTGTCCACCAGCGCCGGGTTGAACTGGGGCTCTCGGAAGACGCACTGGACGCCGAGTTCGGCGACACGCTGCTGGATCTCTCGGATGCGCGCAGGGCTCGGGTCCGAGGCATCCCCCAGGGAGATCGCCCCGGCCGCCGGCACATCGAAGCGGCGCTCGAAGTACTGGTAGGCATCGTGGAAGACGATGAAGCGCGTACCCTGGGCTTGCTGGAGGCGGGTCTCCAGTTCATCGATCAGGTCGTCGAGCTCGCTGCGGGCTTCCTCTGCGTTGTGTCGATAGATGTCGGCGTTGTCGGGATCGAGTTCGGCCAGTGAGGTTGCTATGGCATCGAGCCAGGCCTGGGCATTGACCGGGTCCAGCCAGCCGTGGGGGTCCCAGCCTGAATGGTCGTGATGGTCGTGCCCGACATGCTGTTCGTGCCCGTGCCCGTCATGCGCGTCGTACTCATGGCCGTCATGCTGTTCGTGGTGCCGGTGGCCCTCATGCTCCTCGTGCTCATGGTGCTCATCATGATCGTGGGCCTCGAAGGTGGCGCCCTGTCGATAGGTCAGGCGCTGGGTGCCGGCGCTTTCCATCAACTCCACCTGCTGCGCATCCGTCGCCAGTGACTGGCGTGCCTTGGCAAGCCAGGGCGTCAACCCATCGCTGACCCAGAACACCACGTCGGCCTGCGCCAGGGCTTCGGCCTCGGAAGGACGCATGGCGTAGCCGTGGGGAGAGGCCCCAGGCTGGATGACCAGTTGCGGCGTCCCCAGGTCTCCCATTACGCGCTCCACCAGGCTGTGGACCGGCGGAATATCCACGGCCACCGAGGGGACCTCTGCGGCAGCCACCGCAGGAAGCAGCAGGCAAGGGAGGAGAAGGGGGCGTAGCGAGGTGTGCATCGTCATCGATCTCTTGGAGCGTTCTCGGGGCGGGTGATTGTGGCATGTTTTGTTATGATATAACATTGTTTTCGTAATCGAGAAAGGCTCTGGAGAATGTTCATGCCGCTATTGTCGATCGATGATCTGCGGGTCGTCCTGGGAGGGCAGACCATCCTCGAGGGCATAGACCTCAAGCTCGAATACGGCGAAATCGTGACGCTGGTCGGCCCCAACGGGTCGGGCAAATCGACGCTTTTGCGTACCATCATCGGTGCGCTGACGCCCGCTGGCGGACGTTTGGTGCGAAGGCCCGGGCTCACCATCGGCTATGTATCGCAGCGGCTGGCCATCGGTCCGACCCTGCCGATGACGGTCACGCGCTTTCTCAACCTGCCTCGTCGACGTTCCCGCAAAGCCGTGCAGCAGGCCCTGGCGCAGGCCGGCGTGCCTGAGCTGGGCTCGCAACAGTTGCTGTCGTTGTCAGGCGGCCAGCGACAGCGTGTTCTGCTGGCGCGAGCCCTGCTGGAGAAGCCCGACCTGTTGCTGCTCGATGAGGCAACCCAGGGCCTCGACCACCGGGGTACGGCGGATTTCTATCGCCAGATCGAGCGGGTGAGGCGCGAAACGGGCTGCGCGATCCTGATGGTCAGCCATGAGCTGCATGTGGTGATGCGCACCTCGGATCGGGTGATCTGCCTCGATCGCCACGTCTGCTGCCAGGGCACGCCTGAGCGAGTGCTGGCGTCCCCGGCCTATCAGGCGCTGTTTGGCCCCGATACCGCTGACGCGCTCGCCTTCTACCGCCACGAACATCTGCGCGAAAAAGACGCCGCTAGCCCGGCCTTGGCGCAGGTGGGCGCTGCCCGCTCGTTGGGGGTCTCGGCCTGATGCTCGATGACTTCATGCTGCGTGCGGCGCTCGCCGGTATCGGTGTGGCATTGGCCGCCGCCCCGCTGGGCTGTTTTGTGGTGTGGCGCCGCATGGCCTACTTCGGTGATGCCACCGCGCACGCCGCCATCCTTGGTGTGGCACTGTCGCTGTTGCTGTCGACCTCGATCTTCGCCGGAGTGCTGGTGGTGTCGCTGCTGATGGCGATCCTGGTCTCGTTGCTCAGCGGTCGTGGCTATGCCATGGACACCTTGCTCGGGGTCATGGCTCACTCGGCGCTGGCCTTCGGGCTGGTGGCGGTGTCCTTCGTGTCCGGGGTGCGTATCGACCTGATGGCATATCTGTTCGGTGACATTCTGGCGGTCGGCAAGGGGGATCTGGTGTTGATCGCCGGCGGCGCCTTGCTGGTCATGGCGCTGGTGGGGTGGCGCTGGTCGTCACTGTTGACGGCGACCCTTGACGCGGATCTGGCGCGGGCCAATGGCATCCATCCCGGGCGCGAGCAGCTGGTGCTGACACTGTCCCTGGCGGTGGTCGTGGCGGTGGCGCTCAAGGTGGTGGGGGTACTGTTGATCGCTGCACTGCTGATTATTCCCGCCGCCGCCGCCAGACCCTTCTGCCGCACCCCGGAAGCCATGGTGCTGGTGGCAGCGGTGATCGGAGCCGCGTCTACCACCGGCGGTCTTCAGGCGGCCTACTGGCTCGACACGCCCACCGGTCCGACCATCGTCAGCCTCGCCGCTGTGGTGTTTGTCCTGTGTAGCCTGGTGGATCTCGGCAGGCGCCGGTTCGTCAGAATGTCTTCCAGCGATATCTCGTCCTGAACGGGTAACCCGTGCGTTGCTGCTTTGGGCGCAGGCCGCCACTGCAGGACCAGCCTTGCCTTACTGGCCCTTGCGCAGTCTAGCAGCATCATGAGTCATCGGCTGGTCTGGTGGCGATCTCCGCACGAGGAGGTTCTAAGTCGATATCGATGTCGCCATCGTCAGGCATCGCCAGCGTATCGGTGATGTTGCGACGTTGCCCGGCAAGCCGTTGGCACTATCGCTCGCACTTGAGCCATCGCTCGTCTGCCTGTACGCAAGCGCTACGGGCGACGAGCGTGGTCGGCCCCTGTGTGGCCGGCCACGCCGGCGCTTGTCCCGGGCCGGCGCAGTGTGCATGGGGCTCGATGTCGGGACGAGCCTACGGCTGCCGGGCCCCTCAGGACGTACAGATCCACAGTATCCGCGCCGGTTGATCGCCGACCGATATCACCGCGTGGCCCATCTGGCTGTCGAAGGACATGCTGTCGGCGACCTTTAGCCGGGTCGGCGCGTAGTGCTCTGTCCACACCTCCACCTCACCCTGCTGCACCACGATCTGCTCATGCCCGGCGTGGCGCTGCAACTCGCCGAACTCTTCGATACTGGTGTTGAGCACCGTCGTGGAAAACACCAGAAAGTCTTTGGCCACCATGTCGTTGCATAAAAGCTCGAAGCGATAGTTGGGGGTCTCGACCACCGGCCCCTGGCCCGCCCGGGTCAGGGTGCGCCAGCCGCTCAGGGCGCTGCGTTCGTTGTGATAGAAGAGTTCGCTGACATCTACCTCCAGGGCGGCGGCCAGCTTGACGATCACGTCGTAGGTCGGGGATAGCCGCCCGTTCTCGATACGCGAGATGCTGGCGGCGGAACTGCCCGAGGCCTCGGCCATCTGGGCGATGGTCAGGCCCCTATCGCTTCTGAGTGCCTTCAGGTTGGTGCCGATGGAACCTGCCTTGCGCGGATGCTCCCTGACGCGTGGGGGCGGGGTGACGGTGTCGCTCATGCTGGCCTCCGACGCCTTCGTCTCGAATTTTTCAAGAAAAAGCGTTGATTGTTGGTCTTTTTTTATAGTTTTGACTGAATATTGCGTATATGCAATCCTCATTCACGAACGCGACAATAGCAAGGTGTGTGCGTGTGAGCGGGCGCTCCGGCGTGATCCCGGGGTTGCCAAAGCGCTTGCCAGCACGGTCATTGCGCTCCTAGGGCTTGTCTGAAAAGTGCCTGCGCTCGGTAATACGGCGTTAAAAATCGGATCAAAATGCTCATTTACACCCCGTAAACTGCGCTTTCTCACCGATTTTTGCCTTGTCTAACCTTCGCTCGTCGACTTTTCGGACAGCGCCTAATTTCCACAAGAAAATCCAATGGGGATAATAATGTACAAACTGAATCGACTGGCGGGCGGTGTCGCCCTGGCGGCCGCGCTGGCGGGTGCCTCGCTGAGTGCAAGTGCAGAGGAAATGAACTGGAAGATGGCCACACCCTGGGGCGGCGGTCCCTGGCTTGAGCGCGATGCCCAGACCTTTGCCGACTACGTCGACCAGCTGACGGCCGGCGACATCGCCATCGAGGTGTTCCCCGGTGGCACCCTGGGGGGGGCGCTGCGGGTCACCAATACGGTCAAGGCCGGGGTGGCCGAGGTCAGCCACAACTATGTCAACTACGACTACGGCACCGATCCCACCGCGGCGCTGCTGGCCGGGCATTCCAGCGGCCTGACGCCGGAAGAGTTCATGATGTGGATGTACGAGGGCGGCGGCGTGGAGCTGTATGAAGAGTTCCGCCGTGACGTCTTCGATGTGGTGGCCTTCCCCTGTTCGATTCTGGGCACCGAGATCTTCCTGCACTCCAACAAGAAGGTCGAGACGCTGGAGGACTTTCAGGGGCTGCGCCTGCGCACCTCCGGCGCCTGGGCCGAGATCGCCTCTCAGCTGGGTGCGTCCACCGTGGTCATGGCGGGCAGCGAGATCTACAACGCCCTGGACCGTGGCGTGATCGACGCCGCCGAGTGGGGTAGCCCCGAGATGAACAAGCCCACCGGCTTCCAGGACGTGGCGCAGTACGTGATCCTGCCTGGCGTGCACCAGTCGGGTGGCTTCCTCGAGTGCCAGGTCAACCAGGACGCCTGGGATGCGCTGAGCGCCGAACAGCAGGAGCTGCTGCGTCTGGCCGGCAAGCTAAGCGTGTTCGACTCCTGGCTCGCGAGCTCCTACGCCGACCTCGAGGCTTATCAGGAGCTGGTCGACGGTCCCAACGAGATCGTCCAGCTGGATCAGTCGTTCATCGACGCCATCTATGAAGAAACGCGTAAGTGGGAAGACGAGAACGCCGAGAGCAACGAGTGGTTTGCCCGGGTGCTCGAGTCCCAGCGTGAGTTCAAGGCCAGCATGACCAACTGGCAGCAGTATCGCCTGCCGATCGGTGCCATGGGTCGCGACTGACCACACGTCTTGCGGCCCGGCCAGACAGCAAGAGCTAACCCCCTTGCTGCCTGGTCGGGCCGCTGTCTTTACCACCACCTGTGGGCAAACGAGATGAAGCTTATTCACGCTATCGAGCGGCTGACCCGCCTGGCGGGAGGGCTGGGCGCCATGCTGACCTTTCCGCTGATCGCGGCCCTGGTCTATGAGGTGTTCAGCCGTTACGTGCTGGGCCGCCCGACCCTGTGGGCCTTCGAGGTCAGCTACATGGTCATGGGTGCCATCTTCATGCTGGGCATGGCCAACGCCCTGCGCCTGGGCCAGCACGTCAGCGTCGATCTGTTGACGTTGCGCTGGTCGGATCGCACCAACGCAGCGGTGCGCCTGGTCGGCTACCTGCTGTTTCTGCCGGTGCTGGGCTGGCTGGTGTGGGAGCTGGGGCAGTATGCGCTGGAGGCCTTCGCCTCGAACGAGCGCTCTGGCCGCTCGGCCTGGAACCCGGTGATCTGGCCCGTATTTCTGACCTGGTGGGCCGGCTTCGTGCTGCTGGCGCTGCAGGTCGTGGCCGAGATCCTCAAGGCGGTTCATATCATGCAAGGGCGCACGCCCGAACAGGGGGGCGCGGCATGAGCGACTATCTTGCGCTGGTGATGTTCCCGGCTTTGATCGGTTTCATCATCGCCGGCTTTCCGATCGCATTTTCAATGATTCTGGTGGCGACGCTGTTCGGCATCATGCAGTTCGGCGACGCTGCCGCCTATCAGTTGCTGACCAAGATCGAGGACACCGCCTCCAATTCGATCCTGGCGGCGGTGCCGCTGTTCATCTTCATGGGCGCCATGCTCGAGCGCTCCGGTATCGCAGAGCGGCTGTTCACGGCGATCCACTTCTGGACCCGTCGGCTGCCGGGGGGACTGGGCGTCGGCGCGGTGGTCATGGGGACCTTGTTTGCCGCAGCCAGTGGCGTGGTCGGTGCCACCGAGGCGGTGATCGGGCTCTTGGCCATCCCGGTCATGCTCAAGCATCAGTACAGCAAGTCGCTGATGTCCGGCACCATCTGTGCCAGCGGCTCGCTGGGGACGGCGATCCCGCCGTCTATCACGGTGGTGGTGCTGGGCCCTGTGGCCAGCGTCTCGGTGGGGTCGCTGTTCAGCGGCCTGATGTTCCCAGGTTTCCTGATGGCGCTGTTCTTCTTGCTCTACATCGTGCTGATCGCCTACTTGAAGCCGGAGATGGCACCGCGCATGGCGCAGGATGACGCCGAGCGGGCGACCCTCGGCGAGAAGCTCAAGATGACCTTCGGTGCGCTGCTGCCGACCATGGCGCTGATCATGACGGTGCTCGGGACGATCTTGCTCGGCATCGCCACGCCAACCGAGGCGGCTGCCTGCGGTGCCCTGGGATCGGTGGTGCTGGCGCTGGCCTATCGCAACCTGACGCTGGACGTGCTGTGGAACTCGGCCAAGCGGACCTTGAATATCTCGGCGATGATTCTGCTGATCGTGCTGGGGGGCAACATGTTCGCCGGGGTGTTCTTCGCCGCCGGCGGCATGGCCACGGTGCAGTCGCTGTTGATGGACACCGGCATGAGCCCCTGGATGATCCTCGGCATGATCCTGCTGATCGCCTTCCTGGCCGGCTTCGTGCTCGACATGATCTCGGTGGTGCTGATCGTCATCCCGGTGGCCATGCCCATCGTGCGTGCACTCGGCTTCGACGAGATCTGGTTCTGCGTGGCCTTCCTGGTGGTGATGCAGACTAGCTATCTGACGCCGCCGCTGGCACCGTCGATCTTCTACCTCAGGGCGATCACACCGCCGGAGGTGACGCTCAAGCACATGTACATCGGGGTGGTGCCCTTTATCGTGGTACAGCTGGTGGTGCTGGCACTGGTACTGAGTTTCCCGTCGCTGGCGCTGTGGCTACCCGAGCAGTTGAGCGGCCCCTCGTGGAAATGACCCCGGACACTGACAAAGGAGACGCCCCCATGAAGGACTCCGACACCACCGTCGACAACGGGGCCTACCTGACCCGCGAGGCGCTGATGTCGCTCAGTCGCCGCGTGCTGGAGCACCAGGGCTTCAGTGCCGAGCAGGCCAGGGCCCTCGGCGAGACCCTGGTGGCGGCGCAGATGGACGCTAGCCACTCCCACGGGCTCTACCGTCTGCTGGGGATCGTCCAGACGCTGCGCCAGGGCGCGGCGGTCGCTGACGCCGTCCCGGAGGTCGAAGACGTGGCCGCGGGGGTGGTGCGGGTCGATGCCGGCGGTGGTTTTTCACCGCTGGCCTTCGAGCTGGGGCTGCCGCTGCTGGTGGACAAGGCCCGCGACGCCGGGGTCGCGCTGATGGCGATCAATCACTGCGTGCATTCCACCGCCTTGTGGGTCGAACTCGAGCGGCTGACGGAACAGGGCCTGGTGGCGATCGCCTGTAACCCCACCCAGGCCTACATGGCGCCCCACGGCGGCAGTCGTCCGCTGTTGGGCACCAACCCGCTGGCCTTTGGCTGGCCCAGGCCCGGGCGCGAGCCACTGGTGTTTGATTTTGCCACCAGCGCCATCGCCCGGGGCGATATCGAGCTGCATCGCCGCGAGGGCAAGCCGATCCCCGAGGGTTGGGGGGTCGATCGCGACGGGGCGCCCTGCACCGACCCCGAAGAAGTGCTGGATCACGGCGCCATGCTGCCGTTTGGTCAGCACAAGGGTTCGGCACTGGCGTTGATGGTCGAGCTGATCGCCGGCCCGATGATCGGTGACCTGCTGAGCGTCGAGTCAAGCGAGCACGACGCCGGTCGCGCAGGACTTCCGTACCACGGCGAACTGATCATCGCCATCGACCCGGCGCGCACCGCAGGCGCCACCAGCGAGGCGCACATGGACAGGGCCGAGCGGTTGTTCGACGAGCTGCTGGGCCAGGGCGCACGCTTGCCGGCCCAGCGTCGTTACCGTGAGCGGGCGCTGAGTGAATCCCGTGGCGCCTGGGTGCCCCAGGCGCTGCTCGATGATATCGAGGCGCTGCTGGCGTGAGATGACACGGGGCGCCTTAGCCGAAGGTGTCGCCGCCCGGCCGAAGGTACATGAGGCTTACACGAAGTCATTGCCGCGCCTCTAGGACGCGCCGTGATCATTTCCTACGCTGGGGTACGGTTGGGCAGCGACGCCCGACCGAGAGCTCATTTGTTCGAAGCGAGGGCATGTCATGGCAATGACAGGGACGTTATTGGTGATGCTGGCATCGCTGCAGTGGGGGCTCGCCGGTGGTTTCGGCAGCCTGCTGTTGCAGCGCGACTGGACGCCTGAGGCGGTGTCCTTCTGGCGGGCGCTGGTGGGGGTGGGTGTGATGCTCGTGTGGCTGGCGCTGTCCTGGTGGCGGCGCGGGCGACCGACGGTCAACCGCCGGATGGTGATGTGGGCGATGCTCGCCGGGTGCGGTATCGCCGCCAACTTCACTTTTTATTTCATCAGCATCAGCGAGAGCAGCGTGGCGGTGGCGGCGACCCTGATGTACAGCGCGCCGATCTTCGTGTTCGTGGTGTCCTTCCTCACCGGGGCCGAGCGTCCGTCACTGGTGCAGTGGCTGGCCATGGCGGTGGTGATGGGCGGTATCGTGCTGTTGACCGGCATCTACCGCGCCGACGCCGGCGTGGTGACGCCTTTCGGGATCGCCGCCGGTTTGCTGGCAGGCGTCGGTTACGCCTTCTTCATCTTCGGCTTTCGCTTTGCGGCATTGCATGGCTCGGCCACGGCGGCGCTGCCGATGGCGCTGGCCACCGCCGCCCTGTTGATCCTGCCGCTGGCGGATTTCTCGACGCTGGCCTCGGTGCCGGCGTCCGCTGACGTTTCGCTGTTTCTGCTGGTCGGTGTGCTGGGCGGCGCGCTGTCGTTCTTCTGCTACGTTGTCGGCGTGCGCTATACGCTGCCGACCATGGCCTCCATCGTCGCCATGGTCGAACCGGTCACCGCGACCTTGTTCGGGCTGTTCGTGCTGGACGAGAGCCTGACCCTGCCTCAGGTCGGGGGCATGCTGCTGATTCTCGGCGCGGTGACCGGTATCAGCCTGCTCAAGCACCGTGCGGCGACAGCCTCAGAGTAGGCAAGTCGCCTCGATAGCACAGACGTCGTCGGCGCCACGGTCGTCACCGTCTGCCGACCTGGCAGAGACCAGTCCTGCGAGGGGCGCTGCGGGCCTTGAGCTCGGCGCCCGGGCTACTCCAGTCCGATGTTCTTGGCCGGGAATTTCTCGAAGGTGGCGCGATGGGCGCCGGCTTCGGCCACCATCGAGGCCTGCCAGGCGTTGCGTCGGTGGCCGACGGTCATCTGTTCCTTGGGGTCGATGTAAAGATTGAACAGCCAAGGGGCCAAGGCGGTCCTTTCCACCGTCGCCATGTCGATCCAGCGCAGGCCATCGTCGGCGCGCACCACGGCGGTATGCATCTTGTACTCACGCATGCGCAGGGCGGTGAACTGGTTACCCAGCCACATGTAGACCTGCTCGCGGTGGGACTGACCGTTCTCGGTAAGCAGGAAGGACGTCTGGTCGATGCCGTCGATGTAGCGGTCCTGAGGGATGCCGTCTTCGGCGCCGCCCAGGGTGGCGAAGGTATTGAACAGGTCCATCAGATCGAACAGGCCGTCGGAGCGCTGGCCGGGCGGGATCATGCCCTTCCAGTAGGCGATGCCCGGGACCCGCACGCCGCCTTCCCAGGTGGTGCCCTTGGCGCCACGGAAGGGGGTGTAGCCGCTGTCCGGCCAGCTATCCATCTGGGGCCCATTGTCCGAGGTGACGAAGATGAAGGTGTTCTCCAGCTCGCCGCTGTCATCCAGCGCCTGAACGATGTCACCGATATAGCTGTCGACCTCGACGACGGCGTCCTTGTAGGGATACTTCGATGGACTGGCGCCGCGAAACGCCTCCGATGGCCAGTTGTCGGCGTGCACCTTCATGAAGGCGTGGGTGATGAAAAAGGGCGCGTCCTGCTGCGACAGCCGCTGGATGCTGTCGACGGTGTAGTCCCTGAGTCGGGCGTCACCCTCGGCCATGTCCTCGATGGAGTCGACCTGGCTGACCACCTCGGTGGTGCCGTCGGCGAGGCCGTGGACCAGGTTGTCATCGGCACCGATTCGGTCGTAGCGTGAAAGCTTGTCGTCATCCAGTACCAGGTCGGGATAGCGACGCTCGTCGAAGCGCTGGGTGTACTCCTTCTGCGCGCGATAGTAGCCGTAGAACTCATCGAAGCCCACATCGTGGGGGCGCATGCCTTCTTCTTCCCCGATATGCCACTTGCCCACCAGCAGACTGTAGTAGCCCTGGTTCGACAGCAGCCTGGCAATGGACGTCTCGCCTTCCCATGGATTCACGCTGACGCTGTCGCCGGCAAGGATCGGGCGGATCAGTCCGGTGCGTACCGGCAGACGGCCGGTAAAGATGGCCGCACGTGTGGGCGTGCAGGTGTACTGCGAATAGGTCGACGTCAGCATCAGGCCTTCATCGGCCAGCCGGTCCATATGCGGGGTGGGGGCGCCGACGGCCTCGCCACCACCGAAGGCGCCGGGGTCACCGTAGCCCAGGTCATCGACGATAAACAGCAGGATATTAGGCTTCTGGCCCGCGCGGGCCTCGAAGTCCGCCAGTGCCTGGGCGGCCGCAGCCTGCTGCTGGGGGTGGGGAATGGCCGGTTGGCGATGGTCGTTTTCCGCCACCGCCCGGGACAGCGTGCTGGCCATGGCGATGGGGGCCTTGGCCGCCAACAGGCCTGCCGACAGGGCCACGGTCAGCATTGTCGCAGCGATGGAAGTCCTCATTTTCCACTCCATGTGTCGGGCCCAGGGAAAGAAGAGAGCCGCGGTGCCAGGGGAGACATGTGATCACTGAAGCAGGACGCTGTCTGGCGCCTGATGTCTTCCCGGTATCCGTCGGGTGGTGCCAGGATGGGCAGCATTGGCGTGTTGCTCGGGCGTGGTCGCAGTGTGGCGAGTGAGGTGGGAGGGCGCCATCCCCCGAAAGGCATAACGGCCTGGGCTCCATCGCCAGGCGGGTGCTTCCTGATCTTGCCCAACAAAAGTGGACACCGGTCTATGCGATCATTCGAGCTTCGAAGGCTGCTGGGCTGATCATCCCAATGGCGCTGTGGCGGCAGTGACAGCGGCGCAGACAGCGAACAAGCGCTGGCCCTGAGCGTCGCCGGTGCCGGCGACACCACCCTGGAGCGCATCGGCCAGGAGGCCGCGCTGCTGGTGGAGTAGGCAGTGGAGTAGAGAGTGGAGCAAGCGGTCGAATAGGCCGTGGAGCAAGCGGTCGAATAGGCCGTGGAGCAAGTGGTGGATCACTCCAGCGAAAGTCCCCTTCGATCACCCGGCCCTTGGCCGGGTGATGTTTTTTGCATAGCGACGAGCCTCCCTCGAGTACGAGACGCCTCGGCTATCTCGCATCGCTACGAGCGCTCCCAGCCCTCTCTCCCAGCCCCCTCCCAGCGACAGGGCCGTGCACTGCATCCTGCAAGCGCAGCAACTATCGGCTGTTCTTCGGGCGGTGATCTCGACCCACAACATCAGCACTTGAATTCGGCCAATCGGGGTTTTTATCAAAAGGTGATAATTTTTTGTTATGGCGTTATAGCGACGTGCGTAAAGGCCGGCGTGTACTCGCTTATGGAAAGATGGAAGCGTGGTTTTTGTTTTTTCAGTTGTCGAACTGACAAGGGAAGAAAATCGTGACGTAAAATATAGAGTGTTTTGTGTGATTGTTCGCAGTCATCGTTGCCCGAGGCGTGGAATAAGCATGCAAAATTGTGCTTAATCGATTGTGTAGTCGCTTGATAGCAGCGACCTTGGTATTTGTTTATAAAGTAAAGTGTCGAATTATCAATCATTTAAAAATTTGTGAGTTTTTTATCACAAAGTGTGAATTGGTGGCTGAGGCGTTTTCTGACGCGCAATTATCTGTTTTATGAAAAAGAAATTTTTGATGTCGGAAAACAAGGAGGCTTCGAGTGATAATGATGTTCGTCAGTCCAGTGTCGAGAGCGAAAATCAGTGCCTAGGTTTAAGGCAGACGCAGGAATCACACCGTGCTTGTTGCCTTGTTTTCGTTGTTTGCCGCCACCAACCGGCGGCGAGGACACTCCCATGAATACCGACACTGAAAGAGCCAATGCCAGCGCCACTGCGCTGATGAATACCCGCGGCGCGGAGGCTGCTGTCCTTCTCTCTGTCACCGATGGCGGTGGGAGTTATAGCTTCAGGCTGAACCACGACTTTGGATACAACAGAGATCCTGCCAGCAATGAGCCCTATCGCTGGGTGGCTCCTGACCTCCCCGAACTGACGGCGGACGGTGAGCCAGTGGGGTTTCGGATTTCACCCGACGGGCAGCGATTGATGCTGTTCGAGGAGAGTTTGCTGAACGAGGATCCGAGTCGAGCCCTGTTGATCCTGCAACTGACTGACGACGACGAGTTGGTCACTGTTTCGGTGAATCGGAAACTGGACCATACCGGGCCTGATTTCGACGACATTCTGTCGTTATCGTTTCCTTTCATCGCCACCGACAACGAGGGCAGGGAAGAGAAGGCCTGGGTCGACATCAATGTGGTTGATGTAGCGCCACCCACCTACTCGGGGTACAACGGCATCGATACTCCCAGTTCGGTCGTTCCGGGGAACTTTGTCGTCGATCGCTGGAGGATGGATGCTGGCAAAGAAGGCCTCGACCGCGTCTTTGTCAGCCTGCCCGGTGACGACACCGAATATCCACTGGGGGCGATGATCGACACCGACAAAGGCCTGCTCGCCGTCAACTTGGAATATTGGGTGTTCAAGGCCGACCCCGATGCCGAGGGATCGTTCGAGTTCCAGATCGTTGTCATCGATGGTGACGGCGACCGGGTGAACATCGAGGCCCACTTCGATATCCGAGAATGTGAGAACAGCGAGGTGGCGACCACCCCGGAGACCGATGGCGATCCCACCACCGAACCGGCCCACGCTATCGTCGATGAAGCCGCCTCTTACTACGGCAGTGCCAGCGGCTCAGGCACAGGCGAAACGGTCGTGGCGGCCGGGTCGCTGGGCTATGACCTCGGCAGCGATTGCTCAGAAGAAACTGGCTACGAAATTCAACGGGTGAGCAGCTTCGATTGGGATGTCGCCAGTTTGCCGCGTCTGACCGCCGACGGCTATCCGGTGTCATGGTTGATTGACGCTAGTAGCCACAGGGTGCGTGGGGTTGCCTACGATAGTGACGCCCAGGAGGAGTATGCGGTCATCGAGGTGGTGCTTACCGACTTAGCCTCCGGCAGCTATGAGGTACGGTTGCCTGACGTTAGACACTTTGCTGACCGCGACCAGATTGCCGCACTGGATCACTCAGGCGCTGGCAACGATGACAGTATTCACTTCGAGTTGGGCTATGTCGTCGTCGACGTCTCTGGCAACAGCGCTTTCGGCGTGCTCGAGGTCACGGTCAATGATGACGCTCCTCGCGCCAACGACGACAGGGCTTCCACGTCCAAGGACACCCAGGTCATCGTCGACGTGCTGGCTAACGACGTTCTCGGTGCCGACGGTTCGGGTGGGGTTGTCGCGGCCAGCGTTCAAGGGGGAGCCGATGTCGGTAGCGTCACGGTCCGGGGCGATGGCCGCTTGTCCTTCGTGCCTCACCCGGACTTTCTGGGCGATGCCCTGATCGATTACACCAGCAGCGATGGCGATGGTGACACCACTCAAGGAGGTCTGACCGTCAATGTCCGCGACGCTGCCTCGACGACGCGGTCCACTCCGGAAACCGACGACGACCCCGACACCCAACCGGCCAGGGTCGTCGTCGATGAGGAGGGGCTGCCCGGCGGCATTGCTGGCGGTATCGGCGATATCGCCGGCGAGTCAACGGTCGCCACCGGTTTCCTGGGTTATGACGCTGGCGACGCTGGGGTTGCTGGTTTCTCCTGGATTCGTAGCTCCTATTTGGTAGATGTGGAGGTGAGAGGGGAAGTGCCGCGCCTGTCACGGGTGAATAATGGACGGACCTTGATTGCCAAGGACGCGCAGTTCGGCTCGGTATTCAGGCTTGAACTTGTCGATATCACGACGGGTGAATATCGCTTCGAGCTGTTCCAGCCGCTGGATCACTCGGATCCAAGCATCGAGGACAATGTCGACTTTGTGATCGACTATGTCGTTACCGATGGTGACGGCGACACGGCTGAAGGCGTACTCGAGATCCGTGTCAATGACGACGCCGGCCGCGCCAACAGCGATAGCGCCGCCACCCTCAGTGCCACCCCGGTCATCGTGGACGTGCTGAGCAACGACGAGATCGGCGCCGAGGGCGTACGCAAGGTCATGCAGGCAAGCGTTCAGGGCGGCGACGCTGTGGGCACCGTGTCGATCAATCCCGATGGCACCCTGACCTTTGTTCCCGCTGTGGGATTCTCCGGCGATGCGCTTATCGACTACGCCCGCTCCGATGGCGACGGTGACTTCCCCGTCGGCACCCTCACCGTGTCTGTTGCGGCCGTCAATCCTGACGGGCTGATCACGCCACTGACCGATGGCGACCCCGACACCCGGTCGCCCAAGGCGGTGGTCGACGAGGATGGCCTGGCAGGCGGTATCGCCGGGGGGGCCGGCGACACGGCTACCCAGAGTCGCGTGACCATCGGATCGCTGGGCTACGACTTCGGCAATGATGGTCCGGGTGGCTTCCGCTGGCACACCGATGGCCTGCCGATACTGACCTCCGGTGGCGATCCGGTGAGCTGGCGGCTAAGCGGCAATGGCCGTTCGCTGCTGGGCGTCGACAGCGGTGGCGGCAGGGTCATCGCGGTGCAGCTTGTCGACGTGGTGACCGGCCGCTACAAGGTGACGCTGGACAAGCCGCTGGATCATGTCATTTCGGGCATCGAGGACGACCTCTCTATCGAGGTGGGCTATACCGTCACCGACGGTGGCGGAGACGTTGCCGCCGGCAGGCTTGACATCGTGGTGGACGACGACAGCCTGGTGGCCCGAGACGATAGCGCCACAATCGCCGTCGACACGGCGATCAGGGTAGCGGTGCTGGACAACGACGGGCTGGGCGCCGATGGTCCTGGGGGCATCATCGACGCCAGCGTGCGCGGCGGGCCAGCGGTCGGCAGCGTCACGATCAACCCCGACAACAGCCTGACCTTCGTGCCTCACCCGGAGCTTTTCGGCAGAGAGGTGCTGATCGATTACGTCGTCAGTGACGCCGACGGTGACACCGCCGCCGCCACACTCAGCGTCGTCGTCGAAGGTGGCGACGCCGGCGGCCCCACCACCCCGGACAGCGACGGTGATCCTGAGAACGTGGCGCCCACCGCCATCGTCGATGAGGACCGGCTTTACTTGTATGCCTATGAAATGACTGGCCTGGAAGGTGGTTCCGGCGATATCGGATACTACCAAGCCTATTACGACGGTTTTCTGGGCTACGACTTTGGAGAGGCTGGGCCTGGCAGCTTCCGCTGGTCCACCGATGGCTTGCCCGAATTGAGTGCGAATGGTGAGCCTGTGACCTGGTCGCTCAACGCCGCTGGTAACAGCCTGATCGGCAAGGCCCGCGGTCTCAATATTTTCGGCTACTATGACCAGGTAGACGTGATCAGCATAAAGCTCCTGGGCCTGGAGCCGGGCATCTTCAAAGTTGAACTGCTAAAGGGACTGGATCACAGCGACCCCTACCTGGAAGACGACATCACCTTCAGCGTCGGCTACGTCATCACCGATGGCAACGGCGATAGTGCGCAAGGCTCGCTGGACATCCTGGTGGACGACGACAGTCCCCGTGGTGGTGGGTACAGGGGATGGTACTTCACTGGCACCGATACCCCGGTCAGGTTTGATCTGCGGGATGACATCCTTATCGGCGCCGACTTCGAGCGGGTCGCCAACTTTCGCGCCGAGGTCGTCGGCGGCGATAGCGTTGGCCAGGTCAGCCACGAAGAGGGTGATTTTTATGCCACCTTCACGCCGCATCCCGAGTTCCACGGCACGGCCTTGTTGCAGCTCGGATACACTGACGGTGATGGCGATGAGACCGGCGGACGTGCCGAGGTCAGTGTCGGCGCCTCTGGCAACAATGTACCGATCACGCCGCTGAGCGATGGCGACCCTGCCACCGTCTCGGCCCGGGCCGTGCTCGACGAGGAAGGCCTCGCCGGTGGCATCGCCGGCGGCCCGGGGGACGTGGCCGGAGAGGCCAGGGTCGTCACCGGATCGTTGGGCAATGACTTCGGCAAGGACGGGCCGTGGCTGTTTCCCTTCCACTGGGTCACCGATGGCCTGCCGGCGCTGAGCTCACAGGGTAGCCCGTTGAGCTGGTTGGTCAACGGTACCGGGCATGAGGTGACGGGCGTGGATGCGCTTGGCAACGAGGTGATCAGCGTCCGCATCACCGATCTCGAGCAGGGGCTCTATCGTGTCGAGCTGCACCGGCCGCTTGACCACGACGATGCCAGCCTCGAGGACAATATCGATCTGACCGTTCGCTACATGATCACCGACGGCAACGGCGACACTGCCCAGGGCCAGCTAAGGATCAGCGTGGATGACGATAGTATGCTGCTGGTCGATGACAGCACCACTACTGACAAGGCCAGCCCGATCAGCGTGGACGTGCTGGCCAACGACCAGTACGGCGCTGATGGCCTGGGTGGTCTCGTCTCCGCCAGCGTGCGCGGTGGGGCAGCGGTTGGCAACGTCACCATCAATCCCGACAGCACCCTGACCTTTATCCCCCACCCTGACTTCTCAGGGAGTGCGCTGATCGACTACACCGCGAGCGATGCCGACGGTGATACCCGCAGTGCACAGCTCCGCGTTGTGGTCAAGAGCGATGATGCCGGTATTCCCATCACTCCGGAGACCGACGGCGACCCCCTGTCCAACCCCGCCAAGGCCGTGGTCGACGAGGATGGCCTGGCGGGCGGCATCCACGGCGGTGTCAGGGATGCGCCCACCGAACTCACGGTCGCGACGGGCGTGCTGGGCTATGACTTCGGCAGCGATGGCCAGGGAGACTTTCGCTGGAGCACCGACGGCCTGCCGTCGCTGACCAGCGGCGGTGATCCGGTGACCTGGCGGCTCAACGGTAACGGTCGTTCGCTGGTGGGGTTTGACAGCAATGGCGATAGGGCCATCTCGGTTCAGCTTGTCGATCAGGCGACCGGCAGCTACAAGGTGGCAGTGGCAAGGCCGCTGGACCACGCCAACGCCAGGGTCGAGGACGACCTCAACTTCGTCGTGGGCTACAGCGTCAGCGACGCTGACGGTGACACTGCTGAGGGTGTGCTGCGCGTGACCGTGGATGATGACCGTGGTCGTGCCAACGACGACAGTGCGCGCACCGATCGCGCGACAGCGGTCGATGTGGACGTGCTGGCCAATGACGACCATGGCGCCGATGGCCCGGGACGGGTGATCGCTGCCAGTGTCCAGGGAGGCGCGGATGTCGGCAGCGTCACGCTAACCAGCGCTGGCGTGTTGACCTTTGTGCCACAGGCAAGCTTTACCGGCACCGCGCTGATTGATTACACCGGCAGCGATGCAGACGGCGACATTACCGCTGGACAGCTCAGCGTCAGTGTCGACCAGGGCACGGATCGTCCTACCACCCCGGAGACCGATGACGATCCAGCCACCGGACCCGCCACGGCGGTTGTCGACGAGGACGGCCTGGCCGGTGGTGTTGCCGGTGGTCCGGGTGATGCGCCAGGCGAGCTGACCGTCGTGACCGGCTCGCTGGGCTATGACTTTGGCTCTGATGGGCGTGGAACCTTCCGCTGGAGCACCGACGGTCTGCCCTCCTTGACGTCACAAGGCCGCCCATTGAGCTGGTCGCTCAATGCCACCGGCCATACCATGACGGCCTCCGATACCGAGGGCAATGACGTCCTGCGCGTCAGAATCATCGATATTCTCAACGCAGAGTATTGCGTGTCACTGCTCCGACCGCTTGATCACGATGATGCCATGAGCGAGGACAGTATCGACATGGCGCTGGGCTACGTGATCACCGATCGTGACGGCGAGGCTGCGCAAGGCGTGCTCAATGTCAGCGTGAATGACGACAGCGTTCGCGCCAATGATGACAGTGTCAGCACCGTGAGCGGTGACCGGGTCAGGGTGGATGTGCTGGCCAATGATGAGTTCGGCGCCGATGGGCCGGGACGTCTTGTCGGCGCCCGCATTCAGGGTGGCGCCGACGGCGTCGGCACCCTCAAGATCCACCCTAACAGTACCTTGACCTTTGAATCCGATTCGTCTTTCTCTGGCGTTGCGCGTGTTCACTATGACGCAATGGACGGCGACGGTGACATCAGTACCGGCACGCTTGTCGTGGACGTCGAAACCGATGACATCCCGACTACCCCGGAAACCGATGACGATCCGAACACTGTCCCTGTCAGGACCTTCGTCGACGAAGACGGGCTGCCAGGCGGTATCCCGGGAGGAGATGGGGATGTTGCCACCGAACGCACCGTCGCCACCGGCTTGCTGGGCTACAACTTCGGAAATAACGGTCAGGGTGGTTTTACCTGGCATAGCGACGATCTGCCGACGCTGACGACCGGCGGAGATCCGGTGACCTGGCAGTTAAGCGGTAACGGGCGTTCGCTGCTGGGCGTAGATAGCAGTGGCGACCGGGTGATCTCGGTGCAATTGACCGATGTTGCCAGCGGTAGCTATCGAGTGGCGCTGTTCCAGCCGTTGGATCACGAGCCGTCCCCCTCGTTGTCTTATGTTGTAGAGGATAACCGCGCCTTAGAGGTTGGCTATACCGTCACCGATCGCGACGGGGACCGTGCCGAGGGTGTCTTCCTGCTCTTTGTCGACGACGACGCCGGCAGCGCCAGCGATGATAGCGCCAGTACCGACAGTGACACCCCGATTACCGTGGATGTGTCCACCAACGATAAATATGGCGCCGATGGGCCGGGGAGCATCGGCGGGTTTGGCCTTCAGGGAGGGGCAGGGGTCGGCAGCATCAGGGTCAATGCCGATGACACCGTGACCTTCATACCCAACCCGAGCTTCTCCGGCGTGGCGGAGATCGACTACAGCAGCAGCGACAACGACGGTGACAGCAGCGAGGCGACGCTCTCTATCGATGTGACGGGTGGCGACCCCACCAGACCGACGACCCCGGAAACCGATGGCGACCCCGCCACCATGGTGGCCGAGGCCGTCGTCGATGAGGATGGCCTCGGCGGCAACCCCGGCGGTTTCAATGACGTTCCCGGTGAGCAGACCGTGGTGACCGGTTCGCTGGGCTATGACTTCGGTGAGGGAGGGCGTGGCAGCTTCCGCTGGACGACAGAAGGCATGCCGTCTTTAACGTCGCAAGGACGCCCCCTGGCCTGGTCACTCGGTAGCTCCGGCCACAGCCTCCTGGCCTCCGATAGCGACGGTAATACTGTGATTGGCATCGAGATGACCGATATCGACAGCGGCGACTACCGCGTCGAGCTGTATCGTCCGTTGGACCACAAAGGTGGCTTTGGGGAGATTGATATCAATGTCGCGGTCGGCTACGTCATTACCGACGGTGACGGCGATACTGCTGAAGGACAACTCCGGCTGACGGTAGATGACGACACGCCTGTGATCACTGCTGATCTGGAAGGCTTTACCTTTTATAGCGGCATTCCGGTGACCCTCGATTTGGTGAACTTCGGCGGCGATGGCTACGGTTTCCTGGGGGTGAGAGTCTCCAGCGGTGATGGTGGCCAGGTGACGATCAATCCCGATCATACGGTGACGTTCTTGTACGACGGGGGCTTTATCAGTGAAACGAGTCTCTGGGTAGATGCTGCTGATAGCGAATACGATGAGGCTCGCAGTTTCGCTAGAGCCAACGTGGCGCCAGCGCCAGCGGATGCTGACGTCAGTGCCTCTGCCATTGGCGACACGGGTGTGCTTGTGACAGGCGAGGAAATCGCTGCCCAGGCGGGCCGGCTGGCGCTGTCGGAATTGCTCGATGACGAGAGCGACGAGGAGGTAGCGGCCTGGCTGCCACAGGACCAGACAGACAGCGTAGGCCCCGCGTCGGCAGGGGGCAGTGGTGGAGGCAGTGGTGGCGGCATGGACAGCGGCGCAGATAGTGAACAAGCACTGGCCCTGAACGGCGCCGGTGCCGGCGACACCACCCTGGAGCGCATCGGCCAGGAGGCTGCGCTGCTGGTGGAGTAGGCAGTGGAGTGGAGTAGAGAGTGGAGTAAGCGGTGGATCACTCCAGCGAAGATTCCCTTCGATCACCCGGCCTTTGGCTGGGTGATGTCTTGTCGGCTATCGCGATATTCTTCGCGTCTTTTTGTGTCGATAAACCGGCTGAAACGCTGCCTCGACGTCTTGATGATTGATGGATGTTTTTCCTGTCGTGTGATCAATGTTGATCGATCAATATTCCAAAAGGTAGCGGTGACCTACAAGGTGGTCTGTTGGCTTTTATAAGCCATGGCAGCGCCGGCGTTGACCCGGCCTACAGAAGTGTGTTGTTTCGAGTTTTTCGATGCCGGAATCTCATGTCTTAAAATCGGTGGAAAAACATAAAGTTGTTATGTATCAGTCGGTAAGAGATTTCGTGAATTTTCTTTCGCGTGGCTTTTTATGCGAAGTGGTTTTTTGCTGATTCGCAAGTGTCGGTTTTTTATGAAAGTCGCGTTTGGCGCAAGATATCGAGGAGTAATGGGGCGAAAAGTGGTGGCCACCAGTCCAGTGTCGAGGTCGGTATCGACCGCCTAGCTTCAAGGAGTCATACACGAATTTCGACCCACTAAAGGACAGGAGACTGTCATGAATACCGATTCCGAAACAGACAATGCGAGCACCTACACCTCGATCGACAGTCCACACGACCATACCCCGACCGCCGGTCTGATCAGGTCGGTGGTTGACGAAGAGGGCCTGCCCGGCGGCATTCGAGGTGGCGTAGGGGACGCCTTGACTTTCCAGAGCTTTACCGCCGCTCGTTTGAACTATGACGTCGGTAACGACGGCGTGAGCTCCTTCACCTGGCACACCGCCGGGCTGCCGGCACTGACCTCCGGCGGCGTCCCGATCAATTGGCAGCTCAGTGGTAACGGTCGTTCGCTGGAAGGTTTCGACGACAACGGTGACCGCGTTATCTGGATACTGCATGGCCCTGAAACGGCCTATTACAAGTTGTTTGTCGAAGGTCCGCTGGACCACCGCAGCGGTACGTTTGAAGACGATATCAAGTTCACGGTGGGCTACACCGTCACGGATGGGGACGGCGACAGCGCTGACGGAGCTGTGCAGATCATCATCGATGACGACAGCGGAATCGCCCATGACGACAGTGCCACTACCGCCAGCGGCACGCCGGTGCGTGTGGATGTGCTGGCCAACGATGAGCATGGTGCCGATGGCCCGGGCGATGTCATCAGGGCCAGCGTTCAGGGTGGTGCTGGCGTCGGCAGCGTCACCATCAACCCCGACAGCACCCTGACCTTCGTCCCGCACCAGGGCTTCGCCGGTGACGCAGTGATCGACTACACCGGCACCGATGGCGACGGTGATATTACCTCGGCGTCACTGACGGTCGATGTGATGGCGGGCCGGGAAGATGGCGAACTCTATGTCGGTGACAACGGAAATAATCATGGGTCGACCGGCCCGGGTGATGACGTCCTGATCGGCGACCTGGGCGGCAAGCAGGGATTGATTGCGTCAGGTGTCGACTACAATATCTCGATCCTGATCGACGAGTCCGGCAGCATGCGCCAGCCGTCCGGCACCGATGGTCTGAGTCGGCTACAGCTATTGCAGCAGAACGTCAATCTGTTGCTCACACGTCTGGCGGGTCACGACGGAAATGTCGACGTACAAGTGGTGCGTTTTGACGACAAGGCGCATTCACCCAGAGCGGTCGATGGTCTGAACGAACATAACGTGGCTGGCCTTATCGCTTACGTCAACGGTGCGGCCGCCCAGGGCTCCACCAACTATCAGGCAGCCCTCTCCGCCGCCAGAAAATACCATGTCGCAAAGGAAGATGAAGGAGACAGGTCGCTGACCATGTTCCTGACCGATGGTCTCCCAACCGCCTACCGGGAGGGTGGACACATCGTGGAGAGCGATGTGGCGGGGGCCTTTACCCCTGTCCACAAGGCGTATCAACAGTTCCTTCAACTCGGTCGGCTGTCCGAGGTGCATACCTTCGGCATCGGTGAAGAGGTCGCGGGGGAGCCGGATCCTGCGGGTCTACTGCGCAAGGACTATCTGGACATCTTCGACAATACCGAGACCCAGGGGGCTCGCACCATCACCCTGCAGGACGGCACCGAGTGGACGTCACCCGCCGGTGAGTCGGTCATCGTCAACACCCAGGAGGTACTGAACGCCGCGCTGGCGCAGGGTGGCCCCGACGCACCGCTCGAGGTGCTCGGTGACGATGTGCTTGCCGGCGGGGTGAAGGCCGATATTCTGTTTGGCGACACCGTCAACTCCGACCACCTCCGCTGGAGAGACGGCGATACCAACGAGAGCTTTGCCGCCGGCAGCCACGACGGCCTCGGCTACGAAGGGCTGACCGAGTACCTCAAGTGGTCGGTTCACCATGGCAATGGCGCCGAGGCGAGCGACGCAGAGATCATTGCCTATATCCAGGACCACTACCGGGAGCTGATGGATACAGACCGTGTCGATGGCGGCAACGACACCCTGCTTGGGCAAGGGGGGCGCGATGTGCTGATCGGCGGTGGTGGTGACGACGTGCTGATCGGCGGTCGCGGTGGCGACGTGATGTGGGGCGGCTTTGGCGCCGACACCTTTGGCTACGAGGCGGGGGATGCGGGCAGTGTGCGCAGGCCTGCAGAAGACGAGATCAAGGACTTCACCCTGGGCAACACCGCCCGCAACCCCGAGGCAGACCGGCTCGATCTGTCTGATCTGCTCGATGACGCCCGTGACCACCAGGTGTCGGACTTCCTGCACGCCAGTCAGGAGGGGGACGATACCGTCATCGCGGTCAAGTCCGATGGTGGTATCGGCGCACACGGCGCCGGCGCCGATCAGTTTATCGTCCTGGCCGGCGTGCGCATGGGCGGAGCATCCAGCGACGCCTTCCTCGATCGATTGATCGACCATGGACAGCTCGAGGTGGAATAGGCGCTGGCCCATCCGCCGGCGCATGCTCACGCATGCGTCGGCGGATGGCGAGAGGGTCGTCGCTTCACTAGGTGTCGTTGACGTCGCCTGAAGGGCGCCTGACGCTGCCGCGCAGCATCGGCGTGACCGGCAGGGTGATCTGCTGTGGTGGGGTGTCCGGCTGGTCGATCTGGGCCAGCAGCAATTCGGTGGCACGCATGATCATGGTCTGTACCGGCTGCTGCAGGGTCGTCAACGAGTGGCTCGGCCAGGCGGCCATGGGCACGTCATCGAAACCGATGACCGAGACGTCCTCGGGCACCTTGAGGCAGAACTCGCTCTGGATGACTTCCATGGCGGCGATGGCCATCAGGTCGTTGGCGGCAAACAGGGCGTCGGGCGGGGTGGTGCTGGCGAACAGCAGACGGGTGGCCTGGCAGGCGCTGGTGTATTGATAGTGGCCGATGCCGCTGTCGTGAAGCGCGGCACCCATGGAGGCCAGACCCTCGACAAAGCCTGCTCGACGCTGGATGTCGGTGGAGGAGTCGACCAGGCCAGACAGGTAGGCGATGCGGCGATGGCCCAGAGAAACCAGGTGGCGGCCCGCCCAGTAGCCGCCCTGGAAGTTGTCACAGGCGACCTGGCTGATGCCGGCGTAGTCGACCGTACGGTTGATGATCACCACCGGAATGCCGTAGTCGCAGACCAGAGCTGCCTGGTCGTCATTGAGGGTGATCGCCAGCATCAGGATGCCTTCGACCTGGCTTCTCAGGATGTCGTCGAGCACGTCATCGAAGCCGTCGCTGCTGGACGCCGAGAACAGCAGCAGGTGGTAACCCTGCTGCTTGAAGAAGCGGGACGCCTTTTCCAGCATATAGCTGTAGAAGGGATTCTCGAGGCTGTAGACGACCACCGCGATGGTGCGACTCGATCGCGTGATCAGAGAGCGGGCGATGGTGTTGGGCCGGTAGCCCAGTTGCCGCGCCGCTTCCATGACCTTCTTGCGGGTCTTGTCCGACACCTTGGCATCCGGCGAAAAGGTCCGGCTGACGGCAGACTGCGAGACCCCGGCAAGACGGGCGACATCGTGTGAGGTGACGGATTTCTTTTTCATCGAGTCATGTCGTGTCGGGTGGCAGAAATGGCCGGCGATCACGCCGGCTCGACAGGCTCCAGAGACGCATAGGCGGCGATCTTGTCGGTGTAGACGCTGGCATTGTCGCGCACCGACTGTATCTCGTCCTCGGTCAGTTCTCTGACCACCTTGGCTGGACTGCCGACGATCAACGAGCCAGGGGGAAAGCGCTTGCCCGAGGTGACGAGCGCGCCGGCGCCGATGATACATCGATCACCGATGTCGGCACCGTTGAGTACCGTGGCATTCATTCCCACCAGCACGTCATCGCCGATGCGGCAGCCGTGCAGTATGGCCAGGTGACCCACCGTGACCTGGCGTCCCATGGTAACCGGATAGCCGGGGTCCGAGTGAACCACACAGCCGTCCTGCAGGTTGCTGTCGTCTCCCACCACGATAGGCGCATTGTCGCCACGAAGCACGGCCCCGGGCCACACGCTGACGCGCTCACCCAGGCGTACGTCGCCGATCAGCGTGGCCTCGTCGAACACCAGTGCGCTGGCGGCGATATCGGGGGCCTCGCCCCCGAGTCGATACAGGGTCATCGTCCGTCTCCCTAGAAGCCGACCTGGTCGGCGCCCTTGAGTCCCAGCATCTGACGCGCTTCGTCCGGGGTCGCCACCTCAAACGACAGACCCTCGAGGATCTCGCGCACCTTGGCGACCTGGCTTGCGTTGGTCTCGGCCAGCTTGCCCGGGCCCAGCCACAGCGAATCCTCGAGCCCGACCCTCACGTGTCCCCCCATGGCGGCGGCCTGGGCGGCGATGCGCATCTGGCTGCTGCCGGCGCCCAGCACCGACCACTCGTAGGCGTCGCCGAACAGCCGGTCCGCGGTGCGCCGCATGTGGATCACGTCCTCCGGGTGAGGACCGATGCCACCGAGGATGCCGAACACGCTCTGGACGAATACGCGGCCGCCGATGACGCCGCGGTCGAGCAGGTTGCGCAGGGAATAGAGGTGTCCGATGTCGTAGCACTCGCACTCGAAACGGGTACCGTTCTCGGCGCCCAGGGTCATCGCCTTCTCGATGTCGGCGAAGGTGTTCTTGAACACCAGGTCGCGACTGTTCTCCAGGTGCTCACGCTCCCACTGGTGCTCAAGCGACGCGTAGCGGTCGAGCATCGGGAACAGCCCGAAGTTGATCGAGCCCATGTTCATGGAGGCAAGCTCGGGCTTGAACTCCATGGCCGGGCGCATGCGCTCCTCCACCGTCATGTGCGGACTGCCACCGGTGGTGAGGTTGATGACCGCGTCGCAGGCGTCCTTGATGCGGGGCAGGAAGCGCTCGAACATGGCCGGGTCCTGGGTCGGCTTGCCGTTGTCGGGATCACGCGCATGCAGGTGCAGAATCGAGGCGCCGGCCTCGGCGGCGGCGATGCCTGCCTCGGCGATCTCTTCCGGGGTGACCGGCAGGTGCGGCGACATGGACGGGGTGTGGATCGCGCCGGTGACCGCGCAGGTGATGATGACCTTGCGTTGCTTTGCCATGGGTCGGGTCCTTGAATGATGGATAGGCGGGTAAGGTGGGACAGTGGCTGGTCTGGGTCCGTCGTTGGCCCGGGTCAATCGTTTGTCAGCGTCTGCTGGTGGGCGATCAGCGCCATCAGGCGTCGGTCGCGCCAGGCCTGTCGCTCGCCCAGGCGCTGGGCCGGCAGTTGTTGACGGCGCTGCTGGTCGAGTGCCGCCAGGGTCGTGGTTTGCCAGGGATCGTCGTCACCGCGCTCGCGGTCGACGTCGCGATACAGCGGCCCATAGCGGTTGCCATAGTCGACCACGCCATCGGGCGCATTGAGGTCGATGGTCTCGAAGGGCCCCATGAACGACCAGCGCAGGCCCAGCCCGTGCTTGACCGTCTTGTCCAGATCCTCGGCGGAGCACACCCCGTCTGCGAACAGTCTCAGCGCCTCGTTGAGCAAGGCGCCTTGCAGGCGATTGAGCACGAAGCCAGGGACTTCCTTGTTGACCAGGATCGGTGTCTGCCGGGCCCGCTCCATCAGCGCCATGGTGGACGCCACCGCGGCTTGCCCGGTGGCCGGCGCCGGCACCACTTCCACCAGCGGGATCAGGTAGGGCGGATTGACCGGATGGGCCACCAGGCAACGGTCAGGGTGATGGAGGTGATCGGTGAAGCGCGAAGCGGCGATACCGGAGGTCGAACTGGCCAGCACGGTGTCCTTGGCCACCACGGCTTCAAGGTCGCTGTAGATGCGCCGCTTGGTCTCGACATCTTCCGGCCCGCACTCCTGCACGTAGCCGACCCCGGCCATGGCCGATGCCAGGTCGCTGTCGTAGCGGATACGCGAAATCGCCCGCTCCGGGTCCTCGATCAGCCCCGCCTGGTGGAGGTCATCGAGGGAGGTGGCGATGGCGTCGCGGGCCCGCTCGAGCGCCTCGTCTGCGGCGTCATGCAGGCGCACGTCGATGCCGGCTCGGGCGAACACGATGGCCCAGGCGCGGCCGATCAGGCCGGCGCCGAGAATACCTACGGGTCTGGTCATAAGGAGGCTTCCGTGGTCACAGGGATTCGACGTTGGCGCAGACGCTGAGTGCCTGGCCGCTGATGTTGGTGCCCCCCGGCGCCGCCAGGAACAGCGCCATGGCGGCGATATCGGTGGGCTCGACCATGCGCCGCATGGAGATCTTCGACAGGTTCTCCGTTTCCATCTCGGCGTAGCTGATGCCGCGCTTGGCGGCGCGGTCCTCGATCACCTTCTCGATGCGTGGCCCGCGCACGATGCCCGGGAGGATGGCATTGACCCGCACGCCGTCCGGGCCAAGCTCGCAGGCCAGGCTCTTGGTCAGGCCGACCACCGCCCACTTGCTCGCGGCGTAGGGCGTGCGGTAGGCGAAGCCAAGCCGTCCGGCTACCGAGGCCAGGTTGACCAGCAGTCCCTGGCTGTCGCGCAGCAGCGGCGCGGCGCGGTGGGCGACGCGGTACTGGCCGTTCAGGTTGATGTCGATGGTCTGGGTCCAGCTTGCGTGATCGATCTCGTCGATGCCCGCGGTGGGGCCGGCGATCCCGGCGTTGTTGACCACCACATCGAGACCGCCGAGTGCGCGGGCGTCATCGAACAGGCGGGCGACCTCGTCCTCGCGGCTGACGTCGCAACGGGTATGGGTGATGCCGTCTGGCAGGGCGGCCAGGGCCTCGCTGTCGATGTCGCAGACGTGGACCCTGGCGCCGGCCTGGACGAAGGCCTTGGCGATGGCCAGGCCGATGCCGGAGGCGCCGGCGGTGACCAGCACGCGCAGTCCCTGGCGCGGGGTGAGGCTTTCAACGACGTTCATGGTGTTCTCCTTGTGTGGGGTCACAGCGACGGCAGCCAGGTGGACAACACCGGCAGTAGGCTGATGATCAGAAGGTTGGCGAGCACGATCGCGACAAAGGGCATGACCGCCCAGGTCAGACGAGCGATGCCGATGTTGGTGATCTGGGAGGCGACGAAGAGGTTGAGCCCGACCGGCGGGGTGAACATGCCCATGGCCAGGTTGACCACCATGATGATGCCGAAGTGGATCGGGTCGAAGCCGTAGCTCACCGCGATCGGCAGCAGGATCGGCACGAAGATCAGGATGGCGGCGGCGGCCTCGATGAACATGCCGGCCAGAAGCAGCAACAGGTTCGCCAGCAAGATGAAAAGAAGTGGGCTGTCGATGGCCGAGATCACGAAGTCCGAGATCATGTCGGGGACCCGCAGGCTTTGCAGGATGCGCCCATAGAGCCCGGCGGCGCCGATGATGCTGAGCACCACCGCGGTGGTCACGGCGGATTGCTTGAGGATGCCGACCAGGCTTGTGAACTTGATCTCGCGGTAGATCAGCGTGCCGATGACGAAGGAGTAGGCGACCGCGATGACGGCGGCTTCGGTGGGCGTAAAGACACCCCCATAGATGCCACCGAGGATGATCACCGGCATCAGGATGGCCAGAATCGCCTTTTTACCGGCGCGAAAGACGTCGCCGAGCGAGCTTTTTTCTCCGCCGCCAAGTCCATTGGCACGGGCGAAGAAGTAGGCGAATACCAGCAGGGTCAGGGTCACCAGGATGCCCGGCAGAATACCGGCGATGAACATGTCGCCCACCGAGACGTTGGCGGCGATGCCGTAGAGAATCAGCGGGATGCTGGGCGGGATGATCACGCCGAGGGCGCCGGAGGCGGCCTGGTTGGCGGCGGCGTAGCCACCGGGATAGCCCTTGGACAGCATGGCGGGAATCAGGATGGCGCCGATCGCGGCGGTAGTGGCGGCGCCGGAGCCGGAGATCGCGGCGAAGAACAGCGACGTGACGATAGCCACCATGGCCAGGCCGCCGGTCATGCTGCCCACCAGGGTGTTGGAAAAGTCGACCAGGCGCTTGGAGATGCCGCCACCCTGCATCAGGTAGCCCGCCAGGATGAAGAACGGGATCGCCATCAACGGAAAGGAATTGACCGAGGCCAGCATCTGCTGGGCGACGATCAGCATCGGCATCAGGTCGCCGTGCCAGACGGTGATGGCCGAGGCCAAGCCCAGCGAGAAGGCGATGGGGACGCCAAGAATGAACAGTGAAATCAGCAGGACGAACAGTAACAGTGCCATGGTCAGTTCACCTCCTGATGGTGGTGGACCGGTTGGCCCAGGGCTTCGTCGATCAGCAGGCCGAGGCTGTTGACCATGATCACGATGCCGCCTGCCGGGATGGCGAGGTAAGGCCACATCATCGAAATACGGGTGCTGGGGGCGGTCTGGCTGGAGACCCGGCCGACCAGCTCGAAGCCGTACTTGATCATGACGAAGGCGAACACCGCCGAGCACAGCACAACCAGGATGCGCATCAGGCGGCCCACGCGTTCGCCGCAATACTCCAGCACGATGTCGACCGAAATCAGGGTGCCCTTGCGGTAGGCGTAGCCGGCACCGATAAAGGTCAGCCAGAGCATCGAAAAGCGCGCGATCTCGTCGGAGAAGAACAAGGGACTGCCGACCACGAATCGGGCGAAGACTTGCCAGAAGATCAGTACGGTCATGACCAGCAGCAGCAGCGCCAGGCCCCAGCCGATCAAGCGGTTGAAGTGCCCGATCCCGGCGTTGACGAATTGCAGGAAGGATTGCATGGGATGCCTCGCAGGAAGAGTCGGCGCCCGCCTTGCCATGGGCTCGGCTGGCGCCTTGTTGCTTAGTGGTCGAAGTTGATCGCGGCGTCGACCAGGTCCTCGCCCACGGTCGGCGCCCACTTGTCGATGACCGGACGGACGGCCTCACGGAAGGGGGCCAGGTCCGGCTCGGTCACGGTCATGCCGAGTTCCGCCAGTTCGCCCTTGTAGCGCTGCTCCAGTTCCTGGCTGGCCTCGCGCTGCACCGGCAGTGCGATCTGCGCGGCTTCGAGGATGATTTGCTGATCTTCTTCGCTGAACGAGTTGAACAGGTTCAGGCTCATCATCAGCGGCGCCGGCGAATAGACGTGCTGGGTGATGTTCAGGTAGTCCTGGACCTCGTAGAAGTTGACGTCGTAGATGGTGGCCAGAGGGTTTTCCTGGCTATCCATGACCCCCTGCTGCAGCGCGGTGTAGACCTCGGTCCAGGCCATCGGCGTGGCGTTGGCGCCCAGCGCTTCCCAGGTGTCCACCTGAACGCGGCTTTCCTGGGTGCGGTGATTGATGCCGTCGAGATCGCTCGGGTGCTCGAGCGGGCGTACCGAGTTGGTGTTGTGGCGGAAGCCGTTTTCCATCCAGGCCAGGAACTTGACGTTCATCTGCTCTTCGGCGAGTTGAGCGAGCTGTTCGCCGTGTTCGCTGTCGAGGAAGCCGTAGGCGTGCTCGTGGTCCTCGAAGATGTAGGGCAGGTCGAACAGCAGGAACTCGTCGACAAAACCGCCCATGGGGCCGGTGGAGGCGATGCCGGCGTCGATAATGCCGAGCCCCATGCCCTCGATGACCTCGCGCTCGGCCCCCAGGGCGTTGTCGTAGTGAGGTTCGATGGTCAGACGGCCATCCGACAGGCGCTCAAGTTCCTCGCCGAACTTGAGGATACCGATGCCCTGCTGTGACTCGGGTCCCAGCGGCAGGCTGACGTCGATGGTGCGTTCCTGCTGGGCCAGGGCGGTCGCGGACAGGCCAAGACCGACAGCGGCGGTCAGGGCGGTCAGACTGAAGGGGAGGGGGTGAAAGTGGCGCATGGAGCTCTCCTGTTGTCGTTGTGAGCCCCTGGCCGGCAGCGAGGGGCAATCGGCGGCGCTCGAGGTGGTGGCGCTGCGGAGTGCACACTTGTAAATCCAAACGACATACGTATTCAACAATAGAAAATTCTATGATCCATGTATGTGAAGTAAGTTGCTGAATATCAATTAAATATACTTTAGTTTAATTTAGTGACTACGTAGTCTTTTTTATGGATTTAAGGATGGTGTGCGAGCTCTGTAGCGTCGGGTGGAGGCTGGGGCAAGTGACGTCAGGTGGCCTGAAGTGGAGTGAGCTGGAATGAGCTGGAATGAGCTGGAGTGTGCTGGCGCGAGGTGAGGGCGGGTCGTGCATGGGCTCGCACCAGGCGCTCGACAGCGTCACATCAAGCTGTCATCTGGTGGTGATTGACTACACTGTCGCCAGGTCGGTGGGGCGCCTTAACATCCACCTCGGCGACGCACAGGCAAGGGGCGAAAAGCCGTGGCGTGAAACGGCAAATCTGGTTAGCATGCGCCGTCCGGTAGTAGGGTAGGAGGCTCGTCGGGTGGACGAGCCTCGTGGGTCGCGATTCGGCTCACCTCGACCGGGCCTATCCATCTTGACGGGTCGTTGTACTCAGGCGGGAGCGTATTGTTATGTCAAAAGTGATCATCATCGGTGCCGGCGGTGTGGGCAGTGTCGTCGCTCACAAGTGTGCGCAGCTTGAATCGGTGTTTACCGATATCCTGTTGGCCAGTCGCACCGAGTCCAAGTGCAAGGCCATCGCCGAGCAGTTGCCGCGCCCGATTCGCACAGCCCAGGTCGACGCCGACAACGTCGCCGAGCTGACTGCCCTGCTCGAAGCCGAGAAGCCGGAGCTGGTCATCAACGTGGCGCTGCCCTACCAGGACCTGAGCATCATGGATGCCTGCCTGGCCGCCGGCGTGCACTACCTCGACACCGCCAACTACGAGCCGCTGGATACCGCCAAGTTCGAGTACAAGTGGCAGTGGGCCTACCAGGATCGCTTCAAGCAGGCCGGCCTGACCGCGCTGCTCGGCAGCGGCTTCGATCCGGGCGCCACCAACATGTTCACCGCCTATCTCGCCAAGCACTACTTCGACGAGATCGAGGAGCTGGACATCATCGACGTCAACGGCGGCGATCATGGCTACCCCTTCGCCACCAACTTCAACCCGGAGATCAACATCCGGGAGGTCAGCGCGGACTGCCGCCACTATGAAGATGGCGAGTTCGTCACCACGCCGCCGATGTCCAAGATGGCGCGTTTCAGCTGCCCCGAAGAGGTCGGTGACTACAACATCTACCGCCTCTACCACGAGGAGCTGGAGTCGCTGTCCAAGCACTTCCCGAGCCTCAAGCGCGCCCAGTTCTGGATGAGCTTCGGCGACAGCTACCTCAAGCACCTGGAGGTGCTGAAGAATGTCGGCATGACCGGCATCGAGCCGGTGGAGTATAACGGCCAGCAGATCGTGCCCATCCAGTTCCTGGCCAGCCTACTGCCCGACCCCTCCACCCTGGGTCCGCGCACCAAGGGCAAGACCTGCATCGGCACCGTGGTGCGCGGCAAGAAGGATGGCCAGGAAAAGGTCATGTACCTGTACAACATCTGCGACCACCAGGACTGCTACGCCGAGGTGAAGTCCCAGGCGATCTCCTACACCACCGGCGTGCCGGCGATGATCGGCGCCAAGATGATCCTCGAGGGCCACTGGAAGCGCCCGGGCGTGTGGAACATGGAGCAGTGCGATCCCGATCCGTTCATGGCCGACATGAACGAGTACGGTCTGCCGTGGAAGGTCATCGAGCTGGATCCGTCGTTCCGTCTGGACGTGCAGAAGGGCGAGGACCTCTAAGGCGTGGAGATCCTTCAGTTCACGGATATCACGCGGCTGGACGCCGAGGCGCTGCCGTCACCCTGCTACGTGGTGGACGAGGTGGCGGTGGAGCGCAACCTGGCGATCCTCGCCGAGGTCGCCGAGGCCAGCGGTGCCAAGGTGCTGTCGGCGCTCAAGGCCTTCAGCATGTGGCACTTCGCGCCGATGGTCTCGCGCTACTTGAGCGGCACCTGCGCCAGCGGCCTGCACGAGGCGCAGCTCGGGCGTGAGCACTATGGTGGCGAGGTCCACGTCTTCGGTGCCGCCTACAGTGACGCCGATCTGGCCGAGATCCTCAAGATCGCCGACCATGTGGTGTTCAACAGCTCGGCTCAGTGGCGGCGGGCTCAACCGCTGGTGCGCGAGGCGCTGGCGCGTCGTCCGGGGCTGCGCTTCGGGCTGCGCATCAATCCGGAGCACTCCGAGGGCGATGTGCCGATCTATGATCCCTGCGCACCGGGGTCGCGGCTCGGTATCCCGTTGTCCGAGCTCGACGAGCAGAGCCTCGACGGCATCAGCGGCCTGCACTTCCATACCCTGTGCGAGCATGACTTCCCGCCGCTCGAGCGTACCCTGGCGGCGGTGGAAGAGCGCTTCGGCCATCTGCTCGGGCGCATGCAGTGGGTCAACTTCGGCGGTGGCCACCATATCACCCGTCCCGACTACCAGCGCGACGACCTGATCCGCTGCGTGCGTGACTTCGCCGAGCGTCACCAGGTGCAGGTCTATCTGGAGCCCGGCGAGGCGATTGCCATCGGTTCCGGGGTGCTGGTGACCACGGTGCTGGACACGAGCTTCAATGCGTTGAACCAGGCGATTCTCGACACCTCGGCCACCTGCCATATGCCGGACGTGCTGGAGATGCCCTATCGTCCCGGTCTGCTGGGGGCGGGGAAGCCAGGCGAGTACCCGCACACCTACCGACTGGGCGGGCTGACCTGTCTGGCCGGGGACGTGATCGGCGACTACAGCTTTCCCGAGCCGCTTGAGATCGGTCAGAAGCTGATCTTCAAGGATATGTCCCACTACACCATGGTCAAGACCACCACCTTCAATGGCACGCGCCTGCCGGCCATCGCGGTGTGGAACTCAGAGACCGGTGAGCTCAGGGTGATCCGCGAGTTCGGCTATCAGGACTTCCGCGAACGCCTGTCCTGACCGCAGAGTGGAAGGTGCGAGACCGAGGTCAGGCTCCGAGATTCGGGGCCGAGGTCCGGGCCTGATTCGGCCCTGAGTTTCGAGACCAAGGTTCGAAACCGAGGTTCGAGACCGAGGTTCTGGAGCTCGACTGACGCTGGTCGTGGTTTCGATTCGATCGGACCGTCTTCGATACGCAAGACGCCCGCCCCGTTCGGCACTGCCGAGCGGGGCGGGCGTCTTTTCGTCTGCGCCTTAAAAACCTTCGAGCACGATCTTGCCCTTGGCCTTACCGCTCTCGATCAGCGCATGGGCGCGCTTGAGGTTGTCGGCGTTGATGGTGCCGTAGCTGTCGGTGGCGGTGGAGCGAATCCGACCCGTGTCGATCAGCCCCGCGACCTTGTCGAGGATCTCGCCCTGGCGGGCGATGTCGTCGGTGGTGAAGAGCGCGCGGGTAAACATCAGCTCCCAGTGGATCGACACCGCCTTGGGCTTGAACGGGGTGATGTTCAGCGTCTCTGGGTCATCGATCAGCCCGAAGCGGCCCTGGGGGGCGATCAACTCGGCCACTTGGGGGGCATAGTGCTCCGAATAGTTGGTCGAGAAGACGAAGGCTGGCGCACCCAGGCCCAGCGCCTCGACCTGTTCGGGCAGCGGTTGGCTGTGGTCGATCACATGGTGGGCGCCGAGTTCCTTCACCCAGGCCTGGGTCTCCGGGCGTGAGGCGGTGGCGATGATCTGCAGGTCGGTCAAGGCACGCAACAGCTGGATGGTGATGGAACCCACGCCGCCGGCACCGCCGATCACCAGCACCGCACGGGCGGCACCGGGGACCGGATCAAGCACCCGCAGGCGATCGAACAGCATCTCGAAGGCGGTCAGGGTGGTGAGCGGCAGCGCCGCTGCCTGGGCGGTGGGGATGGAGCGAGGCGCATGCCCGACGATGCGCTCGTCGACCAGGTGGTACTCGCTGTTGGTGCCCGGGCGGGAGATATCGCCGGCGTACCAGACCTGGTCGCCCACGGCGAAGCGTGAGGCCTGGTCGCCGACGGCGACTACTTCGCCGACCGCATCCCAGCCAATTACCGCAGGCTGGCCTTCTTCGGGTGCACGGGCCTGGCGAATCTTGACGTCCACCGGGTTGACCGAAATCGCCTCGACCTTGACCAGCAGGTCAAAACCGCTGGCCTGTGGTGTGTCGAGGGTCAGATCGACCAGGGCGTCGTCGTGGTCGATGGGGCCGGGGGCGTGGTAACCGATAGCTTTCATGGGATCTCCCGTAAGGTGTTCATCAATGGCAACACCTTAGCGTGCTATGGAGTCGTGAAACACCGGCGGCCGCCAAACACACTATTCGGAATTTACGGACAATGGCTGGCTCAGGTGGCGACAGGTTTTCGCTTTCCTTGGCGTCAGGGACATGGCTACACTTGGCGTTTCCCATTGCCCACAGGACGTTGCATGGCAAGCTCGCGGCCCAGCTACGCAAGAATAAAGGAATATCTGCTGTCCGAGATCGAGAGCGGGGCCTACGTCGCCGGTGATCGAATCCCTGCCGAGAATGCGCTGGCTACCCAGTTTGGGGTCAGCCGCATGACCGCCAACAAGGCCATACGCGATCTGGTACAGAAGGGCTTGCTGGTGCGCCGGGTGGGGTCCGGTACCTTCGTCAGTCAGCGCAAGTCCGAATCGTCGCTGTTCGACATCCGTAATATCGCCGACGAGATCCGCCTGCGAGGCGGCGAGCACTCAAGCCAGATCATCGCCTTGAAGGAGGTGGCCGCATCCGAAGAGGTCGCCGTCTTTCTGGGGGTGAGGACCGGGACCCGGGTGTTCTACTCCGAGATCGTGCATCGGGAAAATGGCGTGGCGATCCAGCTCGAGCGGCGCCACGTCAACCCGAAGCTGGCGCCGGACTACCTGCAGCAGGACTTCGAGCGCCAGACGCCCAACGCCATCCTGGTGGCGCGTTATCCGGTCACCGACGTCGAGAACAGCGTCGAGGCGATGCTGCCAAGTGACGAGGAAGCGGCGCTGCTGGAGATGTCTCCCAGCGACGCCTGCCTGCTGGTGATTCGTCGCACCTGGTCCGGGGAGCTGTTGATCAGCTACACCCAGCTTCTGCATCCCGGCAAGCGCTACAAGCTGAACGCCTCCCGCAATACCTGAAGCTACCCTGGCGCATCGCCGCGCTGTTCGGACGGCTTCCCTTCGCAGGTCTTTACTGTGAGGGTGGCGACGGCTGTGGCTTGGTGTCATGCAGCGCTCGCGTTTTCACCTCACTCTCTCGGTGATCTCCCCCGGCAAGCTCTCTCGCCGAACTCCCTCCTATCACCCTCCTATCACCCTGCTATCTCTCTGCTGTCTCTCTACTGGCAGCGCTGACGAACGCTTGGCGCCCGTCGTTCTCCCCCTCCCTGACGTTGCCCTCGATGACCATCTCTCGGGTTCCCGGCGGGCTTCAGGGTGTCGTGCCGCGGACTCCCTCGACATCGGTGCGGGCCGTCGATGACGCTAGATGTATATACCAATATATGCCACAAGCGCCTGGTGTCACCATTTTTCATTAGACCTTGGTCGATAATTTTCAAGGCCTGGTTTATAGAAAATGTTTAAAAAACAATAAATAAGTTTTGTTGTGAGATTTTTGGCAAGAATGTCTGGGTGGAAAGCTGAGCAGTTTGGCGATAGATATGTATATACATATTGAGCGGCCGTCAGCGCTCGATGTCACTGCCAACAACAAGACCGGAGGCAAGACGCTATGCAACCACTCAAGGGGATCACCGTCCTCGACCTGTCCCGGGTGCTCGCCGGGCCCTACTGCACCGCCATGCTGGCCGACCTGGGCGCCGAAGTGGTCAAGGTCGAGTCGGGGCAGGGCGATGACAGCCGTCATATTGCGCCTTACGTCGAGGGCGAAAGCCTGTACTTCTCGATGCTCAATCGTGGCAAGAAGAGCCTGTGTCTGAACCTCAAGGACCCCCAGGACCTGGAGCGCTTTCATCGGCTTTGCGAGCGCGCCGACGTGGTGGTGGAGAACTTCCGGCCCGGGGTGACCGAGCGCCTGGGAATCGACGAGGCGACGCTGCGTGCGCGCTACCCCCGTCTCATCTACTGCTCGATCTCCGGCTTCGGTCAGAGCGGTGCCATGCGCGCCAAGCCGGCCTACGACATCATCGCCCAGGCGCTGTCGGGCATGATGGCGGCCACCGGTCCCGATGGCGGCATGCCGACCCGCATCGGCGAGTCGCTGGGAGATGTGTGCGCAGGAATGTTCGCCAGCTGGTCGATCGCAGCGGCGTTGTTCGCGCGTGAACGTGACCCCGAGCGCCAGGGCTGTCACCTGGATGTGTCCATGCTCGATTGCCTGTTCTCGATGCAGGTCACCAACCTGGCGCAGTTCGTCGCCAGCGGCCAGGCGCCTTCTCCTATCGGCAACCGCCATCCGCTGTCGGCGCCCTTCGACAGCTTCGAGGCCAACGATGGCCAGGTAATCATCGCGGTGATCAACAACACGCTGTTTTCTCGCCTGGCCGAGTGCATGCAGGCGCCAGAGCTCGCCGAGGATGCGCGCTTTGTCGACGACGAGCAGCGCTGTCTCCACCAGGCCGAACTCAAGTCGCTGATCGAAGACTGGACCGGCCAGTTCACCGTGGAGGAGGTCTGCGCGCGTCTCGATCAGGCGGGAGTGCCGGCGTCTCCGATCTGGAACATCGCCCAGCTTGCCGAATCCTGGCATGCCGAAGACCGCCAGCTGCTGCTCGATATGGGGCACTGGCGCTCGCCGGCTCAACCGGTGTTCTTCAATGGCCGACGGGTCGTCTGCGATCGCCCCGCGCCGACGCTTGGCCAACACAACGCCTGTCTCGAATCACAGCACCTCGACAAGGAGATCGACGCATGAACTTTACCTTCAATGAAGATGACATCGCCTTCCAGGACGCAGCTCACCGCGTCTGCGCTGAGGTGCTCAAGACCAATGCGGCGCGCTACGACGAAACGCGGGAGTTCTGCCGCGAGAGCCTCGACGCCCTGGGCGAGCTGGGCTTCTGGGGCATGAACCTGCCCGAGCAGTATGGCGGTGTGGAGATCTCGAGCATCGCCATGTCGCTGGCGGTAGAAGAGATCGCTTACCACTGCGCGGCCACCTGTTCATCGCTGACCGCTCACTTTCTGGCCACCGACTCGGTGCTGATCGGTGCTACCGAGGATCAGAAGCAGGCGCTGCTTCCCCAGTGTGCCAGCGGCGAGAAGCTGGGCGCCTTCGCCCTGACCGAACCCGGGGCCGGCTCCAATCCCGCCGAGATGCGCACCCGGGCGGTACGCACCAGCGACGGCTGGCACCTGACCGGCACCAAGCACTACATCACCAACGGCGCCTTCGCCGACTTCCTGGTGGTCTACGCCAAGACCGACCCCGATCAGGGCCACCGCGGCATCTCGGCCTTTCTGGTCGACCGCCACACCGCGGGTCTCGAGTTCTCGAGTCCCGAGAAGACCCTGGGCCTGCGCGGTAGCCATATCTACGAGATCGGCTTCGACTGTGTGCTGCCATTGGATGCCTTGATGGGCGAGGAGGGGGCCGGATTCGCCACCGCCATGGAGGTGCTGGATCGCGGTCGGGTCGAGGTGGCGGCGATGAGCGTCGGTATCTCGCGGGCCGCTCGGGATGCGTCGCTGGCCTGGTCAAAGGAGCGCATCGTCGGTGGCAAGCCGCTGTGCCGGCACCAGGGCATCCAGTGGATGCTGGCCGAGATGCACGCCCAGCTCGAGGCCGCCAAGCTGGTGACCTACAAGGCGGCGGACGCGCGGGACTCCGGCCAGCGTTTCAGCCTGGAGTCGGCGGTGGCCAAGCTGGTGGCCTCCGAGGCGGCGGCCAAGGTCACCGACGCCGCGGTGCAGGTCCATGGTGGCTACGGCTACATCTCCGACCTGCCGATCGAGCGCTACTACCGTGACGCCCGCATCACCCGCATCTTCGAGGGCACCTCGGAGATCCAGAAGATCATCATCGGCCGTGCCATCACCTCCTGACCGCCCAGCAAGGGAGATAGCCCATGAAAATCCTTGTCGCGGTCAAGCGCGTCATTGATCACAACGTCAAGATCCGGGTCAAGCCGGACCACTCCGGCGTGGACCTCACCAACGTCAAGATGGCCCTGAACCTGTTCTGTGAAATCGCCGTGGAGCAAGCGGTTCGCCTCAAGGAGGCCGGCGTGGCCAGTGAGGTGCTGGTGGTCAGTGCCGGGCCGAAGGCGGTGCAGGAGCAATTGCGCACGGCGCTGGCCCTCGGCGCCGACCGTGCTCTGCACATCGACACCGAGGTCGCGCTGGAATCGCTGGCGGTGGCGCACCTGCTCAAGGCGGTCGTCGAGCAGGAGCAGCCGGAGCTCGTGCTGCTCGGCAAGCAGGCCATCGACAGTGACAACAATCAGACCGGCCAGATGCTGGCCGCCCTCGGCGGCATGCCCCAGGGCACCTTCGCTTCCGCCCTGGAGGTAGAGCAGGGCCAGATCAAGGTCACCCGCGAGATCGACGGCGGCCTCGAGACCCTGTCGCTGGCGCTGCCGGCGGTTATCACCACCGACCTGCGCCTCAACGAGCCTCGCTACGCCAAGCTGCCGGACATCATGAAGGCCAAGAAGAAGCCCCTGGCCATGACCACACCCGACGCCTTGGGCGTCGACGTCAGCCCTCGGCTCAGGCTCAAGGCGGTCGAGCCGCCGCCCGAGCGGCAGGGCGGGATCAAGGTGGCCTCGGTGGCCGAACTCGTGGACAAGCTCAAGAACGACGCCAAGGTGATCGCATGAAGATTCTGGTCGTGGGGGAACATCACAAAGGACAGCTTGGCGAGGCCACCGCGCGGGTGGTCGCCGCCGCCCGGCAGATCGCACAGACCGCAGCGGACCCAAGTGGCGTCGATATCGATGTGCTGGTAGCCGGTGAGGGCGTCGCGGGCATCGCCGAGGCGGCGGCAAGGCTTGAGGGCGTCAGCCGGGTACGGCTGGCCGATCAGGCGAGCCTTGCTCATCAACTGGCCGAGCCCATGGGCGATCTGGTGGCGGCGCTGGTCGGGGACTACACCCACGTGCTGGCGGCGGCATCGACCAGCGGCAAGAATGTGCTGCCGCGGGTAGCGGCGCTTGCGGATGTCGCCCAGCTCTCCGAGGTCATCGCGGTCGAGTCCGCCGATACCTTCAAGCGGCCGATCTACGCCGGCAACGCCATCGCCACGGTACAGAGCCTGGACCCGGTCAAGGTCATCACCGTGCGGGTCACCGCCTTCGAGGCGGTGGCCGAGGCCTCAAGCGCAGCACCCATCGAGTCCGTCGACATCGCCATCGTCAATCAGCACTCGCACTTTGTCGGCGAGACCCGGGCGGTGAGCGAGCGCCCGGAGCTGGGCGCTGCCAGGGTGGTCATCTCCGGCGGTCGCGGCATGGGCAGCGGTGACAACTTTGCCCTGCTCGAAGGTATCGCCGATACCCTTGGCGGCGCCATCGGGGCGTCGCGGGCGGCGGTGGACGCCGGCTTCGTGGCCAACGACCTGCAGGTGGGGCAGACCGGCAAGGTGGTCGCGCCGGAGCTGTATATCGCGGTGGGTATCAGCGGCGCCATCCAGCACCTGGCAGGGATGAAGGACTCGAAGGTCATCGTCGCCATCAACAAGGACGAGGAGGCGCCGATCTTTCAGGTCGCCGACTACGGTCTTGTCGCGGACCTGTTCCAGGCTCTGCCCGAACTCGACCAGGCACTGGCCGAGCGCTGACGCGGCTGGCCACAGTTCCGTGCTTAACGGCGCTGGCCATTCAACCCCTGAATATCATCCGTTCCGCTGGCGCCGATGACGGCGCCGGCACCACCGAGCATCCGCCCCCGCGGGCGGTGCTCATCCCAAGCCCCACTGGAGACACAACATGAACAATCCCAAGGTGGCAGCCCCTCCACGCAGCGCTGGCGTGACCTCGCTGGTTGGCAGCCTGATTGGCCTTTGCATCTTCTTTTTCCCCTTCCCGACGGCAGATGGCTCGCTGAAGATCCCGCTGGTGATCATCATCGACTATCTGAAGTCTTCGCTCGGCGGGGCCCTCGAGTATCTGACGCTTGGCCTGGTCGCCCTGTTGTGTGTGACCTGGCTGCTGTCACGCCGGGTGGCTTCCTCCGGGGCGTCGTCTCCCTGGCGCCGAGCCGTCGCCGCCTACCATGAGAAGGATGGCACCATGACCGGGCTGACCTTCCTGCTGGCGGCGGTGTTCACCTTCATGCTGGTGTTCCAGATCGGCCCCGACTGGCTGCTGCACAAGGATGTCGGTGGGCTGGCGCTGTATCTGGGGGGCAGCGTCTTTCTGACCGTGGCCATCGCCGGCCTGTTTGTGCTGTTTCTGACCGAGTTCGGCTTCCTGGAATTTGTCGGCACCCTGATGGAGCCCTTGATGCGTCCGCTCTATCGTCTGCCGGGCAAGTCTGCGGTGGACGCGGTTGCCTCCTTCGTCGCCGCCCCGGCGGTGGGCATCTTCATCACCAACAAGCTCTATCTGGAAGGCCACTATACCCAGCGGGAGTCGGCCAGCATTGCCACCAACTTCAGTATCTGCAGCCTGGGCTTCTTCGCCCTGCTGGCGTCCATCGGCGGCATCATGGCCTACCTGCCGCAGATGATCATCGTCTCCTTCATCATCAACTTCACCCTGGCGGCGCTGATGGTCAGGATTCCTCCGCTGTCGCGCAAGCTCGACGTCTACCATCAGGGCAACACCCAGACGGCTCAGGATCTCGAAGTCTCCAATGATGGACACATCCTGGCCCGGGCCTGTGGTGCCGCCGCCGAGCGCGCCTCCCAGACCCGTCTCGATGTGTTCTACAAGGGCTTCTGGGAGGCCATCACCTTCGCCCAGAAGATCGTCGCCTACATCCTGGCCATCGCCACCCTGGCGCTGCTGCTGGCGACCTACACCCCGGTATTCGACTACCTGGGCGTGCTGGTGGAGCCGTTGATCTCTGCGCTTCAGCTGCCGGATGCCAGCGCCATTGCCCCCACCGTGCTGGTGTCGATCGCCGAGATCGCGCTGCCGGCGATCATCATCTCCGGCGCCGACGTCGACCCCATGGCGGTGTTCTTCGTGTGCACCCTGTCGTCGGTGCAGATCATCTTCTTCACCGAGAGTGCCAACGCCATGCTGGAGTCGGACATCCCGCTGACGGTGCGTGACCTGGTCGTGGTATTCCTGCTGCGCACCCTGGTGGCCATGCCCATGGTGGCGCTGGCGACCCATCTGCTGTTCTAGGGCTTGTCTGAAAAGTGCCTGCGCTCGGTAATACGGCGTTAAAAATCGGATCAACATGCTCATTTACACCCCGTAAACTGCGCTTTCTCACCGATTTTTGCCTTGTCTAACCTTCGCTCGTCGACTTTTCGGACAGCGCCTAAGGCTTGTCTAAAGGCTGAGCCTCATCTCTTTGCATCGCCCATTGGCGCTACCGTCCTCCTTCGGTAGCGCTTTTTTATGTCGGGCGCAAGTCGCAGCCGTGGCGACAGGGTCGGGATAGGCGAGGCTGCCGGCGTGGTGCAGGCGATGGCTTTGCTAGAAAACCGAAAACTGATTGCGCCGCTTGCCGGCTTATCGTCGGCACAGGGCTGCACTAGCATGGGGGAAAACATGTCGCCGCACCGTTATCCGGTGACCGGCGCCGCCAGGAGATTGCCATGAAGACGATATTGATCACCGGGTCCACCGATGGGATTGGCCTTGCCACCGCCAGCGAGCTGGCGCGCCAGGGCCATCGCGTCATCCTGCACGGACGCAACCCGGACAAGCTCGCGGCGGCTCGTGAGCAGCTGGCAGCGATCTCGCAAGGCGAGGTGCCCGCAGGGCATGTCGCCGACCTGTCACGCCTGGCCGAAGCGTCGGCGCTGGCGGCGGAGATCGAGCAGAGTGACGAGCGCATCGATGTGCTGATCAACAACGCCGGGGTCTACCGCACCCCGGACACCCGTACCGCAGACGGCCTCGATGTGCGATTTGCCGTCAATACCCTGGCGCCCTATGTGCTGGCCCGTCGCCTGGCGGCTTTGCTCGGAGACAAGGGGCGGGTGGTCAATCTGGCCTCCGCTGCCCAGGCGCCGGTGTCGCTGGCGGCGCTTGCCGGCACCGCCGACGCCGACGGTGACTTCGACGCCTACGCCCAGAGCAAGCTGGCGCTGATCATGTGGACCCGCGACCTGGCCTCCAGGTCCAGTGCCGGTGATCCCATGGTGGTGGCGGTCAACCCCGGCTCCTTGCTGGCCAGCAAGATGGTCAAGGAAGGCTTTGGCGTGGCCGGTAACGACCTGTCCATCGGCGTCGACATTCTGGTGAAGGCGGCGCTGTCCGAGGAGTTCGACAACGCCGGCGGCCAGTACTACGACAACGACGGCAAGGGCTTCTCGCCGCCGCATGCCCACGCCATGGACGATGGCCGATGCCGTCGCCTGGTCGAGGCCATGGAAGAGGTGCTGGAGCACTGCCTGGGCTAGGCCTTGGTTGTTTGGCCCCATTGCACAAGATAAAGCCCCCGCTCACCGTGAAGGCGAGCGGGGGCTTTTGGTTGCCTGCTGTTGGTGACGGCTCAGGTGGTCTGAAATTCGCCGCTGGAGGTGGTCGCTTTCTCGGTGGACGACGTCGTGCGCCAGATGGCGATATTGGCGTAGCCGTAGAACAACGAGATGGCGATGACCAGCATGTGATACCAGAGGAAGGGCAGGTAGGCCATGGTGGACACGCCGAGGGTGGTGGCCATGAACACGCCGCCATCGGTCCAGGGCACCATCGGGGTGGTCACGGTGCCACCGGCTTCGGCGTTGCGCGACAGCACCCGACGATCGATGCCCTGGTCGTCGTAGTTCTTCTCGGTGATGGTGCTGGCGGTGATCAGCGAGACGTAGGCGGCGCCCCCGAAGAAATTGCCGAAGAAGCCACCGAGCATGGTCGACAGGGTCAGCCGGCCCGGGTTGTTGGCCCAGCGCAGGAAGCCGTTGCTGATCGCCTTGAGGATGCCGACCCGGTCCATCAGGCCACCGAGGCCCAGGGCGAAAAGGATCAGTGCCACCACGCCGAGCATCGACTGGATGCCGCCGCGATTGAGCAGTGTATTGAGGAATTCCACATCCGAGGCCATGGCGTTGCCGTCATAGGCGATGCGAATGGCATCGACCGGCGACACGTCCTGGGCCCACCAGGCGCAGATGCTGCCCAGCACGGCGCCGAAGGTGATTACCGGGATGGCGGGGAATCGGCGCGTCAGCAGGCCGATCACGATCACCGCCGGCAGCAACAGCCAGGGGCTGATGGTGAAGTGGGTCTCCAGCGCCTGCATGGCGACGGTGGCACGGGAGGTGTCGACGTCGCCGTCGATAAAGAAGAAGCCGACCACCAGAAACAGCACGCCGGCGATCAGGATTGCCGGTGCACTGACCAGCATCATCGAGCGGATATGGTCGATCAGATTGACCTTGCACAGCGAGGCGGTCATCACGGTGGTATCGGACAGCGGCGACATCTTGTCGCCGACGTAGGCACCGGAGATCACCGCGCCGGCGACCAGCGGCAGCGGGATGCCGAAGCTGTGGCCGATGCCCATCATGGCGACACCGGCGGTGCCTGCGGTACCGAAGGAGGTACCGGTGGCCAGCGAGGTGAGGGCACAGATGATGAAGGCAGCGAACAGGAAGATCTGCGGGTCCATCACCGTCAGACCGTAGTAGATGATGCTCGGCACGATACCACCGGCGATCCAGGTGCCGATCAGGGCGCCGACGGTAGTCAGCACCAGTACGGCTTCCATGCCGTTGTGAATGCCGTTGATCAGTCCTTCCTGCATGCTGGCGTAGCGGATCTTGAGCCTGACGCCCAGCGCCATGACCAGAAACCAGGAGGCGAACAGGGCAAGCTGGATGGGCAGGCCAAGGACATTGATGCTCAAGAACATGATGGCGATGAAGCCGATCATGACGGCCAGAACCTCGGCCATGCCGGGTAGGCGGATGGGGGTGGAAGACGACGTCATGGGATCTCCTTTGGTGTTGTTGTGGGTTCTGCGGTGCAGGGGCCGAGCGGTCATGCTCAGAAGCGCTCGAGCCGATAGGGCGACAGTGGCGGGAGTGGCGGGAGTGACACCGGGCCGGATCCGGTCGCTGGGCCCGTCCGCCCCGTCGCCAGGCGGGCGATAAGCTGTGCCGTAACAGCGGCCTGGGTCAGTCCCAGATGGTGGTGCCCGAAGGCCAGCAGCACGCGGCCATCCCGGGCGCTGTCGATGATCGGCAGCGAATCGGGAAGGGAAGGGCGAAAGCCCATCCAGGGCTTGGCATCGGTGCTGTCCAGGTCGTGCTCGAACAGACCCTGGCTCAGGCGGTGGAGCTGCCAGGCGCGGGCCATGTTGGGGGGGCGCTTGAGGCCGGCGAATTCGACAGTGCCGGCCAGGCGCAGGCCGTCACTCATCGGCGTCATGATGAAGCGGCGCTCCAGCGAGGTGACCGCCACCGGCAATCGGTGCCGCTCTGCCGGCAGCATCAGGTGATAGCCACGCTCGGTATCCAGTGGCACACCGCGACCGCTGAGGTCTGCGGCCAGGCGGGCCGAGTGGGCGCCGCAGGCCAGCAGTACCCGTTCACAGTCCAGCGCCCCAGAATCGGTCTGGAGGCTGACGCCCTGGCCATGGACACGAGCAGCGCGTACCTCCGCCGTGGCGAAGGTAACGCCTTCATGGCGGGCGGCGTCGACCAGGGCCCGGGAGATGGCGGCGGGGTCGACCACATGGGCGGTAGCGGGAAAGAAGAGGCCGCCTCGGAGCTTGGCCGAGAGGGACGGCGCGAGCTCGCGTATGGCGTCGCCCGACCAGGATTCGAGGGCTACCCCCTGGGCCGACATGGCACCAGCCAGGTGGTCGATCCGGGGCTTTGATTGGTCCTGCTCATAGACCAGCAGCGAGCCGTCCTCCTTCATCAGATGGCGGCCATCGATCGAATCGAGCAGCTTGCGCCAGGCGTCCAGGCTGACCTCGTTGAGGGCACGAATCCCGGCCACGCTGTTGGCGTAGGGGGCAGAGCGCAGGTTCAGCAACAGACGAGTGAACCAGGGCAGGGCGCGGGGCAGGTAGCGCCAGTCCAGTCGCAGTGGCCCCATCGGATCACGCAGCATGGCGGGAAGCTGCGTCAGGATCGAGGCGTCGGCGATGGGAAAGACCTGTTCGGTGGCCATGTGCCCGGCGTTGCCGTATGACGCCCCCATGCCGGGAGCCTGACGATCCAGTACCTGCACCGAAAAGCCCTGGCGACGCAGCTCGAGTGCGCAGGCGAGGCCGATGACGCCAGCACCGATCACGGTAATGCGCGTGTCGCCGGGTTGGCGGTCTTGTCGCGAGCCGGGTGAACCCATGGTTTGCCTCTGCAGCGTTTGTCTTTGTCGATTGTATAAAATATAAGATAGGTGCCCTTTCGGATCAATAGCGGCGATGTTCAACGTTGGCGTTATCCGCTGGGACGGTCTGCATGGGCGATACACTGAGGGGGAGCGCATGAACGACGTGCTGGGGCCGGAGCGCAAAGGAATGCGCCGTGTTCGGGGCGCATGAAAAACCGCGCCGTGTTCGGGGCGCCGAGAAAGCTGTGCTGGGGTCGGAGCGCAAAGGAACGCGCCGGGTTCGGGGCGCATGAAAAACCGCGCCGTGTTCGGAGCGCTGAAAACGTGCCAAGGGGATGGAGCGTCAGGACGGTGCGTTCAGGGCAGGGCCTTGAACAAGCCAGCGCAGGAGGAAACGTTGATGACAGGCGGCTGGCGACGACGGGGGCGATAACGCCACTGGCAGGCCAAGGGCGACGACAGCGAAAGCGGGCAGCTCACCCGCGGACGTTCAGGGGGCTATGGCGTTGACGCCAGGGTTCTAGCGAGTCGGCGCCCGCAAGGCGCCGACAGGGCAAGCACAAGGGGAGGGATGGCGCTTCAGTTGGCGTCGCCGCGCTGGGCGCGTTCTTCGAGCAGGGTCACGATGCCTTCACAGGCTTCCTGAATATGGCGCTGGAGCAATTCGCAGGCCTCGTCGGCCTTGCCCTGACGGGCGAAGTCGAGCAGCCCATGGTGTTCGCGCTCGGCCTTTTCGATCTCCTGGGTGTAGAGCAGTTGCATGCGGATGTAGCGATCCGACTTGGTGTTGAGCTGACTGATCAACGCCAGGGTTTCGGGCAACCTGGCCGGTGCATAGAGGGCCTGGTGGAAGGCGAAATTGTACTCGCTCCAGTTGTCGATCTCGCCGCCGCTGTTCAGGGCATCGTCGTACTTCTCGAGGATGCGCTCTGCCTTGAGCAGGTCGTCTTCCGTCAACTCGCTGATGGCATGGCGCAGGACGTAGGTCTCGAGCAATACTCGCAGGTCGAACAGCTCGCGAATCTTGGCGACCGACAGTTCGGTGGTAAAGGCACCGCGGTGGGCATGGAACTCGACCAGCCCTTCGGACTCCAGGGTCAGCAGGGCTTCGCGCACGGGAATACGGCTGACGTCATAGTCCTTTGCCAGGGCATCCTGGCGCAGCTGGGTTCCCCCCTGGAACTCTCCGCCCAGGATACGCCTGCGCAGGTCATCCGCGACGAACTGTGCGCGTGTCTTGAAAGTCGCCATAGCCTCTCTCTGCCCATCGGATGTTATTGCACACTGTATACAAACCGCGATGAATGTCCATGGGCAGGCGGCGGCCCCAGGGGGCCGCCGCCTGGGCAAGGGACCTGATTCAGGCCTCGCGCTTGCCGTCGACGAGGCGGCCAAGGGCCCAGGGGTTGTCGTCGCGCAGTGCCTGGGGCAACAGCGCTTCGGGCAGATCCTGATAGCACACCGGGCGCAGGAAGCGCTGGATCGCGGCGCTACCCACCGAGGTGGTTCGGGCGTCGGAGGTGGCGGGGAAGGGGCCACCATGCACCATGGCGTGGCATACCTCGACCCCGGTTGGCCAGCCGTTGACCAGGATACGTCCGGCCCGGCGTTCGAGGATCGAAAGCAGGCCGTGGGCCGTCTCGGTATCGCCGTCGTCCATCTGCAGGGTGGCGGTCAGCTGGCCCTCGAGACCTTCGGCCAGCGCCTTGACCTCACTTGTGTCGGCACACTCCAGCACCAGGGACGTCGAACCGAATACCTCGGCCTGTAGCGCTTCGTCGCCGAGAAAGTCACTGGCCGTGGCCACGAACAGTCCCGCCTGACACTGATTGACGCCTTCGCCTTGCTGCCCACGTGCGATTTCTCGGACCTTGTCGCTGTCGCCAAGGGTCTCTACGCCCTGGGTGTAGGCGTCATGGATGCCCGGGGTCAGCATGGTCTGGGCGCCCGCGGCCTTGACGGCTTCGGCGGCCGACTCGATGAAGGCGTCCAGGGCCTCGCCCTTGACCGCGATCACCAGCCCCGGGTTGGTGCAGAACTGTCCGGCGCCCATGGTCAGTGAGCCGACAAAGGCCTCGCCGAGGTCCTTGCCGCGGGCCTTGAGCGCCTCGGGCAGCAGGAACACCGGGTTGATCGAGCTCATCTCTGCGTAGAAGGGGATGGGGTCCGGTCGGCGCTGGGCGCTTTGCCACAGGGCCATGCCGCCAGAGCGAGAGCCGGTGAAGCCGGCTGCCTTGATGCGGGGGTCCTCGACCAGCGCCTGGCCTACCACGCGGCCGGAGCCGAAGATCAGCGAAAACACGCCTTCGGGCAGCTCGCACCGGGCCACCGCCCGTTGTACTGCGCGGCCGACCAGCTCCGACGTGCCGGGGTGGGCCGAGTGAGCCTTGACCACCACCGGGCAGCCAGCGGCCAGGGCCGAAGCGGTGTCGCCGCCGGCCACCGAGAAGGCCAGCGGAAAGTTGCTGGCACCGAACACCGCGACAGGCCCCAGGGCGATCTGACGCTGACGCAGGTCGGCACGGGGCATGGGCTGGCGTTGTGGCTGGGCAGGGTCGATGCGAACGTCGAGCCATTCGCCCGCGCGTACGGTGTCGGCAAACAGTCTGAGTTGTCCGCAGGTGCGTCCGCGCTCTCCGGCAAGGCGGGCCTGGGGCTGGCCGGTTTCCTGCATGGCGCGCTCGATCAGCGCATCGCCGAGTGCCTCGATTTCCGATGCGATGGTCTCGAGAAAACGGGCGCGTGTCTCGAGCGTGGTTTCGCGGTAGTCATCGAAGGCGGCCTCTGCCAGGGCGCAGGCGCGCTCCACCTCGGCCTGGCTGCCGCCCGGGTAGGCCGGCTCCAGGCGTTTGCCGGTGGCGGGGTCGATGGCGTGGATCGGCGCCTGGCTGCCGAGCACGGCCTCCTGTCCGATCAGCATCTTGCCTTCCAGTGTCATTTGACTCTCCTGTCAAGGGGAAGTGTGGGAAGTGCGGGAAGCAGCATGGGCGAAAGGGGGGTTGTGCCAACGCCCCTGTCGCCCATGCCGAAAACAACAGGAGGCTCGGCGTCGAGCGAGCCTCCCCGGTGGTTTCAGGACATGTCGGGCTTCAGGACAGGTCGAGCGAGGCTGACCAGCCGGCGTACCAGGTACGGAAGAGGTCGTACTGGGTCTCGACGTAGCGACGCTGGGCATCACTGAGGGCGTCGCTCTTGTTGAAGTGCAGGCGATACTCTTCGTCACCGTTGAGCACCATCAGGTGCTTGTAGTAGAGCACCAGGTCGGCACCTTCATCGAAGGAGGACAGCACTCCCAGGGCCTGCTCGAGTTCCTGGGCCCGGCGGCGGGCCTCGACATCGCCCTTGGCAGCCTTCTTGCTGAGGGCCACCAGCGTCAGCACTTCGTGGGGCAGGGCATTACCGATGCCGGTGATGGCGCCGGTGGCGCCGCAGTTGACGAAGCCATGGAAGACGGTGGTGTCGACGCCGACCATCAGGGTGACCTGATCATCCTGGGAGGTGATGTGCTCGGCGGCGTAGCGCAGGTCATCGGCGCCACCGAATTCCTTGAAGCCGATCAGGTTGGGATGCTGGCGACGCAATTCGAAGAACAGGTCGGCGCGGGTGGCAAAGCCATAGTAGGGGCTGTTGTAGATGACCGCGGGAAGGTCCGGTGCGGCGTCCAGGATCGCGGCGAAGTGTGCCTTCTGGGCGGTCACCGAGGTGCCGCGAGACAGCACCCGGGGAATCACCATGAGGCCATGGGCGCCGACCTTGGCGGCGTGGGCAGCGTGGGATACCGCTTCGCGGGAATTGACCGCGCCGGTGCCGACGATGGTGGGGATGCCGGCTGCCACCAGGCGGGCGACGCCTTCCTGGCGCTGGGCCTCGGTCAGCAGCGGCCAGTCGCCCATGGAGCCACAGTAGACCACGCCGCTCATGCCGGCCTCGATCAGTTCACGGCCCTTGGCGACCAGGGCGTCGAAGTCGGGCTGGCGGTCCTTGGTGCACGGGGTCATCAGGGCGGGGATGCAGCCGGTGAAGATATTGTCGTTCATGTCGGGTCCTTGAGTGGGACGATGTCACGGGGTCAGGGAGGCGCCGCCCTTCTTGGGCAGCCGCCGGTGGGTAAAAACGTCAATGGCCGTCGTCGGGTACTGGGGCGCCAGCCGCTGGGACTTCAGCCGCCGATGCCCCAGGCGAAGGGGTCTTGCTCGTCGATCAGCAGGGTGCTGTCGGCGCTCATGAAGGCGCGTCCGGTGATGCTGGGGCGAATCTGATCGCCCTGCCATTCATAGCTCGCCTCGAACAGGCCGCCGCAGACGCTGGCCTGGCGCCAGCGTTCGCCGGGAGCGAGTTTGCCGTCGGCGGCCAGGCACGCCAGCTTGGCGCTGGTGCCGGTACCGCAGGGGGATCGGTCGTAGGCCTTGCCGGGGCACAGCACGAAGTTGCGGCTGTCGGCCTCGTCGTCATCGGCGAACAGCTCGATGTGGTCGATTTCGCCACCGTCATCGCCGGTGAAGCCCTGGCCTGCAAGCGCCTGACGAATGGCCCAGGTATAGCCGGTCAAGGTCTCCACATTGTCCAGGGCGATGCGCTGGCCATGGTCACTGACCAGAAAGAACCAGTTGCCGCCCCAGGCAATGTCGCCATGGACCATGCCGTGGCCGGGCACTTCCACCGCGACCTGCCGGCGATAGCGGTAGGAGGGGACGTTGCGTACGGTCACGGCACCGTCGGCATGCAAGGTCGCCTCGACCTGGCCCACCGGCGTGTCGATGCGGTGGTCGCCGGGGCTGAGGTGGCCCAGGTGATGCAGCGAGGCGACCAGGCCGATGGTGCCGTGACCGCACATGCCGAGGTAGCCGGCGTTGTTGAAGAAGATCACCCCGCAGGTTGCGTCCGGAGATACCGGCTCACAGTAGAGTGCGCCGACCAGCACGTCGTGGCCGCGGGGCTCCAGCATCACCGCGCGGCGCCAGTGGTCGTGTCGGTCGCGAAGACAGTCGCGTTTCTCGGCCATGGTGGCGCCGGCAAGCGTCGGAAAGCCGTCCATGACCAGGCGCGTGGGCTCGCCGGCGCTGTGGGAATCGATGACGTGTACGCGTTGCATGGAGTACCCCGGTTTGTTGTCGGTTGTGGTGATCGATGATCATCTGGGCGTCGTTGATCAGTTTTTATATTTTATACAATCTTCAAGAGACGTTGTGAAGTCATCAAAGAGGATTCTTCGCGGGCGACGGGAAAGCCGGAGTCATGAGCGGAGAGGGAGGCCTGTGGTTGGGCGCTTTGCCGACACGGGGGGTGGTCAGCCAGAGGGCTCGTTGTCGGCCGAGGCACACGTCACAGGGCGCGGGGGCTGGCGCGAGCAGGAAGAGCGGCAGGCACAGGAAAGACCGGGAGGCCTGCGCGGAAGGACAGCGGTGGGGTACGAAGGACGAGCAGCAGGCACAAAAAAGGCGAGGGGCAGGGCCCTCGCCAAGTCGTCAAAAGGAGGGGGCTGGTGTCATTGAGCGGTGATCACGCTCATCACCAGGTTGCCGTCGACCTTGACCGGGCCGTCTTCGCTGGCGCCCAGGGTGTATTCGAAGATGCCGGTCTGCATGCCGCCGTCCTCGCCGTGGAGCATCAGCATCAGATGTTCGCCGCTGCTGACCTCTTCGGTCAGGATGGCCGCGATGTCGGTGTTCTCACCGGCCTTGAGCGGGGCGTGACCGACAACGCGCCCTGGTTTGTGGCTTTCGTCGGTACGGTGGACGACCAGCCAACCGTTGTTCTCGGCGACGATGCGATCGGCGGTGACGGTGCCGCTCTCCACCGACTGATCTTCGGCCCAGACGCCGAGATGGCCGGCTTCGTCCATCTCTCCATGGTGGGCGGCCTGGGCGCCGGTGGCCAGGGTGGCTGCGCCGACGAGGAGGGCTGAGGTGATGAGGGTACGTGCTGCCAATGGCTTGAACATGGTGATGGTCTCCTGGTGTTGCTGATTGGCTTGCCGAAGGTGCTCCACGACAGGATGGCTGCCGAGTTGATAACAGCTACGTGCCGATGCCACGGTGGGTTTCAGGTCATCGAAAAAAATGTTGTGCCCTGACGCCAAGGCGAGAGCCGACGTCCAGATAAAAAAGGCCACTCGAACGAGTGGCCAAGCAGGGAAGTCGTGGTGCGGGGCGTACGCCTCGAGGGTGTCGAAACCCACGCCCGCCACGATGACCCCGCCATCGGCCATTGCCGGTGGCGGGGTCATCGACTAGCTACGCAGGGGAGGCGAAAAGGTTTCAGTGAGGGCTGAAATTCTCAGAGACGCTGGCCGCCGCTGGGCTCGGTGGGGTACAGGTAGCCGTGGATAGCGGGGCCGGTAGGCTGGCCGGTGGGCGAGCCACCCGGAGGCTCGACGCTGATGCCAAAGGTGGCATGCTTCAGCAATTCAGGTTCGTAGTCGCGCAGGGCGGCCTGGTCGAGGCTCAGGTCATCGTCGAGTACACCGACGGACCGGGGAGCGGAGCCCAGATCATCATGCTTGATCCAAAGCTGATAGGAGCGGTCGGGCAGAGGTTCGGCGCTGACCGGGCGGACATGCAGGCGGCGCTGCTCCAGGTTGACGCTGAGCATGAAGGCGGGCTGGCGATCGTCCTGCTGGAACACCGCCACAAAGTTGGACTCACTGGTGGGCGGAGACGGCTGTGCCAGCAGCACCGCCGCCAGGATCACCGCCGCGGCGCTGGACAGGCCGGTGGCGGCCTTCCAGAAGGCCAGACGGCGGTGCAGCGGCGTGACGCTGGCGGTGCTCGGGGGGGCGTCGGATGCCGTATCGCCACGCGCGGCGTCCTCGATGGCCTTGATGCGTTGCTGGATAAGCGGCAACAGGTCCGGGCCCGGGGTGAGGTCCTGGATCTCGTCGGCCAGAGGCGCCAGCCGGCTCTCCCATTCACCGATACGCTGCTCGAGTTCGCTGTCGTGTTGACGCTGGCGGCGCACCCTGTCGCGCTCGTCACGATCCAGGGTGCCCAGCACGAACTCGGCGGCCAGCATGTCCTTGTCGTCGCGGTCGCTCATGATCCCAGGCACCCCTTGAGTTGTTTCAGTGCACGATGTAGCCAGGTCTTGACGGTATTGACCGGCTGGTCGAAGTGGCTTGCCAGTTCGGCCCGCGACCAGCCCTCCAGATAGGCCAGGCGCACCATTTGCTGCCGGCTCTCTTCCAGTTCATCAAGGCACAACGTCAGCTGTGTCGACGTCTCGTCCTGGTGACGCTGATCGTAGGCGGAGGGCGTCTCGGCGACCCAGTTCTCGAGGATACTGTCGCTCTCGGTGGGCCGTGTCGGTGCCTTGCGTAGCTCGTCGATGGCCGCATTGCGGGCGATGGTCACCATCCAGGTGATGGCGGAGGCGCGCTCGCTCTCGAAGCGTCCGGCCTTCTGCCAGATGGTCACGTAGACCTCCTGGATGACATCGTTGGCCCAGGCCTGCTGCTTCAAGATACGTAACACCGTGCCGAAGAGTTTCGCCACGCTGGCCTCGTACAACTCGGCGAAGGCCTCCCGGTCCTTGTCGGCGACTCTGGACAGCAGATGAACCAGCCGCTCCGGGGAGGATAGCGGCGGGGATTCCTGGTGCGCCGGGGGCGGGGCGCGAAAGGCATTGGACATGGCGGCGATCTCTGCGCTGCGGAGTGTTGTTGTCGTGGTGGCAGAAGGGTGACGCTGCCTGACCGGCAAGGTCAAGCAGCCTGTATCGACGGTATTGGACGATCGCTCAGGCGATGCCAGTGGGGTGGGAAGGTCTGCCTTCCGGCTCGAGTCCTGATAGGCGCGTCTGGTGCGCCAGCGTATCCCGGGTGACGTGTCGGGGTTCCGCTGCGGCCGCTGACAAGAGGTGACCCTTGGCCAACAGTGCCTTGAGCTCTTCGGCCGGGACCGGTTTGCTGAACAGGTAGCCCTGGTACTCGTGGCCCTGCAGCTGGCGGATAAAGGCCAGCTGTTCTTCGCTCTCGACACCTTCTGCGATGATATGAAGCCCCAGGCACCTGGCCAGCGAGATCACCGCCTGGACGATGGCCGCGTCCTGTTCGCAATCGACCACGCCTTGCATGAAAGTGCGGTCGATCTTCAGACGGTCCACGGGCAGATACTTCAACTGGGTCAAGTTGGAATAGCCGGTGCCGAAATCATCGATGGACAGCAGCACACCCATGTTGCGCAGGGTACTCAGTACTTCCAGGGCGCGATCAGGGTTCTGTACCAGGGTGCTTTCGGTCAGTTCGAGTTCCAGCAGGTGAGGGGGAAGCTCCGATTCGGCAAGCGCAGCCTCGATGGTGGCCACGAAGCCGCGATGATTGAGCTGAATGGCCGAGATGTTGACCGCCACCGGCAATGGCTCGCCGGACTTCTTGAGCCACTCGCTCGAAAACCGGCAGGCGGTGCGTAGCACCCATGCGCCCAGGGGAAGGATCAGGCCACAGTCTTCGGCGACGGGAATGATCTCGTCAGGAGTGACCTGGCCGAGTTCCTCATCGTGCCACCGCAGCAGCGCTTCGACGCCTGAGACCTCACCGCTGTCGACGCGGATCTTCGGTTGATAGGCCAGGCTCAGGCGATCTTCCTCGATGGCTTGGGTCAGGCGTCGCTCGAGGGTACTGCGACGGTCTGCCTCGGAGGTCATGTCCAAGGCGAAGAACTGGAAGTTGTTGCGTCCCTGCTGCTTGGCGCGATACATGGCGGCGTCGGCGTGGACCATCAGGGCGTGCTTGCTGCGCCCGTGGTCGGGGTAAAGGCTGATGCCCAGGCTGGTGGAGACCTTGACCATGCTGTTGCCGATCTGGAAGGGCTTGTCCAGCGAACTGACGATGCGCTGGGCCAGCGCTTCAGCGTCGCCGCGCCTGGCAACCTGATGGGTGACCACCATGAATTCGTCGCCGCCCACCCGGGCGACCAGGTCGCTGTCGCGCACCGCCATCTGCAGGCGTCGGGCCGCGCCCTTGATCAGCTCGTCACCCACATGGTGGCCGAGGCCGTCATTGACCTGCTTGAAGCGGTCCAGGTCGACGAAGAACACCGCGAAGGTATCGATGTTGTCCTCGAGCAGTTCATCGAGGTGCTCCTCGAGCTTCAGTCGGTTGGGCAGTTGGGTCAGGACGTCATGATGGACCAGGTCCTTGAGCTCCTGATTGGCCTGCTGTAGCGAACGTGCCAGCTGAGCATTGCGCGAGGACAGATGGGCGTCGTAGATCGACATCATCAACGCTGCCAGCATGATGCAGGTGGCGATCAGCGCCACCACGATGGCCAGCCGGTCGGTGCCGATGCCCGGGGCCGAGGCCGAGTAGCTCAGGGTGCGATAGCTGGTGGCGGCCATGCCGGTGTAGTGCATGCCCGAAATGCCTGCGGCCATGACCAGCGAGGCCAGGCCACGTTGCCACAGCGGGGAGCGTCCCCCCACCGGGTTGAGTCGAAAGGCCAGGCTGAGGGCGACCGCCGAGGCTAGCACGGCGATGACCACGGACAGGGCAAACAGGTCCGGTCGGTAGCGCAGGCTGTCTACCGACAGCATGGCCTCCATACCGATGTAGTGCATCAGGCAGACGCCGCTACCCATGATCAGCGCGCCGACGGCCAGTCGAGGACCGGTGAGGTGGCCTGACTGCACTGTTGCCAGTGCCAAGGCGGAAGCGAGAAGGCTCGCCAGCAGGGACGCCAGGGTAAGGGGGATCCCGTAGGCGAAGTGCGAGTCGGGGTCCATGGCCAGCATGCCGACGAAGTGCATCGACCAGATGCCGGTGCCCATGGCGAAGGCACCGCCGGCAAGCCACAGGTGGCGGGCAAGGCCCTGGCTCGCTCTGACGCGTCCGGCGAGATCCAGGGCAGTGAGCGAAGCGATGGCGGCGATGCCAAGGCTCAGGGCGACCAGTGCCGGGTTGTAGGACGCAAGCGAGTGGTCCATGCAGGTGAGATCCTTGAGAGTAAAGTATTAGTATCGGCCAGGTGTCGCATTCACTTTACCCTCAGCCTTGTGCAGGAGGTGAGGCAATCTCCTGAAAAGCCAGCTTTTCTTAAGTTTCTGACGGAGTCTGGAGGGGGATCTGTGAGTCGGTGGGGGCGCCGCAGCCCCTGCCGGGTATCCTCGGCGGGACGGGGTAGCAGGAGATAACCGTGCTCCCCGGGAGAAGGCTGCGCTTCTCCCGGGGGACTCAGGGTGTGTACACGCTAGCCATGGGCGGTGCACAGGTACTTGGTCTCGAGGTATTCCTCCATGCCCTCGAGGCCGCCTTCACGACCGAGGCCGGACTGCTTGACGCCGCCAAAGGGGACCTGGGGACCGGTGATATCCATGGTGTTGGTACCGACCATGCCGACTTCCAGACGTTGCTGGTAGCGACGGATGCGCTGCTGGTCCTTGGCATAGACGTAGGCGGCCAGACCGTAGACCGTGTCGTTGGCAGCGGCGATGGCCTCGTCATCGCTGTCGAAGGCGCGCACCGGGGCGAGGGGCGCGAAGGATTCTTCACTGGCGATGCGCATATCATCGGTGAAGTCGGCCACCAGGGTCGGCATGAAGAAGCGTGGCCCTGGGGCCTGGTCCTGGCCGCGACCGAGCACGCGCGCCCTCCGGGATCTGGCGTCCTCTACCAGTTCGCGGGCCTTGGCCACCGCGTCGCGGTTGATCAGCGGGCCGATCCTGCTGTCCTCATCGAAGCCGTTGCCCACCGGCATGTCATTCATGCGCTGGGTGAAGCGCTCGATGAAGGTGTCGTAGAGAGAACGGTGGACGAACAGGCGGTTGGCCGCCACGCAGTCCTGGCCGCTGGTCTGGAAGCGGGCGGCAATGGCGCCTTCCACGGCGGCGTCCAGGTCGGCGTCCTCGCAGACGATGAAAGGGGCGTTGCCACCCAGCTCCATGGCGCTGCGCTTGACCGTGTCGGCGGCCTGAGCCAGCAGCGTCCGGCCGACCTCGGTGGAGCCGGTGAACGACAGCGCGCGAACGCGATCGTCGTCACAGACCTTTTCGGAAAAGCGCTTGCCGGGGCAGGTGAGGACATTGAACTCGCCCCGGTTGAGCCCGGCCTGTTCGGCCAGTCTGGCCAGGGCAAGCGCGCAGAAAGGGGTCTGGCTTGCTGGATTGACCAGGGTGGTGCAGCCCGCCGCCAGCGCGGCCCCGACCTTGCGGGTAATCATCGCCAGCGGGAAGTTCCAGGGGGTAATGATGGCCACCACGCCGACCGGCTGGCGCAGCGTGCCAAGCGAGATGTCGGGGTCATCCGAGGCCAGGGTATCACCGGCGATGCGTCGCGCCTGGCCGGCAAACCAGCGCAGGAAGCTGGCGGCGTAATCGACCTCGCCACGGGCCTCGGCCAGGGGCTTGCCTTGCTCCAGGGTCATCAGGCGGGCCAGCGCCTCGGCGTTGTCCTGCATCGCCTGGTACCAGGCCATCAGCGCGTCGGCGCGCTCCAGGGCGGGGGTGTCACGCCAGCGCTCGAAGGCCTGACTGGCGGCGTCGATGGCCTCGCCCAACTGGTCCTCGGTCAGCTGGGGCACCTTGCCGATGGTCTCTTCGGTGGCCGGGTCTTCGACCTCCCGGGTCTTGCCGTCACTGGCCTCGACCCAACGTCCGCCAAGATAGGCATGGTCCGTCATCAGCTGGTTCTCAGGGGTGTGCATAGGGGCAATCTCCTGAAGAAGTTCCGTTTCCGACCTCCCCAAACTACGCTGCAACGAGCATGTCCTCAAGCCGGGCTCGGAGTGGTAGGGTGGGGACGAATCGACACCGGACGTCCCTGTGGATCCCCCGCAGGGGCGATGACAGGAGGTCCCATGAACGTTCGCAGTGAAGGCGTGGTGATCGTAGGTGGTGGTGCCGGCGGCCTCGAGCTTGCCATCCGGCTGGCCAAGGCAGGCCACAAGGACGTATTGCTGATCGACCGTAGCGCCACCCATGTGTGGAAACCGCGGTTGCATGAGCTTGCCGCCGGTTTTCGGCGTGGCGAGGTCGATGAGCTGGACTACGCAGGGCTCGCCGAGCACTGGGGGTTTGGCTTCGAGCGCGGTGAACTTGCGGACATCGATCCCGAGGCGCGTACCCTGACCCTGGCCGAGTGGCGCGAAGACGACGGTCGGGTGAGGGTGCCCGGTCGCTGCATCGGCTACCAGGCGGTGGTGCTGGCGATTGGCGGGGTGACCCCGGACATGGGCGTGGAGGGCGTGCTCGAGCATGCCCTGATGCTCGACAGCGAGGCCGACGCCGAGCGACTGTTCGAGCGCTTCTCGACGGGGCTGCTGGCGCATCGCGCCGGGCAGCGCAGTGATCCCTTCCATATCGCCATCGTCGGTTCAGGGGCCACCGGGGTGGAACTGGCAGGGCTGCTGGCTACCGAGGCGCGGGCCTCGAGTGTGGCCCCACGAGAGTGCCAGCCCAGGGTCAAGGTGACCCTGCTGGAGGCGACCGATACCTTCATGCCGGGCATGGAGGATGAGGTGCGCCAGTCCATCCGCAAGCGCCTTTTGAATGTCGGCATCGACATTCATACCGAACAACAGGTCAGTCGCGTCGATCGCGACCGTCTTACCACCGATGGCGGCGACGAGTTTCCGGCGGACCTGACCATCTGGGCGGCCGGACGCGTGGGGCCGCCGGTGGCCGATTCGATCGACGCGCTGGCGACCAACAAGAAGCGCCAGTGGCGGGTGAAGCCGACCCTGCAGAGTGTCGACAGTGATCACGTCTTTGCGCTGGGTGACTGCTCGGTTATCGACGACGAGCCCGCACCGCCCACCGCCCAGGCGGCCAGCGAGCAGGCAGAACATCTGGCCAAGGAAATGCCGCGTTTTCTCGCGGGGGAAACGCCGGCGCCCTTCGTCTATGAGGACAAGGGTACCCTGCTGTCGCTGGGTGAGGCCGGCAGCGTCGGCGAAGTGAAAGGCTGGTTCGCCGACGACGTCCAGTTGCGCGGGCGACTCGCGCGGGCGGCCTACCAGGGGCTGCAGCGCCAGCACCAGTTCATCCTGCTGGGGCCACTCAAGGGTACCGCCGAGGCGCTGAGCGACGTCCTCGGCCGCTCGGTCGGGCCACGCCTGAAGATCCACTGACCACGCGTTGCGTGCGCAGGCGGCCGCCACGCCCCTGGCAAAGCGTCGGCGGCCGCTCGACTCAGCTCGGATCGATGGTCAACAAAAGGCGCGTCTCTCCTGCCTGCTGCGCCGGGCTGCGATGTACCAGTCCGCGGCCCTCGTTGCCGCTCCAGCCGTCTCCCTTCAACAGTGCTAGGTCGCCGGTGCCCAGCCGCTGAATGGCATGGGCCTGGCGAAGCGTCTCGGGCTTGTCCGGCGAAGGCGCACCGAGCCCGGCGCGATTGACCGCAGACTCGGGCAGCCATTCGCTGCCCGGCCCCCGATAGCTGGTGACCAGTCGCACCGGCAACTTGTCGCAGTGAAAGCGTGGACACATGGCGCTGTCCAGCAGGCGTAGCCGTATTCCCAGAGTGTCGGTGTCGAACAGCATCGCCATGGCCTGGGTCAACAGCACGACGTCGTCTACCAGGGGGCAGGCTTGCTCCGGGGCGGGCATGCTGCGCCGGAGTTCGCGCTTCATGGCGGCGTCGGGAACTCCCAACCACTGAAAACTCCAGCGACGCTCGGTATCGCACTGTGCCTGGATGCTGTGTTCCAGGCTGGGGGACAGCGCGCGCTGCATCACCGCGATGGTGATGCCTTGCTCGAAGATGCGCGGCAGGATCGAGGCATCGATACCCTGGGCCCAGTGGACACTTGGCTGCGCCTCGCAAGACGCGGTCGGGGCGTCTCCGTCGACGCAGGTGGACGGTGAGCTGGACAGCGGCATCTTGGCGTCTCCATGGGATGTGTTTACAATGTTATAACGTAACATTTAAAACAAGGAAAGCACCTCGTGCCGCGAGGGGCTTCCCTTTGCGAGCGCACATCGGGAGAACAGGTTCATGAATGATGCCAGGTTGCCGGTCACGGTACTGTCAGGCTTTCTGGGAGCCGGCAAGACCACCTTGCTGAATCACCTTCTGGCCAATCGCCAGGGGCGTCGGGTCGCGGTCATCGTCAATGACATGAGCGAGGTCAATATCGACGCCGCCCTGGTGCGCGGTGGGCCAGGGGCATCAGACGAGCTGGAGGACGGGGTCACGCTGAACCGCGCCGAAGAGCGCCTGGTGGAGATGAGCAACGGCTGTATCTGCTGCACCCTGCGCGAGGACCTGTTGATCGAGGTCCGCAGGCTGGCCGAGGAGGGGCGCTTCGACAGCCTGGTGATCGAATCCACCGGCATCTCTGAACCCCTGCCGGTGGCGGAGACCTTTACCTTCGCCGATGAGGACGGTCAGTGCCTGTCCGAGATCGCCAGACTCGATACCCTGGTCACCGTGGTCGATGGCGCCAATTTTCTGAGCCAGTACGCTGAAGCCCGCTCCCTCAAGGAGGCAGGGGAGTCGCTGGGCGAGGACGATGAGCGCAATGTCGCCGACCTGCTGGTGGACCAGATCGAGTTCTGCGATGTGCTGGCGATCAGCAAGTGCGATCTGATCTCGGCGCAGCAACTGGCGGAGGTCGAGGCGGTGCTGCGCGCCCTCAATCCCGAGGCCGATATCGTCCACATGGTCCAGGGCGAGGTGGCGCTGTCGCGGGTGCTGGATACCGGACGCTTCAGCTTCGAGCGGGCCCAGCGGGCGCCGGGCTGGCTCAAGGAGCTGCGCGGTGAGCATGTGCCGGAAACCGAGGAGTACGGTATCTCGAGTTTTGCCTATGAGGCGCGCCGCCCCTTCCATCCGCGCAGGTTTCATGAACTGCTGCATGGCGACTGGTTCGGTGGCACCTTGCTGCGCTCCAAGGGGTTCTTCTGGCTTGCCAGCCGTCCTCAGTTCGCCGGTCAGTGGAGTCAGGCGGGAGGCATCGCTCACCACGGCCTGGCGGGTCGCTTCTGGCGGGCGGTACCCGAGGAGCAGTGGCCCGAGGACCCGGAGTATCGCGAGGCGATTCTGGCCAAATGGCAGGAGCCCTTCGGTGACATGCGCCAGGAACTGGTGTTCATCGGCCAGAACCTGGCGGAGCAGCGCATTCGTCAGGCGCTGGATGAGTGCCTGCTGAGCGAATCGGAGCTGGCCCTCGGCATGGACGCCTGGGTCGGCTCGGATGACCCTTTCCCAGCCTGGTAAAACCAGGCTATCGACGCTGGCTCAGTGAGTCAGTTCGGGCCGGTCAGTTCGGGCCAAACGCTTAGCCAATCAGGCCTGCTAGAGGGGCCACCTGCCGGCTGTCGGGAAAGACCTGCTCGGCCAGGGGATCGAGATCGAGGCCAAGGTGGTCGCGCAGCACACCCTTGAGGACGGCGCGGGTGTCCTGGGCGGCGATCAGATCACGGTCGTCACGCAACCGGGCGAGCCCCGGCCACTGGCCGTGGACGCGCCCCCCTCGAATGGCGCCACCGGCCAGCAGGATGCAGCTGGCGGTGCCATGATCGGTGCCACCGGTGCCGTTGACGGCCACCGTGCGGCCAAACTCGGTGATGACCACTACGGCGGTGTGCTGCCAGCGTTCGCCGAGCTTGCCTTGCAGCGCTGCAAGCCCGCTATCCAGCTGTTCAAGCTTGCGTGACAGCACCGCATTCTGGCGAGCGTGGGTGTCCCAGCCGTCGTCTTCCACCATGGCGATCTGGGGGCCATCCGCGGCGGCAAGGAACTGTGCTGCCGCCGCCAGGGTATCCTCCAGGCGGCCACCGCTGTCGATATCGGTAGGTGCCATCTGCTGCATCGCCAGGGCGCGCTCGAACACCGGGCCCAGCCGGGGGTCCTGTCGATAGAGCGCGGCGACCCGCTGGGCCAGTGACGGCTGGGTGGTGCCGTGTGCCGACGGCGACCAGGTGGCGAAGGGGGCCGGCCCACGGATCAACAGCGGGCGCGATGAGGTGAGGCCCAGTCCCTGGGTGTCGCCGAGGCTGCCCACCGCACGGTTCAGCCAGCCGGTGCGGCTTCCTGTGGGGGTGGCGGTGCCGTTTTCCAGGCACTCCTGGGCGTCGAAGTGCGAGCGTCCCTGATAGGGCAGTCCGCAGGCGTGAACCACGGCGAAGTCGCCGGCCTGGTAGAGACGGTGGCAGAAGGCCAGTGACGGATGCAGCGAAAAGGTCCCGTCCAGTCGTGGTGCAACGACTCCTTCCTGGGATGCCAGGCTACCGCGCAAGCGCTGGTAGGCGGGGTCGCTGTCGCAGGGGACGGCGGCGAGGCCATCGAGGGCACCGCGAAGCAGCACGACGACCAGGCGGCGCTTGCCGAGCGGGGAGTCGGCCGCAGCCAGCGAGGGCCACAGCAGCAGGCTGGTGCCTGCGCTCAGCGCCTTGAGAAACTCGCGTCGGTTGAACATGGCGGATTCCATTGAGTGGTGTCGCGACGGCGCTCAGCGCCACTGAAACTCGGGGCTTGCCAGCACCATGGCGAGCGCCTGGTTGCGGGGCGCCTGACTGAGTGCCACGGCGGTGGTTTCACGCAGGCGAGGGCCCAGGCTCTGCTGGGCCAGCTCCATGGCTTCGCCGCTGGCGTCACCGGCGTGGCGCTGGGCCACCAGTAGTCGTTTGTTCAAGGCGTCGGCACCGATCCAGTCGTTGGCATCATCGCTCCATCCGGCCGGGGCGCCGGCGAGAAAAGGTGGCTGGCCCAGCAGGCGAAGCTGCTGGCCCCAGTCACTGCCATCGGGCGAGGGTGCCTTGCCCAGGGCTCGATAGAGCGCGACGAGATATTCCTGCGGACGGCGAAACTTGAGCGCTTGCGGCTGCCACGCCTGGGGGTGGCTGAACAGGGTACGAAACAGCGCCGACAGGCGACCGTTCTCGCGCTGGAAGGTGGAGGCCAAGGCCGATACCAGCTCACCGGGTGGGTCGTCGGCGACAAAGTGACGGGCAAGCTTGGTGGCGACAAAGGTTGCGGTGGCCTCCTGGCCGGCCACAAAGCGCAGCATGTCACGCCCCTGCCTGGCCCCGCCTGCAGCGAAGCGCCGTCCCAGCAGTTCTCGCTCGCCGCCTTGATGGGCCGCGCCATGAAACAGGCTGCCGTAGGGTCCGAGGGCCGGCGCCTCGGTCGATGGCGGCAGTTCGAGCCGTGTCCGCCATCCGGTGATGGCCCTGGCCAGTTCGATCACGTCCTGCTGTTGATAGGGGCCGTCGACGCCGAGGGTATGCAGCTCCAGGATTTCCCGCGCCAGGTTCTCGTTGAGCCCGAGCCGCCCCGCAGAGGCTCTGGCACTTCTGGCCAGCGGCGAATCGGGGCCCACCGACGCTGCATTGTCGAGATAGAGCAGCATGGCCGGATGCTGCTCGACGCCCAGCAACATGGCCGAAAAGCTACCCGACACATAGGGCCGGATGGCCTCGCGCTCGAAGGCCCCGGGCAGCAACTGTACGCCGCCGCGGTCGGCAGACACGGTGAAGTGGTTGCTCCAGAACATCACCCAGCGCTCGAGTACCAGAAACGGACTCAGACACTGCTGGCGCCCCCTGGCCTGGATCTCGGCCTGTTTCATCGCGCCAAAACGCTCGAGCAGGGTCGGCAGGCTCTGTGTGGGCTTGTCATTGGCGGCGGCCTCGCTCATGCGTCGACGGGCGGCCGCGTGGTCTCGGCGAAAGCGATCAAAGCGCTCCAGGTAGGTGATGGTGGATGGCAACGCGGCGAGAGGATCGATCAGTGGCGCTCGTTCGGCCTCGTCGATCTGCGCCAGCACCCAGCCCTGGGGGTCCTTGGCGATCTCGGCAAGCTCACCTGGCCCCGCGCCGAGGCCAAAGCGATTGGCGGCGATTTCCGCCTGAACGAGGGTGGTTGTCACAGCTGACGCCTCCTGTTGGCATGGCTGACGAAGCCTGGGGCAGGATGCCGGGGGCCGGCCCTGGGGTGAGGCGCCGGGGATCGCCAACAGTTTGGCCGGTAGGTGGCGGGGCGTTCAGCCGAGCGGGGGGGGATGATCGAGCAGGCCCAGGTCCGAGGCCAGGGCTACGTTTGCACCGGCCTGAGGCGCACCTTTCGTGCATTTTCGATAGGCGTGTCGCGCCAACGCCAACGCCAACGTCTCAGGTCAGAGTCTTCGGCGACGGCGCAAGGTGGATGGCGAAAAGTCGACGAGCGATGGTCAGACAAGGCAAAAATCGGTGAGACAGCGCAGTTTACGAGATGTAAATGAGCATGTTGGTGTGATTTTTAACGCCGTATTACCGAGCGCAGGCACTTTTCATACAAAGCCATAGGCTCAGGGCGTGTGCAGGGCAATACTCAACAACACCCGCTTGCCCTTTTCGATCTTCGAGACGCTGTGCTGGTAGAGGTCGGGACGAAACAGGATCACCCGGTCGAACAGGTTGAAGATCACCTTTTCGGTCTCGAATACCCCGCCGGCCCGAGGGGCCTTCAGGATCAGGTTCAGCTTGTAGTAGCGGCCGCCACCCATGGGGTCGTTGTGGCGATAGACGCTGTGGCCTTCGGGGTAGGTGACCAGGTTGGCGGTCAGCCGCCCCAGATCCAGCAGGGTTCGATTGGTGACGCTTGCCATGGGGACTCCTTGGAAGGGCGCGGGACGACATCGGTGATGTCGTGGGTGGCCGCCATTCAAACGCATTTTGAGCAATTGCTCAATAACGGGCGGTCGCTCCGTGCAGGCTGGGACCATCAGGACGATGTCCTGGGGGCGAGCCGAGCCGGCTGGCTGGCCGGTAATGAGGGCGAACGGCGGCGTGGCCGAGCCCGGGGGACTGAACTAGGCTGAAACGAGCCGGGGATAACCGTCCTTCGGCGCCCGGGACTGCCGTCGACAGCGACGGCAAGGGGGAAGCATGTCGGGTCAGATGATGTATCGCCTGCCGGTGGAAGTTGCCGAGCGTGTGCACATGCGCCGCTACATCGCTGCACTGGGCGCGTCCAAGGCTCGACAGGATAATCGAGGCTTCTACCACTACGCCGGCATCCATGGCGCCCCGGGGCGCTGGTGCTGGCATCATCAGTTCTCGCCTCGCACCAGCCTTAGCGCCAGGCTGTTTCTGCCCTGGCACCGGGCCTACCTCCATCGTCTGGAGCAGTCGCTGCAGGATATCGATGAAGAGGTCTCGATCCCCTGGTGGGACTGGACCCGCGGCGAGGGCATTCCCGAGGCCTTCGATGTTGCACTGATCGATGGCGAGGAGAATCCGCTCCACTCCTCGCGCATCCAGCTTTATCCCCCCCAGGTGCCCGAACCGGTGGACCTGGTCACCGAGCGCAATCCTGGCGGCCTGTTGCCGGTGTTTTCCTTTCCAGTGGCCGACGTGAACGGTGATGGCCGGGCGACGCTGGGCGAAATCGCGGCCTTCCTGGTGGAGCGGGTGGACACCTTCGAGCAGTTCAACGACCTGATCGAGACGGTGCATGATCAGCTCCACGTCTATGTCGGTGCGACCATGGCCAGCACCACCTACGCCGCCTATGATCCGATCTTTTATTCTCACCACTGCATGATCGACCGGCTCTGGTCGCTGTGGCAGAAGCGCCACGGCATCACCAACTTTCCCCCGGGACTCGAGGAGATCGTGCTGGAACCCTTCGGCCTGACCGTCGGCGAAGTGCTCAATGTCCAGTCGCTGGGCTACGAGTATGCCCGTTCGGTGGCGGACCTGACCCTGGCCGGCAGCGGTCTGGAGGAGGCCTGATGATCGAGCAACGCTATCGCCTGCCGCGGCTCGACCTGGGCGCGCTTCGCGCCGATGAGTTCGAGGAAGCCTTCGTCGAGCTTTATGGCATCCACCACCTGCGCCCCAGCTACACCGCCTGGCTCTTCTTCAGCGCGCGCCTGCCGGCCAGGGTGACCCCGCAAAGCCGGGGCTATGCCGGCACCTTTGCGCTGTTCGGCCACGCCGAATGCTGGGGCTCGCCAGGACACTGCCATGGCCCGGATGGTCTCAGACGCTTCGATACCCGGCCTTCCCATCCAATGACACCGGCGTTCAAGCGGGTACCGGTGACCCAGGCCCTGAAGCGCCACCTGCACGCCGGCAAGAGCACCCTGGACATCCAGATCTACGCCTATACGCGCGAGGCCTGGCCCGATCGTGGCGACAAGTCACTGGTGTGTTGCAGCGGGGTGCAACTGGTCACCTTGTGATCGAGCGCAGGCGCAGTTTCGGTGCGCGCGGCAGGCTTGATGCTTTCTGGCTTGCCGAGCTGGCTAGCCGAGGCTCTGACCGAAAAGTCGACGAGCGAAGGTTAGACAAGGCAAAAATCGGTGAGAAAGCGCAGTTTACGGGGTGTAAATGAGCATTTTGATCCGATTTTTAACGCCGTATTACCGAGCGCAGGCACTTTTCAGCCAAGCCCTAGGCCTTGGAGGACTGGGCCCATAGATTGACCCCACCATCCACCGCGTAGCGGTCGATGTCGGCCAGCTCCTCGTCGCTGAAGTCGAGGTTGTCCAGGGCCTCGACGCAGTCGCTGACCTGATCGGGGCGGCTGGCGCCGATCAGGGCGCTGGTCACGCGGCCGCCGCGCAGCACCCAGGCAATCGCCATCTGCGCCAGACTCTGGCCACGCCGCTCGGCGATGGCGTTGAGCGCCCTGACACGCTCGAGGTTGTCGTCGGACAGGTGCTGTTCGCGGATCGCACCACCGCGAGCAAGACGGCTGTCGTCAGGCACCCCACCCAGGTACTTGGCGGTCAAAAGGCCCTGGGCCAGTGGCGAGAAGACGATCGAGCCGATGCCTTCATCGTCCAGCACATCGAGCAGCCCGTCGTCCTCGATCCAGCGGTTGATCATCGAGTAGCTGGGCTGGTGGATCAGGCAGGGGGTTCCCAGTTCGCGCAGCAGGCGAGCGGCCTCGCGGGTGCGCTCAGGGCTGTACGACGAGATACCGGCGTAGAGCGCCTTGCCCGAGCGTACCGCCTGGTCCAGCGCGCCCATGGTTTCTTCCAGCGGTGTCTCGGGATCGAAGCGGTGGGAGTAGAAGATGTCGACGTAGTCCAGATCCAGGCGCTTGAGACTCTGGTCGAGGCTCGACAGCAGATACTTGCGGCTGCCCCACTCGCCGTAGGGGCCAGGCCACATGTTATAGCCCGCCTTGGTGGAGATGATCAGTTCATCGCGGTGGCCGGCGAAGTCGGTCTTGAGGATGCGCCCGAACATGGACTCGGCGCTGCCAGGCGGCGGGCCATAGTTATTGGCCAGGTCGAAGTGGGTAATGCCGTGATCGAAGGCGGTACGGCAGATCTCGCGAGCGTTGTCTTCATGGGCGTTGTGGCCGAAGTTGTGCCACAGCCCGAGGGACAGGGCGGGCAGCTTGAGGCCACTGCGACCGCAGCGGTGATAGCGCATGCGTTCGTAACGGTCTTCGGCGGGACGATAGCTCATGATGGTCTCCTGTCAGGGCGCACGGGCGCCGTGGCTGTCGTCTCAGCACTTTAGCTGTGTTTGTCGAGGTATCCAAAAGGGCCGCCCCGAAAAAGCCAGGTGAAGGCGGGCAGCACGCAAGCAAGGGCGCAGTCCGGGCAAGATGGTGAGCGCCTGGAAAGGCGAGCGTGAGAAGACTCAGGGGGGGCTCAGGCGACGGTGAAGCTGCGGGCATGAGAAGCCGTGAGGTAACCCAGGGCGCCATGTGCCAGTTAGTGGGCACATGGCGCCTGGGGCGTGACGCCAGGGGCAGGGGTCAGCCGCCGGCGTTCATGGTCTCCGGCATGGCGGCCAGGGTAGCCTCGTCGGAGAGCAGGTCGTGCAGGGTCTGGGACGCCATCTGGGAGTTGCCGTCCATGACCCCGTCGAGCCATACCAGCGCCTGCTCACGGTTGGCGTTCTCCAGGCCATTGGCGGCCAGGTAGGCCTTGGCCAGCGCCAGCCGCGCGGTCTCGTGGCCCTGACGCGCGGCCTTGAGCAGGTAGTCGGCGCCCTGGCGGGTGTCCCGCTCGAGGTTTTCGCCACGCAGGTACTCGCGGCCGAGGCTGGCCTGGGCGCCGGCGTGTCCCTGGTCGGCGGCGCTGGTCAGCAGCTGTTCGCCCCGGCTCGGGTCCTGAGCTAGGCTCTGGTCGCCTCGCACCAGGGCGGTGCCAAGCAGGGCGCGTGCCGACAGGCTGCCGGCGTCGCTGGCCCGGGTCAGCCAGCGCTCGGCCTCGGCCGGGTCGGCGCTTACGCCATTGCCTTCGAGGTAGGCCTCGCCAAGGGTCTGGGCGGCATACTCGTTGCCGGCCTCGGCGGCTTCGCTCAGCAGGCGACGACCCCGCTCGGGGTCGGCTTCCACGCCGTTTCCGGTCAGCAGCATGCCGCCCAGGTCAGCACGCGCGCCGGCGTGGCCACCGGCCACCGCCACCTGGAGCAGTTCGGCGCCCTTGGCCGGGTCGCGGGCGACGCCTTCACCGTCCAGGTACATGCGGCCAAGCGCGGCGGCGGCGCCTGGATGACCCTGGCGGGCGGCACGCTCGAGCCAACGGCTGGCCTCGGACAGGTTGCGCCCGACGCCCTGGCCGTCGCGATAGGCGCGGCCGAGGTCCGCCATGGAGTTGACGTTGCCCTGACGGGCAGAGGCGATCAGCGCCTGGATGTCACCGGCCTGGCCGCGATCGCGCTGGGTGCGCATCAGCGCCTCGGCGGCGGAGGGGTGGCCGGCGGCTTCGGCCCGTTCGAGCCACTCGGTGGCCTGGGCAAGGTCACGGCTCACCCCGGTACCGTCGCGGTAAGCGCGGCCGAGGACGACCATGGCGTAGGCGTCGCCCTGCTCGGCGGCGTTCTCCAGCAGGCGCCGTCCGTGATCCACCCGAGAATTTCCTCGCTGGGTCGAAGCACCATCGGCCACGGCCATGGCGTCGCCGCCCGGTTCCTGGGTGGGGTTCGGGCCTGTCGTCTCGGGGCTCAGCTCGCCGGTCAGCTCGCCAGTCAGATAGGCCTCGCCCAGGCGGGTGGCGGCGCTGGTATCGCCGGCTTCCACCGCCTGGGTCAGCAGGCGCTCCGCCTCACGGGGCTGATAGGGCAGGGGGCCGTCCTCGGCCAGATAGGCCTCGCCGAGGGTGCGCAGGGCGCCGCTCTGCCCTTGGTCGATGGCCTCGCGCAACAGCCGTTCGCCCCGGGCCGGATCGGTGGCCACGCCACGGCCGCTGAGGTAGAGCGCGCCCAGCTGTTCGGTGGCAAACGGATGGCCCAGCTCATGTCCGCGCTCGAGATAGCGGGCGGCGATCACTGGCTGGGTCGGCACCACCTCATCGGCCAGGTAGGCCTGGCCGAGCATCGCCAGTGCCAGCGGGTCGTCGTGTCGGGCGGCCTGCTCGAGCAGGCGGATGCCGCGCTGGGGTTCCGCCGGCAGGGCATCGCCTTCCAGCAAGGCGCGACCCAGGGTCACGCGGGCGTCGACCGAGTCCTCGTCGATAGCCTTTTCGAGCCAATTGCGTGCCTCGATTGGCCGTGCCCTGAGGCCGTCGCCCTCCAGCAGAATCCGGCCCAGGCGCTCCATGGCGTCGACGTCACCGTTCTCGGCCGCCTGGGTCAGCAGGGTCACGCCCTGCTCGGCGCGGCCGCTGTCGAGCATCTCGCGGCCAGCCTTGGCCACCGCGTCAGGGTCACCGGCCTGGGCGGCCTGGGTCAGCCAGTGCAGGCGGCGATCGTCGTCGCCGGCCAGCAGGCCGTCGGCCGAGTACAGCTCAGCCAGTTCGGTCATCGCCTTGATATCGCCGCCGCCGGCGCGCTCGCGCAGGCCTTCGGCGTAACGCTCGGCGTACTCGCGCGAGCGTGCCTTGTCGGTGTCGAGCCAACCGCCCTCGGCGTAGGCGTTGGCCAGTGCCAGGATGGCATCCGGGTTACCGTTGTTCGCCGCCTGACGATACAGCGCCAGGGCGCGCTGGGGGTCCGCCGCGACGCCTTCGGCGCCGCGGGCCAGCAATGAGGCCATCACCACGCCTTCGTCACGGCCGATTTCCTCTTCCATGGCCTGCTCGAGCAGGTAGTAGGCCAGTACCGGACGATAGGGCGCACCCTGTTGTTCCAGGCTCAGCTTGGCCAGGTTGAGCGATGCGTGGCCAAGGATATAGGACGGCGTGCGCACGGCGTCCTCGTAGTAGGCAGCGGCCTTGGCGGGGTCCGCCTGGATGCCCTTGCCCTGATCCCAGATCTTGCCGAGTTCGTAGTAGGCCTTGGGGATGTCCTGGGCGGCCAGCCCCTTGAGCTTGAGGATCGCCTCTCGGGTCTGGCCGGCAGCGACGAGCTGCTGCGCCTCTTCCAGGGTGTTGTCATGCATCCATTCGGGGTTGCGTGGCTGCTCCTTGTCGAAGAAGTCCTGATACTCGGCAGGCAGCGGGTCGACGCCGGTACTCTGGAACTCGGTACCGGGGGCGGCGCAGCCGCCGAGCCACAGCGCCACGGCGACCGAGGCGGTGAGCGGAAAGGCCCGGGACCAGCGTTGGCCTTGGGCGGTGTGGGGGCGAAAACGGGGGAGCATCATAAGCAGGCCTCCTGGTTGATCGTGTGCTGTCACTGAGACGCGCTGTCGTCGTCGAGACCCTCGAAGGCGGTGGTCTCGCGCTCCTGTTCATCGACGACGAGGTGCTGCTGCGCCTCGGGTGACATGAAGTACAACGTCTGGTAACCGCCGGCGCTGCGGTTGTAGACCGGACGCACCTGGGCCAGGAACCGTTCGATGCGCGGGTCATCGAAGCGGCTCTGATAGATCTCCATCCAGGCGAAGTACTGGTTGTCCTTGAGAAAGCCGGTGTACTGCTCGTGGGGCGCCAGGTCTCCAAGCGCCTCGGGATCGTTGAAGATGGTCATGGCGAAGTCCACGGCGTCGTGGATGTCATGGCCGTTGATCTCGAGTTCGAAGATGTCATAGCCCTGGCGTGCGATGACCTGCATGTTGGTGATCAGGTAGAGCAGCGCATAGTTCTGGTAGTGGGTGGCGCGACGACCACGCTCGATCTCCAGCGGAAAGGCGCCGCGCTCGGTCATGTCGGAGAGCGCCGAATGGATGGCGCTGACGCCGAAGCGAAACAGCTCATCGTCCTCGGTAATCACGCCGATCATGCTGGCGTAGAGGGCGCGGCGGTAGAAGTGGTTGTTGCAGCAGCTGTTGCCGGGCTGCCCCTGAATGGCGGCGTGCTTGTGGGCGAGCCGGTTGAGCCACTGCTCGACACGTTGCTTGGCCTGGTCGCTGCCCTCGACGCGGGGACGCACCACCGAGTAGGCCATGCCCGCGGCGAAGATCATCGATTCCGTGGCGAACCAGGCCTGAGGCTCCTTGGGATCGTAGTGGAAGTCGGTCAGGGCATCGTGCTGGGCCCATTGATCGAGAAAGGAAACCAGGCAGTCGGCGTAGTAGGTGTCGCCGGTGGCCACGAAGGAGCCGGCGAGCATCGACACACTGTCCTCGAAGTCGAACAGGGGTTCGGATGCCAGTTCCCACTCCTTGGGGCTGGGATAATAGCCGGGGATCCGCAGGCGCGTGGTGATCGGCTCCTGGGCCAGCAGTTGCTGGCAGCTGGGTCCGTTGGTCAGTTGATCGAGCTCCTGCAACAGGATCGAGTTGTCGGTGTCGGCCAGTGTTTCCATGCGGGCCTCTACATCGAAGTAGGAGGCGTCAGGTCTGGTCACTCGGTAGTCGCTGAGGTCCAGCTCGGCCCGTTCTTCCAGGGTCATGGCGTGCGCGGACGATACCAGGGCGGCACCCATCGTCAGGCCGAGCGTCAGGCCCGTTGCCAGCTTTCCCGACAACCCAGCCGTCGGCCATCCCATCACTCTGTGTGCCAGACGCTTGAGCGGATTTGCCGAGCGTTGGTCGAAGTGGTGGCACCGGCCGGATTCGAATGCCGGCATCGATGGGCCCAGGCCTCGGGTGGGGAGGGGACCGGGGGATGAGCCATGGGATGGGTGCATCAAGCGTCTCCTTGGCGGCGCCCCTGGGGGCGCCGCGATCATGAACGGGGGGCGTAGAAACGGAAGTCGGCAAAGTCGGCGTGCTGGTCACTGGGGGTGCGCCAGTCCTCACCGTGGCCACCGAAGAAGGTCGAGAACATCAGGCCATCGATGTGCACGTCGTCGTCGGTACGGTAGGTGAGATCGGTCTGCTCGAGCACCGGCCGACCATCGACCCACACCCGGGCAATGCCGTTGGCCTTGCCGGGGTCGTTGAGGATGATCTCCTGCTCCAGGGTGACCCACTGACCGGTGGGGAAGGTGAAGCGACCTCGGGCCACCGAGTCGCCGTAGTCGCCCTCGCCGCCGACCACGTATTCGTAAAGTTCACCCTGGCCGTCTTCGCGCCACATGTAGCGCATGGAGAAGCCGTTCTCGCCGGTGACATCGTCACCGCCGCTGGGCGCTTCGCCGCCGTAGAGCCCCGGCAGCTTGCCGCCCTTGACGAAGTTGAACCCGCTCTCGAAGCGAACCCGGTAGCTCAGGCAGGCGTGATCGCGCCCTTCGAGCGCGGAAGGCTCGGTGTAGAAGCCGGCGCCCCCGGTGTCGGTGTCGCCAGGCGAGGAGGTGTCCTCGGGATAGAGGACCCTGAGCGCCGGTCTCGCCGAATGACCCGACAACAGCTCGACGTTCTCCTCGGTGCCCCAGGTACGGGTGGTGTCGAAGCCTTTGCGGATGGCGTCGTGGGCACTTTTCTCACCCAGCGCAGGGGCGGGTGAGGCGACCAGCGGATGGCGCGCCGAGCAGGCGGCGACCTGGGGGACGCCGGGGCTCTGCTGATCGGCGTCGCTGTCATTGGCGCCGTTGTCCGCCAGGGCGGGTTGGGTAGCGCAGATGGCCAGCAGGGTGGCGGACAGGCGCGTCGTCAGTGTCGACATGGCGTTCGTACTCCTGTTGGCTCACGACCACCGCGGTGGTCGTGGCAAGTGTGACGGATGCGTGTAAAGAAAGAGCGTGGCTCAGCCGGCGGTGTCGGCGGCGTCGTTGTCACCAATGCCCGAGAACAGCTGGCTGGCCTGCTGGACCACCCGGCGGCCGCTCTGCCAGATCCACTCGGCGGTGGCGCCCAGCAGGGCCTGTTCGGTAAAGCGCACGTCCACCGGAGTACCGACGCTTTCCACCGGCAGCGGCTTTTCCGGTACCAGCAGCACGCTGGCGACGTTCTGCTGTTGGCGTACCCAGCTCGGGAAGCCGGCGCGCGGCTGGCGCTCGATGTCCAGCGCCACGCTGCGCACCCGAGCGCTGATCGGGCCGGAGGCGTTGGGCAGCGACAGATAGGCGAGTTGATCGGGCTCGATGCGATCGATGTCGTCCATATGCACCAGCGCCTCGACCATGACCTCGTCGTCGCCGGTACGCATCAGCGTCATGATCTTTTCGCTTTCGTTGATATAGGTGCCGTCGGAGCTCGACAGCGCCCACGCCACCAGGCAGTCGCAGGGGCTGTAGATCTCGTTCTGGGACTGGCGCGCCTGCAGCGCGGTGACCCTGGACGCCTGGAAGTCTCGGGCGGTCTCGAACTGATCGATACGTGCACGAGCGATGTCCGGGGACACCGTCTCGAAGCTTACGGCGTCACCGTTGCCGGGCTCGGCGGAGTTGGCCAGGCTGACCTGTCCGCCATTGGCGCCGTCGAGGTTTTCCTGAAGGTTCTCGATCAGTTGGCTGTTGTAGCGCTGGGCGGCCTCGGCCAGGATCAGGTCGGACTCCAGATCGACGTCCTTGACCCGGGTGAGCTGCTCGTCCCGTGTGACACGGTCACCGGCCTTGAGCTCGTGCGCCATCAGGATGCCGGGGCTCGGTGCACGAATGTCGATGCGTGGCGCGGTGACAGCGGCGAAGTTGGGCTCGATCAGCATGAAGTTGCGGTAGGCGGTGGCCGCCGCCACCACCGCGAGCACCGCGAAGCCGATGAACAGCGCCACGTAGCGGCCCATGGGTCTCGGCGGACGAGCCGCTGCCTGGGGCGTGCTGCCGGTGCCGCGACGCTTGCGTGGGGTCTGGGCATCCTCGCCCTGGACCATCTGCTCGACGTCCAGCGGTCGGCCGGCCAGGTGGGCGCGGACCACGCGGCGCAGCAGCTCAAGGTGGGAGGGGGAGATGTCGGTGATCTCGAAGCCGGCGTGGTGTGCACCACCGCGACCTTCCAGCGCCAGGCTATGGCGGCACTGGGCGCTCACGGGCACCAGCAGCTCGCCGCTGGCGGTGGTGATGGCGATGCTGCCGCGCACCCTGGCGTCCTGGCGCATCGGGCGCGGGCTCTCGATGGCGAAGCCGCCCTGGGACAGGTCCAGCCCGCGGAAGCGGTTGCCGTCATCGAAGCGCACCTCGAAGGTCGGCGAAACGCGGATGTAGCGGCGTTCATCGCGGCGCTCATGGGCCAGTCCCGAGCCTGCCGGTGCCTCTTCTTGGCGCGGCTGGGAGCGCGCATCGCCCAGATGGGGTTCGGCGCGCGGCGCGGGGTCCGGCTGACGAGCAGGCTCGTGGCGGGGTGTTGAGGTGTCCTTGTCGTCGAAGTAATCGCTCATATCGGTGTCCTGAAGTCAGTATTCGCTGAGCCGTGGCGGTGTCTGGCCGTACATGCGGCCCAGCGACAAAGTGTGGCCGTGTCGTCGTTGTCAGCCGTGGCGTGACTATCAGCCGTGGCGTGGCTGCACCTGGATGCGCAGGTCACTCAGCGACAGCCTGGTGTCGTGAAGATCGAGCGAGCAGCGCTGCTGGTCGGTGCAGCTCAACAGATCGCCGGGGGCTGGAGTGGTGCCCTGGGCGTCCTTGAGGCGGTCGATCAACGCCGGCGGGACCTCTAGCGTGGTGCCCTGGGGGCTGCCGCTGAGATTGGTGGCCTCGCCGATGCTGCTTGCGCCCAGGCGTTCGATCAGCCGATCGCTGATCCGCAGCTCGCCGGCAGGCAGGCGCAGCTCGCCCGAGCCATCCTCGATGCGGCTGGCCAGCCAGCGACTGGCGTCAGGCAGCGCGGCACTGTCGCTGGGCACCGGGCCTGCACGCTCGAGGATCTTCAGCGAGGTAGCGTCAGGTACCTTCAGTACGCCGGTGGCCAGGGTCAGCACGAACAACATCAGGCACACGTGAAAGCCATGCAGCAGGTGACCCATGCGACGCTGGCGGCGAACCGCCTTTTCGTCACCAGGCTCACCGGCGGAGATGCCCTGGCGTGACCACTTCTGACGGTTGAAGCGAAAGCTCACGTAGGTCTTGAGCAGGGCGCCGTAGACCTGGTTGTAGTAGATCAGCGGGATCCACAGAAGGCTGAAGCGACCACGCTGCCAGGCCAGGATCGAGGTGGAGATCCCGCGGGTGAACAGGATCCACAGGGCATAGGCGAAGATGAACGACGGCCGCACGAACAGCGTCACCAGGATCGCCACGATGGGGCCGATCAGGGTCGTCCACATGGACAGCCGCTGGTCGATCAGGCTCCACCAGGTGAATAGCCCCATCGGCCTCGGCCCCAGGGCAATGGCGCGACCGCTGGTGCGCAGCATGTTGCCGTACCAGCGACGCATCAGGTCGGTGGTCGAGGCAAAGAAGCGCTTGCGGTCCGGCAGCTCCTCGAATCCCGAGACGTAGACATCCGGCAGGTAGAGCATCTTCCAGCCGTTCTTGAGCAACCAGTACCAGGTCGACTTGTCGTCCCCGGACAGGAACTTGAAGTTGCCGAAGCGCCAATGCTCGACGTGGTCGTTCTCGACCATGTCGATAAAGTCCGGGTGGGTCGCCAGGTCGGCGCGGAAGGCGCTGTAGCGGCCGGTCAGGACCAGCAGCCGCTCGGACACCGACATCGAGCTCATCACCAGATGACGCTGGGCGTAACGCAGGTCGTACCACTCCTTGGTGGCATCGTTGCCGGTGACGATGGCGCTGTTGTTGGTGGTCAGGGCGCCGAGATCATCGCGCAGGGCGAAGAACGACAGCGAGCGCTCCAGGGTTCCGGGCTCGAGCAGGATATCCCCGTCCATGGACACCAGCAGGGCGTCGGGGGCCGGGGCCCGGCGCGAGATCGCACGCAGCACCTCGGCCATGGCCGAGCGCTTGCCGTCGCCCTTCTGGAACATGTAGCGGACCTCGATGTGCGACGGCCAGCGGTGTTCCTGCAGCACGTGGGAGATGATGTCCACGTCGGTCTGGTCCGAGACCGAGGCAAAGATGGTGGTCGGCACGCCATAGTGCCGGGTCTCCTCGATCAGCGCGTCGTAGACCCGGAAGCAGACGTCGGGGTCGATGCGAAAGGAGGTGCACAGCACGTAGAGCTCTGACGGCTTGCCGGACTCTCCCAGGGCGTCGGCCTCGGCCCGCATCTGTGGAAAGACGCGGCGGTTGTACCACACCGATCGCAGCGCCTGGACGAACCACCATGAATAGCGCCACGCTCCGACCGCGCCAATGGCGAAGAAGAAGCTCTTCGACGCCGGCGAGAACACCTCGGAGGGCAACTCGCTGACCAGCACGATCAGCAGCGACAGCAGCAGCGCCAGGGTGGTCAGCTCCGTGGCCTTGCTGGCCACGGAGGTGTGCTTGGGTAGCGATGACATGGTGGCGTCCTTACACCCGGGGGTGTTGCAGGGAGGCGCCGCGACCCATGGCGTAGTATTCGAGACCCGCCGCTTCGACGTCCTCGGGTGAGAAGAGGTTGCGTCCATCGATCACCAGCGGGTGATTGAGGGTGCGCGCGATCTTGTCGAAGTCGACGGTGCGGAAGGCCTTCCACTCGGTGCAGATGACCAGGGCGTCGGCGCCTTCCAGGGCAGCGTCACGCTGCTTGGAGAGACACAGGTCCGAGCGCTCGCCGTAGATGCGGTGACACTCGGCGGCGGCCTCGGGGTCGTAGGCCTGGACCCGGGCGCCGGCTTGCCACAGCTGTTCCATCAGTACCCGGCTCGGCGCCTCGCGCATGTCGTCGGTGTTGGGCTTGAAGGCGAGTCCCCACAGGGCGATGGTGCGGCCCTTGAGGTTGCCGTGAAGCGCCAGTTCCAGCTTGTCGAACAGCCGCGTCTTCTGGGCGTCGTTGACCGTTTCGACCGCCTGCAGCATGCGGGCGGGGGCGCCGACCTCGCTGGCGGTGCGGGCCAGTGCCTTGACGTCCTTGGGGAAGCAGGAGCCGCCGTAGCCACAGCCGGGATAGATGAAGTGGTAGCCGATACGCGGGTCGCTGCCGATACCGTGGCGGACCTGCTCGACGTCCGCACCCAGGTGCTCGGCCAGGTTGGCGATTTCGTTGATGAAACTGATCTTGGTGGCGAGCATGGCGTTGGCGGCGTACTTGGTCAGTTCGGCGCTGCGCACGTCCATGAACATCAGCTTGTCGCGCTGGCGGCTGTAGGGGGCATAGCACTCGCGCATCAGCTTGCGGACCTTGTCGCTGTCGGTACCGATGACGATCCGCGCCCCCCGCGAGAAGTCCTCGATTGCCGCGCCTTCCTTGAGGAATTCCGGGTTGGAGCAGACGTCGAAGTCGACCTCGGCCTGGCGTCCCTCCAGGGTATCGGCCACCGCCTGATGAACCTTGTCGGCGGTCCCCACCGGGACGGTGGACTTGTTGATGATGACGCGATATCCGTCCATGTGCTGGCCGATGGTACGGGCCACGCCAAGCACGTGGGTCAGGTCGGCGCTGCCGTCCTCGTCAGGGGGCGTTCCCACCGCGATGAACTGCAACAGGCCATGGGCCACCCCTTCCTCCGGGCTATCGGAGAAGGTCAGGCGCTCGTCTTCCATATTGTGGCGGATCAGATCCTCGAGGCCTGGTTCGTAGATCGGTACTTCACCGCGCTTGAGGCGGGCGACCTTGACCTGATCGACGTCCACACACATCACGTCGTGTCCCACATCGGCCAGGCAGGCGCCGGTGACCAGTCCTACGTAACCCGAGCCGTGAATCGTGATTTTCATGAACTCACTCCTTGCCGTCGCTTGTGATATTGGCGGCCTTGCCTCGGGCGTCGGAGGGACGCCGGGAAAGCCTTGTTCTGACCGCAATGAGGGCAAGGATCGATCCATTTATCTTTTTGTATTTTAAAAACAACAACTTATTTGGATGCGTGCTCTAGTGAGCGTTCTCCGGGATGACCGATGGTCGGCCGGAATGTCGCCATTAACAGACAATGGTGCGCGACGTTCGTATAAAGCATTAGAAATCAATTAGTTATATGTTGCTCTATGGATACGCCAATGGTTTTTTGTGTTATAAGTTATTGATAATAAAGTGAAAACACTGTTTTCTTACGTTTCTCCGATCAGCACCCGATCGGAGCATCATGCTTGAGACGGTTTTTGCGGCATGACGATCGCCATGCTGACGTTGTCGACGCCGAGTAGCGGCAGGTCTGCCAGGCGTCGAGCCGCGGCGAACGTCGAGCTGGATGACCCGGCAGTGAAACAGCGCCATCAGCGGATGAGGGGAGGAATGCTTTTTTTGAACAGTGGCTTAGGCTTTGAATGAGGGGCGGGCAGGGTTACCGGGAGGGACCGAAGCTCACATGCGTACACAGACGAGTATGAAGTTTCTCGCCATCATTGGTGTTAGTTAAGTATGAATGACGCGAAGTTATTGGCGTTAATTATATGAACGTTGTTTTCAGAAGTTTGCATAAAGCACCAATTGAATAGATGGATCCCGAAAACACTGTACTTGAGTCCAATGCTAGTCATAAAAAAGCTTCGCTAATACTGCTTCCACAGTGTGCCGATAAGGTGCGTTATCGAGGACAGAAATATCCTTGGGCGCGCTCGATAAACGACAACGAGCATCAGGGGAAGCGACATGAGCACGGCGACGGTGGTGATGGTACAGGGGCAGGCTTTTGTTCAGGGCACCGATGGAAGCCTTCGCGAACTCAGGCCGGGAGACGTGATCAGCGACGGGGAGCGCCTGGTGACGTCACAGGGTGGTGAAATCTCGATTTCGCCCGGTGGCGTCGGCGACCCCGTGACACTTTCCGGTAGCGGACAGGTGCGCCTGTTGCCTTCCACCACCGAGCCGGCCGGCCCTTCGCTGGTCGATCAGGGTATTGTGCAGACCACCGACGACTCGGCACCCATTGATGCACCCGCGACACCTTTGGGCAGCCCGGTGACGGCTGGCGCGGCTGTCGGCATTGACGCACCGGTTCCCGAGGGTACCCAGGCGTCCGGCTCCACGGACGATGAGCTCGCGGCTCTCGCCCAGATCGCCGAGCAGGCCGACAACGTGCTGGGTGACGAAGAGCTCAACGAGCTGTTGGCCGCCATCGACTCCGGCGAAGGCGACCTGTTCGATGATCTTGAGGATCCGGCGGCCGGCGGCACCGGCGGGGGAGGGGACGACGAGGGCAGTGGTTTTGTCCGTCTGCTGCGCATCGTGGAGACGGTAGATCCGCTGGCCTTCCAGTTTGGCCTTGAGGGGCGCGATGGTCCCATCGAGCGCGATTTCACCGGTGTCGACGCGGTGGATCCCGGCGATGACGATGAAGGTGTCACCCTGACCGGTCTCGACGGCCCAGAAGATCCCACTGGTCCCGGTGGTCCTGATGGCCCCGGTGGTCCTGACGGCCCCGGTGGTCCTGACGGCCCTGGTGGTCCTGGCGGCCCTGGCGAGCTGCCGATTGGCGCCGCCGGTGCCGAACAAGTGCTGTTCGAAGCAGACCTGGCCGGCGGTAGCCGTGGCGACGCCACCCAGCTGGTTCGCACCGGCTCCTTTGGGTTTGATTCACCTGATGGCCTGGCCACCCTGACGGTGGGGCCGGTTTCCCTGACGCTTGCCCAGCTTGATGCCCTGGGGACCTCGCCGGTCACCATCGTCACCGATCATGGTGTGGTGACGCTGACCGGCTTCACCGGGTCGGCCGCAGGGGGCACCGTCAGCTACACCTATGAACTGACCGACAACGTCGACAATGACAGCGTTGCCGGCGCCACCGATGGCGGCTATCTCGAGAGCCTGAATGTTCAGGCGGTGGACGTGGACGGCAGTAGCGCCAGCGGCTCGCTCGACATTTTGATCGTGGATGACGCGCCCCGCGCTGAAGACGATCCTACCGTCGAGACCACCGACGATACGGCGGTGAGTATCAACGTCATCACCAATACGACCGGCGCCGATACGCTTGGTGCCGACGGCGCCGAGCTGACCGCTGCAGAACTGGTGGACAGCACCGCCGGCAGCCTGGACTTCGACGCCGACGGTACCATCACCTTTACCCCGGCGGCGGGTTTCGAGGGGACCGCCGAGATCCTCTATACCCTGACCGACAACGACGGTGATACCAGCCAGGCGACCTGGCGGGTGGAGGTGGAGGACGACGAGCCCGAGATCGAGGTCAATCCCGAGTCGCCCAACGCCTCGGGTAACAGCGAGGTGGACGAGGCGGGTCTCGACGATGGCGGGAGCAAGGCCCCCACCGACCTCGAGACCGCTCTGGGGTCGCTCACCATCGACACCGGCAGTGACAGCCTGGCCTCGCTGAAGATCGTGGACAAGGATGGCACCCAGGTCGACGTGACCAATGGCGGTACTGTGCAAGGCGTCTACGGCACCCTGACGGTGACCGAGTCGAACGGCGACTACAGCTACAGCTACACCCTGGCTGACAACACCGAAGAGCACTCGACCCAGGGCTCCGCCACCGACGGAATCAAGGACGACTTCGCGCTGGTGATCGAGGACAGCGACGGCGACGTCAACGACAGCGCCACGCTGACCATCGACATCAAGGACGACGTGCCCGAGGCCAAGGATGACGAGACTATCGGCGCGTCCGACAATGCTCCGGTCATGTTGAACGTTATCAACGATGGGCCAGGCGCCGATACGCTCGGTGCCGATGGCGCCGAGCTGACCGCCGCAGAACTGGTGGACAGCACCGCCGGCAGCCTGGACTTCAACGCCGACGGTACCATCACCTTTACTCCGGCGGCGGGCTTCGAGGGGACCGCCGAAATCCTCTATACCCTGACCGACAACGACGGTGATACCAGCCAGGCGACCTGGCGGGTGGAGGTGGAGGACGACGAGCCCGAGATCGAGGTCAATCCCGAGTCGCCCAATGCCTCGGGTAACAGCGAGGTGGACGAGGCGGGTCTCGATGACGGCGGAAGCAAGGCGCAGACCGACCTTGAGACCACTCTGGGGTCGCTCACCATCGACACCGGCAGCGACAGCCTGGCCAAGGTGGAGATCGATGGTATCGATGTGACCGACGGTACCGAGGCCAATCCGGTCGAGGTCGACGGAGACCTCGGCACCCTGGAGGTGTGGAAGGATAGCGCGGGGACCTATCAGTATCGCTATACCCTGACCGACAACAGCACAGACCACACCAGCCAGGGCACCGCCAGCGACGCTGTGCAGGACGCCTTCAGCGTGGTGGTGACCGACTCCGACGGTGACGCCAGTGATCCGGCCACCCTGACCATCGACATCAAGGATGACGTGCCCCTGGCCAAGGATGACGCCGCCGAGACAGACGAGAACCAGCCGATCACCGTCAATGTGCTCGACGGTACGGCGGGCGAGCCTGACGTGACCGGGGCCGACGGTCCCTACACCTTCGTCACCGACAGCGTGAGCCTGGAAAGCGGCAGCGGCACCATCACCAACGTCGACGCCAACGGCAATATCACCTTCACGCCGGCCGACGGCTTCGAGGGTGACGCGGTGATCAACTACGCGATCCGCGACGCCGACGGTGATATCAGCAGCGCGACCCTGACGATCACCGTGGACGCCACGCCCGAGGTCGAGGTCAATCCAGAGTCGCCCAACGCCTCGGGCAACAGCGAGGTGGACGAGGCGGGTCTCGACGACGGCGGGAGCAAGGCCGCCACCGACCTCGAGACCGCTCTGGGGTCGCTCACCATCGACACCGGCAGCGACAGCCTGGCCAAGGTGGAGATCGATGGTATCGATGTGACCGACGGTACCGAGGCCAATCCGGTCGAGGTCGACGGAGACCTCGGCACCCTGGAGGTGTGGAAGGATAGCGCGGGGACCTATCAGTATCGCTATACCCTGACCGACAACAGCACGGACCACACCAGCCAGGGTACCGCCAGCGACGCTGTGCAGGACGCCTTCAGCGTGGTGGTGACCGACTCCGACGGTGACGCCAGTGATCCGGCCACCCTGACCATCGACATCAAGGACGACGTGCCCCAGGTGTTCTCCGAGGCGGAGCACGTCCTGGAAAGTGGCAACGGCACTTTGGACTTCGGGCCCAATGTCGGAGCCGATGGGGTCGGGGAGGTGGTCTTTGCCGCCGCCCTCGACGGACAGCCGGCGACGGATAGCCAGGGCAACGCGCTGCGGGTCGACGGCAAGCCGCTGAGCTATCGTCTGAGCGCCGACGGAACGACGCTGTACGCCGAAAGCGCCGACGGTGCCGAGGACGGCTTCAGCGTCACCCTCAACGCAGCAGGTGACGGCTACAGCGTCGAGGTGATCGGTGCGATCACCAATGGCGAGGCGTTCGACTCAAGCCCGGCAGATGCCCAGACGATCGGTGACTACCTGGCCTTGCACGCCGGTGATGACGTCGCGGTCAACGACCTCTTGCTATCGGGAACGACCGACCAGGATAGCGACGGCCGTATCGCCCTTGGTACCGACGGGACCCTACGCATCGATGCGCTCAAGGGCGTTAGCGCCTCCGGGACGACGCCCGAGTGGCAGGACCACGTTGGCCTGACGAGCTATTCGCAGAAGGTCCATGTGACCAACGGTGTCACCGCCGCTCTGTTGCTCTCTGCCGTCGTGTTCGATGCTGAAGGCGCAGGCAACGGTGATCCAGGGGCGACCAGCGGTGCCGCCATGGATCTGAGCGTCGATGACGTCAAGGTGTTCGACGCTCGGGGCGTGGATGTCACGGGAAGGGTGTTGTTGGTCGATACCGGCGATGGCATTGAGGTCGACGGCTTAAAGGATGGCTGGGAGGTGCGCCTGAGCACCGGTGACGATCGCCCCTTCGAGGCGGTCTCCATCGAGGCGCAGCAGAGTGGCAGTGAGTCCCCTGGCGATCTGTCACTGGGTGACATCAACCATCGCAGCGGCGAGCAGCGCGAGGACTTCGAGGTGCCCCTCGGTCTGGTCGGTGTCGATGGCGACGGCGATCGGCTCGAGAGCACCCTGACCCTTAACGGAGAGGCGCCGGATACCCTGTACGTGGATGACAACGACAACAGCGAACAGGCCGGTGGTGATGGCGACGACGTGCTGATCGGCGACGCCGGCGGGGTGGCCCAGGCGCAGCCGGAGAATTACAACCTGTCACTGATCATCGACAGCTCGGGCAGCATGGGCAATGCGTCGGGCACCGCCGGCAAGACGCGGATGCAGCTGGCCAAGGACGCCCTGGAGAATCTTCTTGTCCATCTCCAGACCTACGGTGGGACCATCAATCTGCAGATCGTGGACTTTGACAGTGGCGTCCGGGTTGGTACGGACGGTGGCGGTGTGGTCGGGGTCGATTCGATTACTATCGAAGACTTTGACGCTTCGGATCTGGCCGCCGCCATGGCCTTTATCGACGCCATGGTGGCCGAAGGCGGCACCAACTACGAGGCGGGCTTCCGTGAGTCTCAGGAGTTCTTCAGCGAACAATACACGTCGACACCCGGATACAAGAACCTGGCCCTGTTTCTCACCGACGGTGAGCCGACGTTCTATCTGGACGACGCTGATGGAGATGGCACCCCCGGCCGCTACGGCCCCGGGGGAAACAACAGCGTCCCCGTCATGAACAACTCCCTGGAAGCGTTCCAGGATCTTGCACCAACCACGCCGGGAGCTGGCTATCCGCAAGTCGAGGTGGCCGCTATCGGCATCGGCAACGGGATCAACGAGGAAACGCTTGAGTACTTCGACAACAGCAACGTCGATGGCACCGGAGGCCTGACCATTGGCGGTACGACGTTTAATGATCCGGTCGGCCAGGTTCAGATCGTCAACGACGAGGACGGTCTCAACAGTGCCATCCAGGAAGCCGCAGGAGGGCTTCTGCAACTTGGCGATGACGTCCTGTCGGGCGGAGGCGGCGGCGACATCCTGATCGGCGATGTGCTCAACAGTGACCATCTGGCCTGGACGAATACCGACACAGGTGAGGTCTTTACCGCGGGCGGGCATGACGGCCTGGGCTACGAAGGGCTCTACGAATACGTCAAGTGGGGAGTCAATGGTGGTACCGAACCCACCGATGGCGAAATGATCGGTTATATCCGAGACAATCTCGATGACCTGATCGACGACACGCGAAATGATGGCGGTAGCAACACCCTGGACGGCGGCGATGGCAACGATACCCTGATTGGTGGCGCCGGAGTGGATACCCTCCTTGGGGGCGAAGGCAACGATACCCTGATAGGTGGCAAGGGCGGCGATACGCTCGATGGCGGCGCGGGCAACGATACGCTCGATGGCGGCGCGGGCAACGATATCATCGATCTGGGCACCGGCGCCGATGTGGTCGCCTGGAATGATGGCGACGCTGGGACCAGTGCTGCGCCTGCCAGTGATGAGATCAATGGCTTTACCCTGGGAGACGTCGGCAGTGACGCCGAGGCCGATCGCCTGGAGATGTCGGATCTACTCGATGGAGCGACCGAGGCAACCGTCAACAACTATCTTTACGCCGAGGAGGACGGCGGCGGCAATACCGTGTTGTACGTGAAGAGCGATGGTGGCATCGGCAATACAGGAGGCGATGCCGATCAGGTCATTACCCTCAATGGCGTCGATATGGGGGGACAGGACTCGGCGACCTTCCTGCAGCAGATGATCGACGACGGCCAGTTGCAGGTGGAGTAGCAGGTGGAATAGCAGGTTGAGTTGCAGGGCAGCGGTCTCCCTCGGCGCGCCCGGGGGAGGCCGACGCCGGGCCGGGGCGTCCGGTCTCGGCGAGTGAAAAGGAACAGAGCCCGGCTGGCGTCGGGCTCTGTGTCGTTGAGTCGAGGGCGTTTGTGGCGCGGGTGCCTATCGTCGCTCGCGGCGCTTGCTGGTGTCGGGTGCGCTCAGAAGTCGATGCCGCGGCGGGCCTTGAGGCCATTGGTGAAGCCGTGCTTGACCTCCTGCATCTCGGTCACGGTGTCGGCCATGGCAATTAGTTCGCGATGGGCGTTGCGCCCGGTGATGATGACCGTCTGCTCGGCAGGCCGGTTGGCGATGGCCGTGCGCACGGTGTCGATGTCCAGGTAGCCGAACTTGAGCATGTAGGTGATCTCGTCGAGCACCACCAGGTAGACCTCGGGGTCGCCCAGCATGCGGCTGGCCTCCTGCCAGACCTCGCGGCATGCCTGGGTGTCCGACTCGCGATTCTGGGTATCCCAGGTGAAACCGGTGGCCATGATCGCCACCTCGAGGTTGTCGTCGGCCTCGAGACGGTCGCGCTCTCCGCACTCCCACAGTCCCTTGATGAACTGCACCACGCCCACCCGGTAGCCGTAACCCAGGGCGCGGGTGACGGTGCCCCAGGCGGCGGTGGTCTTGCCCTTGCCGTTGCCGGTAAACACCAGCATCAGCCCGCGCTCCTCGTCGGCGGCGGCGACCTTGGCGTCGACGTGGGACTTGAGCTTCTCCATGGCCTTCTTGTGTCGGGTGTTTCTGTCCTGCTCGCTCATGCCGGCTCCCGCTGTCTGGTGAAAAGCGCAGGGTAGCCGAGGCGGACGCCGGCGTCAGCCCGGATATGCCTTTCCGCCTCAGCCGGGATCATTGGCTGGAAGGCTCTGGCGTCCCGCCTGGGGCGAAGCCGTGTTAGCCGAGCGTGCCTGTCGGCGCGCCTCCATGCGCCTGGCGAAGACCTCCATCAGGCGATCGTAGAGCGCCGCACCCAGCACGCTGTCCTCGATGCCCGCATCGATGTTGGGATTGTCGTTGACCTCGATCACCAGCACACGGTCGCCGACCTGCTTGAGGTCGACACCGTAGAGGCCATTGCCGATCAGCCGGGTGGCCTTGAGCGCCGCACGCAGCACGGCGGCCGGCACCTCGTCGATGGGGTGGCTGCTGAAGCCGCCGCTGCGGGTACGAGCACCGGAATGATCGTAGATCTGCCAATGGCCACGGGCCATGTAGTAGCGGCTGGCGAACAGTGGAGCACCGTCGAGCACGCCGATGCGCCAGTCGTATTCGGTAGGCAGCCATTCCTGCAGCAACAGCAGGTCCGAGCTCTTGAACAGGGTATCGGCTTCCCGCGCCAGCGATTCGCTGGACGTCACCTTGACGATGCCACGGGAGAAGGCGCCATCGGGGACCTTCAGCACCCTCGGGTAGCTGAGCCCCTGCGTCTGCTCGAGGAGACGTGCTCTATCCGAACGCTTGAGCAACAGTCCCTCGGGAGCGGCGACCCCCCGGGTGCGAAGCAGTTCATGCAGATAGACCTTGTTGGTGCAGCGCAGAATGTCCTGGGGTGCGTCGATGACCACCAGGCCCTCGTGTTCGGCACGCCGGGCCATGCGCCAGGTGGGATGGTCGAGGGCGGTGGTCTGGCGCAGAAACAGAGCGTCGAATTCGGCCAGCCGGGCGCTGTCGCGATGGGTGATCAGCGAGACGTTGATGCCCTGGCGCCGACCAGCGCGGATAAACTGCTTGAGCGCGCCCTTGTTGCTGGGCGGCAGGTGTTCTTCAGGGTCTATCAACATGGCCAGGTCGAAGCGATAGCGCCGCCGCGCCCTGGGGGTACGCCAGATCTTCAGCGAATGGCGATTGAGGGCGCGAGCGAAGGCGTCCTGCTCGTCTTCGTGAAGCCGCCCAAGCGCAAGCGGACGCAGCCGCACCAGTCGATAGCCCTGGGCGGTGCGATTCAGGCGCGCTTCCATCAGCGGACAGGGAAGTCGCTCGAACAGGCGGCGGGCGACACGTGCCAGCAGGGGCTCGACGCATTCGCCGAACAGCACCCTGAAATGGACGTCATCGCCGAGTCGCTCGACTGCAGCGGGCCGGCTCAGCTCATCGAGCAGCCCGGTAAGGCCCTCGAGCTGCATGTCGGTGGTCGACTTGCGTCGCAGGGAGTTGAGGGTATCGACACTGGGGATCACTCTGGCACCCCGCGCCTGGGCGAGCAGTGAGACATAGTAGCCTCGGCCCAGGTAGCCGAGGTCGGAACACAGGTTGATGACCTGTGCGCTGGTGGCGCCCGAGGTGGCCTTGGCATCGGCGATGTCCGCGGCGTCGACATAGTGGTCGGCGTCGATCACATCGTCACTGGGGTGGTAGGGCTGCCAGTCGCGCTGGCGGTCGACAACGATACGCAGGGCGCACATCGCAAGAATTCCTCGGCAAGGGGCGAGATAGGGGCGAGACAAGGGGCGAAACTGGTACGAAACTGGGACGAGACAATGGCGGAGCAAGGGTGAAGCAAGGCCGAAACAAGGTGATAGCCCGAAGCCGGAGGACACCGCACGAGTCGGGGAGAGGTCAGGGCCGACGGTGGCAGGATGCGCCTGGGTTGGCGGCAAAGCAATACGGCAAGAAAGTGAAAAATATTCATTCTGTCGGCGGCTGACAGCGGCGTGTGGGCCAGACAGAATCAACAGATAACACACCTCGCCCGAGTCGGGCGTCGGGCTGCCGAGACGGGACCTCTCACTATGCCACTTGCCTTGCGTTCGGCCACCCCAAGCGATCTCGATGCCCTGGAGGGACTGGAGAGTCGCGGTTTTTCGGGGGACCGCTTCACTCGTCGCCAATTGCGCCACCTGCTCCAGCGCGCCCATGGGCTGACCCTGATCGCCGAGGACGCCACCGGCTCCGTTGTGCCTCTCGGCTACGGTACCTTGCTGTTTCGTCGCAACAGCCGCGCAGCGCGCCTCTATTCGCTGTGTGTGGCCCCCGAGGCGCGTGGCCAAGGAGTGGGCAAGGCCTTGCTCGAGGCGCTCGAGCGTGACGGGCGCAAGCGTGGCTGCGAGCGCATGACGCTGGAGGTGCGGGCCGACAATCGTGTTGCTCTCGGCCTCTATCGACGGGCGGGCTTTCGCCTGGCTTGCTGGCTCGACGACTACTATGAGGATGGCTGTGCCGCCTGGCGCATGGTCAAGGCGCTGGGCCTGTCTCGAGAGCAGCCTGCCGTCGTGCCTCAGGGTTCACCGTCCGTGGCAGCTCCAGCGACATCTTCTGCGCCGTCTTCTACACCACCTTCCGAGCCGTCCTCCGTGACATCCGGGGAGGACGCGGTAGTGACACCCTGCGGGTCGCCGTCGATGGTAGACTAGCGTTTTTGTCAGCGGAGCAGAGCGAGCATGCCCTCTTTCGATATTGTGTCCGAATTCGATCGCCACGAAGCCCAGAACGCCGTGGACCAGGCTAACCGTGAGGTCCAGGGGCGCTTTGACTTTCGCGGTGTCGACGCCGGTTTCGAGCTGTCCGATGAATCCGTGGCGTTGCACGCCGAGGTCGACTTCCAGCTCAAGCAGATGCTCGACATCCTGCGCAACAAGCTGATCGCCAGAAGCATCGACCCGCGCATCATGGACGTTCAGGACGCTGAGCTGTCCGGCGTCAAGGCGCGTCAGACGGTCGCCCTCAAGCAGGGGCTGGAGCAGAAGGAAGCCAAGGACATCGTCAAGCGCATCAAGGACTCGAAGCTCAAGGTCCAGGCCCAGATCCAGGGCGACAAGGTACGCGTGACCGGCAAGAAGCGCGATGACCTGCAAAGTGTGATGGCACTGCTGCGCGCTGATGAGGGCCCTGATCTGGCGCTGCAGTTCGACAACTTCCGCGACTGACAGGATCGGCGGCTGACATGTCTCTGTTGCCGGCATCGTGAGGCGAGTGGCCCTGCGGATTCGGCAGGCTACTGGCCTGATAGCGGCGTCCGATTGGCCTCGTCGCACCTGCTGCGTTTCAATAAGTGAATTCTTGACCAATTGGCGTGGCGAGTGCGCCGCCGGAGTTCGCCCTTGATTTCCACCACCCGTCGCCTGGCCTGGCAGTTGCTGGCCTGGACCAGCTTTGCCCTCGGTGTCATCGGGGCCTTCGTGCCGCTGTTGCCCAGTACCTGCTTTCTGCTGGTGGCGGTGTGGGCGGCGTCGAAGGGGTCGCCGCGGTTCGCTCGCTGGATTCGCAGTCATCCTCGGTTCGGCCCTGCGGTGGTGGCCTGGGAAGAATCCGGTGCGATTCCCCGTCATGCCAAGTGGATGGCGCTGGCGATGCTGTCACTGTCGGTGGTGGTGCTGTTGATCACGGTGTCACTGTGGTGGTTGAAGCTTGGGTTGACCGTCATGCTGATCGGGATTGCCATCTGGATCGTGACCCGGCCCGAGCCCGCCTCCTCGTCCTGACGTCTTCCGCCTTGATCCGTTTCGCCTGATGGTTCCGACGTGCTCCGGGTCGCGCCGGTTCTTTGAGCCCGGCACGTCCGTACCCGTACAATATCGACGACTTTTCTGATTGGAGCATCCCCGATGTCCGACCCCCAGCCGATCCATCTGAGCGACTATCGTCCGCCGGCCTACCTTGTCTCACGCACCGAGTTGACCTTCGACTTGGCGCCTGGCACCACCCGCGTCAAGGCACGCCTGCATCTGGAGCGTCATCCCGAGCGCGAGGCTGGTGCACCGCTTTGGCTGGATGGCGAGCAGCTTTCGCTCAAGGCCATCGCCATCGATGGCCAGCCGCTGGAGGAAGGCGAGTACGAACTGACCCGCAAGGGGCTGTCGATTACCGGTGCGCCGGAGGCGTTTGTTCTGGACACCGAGGTCGACATCTCGCCCGAGGACAATACCGCGCTATCCGGCCTCTACCGTTCCGGTGGCATGTTCTGCACCCAGTGCGAAGCCGAAGGGTTCCGCCGCATCACCTTCTACCCGGACCGCCCGGACGTGATGGCGACCTTCTCGACCACCGTGATCGGCGACCTGACTCGTGAGCCGGTGTTGCTGTCCAACGGCAATCCGGTGGAGCGAGGAGAGCTGCCGGATGGCCGCCACTTCGTGACCTGGGACGATCCTCATCCCAAGCCCGCCTACCTGTTTGCGCTGGTGGCCGGTGACCTGAAGAAGGTCGAGGACCGCTTTACCACCATGAGCGGCCGCGACGTCACCCTGCAGATCTGGGTCGAGGAAGAAAACCTCGACAAGACCGACCACGCCATGGGCTCACTCAAGCGTGCCATGCGCTGGGATGAAGAGGCCTACGGTCGCGAGTACGACCTGGACCTGTTCATGATCGTGGCGGTCAATGATTTCAACATGGGCGCCATGGAGAACAAAGGGCTCAACATCTTCAACTCGGCGGCGGTGCTGACCCACCCCAACACCGCCACCGACGCTGCCTTCCAGCGGGTCGAGGGAATCGTCGCCCACGAGTACTTCCATAACTGGTCGGGCAACCGCGTTACCTGCCGTGACTGGTTCCAACTGTCGTTGAAGGAAGGCTTCACCGTCTTTCGCGATCAGAGCTTCTCGGCCGAGGTCAATTCCGCGCCGGTCAAGCGCATCGAGGAAGTGTCGTTCTTCCGCACCGCCCAGTTCGCCGAGGACGCAGGCCCCACGGCGCATCCGATTCGCCCCGACTCCTACATCGAGATCGGCAACTTCTACACCCTGACCATCTACGAGAAGGGTGCCGAGGTGGTGCGGATGCTGTCCAACCTGGTGGGGCCGGAGACCTTCCGCAAGGGCTCGGATCTGTACTTCTCGCGCTTCGACGGGCAGGCGGTCACCATCGAGGACTTCGTCGACTGCATGGCCGAGGTGTCCGGGCAGAATCTCGAGCAGTTCATGCGCTGGTACTCCCAGGCGGGTACGCCGGAGATCGACGCCTTCGGGGAGTACGACTACGCCAACTCCCGCTACCGCCTGATCCTGCGTCAGCGCACACCGGCCACCCCCGGCCAGCCGGAGAAACAGGCGCTGCATATCCCCATTCGCCTGGGCCTGGTCGGCACCAAGAGCGGCCGCGACCTGTCGATGACCCTGGACGGCGAGAGCCTGGGTAGAGACGCCGTGATTCATCTGCGTGAAGACGAGCAGGAGTTCATCTTCACCGATATCGAAGAGGCGCCGGTGCCCTCGCTGCTGCGCGGGTTCTCGGCGCCGGTCAAGCTGTCCTTCCCCTATTCGCGGGAGGATCTGGCCTTCCTGATGGCCCACGACAGCGATGGCTTCAACCGCTGGGACGCCGGCCAGCGGCTGACCCTGCTGGCCCTCGATGATCTGATCGCGGCCCACCGCAATGGTGTCGAGAAGGTCATGGATACGCGCCTGGTCGAGGCCTTCCGCGCACTGATCGAGGAAGGCAATGACGACAAGGCGGTGCTGGCCGAGATGCTGCAATTGCCGAGCGAGGCCTACATCGCCGAACAGCAGCCGCTGGTCGACGTGGACGCCATCCACGCCGCGCGCACCTTCATCCAGCAGTCGCTGGCGCAAGAGCTGCGTGACGAACTGATGGCACTGTATCGCGACAACCAGAGCGACGCCGCCTACGCGCCCACGCCCGAGCAGATCGGCCAGCGCGCCCTGAAGAATGTCGCGCTGTCCTACCTGATGAGCATCGAGGACGAGGTGGCGATCGAGCTGGCCCAGGCCCAGTTCGAGGCCGACCACAACATGACCGACGTGCGCCAAGCGTTGACCCTGCTGGTCCACAGTAGCCGCTCGGATATCGCCGATCCGGCACTCAAGGCCTTCGGGCGCAAGTGGTCCCACGATCCGCTGGTGATGGACCAGTGGTTCAGCCTGCAGGTGACCCGTCCCCAGGCGGACGCCCTGGATCGGGTCCGCTATCTGATGGAGCACCCGGCTTTCTCGCTGAAGAACCCCAACAAGGTGCGCGCGTTGATCGGTGCCTTTGCCGGGCAGAACCGGGTCAACTTCCACCGCCTGGATGGCGAAGGCTATCGCCTGCTGGCCGACGTGGTGATCGAGTTGAACCGGCTGAATCCCGAGATCGCCGCACGCATCATCACGCCGCTGACCCGCTGGCAGCGCTTCGACGAGGCTCGCCAGGCGCTGATGCGCGCCGAGCTGGAGCGCATCCGTGGCGAGGAAATCTCACCCAACGTCTACGAGATCGTGGAAAAGGCGCTGGCCTGATGTAGCGACGACGATCACTGCTGGAGCCACCGTCACAAATGCCAACGCCGCCCCTCGGGGCGGCGTTGTGCTGTGTGCTACCGGCTCGGCTGGCCTTGAAGACCGTCCCGCCTCAGGGCAGCAGCATGCCCAGGGTCAAGAGGCCCAGCAGTGCCCACAGCAGGGCGGCGATGGGGGAGCCTGTGAGGATCGCGCGCAGCCCCCGCCAAAGAAAGAAAAGGCCCAGCACCAGCAGCGCCAGGGTGAAGAAGGTCGGTGCGATGCCCAGCGAGCGAGACAGGCCGTCGATAAAGCCGGCGGCGGCGTCATCGATGCTGTTGAAGAAGGTGCCCAGGGTATCGACCACAAAGCGAATCAGGGTGCCAAGGGCCTCGCCCAGCCAGGTAAAGACGTCTTCCACCGCCATGCATCCTTGTCGTGGAGCTTGCAAAGGGCCTCGGCGCGCGCCTTGAGCACGAGCCTTGGCCATGGGAGCCCCGAGTATCCGCATCCGATCTGTCCACGGCAAGCCCCGTGGCCGAGCGCGTCTGGGTGTTGCACAGGTCTGCGCGCGCCACTTGCTAGGGCTTGTCTGAAAAGTGCCTGCGCTCGGTAATACGGCGTTAAAAATCGGATCAAAATGCTCATTTACACCCCGTAAACTGCGCTGTCTCACCGATTTTTGCCTTGTCTAACCTTCGCTCGTCGACTTTTCGGACAGCGCCTAGCCGAGTTGTTCGGTACGCGAGATGATTCCCGCTTCCTCCGCCGCGCTGTCGGCCAGGGCGCGGCCGGCCTCGTCGTAGACGTGGTAGACCGCGTGGGCGCCCAGTTCGCGGATGGTGTCGATCTCTTCCAGGTACTCGACCACTGCGGTGATCTTGCCCGGGAAGTGGCGGCTTCGCAGCTGCTTCAGGGCGAACAGGTTACCGGCGTGGTGGGGCATCGCCAGCACCACCAGTTCTACCTGAGAGGACATCAGCATCTTGTCCCAGAAGTCCGAGTCTACGGCGTCGCCCTCGACGATATTGAAGCCCTTGTCGGCCAGCATCTTCACGCTCTTGGGATTGGAGTCGACCCCCAGCACCTTGAGTCCATACTCCTTGGTCAGGCGACGGTAGACGCTGCGACCGATACGGCCCATGCCCAGCACCACCGCTTCGGCGTCGCCGACCTCGATGGGGCGGTCGCTGGGGGACAGCGACGCCTCGTCGACCGGTGGCAGGCGTGGCTCGAGCCAGCGGTAGAACTGCTCGCTGACGCCATTGAGGATCGCCGATACCACGAAGCTCAGAGCGACCGCGAGCGACACCACCACCAGCCACTGCGGCGCCAGCCAGCCGCTGGATACCGCGATGGCACCGACGATCAGACCGAACTCGGAATAGTTGCTCAGGCTCAGGGTGGCCAGCACCGAGGTGCGGTGGCGCATGCCGAAACGCATCAGAATAAACTGGTAGAGCAGGCTCTTCAGCGGCAACAGCGCCACCAGCAGCAGGGCGATGCCGAACAGCGACCAGCTGGGCAGGGCGGTAAGGCCGATGCTCAGAAAGAAGCCGACCAGCAGCAGTTCCTTGATATTGAACATCGAGCGCGACAGCGTCTGGGCGGCGGGGTGGGGCGCCAGCAGCATGCCGATGATCAGCGCCCCGAGATCCCCCTTGACGCCGACCGCCTCGAACAGGCCGTAGCCCAGCACCAGGGCCATCACCACGCCACACAGCATCTGCATCTCGCCGTGGCCCATGCGGTCGAGCAGCCGCCGCAGCAACGGCGCCAGCGGCAGCAGCGCGAACAGGCCCAGGGCCCAGGGGCTGGGCAGCTTGCCGGTGGAGGCGGTGAGAAAGATCACCGCAAACAGGTCCTGCATGATCAGGATACCGATGGCCAGGCGTCCGTAGGCCGCATGGGTCTCGCTTCGCTTTTCGAGCACCTTGACCACGAAGACGGTACTGGAGAAGGACAGGGCGAACGCCAGCACCAGCAGCGTCGTCAGGTCGAGTCCGGCGAGCAGACCGTTGGGTGACGTCAGCCAGCCGAGGGTGACGATCGCCTTCAGGACAGCCAGAATACCTACGAACAGCACGACGCTTGCCAGCATATGCAGGCTGGCGCCTCCCCAGACGTCCGGGCGCAGCAGGGTCTTGACGTTGAGCTTGAGACCGATGGTAAACAGCATCAGGGTGACGCCAAGGTGGGCGATCAGCGTCAGGACCGGCGTTTCGTCGTAGCCGAGTGCATTGAGGATGAAGCCACCGGCGAGAAAACCCACCAAGGGTGGTAGTCTGAGGGCCATGGCGGCCAGGCCTGAAACAAAGGCGGTCAGCACAAAAATTGGTTCAATCATGCAGGAACTCGGTCGCAAAGGGGGGGCGTGTCTTGATCAATTGTAAGGGAAATACGGGTCAAGTCAGCGCTATGGCTGCGATTGTGCCCGTCCCGCAACAGCATAGGTGCGGCGTCGGCAGCAGGACGTGGCTAGAGGCCGGCAGGTATCGGATCGCCGCTGCGGGCCTCCATGCCGGGGGAAGGATGTGATGAAATAGGCGCCGCACAGGGAGGATGTGCGACTTTCATGAACCTCATGTGAAAAAGGAAGCGTCAGGATGACCCAGCCGCCGGGCACCAATCGGCTGATCCTCAACGGACAATCGGCGCAATTGCCGGAAGTGCGAAGCGCTGTCTTCGCCTGTCGGCGAGGCGGCCTCGATGTCGATGTGCGTGTCACCTGGGAAAAGGGCGACGGCGAACGCCAGGCCACCCAGGCTGGACGCGATCGGGTCAAGCGGGTCATCGCCGGCGGTGGTGACGGTACCGTGCATGAGGTGGTCAACGGGCTGATGCAGTTGCCGCGCGAAGAGCGTCCGGAGCTTGCCATCATGCCGTTGGGCAGCGCCAATGACCTGGCCAAGTCTCTGGGCCTGCCGCTCGGCCAGGCAGCGTCGCTGGACGCCGCCTGTCGTCTGCCCAGCCGCTGGGTGGATGTGCCAAGGATGAACGATCGCTATTTCATCAACATGGCCACCGGAGGTTTCGGTGCCGAGATCACCACATCGACGCCGAAGCCACTCAAGCGCTTGATGGGCGGGGGAGCCTACTCGGTGTTCGGTGCCTTCAAGGCCTGGCGCTATCAGCTCTACCAGGGCCACCTGGCCTGGGATGGCGGGGAGAGTCGAGCGGGCATCTTTCTGCTGGGTATCGGCAATGGCATCCAGGCCGGTGGCGGTCAGCAGTTGACGCCGGCGGCGCGACTGGACGACGGCCTGTTCGACGTGCTGCTGGTGCGTGACTTCCGCTCGCTGCGCCAGCTTCGGGCGATGATGCAGGAACTGCGGGCCAGGCCCTACCATGGGCAGTACGTCGACGCCTTTCGCAGTGCCTGGTTGCGCTTTGAAGCCGATGGCGAGGCGCGCCTGCCGCTGACGCTGGACGGCGAAGCCTGCTATCAGCGCGCGTTCGAGGCCCGGGTCATGCCGTTGGCGCTGCGTCTGACCATGCCCGACAGCTGTCGCATGGCCTCACCCCGGGGAGAATGATCAGGGCGGGCCGCCATAGACGTCGCCCGATAGGCGAGATTGCGGCGTGCTGCAGCGCCAACGCAAGTTGCGTGGCCGGGGTGGCTTTGGTGCAATAGCGCGCGATCAATCATGGAGATTGGGCGCATGGACAAAGGCTTTATGGAGAGAAGACGATGGCAATGACCCCTCGAATGGCGGCGGCCCTGGTGGCACTGAGCGTACCGCTGTGGCTGGTTGGGTGTGATGGCGAGGAGCCCCCGGCGTCTCAGAGTGAGCCTTCCGCTGTTCAGGAAGAGCCTTCAGCTGCTCAGGAAGAGCCGTCAGCTACTGAGGAGGAGCCTTCAGCCACTGAAGAAGAGCCTTCAGCGACTCAGCAAGAGCCCTCAGCTACTGACGAAGAGCCCTCAGCGACTCAACAACAGCCATCCGATTCCGAGAGCGGGATGTCCGCAGCCCAGTCAGAGTCATCGAGTGAAGCGGCGTCGAGCGGGGCCGACGGGGCGGAGACCAACAGTGACGCCGATGGGGCCGATGTAGACCTCGGCAGCAGTGCCACCGACACCCTGGAGCAGGGCCAGGCGCTGCCGGGGGAGAGCACCGAGTCAGATGTCGATGCCATCCTGGAGGAGACCGAGCGTCGCTTCGAGGAAGCGCAACGCAAGATCGACGAGACCTATAAGCAGGCCGAGGCAACGAGCGCTACCCAAGGCACACCGGACAGTGAAGGGCAGCAGAGCGACACAGGCGACGGAGAAGCCTCGGCGCCCTCGGTGCCGGACCCTGTCGAGGAACCGGTACAACTCGAGGGATCGAGCGAGGAAGTCGACGCCATCCTTCAGGAAACCGAACGCCGGTTCGAGGAAGCCAAGCGCAAGATCGACGAGACCTTCGAGCAGGCCGAGCGCCAGGTCCCCGAGGAGGTGCCCGCCGACGCGGACGCGTCCTTCGATGCCGACGTCAACGCCGAAGGCGACGTCGAGACCCGTACCGACAATGCGCCCTGAGCTGGTATTGGCAGGGTATCAGGTCCGGGTGGCTTAGTTCAGGGCTTAGTCATGGGCCCAAGGCGTGCTAGCAAGCTCTTACGGCATCCGATCGGCCCCCCGGCAGGCTCTGCCGACCAACAAGAAAGGCCCACCATATGGTGGGCCTTCTTGTCGCATGATCGAGGATTGTCACAACTTGCGGCAATCCTGCTCAAGCGCTGTTGCTTCACGGGGTGGCTAGATCACGCAGAATGCGATCTCCCCGTGACAAGGTCAGACAGGCACTAGGCTCAGTCGGCGACCTTGATGTTGGAGGCCTGAAGGCCTTTCTTGCCCTGAGTCACCTCGAAGGAGACCTTCTGGCCGTCCTGCAGGGACTTGAAGCCTTCAGCCTGAATCTCGGAGAAGTGGGCGAACAGGTCGTCTCCGCCGTCGTCCGGAGAGATGAAGCCGTAGCCCTTGGTATCGTTGAACCACTTGACAGTGCCAGTTGCCATTGTCGATTTCCTTAACTCGCTAAATGATGGTGCAGGCTCAACCACCCGGGGAGCTTTTCTCCCGTCGTGTGGTCTGAACCCTGTTGCGTGGGCATGACAAGAAAGAAGGGCGCATTGCGTGTTTCGACAATAGAGCGATCGAACTACCACTGCTGACGTTTCTACTTGCTGTCCTACGCTGCGGTCGAGTTCGCGATTCCGATCACCCGGGAAACGACACCTCTGGTGTCGACCACCCCTGGCAGGCGAGAATGGCTTACCTCGACTCGCCAAGTTACTGTAGATCGAAAGGCCAGCAGCGTCCAGCCGGACGCCCGTTGCTGCCTCTTAACGGAAAAGATGACACAAGGAATTCACATGACTGCCCCCGTGATCCATAGCGACGATACCCACTCCAAGGTGGTGGGCTACCTGTTGTGGCTGTTCGGTTTCCTCGGCGCCCACCGGTTCTATTACGGCAAGCCGGTGACCGGCACCATCTGGTTTCTGACCCTCGGACTGTTCTTCATCGGCTGGATCATCGACCTGTTCTTGATCCCGAGCATGGATCGCGAGGCCGACCTGCGGTTCCGCGGTGGTCCCACCAACTACACCCTGGCCTGGGTGCTGCTGACCTTCCTCGGGGTATTCGGCCTGCACCGTTTCTACATGGGCAAATGGGTGACCGGCATCATCTATCTGCTCACCGGTGGTCTGTTCTTGATCGGCATCCTCTACGACTTCTGGACGCTCAACGACCAGATTTCGCTGAAACACTCCGATAGCCTCGAGTCCGTGCGCTGATGGAAGGCTGGATCGATGCCCAGCTGCTGGGCTTCGTGGTGGCGATCACGCTGTTGAGCGTCACTCCCGGGGTCGACACCTTGCTGGTGATTCGCAACACCGCTCGGGGCGGTCTGCGCGACGGTGTGCTGACCAGCCTGGCGATCTGCTCGGGGCTGTTCGTCCACGCCACCATCTCCGCCCTGGGGGTATCGCTGATCCTGCTGCAGTCGGCCTGGGCGTTTTCGGCGTTGAAGATGATCGGGGCCGGCTACCTGGCCTGGCTGGGAGTCGCCAGCCTGCGTCAGGCCTGGGCCGGCAAGGGGCTCGCGGTGTCGGCGGCGAGTGGCGCCCGCCGCCAGCGCGTATCGCCGTGGCGGCCGCTGCGCGAGGGGTTGCTGTCCAACGTGCTCAATCCCAAGACGGTGGTGTTCTACATGGCCTTTCTGCCCCAGTTCATCGCCCCCACGGATCCGGCCTTGCTGAAGTCCCTGTGGCTTGCCGGTATCCACTTCGTGATTGCCAACCTGTGGCAGATCCTGGTCGCGGTGTTGGTGGGCAGCGCCAGCCACTGGCTCGCTCGGCCGGCGTTCTCGCGCGTGCTCAACGGCTTGACCGGCGGTGTGCTGGTGGCGTTCGGGGTCAAGTTGGCGTTGACGCGGGCGCCGTCCTGAGCCGATGCGATTGGCGCGGAGGTCAATAGCCCGAGACACAGGCCAGCGAAGCTACCGCAAAAAACCGGACCTCGACAGCAAGAACCCCCGACCACAGGCCGGGGGTTCTTGCTTTGCGAGGCGATCTCACCTCATCGACGTGCCGGGGCTCCGCCACATCATCGACGTACCATGGAACCGTCGTAGCGCGAGCTCTTCTCGGCCGCTGTCAGCACCTGCACGCCCTGGGTCGAGCCCTGGGCCAGGCTCTCGAACACTACCCGGTACTCGAGCACCGCGCGCACATAGCGGCGGGTTTCCTTGAAGGGGATCTCCTCGACGAACAGGTCGAATTCGCCCGGCGCGCGGGCAAGCCAGGTGTCGACCCGGTGGGGGCCGGCGTTGTAGGCCGCCGCCGCGGCGATACGGTTGCCGCCGTAGCGCGCGATCATGTCACGGATATAGGTGCTGCCCAGACGAATGTTGGTGGCCGGGTCGAGCACGCCGTAGGGTCCAGGATCACCGATGCCCACCTGGCGTCCCACCAGCGCGGCGGTACCCGGCATCAACTGCATCAGGCCCCTGGCCCCGGCGGGTGATAGCGCTTCGGGGTTGTAGGCGCTCTCGCGACGGGCGATCCCCATCAGCAGGTAGGGATCGACATTGTTGGCCTGGCCCCAGCGGCGGAAGTCCTCCCGGTAGGCTTCGGGAAAGCGCCAGGGCAGGGCGTCGAGCATCTTGCCGACGATGGTCGTCTGCACCAGGCGTACGTGCCAACCGCGTCCTGCGGCGTAGTCCGCCAGGCGCCGGGCGTCGGTGGGGCCTGCGCTGCGTACCGCGTGATTCCACTCGAGGTTGGCAAGCCCTTCCTGTCCGACGCGCAGCAGCGCCTCGGTGCGACGCACCGTCGGCCAGCCGGCGACCTGGGCGCGCTCGGCTTCGCTGAAACGCGTGTCTTCCATGTTGAGATCGTAGGACTGGCCGAGGCGGTCGGCGGCGACGAAGCCGAAGAAGTCGCGTTGACCCGCTGCCCGGGCGTAGGCGGCCTGCGCGTCTGCCTGCTGCCCGCGCAGGGCCAGCGCGCGGCCCAGCCAGTATTGCCAGCGCGCCTTGGCCTGGGTCTCGGCGGGCATGATGCCAACGGTGCGCTCGACGGCGGCCCAGTCGCGATCGCGGATGGCCAGGCGTGCACGCAGTTCGAACACCTCCGGATCCTGCTGGCCGGCCAGGGCGCCGTCGATCCAGCCGAGCAGGCTGCGCTGGTCGCGGCGCAGGGCGTAATAGATGATCTCGCGCTCCAGCGCCTGGCGCGACTGGGCCGGCAGGCTCACACTGCCGGAGACCTGCTGCCAGGCGGACAGCGCCGCCGCCGGGGATGACTCTGCAGTGGCGATGATGGCGGCCCGCACAAAGGAGGCGGTGCCGGCGCAGTTGGGGCCGACGCAGCGCGCTACGCTTGCCAGTCGAGACGGGTTGGCGGCCACGCTTTGCTGTGCTGCTGCAGCGGAGCTCCAGGCGGGTCCCAATTGACGGCCAAGATAGCTGACCAGTCCGTCTTCGCCGTTTTCCCAGGCCAGCATCATGCGCTCGAAGATTTCCGTGCCACCGATCTCGCCGCGGGCGCGCAGGGTGGAGAATAGCGAGTCGCAGGCATCGGGCTGGGAGCGACCCACCAGCCATAGTTCGCGGCCGCCCTGAGCGGCGACGGCGGGGCTCTGACCCAGTTGCGCGGTGTAGTAGTAGCACTGCTCGGCGGTGGTCTCGGGAACGCCGCCGGCGACGGCCAGCAGGTCGCCGTAGCGCCCGGCCTTGCCGTAGCGCAGGATGGCCTGCTCACGCATCCAGTCACCCAGCGGTGCATCGGCATTGGCCGAGATGTAGCTGAGAACTTCCTGAGGGCTGGCGTTGGGCAGGCGGTCGCGCAGACGATAGTACGCCACATAGCCGGCCAGTTCGTGGCCGCGAATGGCGGCGTCGTTGATGTTGTGGAAGTTGCCGCTACGGGCGGCTTCCAGGGCGCTGCGCATGGCGCCGTCACTGCCCTGGGCGGTAGCCGTCAATGGCATGCACAGTGCCGTGGCTGCCACCAGCGGCACGAGGCGACGAAACAAGGCGAATGGCATGGAGACCCTCCTGGTCTGTGAAGAAGAAGACATTGCTGCCTTTTTGTGCCGTAGACGGCGAATCGATGTCGGATCGAAGCCACATGGTGACCGAACCGGCGGGCCTTGAACAGTTGCCCGGCCAGGTTACGAGACTTGACCCCGGTCAGCTTCGCCCCCATGTTGCGATAAGACGACGTCGACGCCATGAAGATAGCCGTTGACACCCGATAAATACCATCGGCAATCGTTGGTGCTGAATTGAGTCGAGGAGACTATCCATGGCCCTGTTTGATCGAATCCCCGTTATTGGTCGCTTTACCCAACGCACACGAGCGTTCAAGCATATAATGCGGGCGCTCAAGCTGTTTATCCCGATGCTGCAGGACGTGCTCAGCGGTCGCTACCGCCCGGTGCCCTGGGCGGCTTTCGGCTGGATGGCGGTGGCCTTTGCCTATCTGGTGTCACCGCTGGACCTGATTCCCGATGTGCTGCTGCTGTTCGGTCTTCTCGATGATGTGGTCATCGTCGGCTGGTTGCTGACCAAGGTGGACAATAGTCTGGCCGACTATCGCGCCTGGCGTGGTATTGGCGAGGACGATGCTCCGCGGGAGGAGCGGGATATCCACGACATCTAAGGTGCCTTGTTCTTGATTTTCTGGCTCGAAGTGTGCGGATTCGAGCTTTTTGCGTTTGCTTCAGGGTACGTCGTCTGTTTCTGACGCTTGGCGAGCATTTGGCGGGTAAAAGGTAAAAATGCGGACCAAGGACGTATTGTGGCGTCGGCGGGCTGGGTCTAGATTGTCAGTCAAACGTTTGAATTCGAGCCCGCTCATGTCCTCCTCGCACCGCACCCTGCAGCCACCCTCCGTGTCGCTCTGGCGGCAGGCGCTTCAGCGCTTTGTCGATGTCATTCCACATACCCAGGCGCTCGGCATGCGCGTCGTTGCGGTGGATGCCAGCGGCGTCACCCTATATCTGCCCGGGGGCGCCGAGTTGTGCGGTGATCGCTCGAGAAGCCTGGTGCACAGCGGGGTGCTCAGCGTACTGCTGGACACCGCCTGCGGTGCCTCGGTCCTGCCGGCACTGCCAAGTCCTGAGGTCTGTCCCACCCTGGATCTGCATATCAGTCATCGTCGCCCTGCCTGTCAGGGGGCGTCATTGTGGGTACGTGCCGAAGTGGAGGCCATCACCGACTCGGTGGTGTTCACCGAGGCCCGGGCCTGGCAGCACGAAGGACAGGTGGTGGCCTGCGCCCGCGGGCACTTTGCCCGGCTGGGGCCGCGCAACACGCCAGCAGGTTTTGCCGAGGCCATGTTCGCCGGTCTTATGGAAGACGAGGGCGATCCCCTTATCGAAGAGAAGGCCCCAGTTGGCGATGCCGACAGTGGTGCGATAGCGGCGGCTCCACACGAGAGTGTCAGCGGCTTGCTGGAACGTGGGCGTGCCAGCGGTGAGATCAACGCCTGGCTTGGCGAGGTGCCCTACGCCGACTTCATCGGGGTGAGGGAGGACCGCGATGAGCACGGCAGGCGCTTTGTACTGGAGACGCGTCCCCACAACGTTGGCAATCCGATGCTGCCGGCGCTGCACGGTGGTGTGGTGTCGGCCTTTCTGGAGACTGCGGCAGCGCTGGATACCCTGGCGCAGACCCGTGAGCCGCGCCTGCCGAGGCTGGTCAACGTTACCGTGGACTACCTCAGTTCGGCCGGGGTGAAGCCAACCTACGCGCGTTGTCGTCTGGTGCGAGAAGGGCGGCGCATGGCCAATGTCGAGGCATGGGCGTGGCAGGACGACGAAGACGCGCCGGTTGCCCGGGCTCGCTTGACCTACGTGCTGGGGGCGCCGGCGTAGGTGAGAGCCGGCCCGGGCAGCGGTTAGCCAGGTGACCACGGCCAGGGACGTCGGCCCAGGTCCGGGAAGGTCGACCTGCTGGCGCCAGCCTTGATGTGAAGGTGCCTTCCTTGACTTGGTGGTGCCAGCCTTGACTTGGTGGTGCCAGCCTTGACTTGGTGGCGCCAGCCTTGAAAAGCGCAGCGCGGACCCCATATCGATTGTCATCTTGAATGACGTGCGGCGCGAGCCGTGCACTCTGGACCGCCAGCGACCCATCGCTGGCCCGGAAATCGCCATGTCGAAAGGGGTTCGATCTACCATGACCACCGCTACCCACGAAGAAACCCTGGGCTTTCAGACCGAGGTCAAGCAGCTTCTCAACCTGATGATCCACTCGCTGTACTCCAACCGCGAGATCTTTCTTCGGGAGCTGATCTCCAACGCCGCCGACGCCTGCGACAAGCTGCGTTATCAGGCGCTGGACAATGATGCGCTCTACGAGGGCGACAGCGAGCTGCGCGTCGAGATCGAGCACGACAGCGAGGCCGGCACCGTCACCCTTCGTGACAACGGTATCGGCATGAACCGCGAGGACGTGATCGCCAACCTGGGCACCATCGCCAAGAGTGGCACCGCCGAGTTTCTCAAGCAGCTTTCCGGCGAACAGCAGAAGGACGCCCGGCTGATCGGCCAGTTCGGGGTCGGCTTCTATTCTGGCTTTATTGTCGCCGACGAGATTACCGTGCGTACCCGCAAGGCCGGTGACGCCGCTGATGCCGGCGTCGAGTGGCGCTCGAAAGGCGAGGGCGAGTTCGTGGTCGCCGAGATCGAGCGCGAGAAGCACGGCACCGAGATCATCCTCCACCTCAAGGAGGACGCCAGGGAGTTCGCCGACGACTATCGTCTGCAGAGCCTGGTGCGCAAGTACTCCGACCATATCGAAGTGCCGGTGAAGATGCCGCGTACCGAAAAGGCCACCGACGACGATGGCAACGAGGTCGACGGTAGCGAGGTCACCACCTGGGAGACCGTCAACGAGGCGACCGCGCTGTGGGTGCGGCCCAAGAGCGAGGTCTCCGAGGACGAGTACAAGGCCTTCTACAAGCACGTGGCCCACGACTTCTCCGACCCCCTGACCTGGAGCCACAACAAGGTCGAGGGCAACCTGGAGTACACCAGCCTGCTGTACGTGCCGGGCCGCGCACCCTTCGACCTGTACGAGCGTGACGGCGCCCGTGGGGTCAAGCTGTACGTCCAGCGCGTGTTCATCATGGACGACGCCGAGCAATTCCTGCCGCTGTACCTGCGCTTCATCAAGGGGGTGCTGGACACCCGCGATCTGTCGCTGAACGTGTCCCGTGAGCTGCTGCAACAGGACCCGAAGGTAGAGAAGATCAAGTCCGCGCTGACCAAGCGTGCCCTGGACATGCTCAAGAAGCTGGCCAAGGACAAGGAAGCCTACCAGACTTTCTGGAACACCTTCGGTTCGGTGCTGAAGGAAGGCCCGGCGGAGGACTACGCCAACCGCGACAAGATCAGCGGCCTGCTGCGTTTCTCTTCCACCCACACCGACAGCGCCACCCAGGATCAGTCCCTGGCCGACTACGTGGAGCGGATGAAGGAAGGTCAGGACAAGATCTACTACATCGTCGCCGATGGCTTCAACGCCACCAAGAACAGCCCCCACCTGGAAATCTTCCGCAAGAAGGGCATCGAGGTGCTGCTGCTCCACGATCGCATCGATGAGTGGCTGATGAGCCATCTCACCGAGTTTGACGGCAAGAAGTTTGCCGATGTTGCCAAGGGCGATCTGGACCTGGGGGACGTCGAGGACGAGGACGAGAAGAAGGCTCAGGAGGAGACCGCCAAGTCCAAGGAGGATCTGGTTAAGCGGGTCAAGGAAGCGCTCGGCGAGGAGGTTCAGGAGGTCAAGATCACCCACCGCCTGACCGATTCACCGGCCTGCGTGGTGCTGCCCGAGCACGAGATGGGCTTCCAGATGCGCCGTATCATGGAGGCTGCGGGCCAGAGCCTGCCGGAGGTCAAGCCGATCCTCGAGCTCAATCCGGACCACGCCCTGGTCGCTCGCCTGGAAGGGGCCGACGGTGACGGCTTCGGTGATCTGGCGCGGATCCTGCTGGATCAGGCGATCATCGCCGAGGGTGGTCATCTCGACGATCCGGCCGCCTACGTCAAGCGTCTCAACGCCCTGCTGAGTGCCTGACAAGCTGGCTGCCAAGAGCTCAAGCGCCCCAACCACGACGCCACCTTCGGGTGGCGTCGTTGTGTTGTGGGGAAGGCGGCTCGCCTTCGGCGCACCACAGATCGTTCAGCGTTTCAGACTGGCGAAGAGCTCAGGGCACTGGCGCTGAAGCTCCCTGTCGTCAAGCATGGCCTCGCGCTGACGCTGGATGGCGTGACCTCGGCGCTTGAGCACCGCATCGATGTCATCGCCGCTGGCGCAGCTCACCTTGAGCAGGTTGATCAGTGCGTCCAGCCGCTGGGGAGAACTCGCCAGGGCCGCCTCGATATCCGCCCGGGCCCTGTCGTATTGGCCCAGGCGGTAGTAGGCGTAGCCGCGGTAGGAGAGCGCGTCGTTGTTGTTCGGGTCGATCGCAAGCGCCCGGGTGTAGTCGGCCACCGCGCCCTCGAAGTCGCGCTCGATGCGCTTTTCACGTCCCGCGCTGACCTGCTGCTGGGCCGACTGCATGGGGGCCTGGCGGGTGATGATGGTCAGGTAGCGCGGCGCCACATCGCTGCCGAGGGCCAGTGCGGCCTCGAAGTAGCTTCGAGCCTTGTCGAGCTCACCGGCGGAAAAGGCGTTGATGCCAGCGTTGTTGAGGGTCTTCAGGCGCACCTCACGCAAGCCGTCATGACCTTGACTCGCCCTGAGCGCCTGCTCAAACAGCGCTGAGGCGTCAGCGTGGCGGCCTTCCCGATACAGAATCCAGCCCTGGGCGTTCAAGCCTTCCATCCGGGCCAGCGGATCAGGACTTTCGAGCAGAGGGCGTAGTTCGCGCAGAGCGGCCTGGTTGTCACCCTGCTGCAACAGCGCCTTGGCCCTGGACAGCGGGGCCTGCTGGGCAGCCACCGGCCACGCCACCCCGACGCTCAGCAGCACGATCAGCAGGGCGTTTATCGTAGACGAGGGGTGGCGCCGTCGTTTTCCCTTCGCTGGCCCGGCCAGGTCTGTCGCCATCGCGCGCGACGCCAAGGCGCCCTGCCTGTTCTTCATTAGAAGCCTACCTGCGGAGAATCTCGCTCCGCTGCAGCGATGACGTCGGCCAGTTGGCTCTTCAGGGCGTCGCGCTCCTGCTCGATGGCGATCAGCCGGCCGTGCAGATCGTTGTTCAAGATGCGCAGCACATTGTCGTCCTGGACCTTCAGCACGACCGTGCCCCGGCCATCCAGCGGCATGTCCCGCTCCTGCAGACGGATGACCGGCAGCACGCCTTCCGGCGGGGCGATGGAAAGATTGACCTGGCTCGAGGGTTTCATCATTGCCATGGCCAGCCCGCCGACGAAGAACAGCAGACTCAGCGCCATGAACAGCCTGGCGTTCTTGGAGACCTCCTGCAGATAGCGAATGCGCAACTCGGTGCCCTCACTGGTCTCGCCAGAGCGCTCATTGAGCAACAGGGTGTGGGTCTTGTTGAGCAGGTGGTAGCCGAGGATCAGCAGCACCACGGCGAAGCCTGGCAGACCGTACTCCAGAAGCGTGGGAAAGCTGTTCATCACGGGCACCCGGCGGTGGGACAGGGCTCAGGCCTACGTATGCCCTTGTCAGCATAGCGCAGGCGGCCGTCCTCGCCGCGCGAAATTGGCCTGGTACAGGTTTCTTGGCCGCTTCGCTCGCGCTGTATCGCCGTCCCGTGGCGCCATGATGCGGGTCAAGTAGGGGCGACGGGACTACTGCTAAGGTCGAATTGTGCTCTCGAGGGCAGGTGTTTTTTCGCCGATCGAGAAGCGTGCAGCACACCCGCCGCCTCCGATGCGGCGACCGCTGCTGCCACCGAACAGGCGGGCCGGCTGCCATCTCCGAGGGATGGCCGTCGCTCAGCATGCAGGACTAGCGTTGTCATTTACTCTGTTGAGGTGCAAGTCGATGAAAGAGCAATTCGCGCAAGCGTGGGAAGGGTTTGCCGGGGGCGAGTGGAAGAAGGACGTCGACGTACGAGACTTCTTGCTGGCCAATGTGACGCCCTACGAGGGTGACGAGCGTTTCCTGGTCAGCGAGCCGGCGGCCAGCACTCGCGAGCTATGGGACACTGTGATGGAAGGCGTCAAGCAGGAAAACGCCACCCATGCACCGCTGGACTTCGACACCTCGCTGGTCTCGACCATCACCGCTCATGACGCCGGCTATATCGATCAGCGTCTCGAGACCATCGCTGGACTGCAGACCGACGCGCCGCTGAAGCGGGCGATCATGCCCAACGGCGGCATCAAGATGGTGGAGGGCTCATGCCAGGCCTACGGTCGTGAACTCGATCCTCAGGTCAAGAAGGTCTTCACCGAATTTCGCAAGACCCACAATCAGGGGGTGTTCGATGTCTACACCCCGGACATCCTCAAGTGTCGCAAGTCAGGGGTGCTGACCGGACTGCCGGACGCCTATGGTCGTGGACGCATCATCGGTGACTACCGCCGGGTCGCCCTTTACGGCGTCGACTTCCTGATGCGTGACAAGCAGGCGCAGTTTGCCTCGCTGCAGCAGCGCTTCGAACAGGGCGAGGACCTGGAGGCGGTGATCCAGCTGCGCGAGGAAGTCGCCGAGCAGCATCGTGCACTCGGCCAGCTCAAGGAAATGGCCGCCAAGTACGGCTTCGACGTCTCGGTCCCGGCTGCCACCGCCCAGGAGGCCATCCAGTGGACCTACTTTGGCTACCTGGCGGCAGTGAAGTCGCAAAACGGCGCCGCCATGTCACTGGGACGTACTTCCAGCTTCCTCGATATCTACCTGGAGCGTGACCTGCGCCAAGGCGTGATCGACGAAGCCCGCGCCCAGGAGCTGGTCGATCACTTCATCATGAAGCTTCGCATGGTGCGCTTCCTGCGCACCCCTGAGTATGACGAGCTGTTCTCCGGCGACCCGATCTGGGCCACCGAATGCCTGGGCGGGATGGCACTGGACGGACGCACCCTGGTCACCCGTACCAGCTTCCGTTTCCTCAACAGCCTCTACACCATGGGCCCGAGCCCGGAGCCCAACCTCACGGTGCTGTGGTCCGAACAGTTGCCCGACGGCTTCAAGCGCTACTGCGCCAAGGTGTCCATCGATACCTCGTCGATCCAGTACGAGAACGATGACCTGATGCGCGTGGACTTCGCCTCCGACGACTACGCCATCGCCTGCTGCGTGTCTCCCATGGTGATCGGCAAGCAGATGCAGTTCTTCGGTGCCCGAGCCAACCTGGCCAAGACGCTGCTTTACACGATCAACGGCGGCGTCGACGAGAAGCTGAAGATCCAGGTCGGCCCCAGGAGTGAGCCGATCGCCTCCGAGGTGCTCGACTTCGACGAGGTGTGGGCACGCATGGATGGCCTGATGGACTGGCTGGCCCGCCAGTACGTGACCGCTCTCAATGCCATCCACTACATGCACGACAAGTACAGCTACGAGGCGGCGCTGATGGCGCTGCACGACCTCGACGTCAAGCGCACCATGGCCTGCGGCATCGCCGGGCTGTCGGTGGCGGCGGACTCGCTGTCGGCGATCAAGTACGCCAAGGTGCGCCCGGTGCGTGATCCTGACGGCGTGGCGGTGGACTTCGAGATCGAGGGTGACTACCCCTGCTTCGGCAACAACGATCCGCGCGTCGACGATATCGCCTGCGAGCTGGTCGAGACCTTCATGAACAAGATCCGCAAGCTCAATACCTACCGTGGCGCCGAGCCGACCCAGTCGGTGCTGACCATCACCTCCAACGTGGTCTACGGCAAGAAGACCGGCACCACGCCGGACGGTCGTCGCGCCGGCGAGCCCTTCGCACCGGGTGCCAACCCCATGCATGGGCGTGACACCAAGGGTGCGGTGGCCTCGTTGACGTCGGTGGGCAAGCTGCCCTACGCCCACGCGAAGGACGGGATCTCGTATACCTTCTCCATCGTGCCGAGGGCGCTGGGCAAGGACGAGGGCGCCCAGCGCAGCAACCTGTCCGGCTTGCTCGACGGTTACTTCCACCACAGCGAGCGTCAGGAAGGCGGCCAGCACTTGAACGTCAACGTGCTCAACCGCGAGATGCTCGAGGACGCCGTGGTCAATCCGGACAAGTATCCTCAGCTGACCATCCGCGTGTCCGGCTACGCGGTGCGCTTCAACTCCTTGACCGCGGAACAGCAGCGCGACGTGATCTCCCGGACCTTCACCGAAACGCTCTGAGCCGACAGTCGTCTCGCCCGGGGCCGCGACAGCGGTCCCTTTCCGGGCTCCGGGTGTCTCCCGGAGCCCCTCTTCGTTAGGAGTCCTGATGATGATCACTGGCCGTCTCCATCACCTGGAGAGCTGTGGTGCCGTGGATGGCCCAGGCATTCGCTTTCTGGTGTTTCTGCAGGGCTGCGTGATGCGCTGTCAGTACTGCCACAACCGCGACAGCTGGGATCGCCAGGGCGGACGTGAGGTGACGGTGGACGAGATACTCACCGAAGCCAGAACCTATCTGCCGTTCATGCGGGCGTCTGGGGGCGGCATCACCTGCACTGGCGGCGAGGCGCTGCTGCAACCGGCGTTTGTGCGCGACCTGTTTCAGGCGGCCAAGGCCGAGGGCATGCACACCTGCCTCGACACCAATGGCTACGTCTGCCACTACGATGAGGTCCTCGACGAGTTGCTTGCCGCCACCGACCTGGTGCTGCTGGATCTCAAGCATCTCGACGAGGGCGTGCACCGCGAGCTCACCGGTATCCCCCGACGCCGTCCCCTGGCCTTTGCCCGTCATCTGGCGGCGATCGGCAAGCCCACCTGGATTCGTCAGGTGATCGTGCCTGGCTTTACCGACAGCGAGGCATCCATGCACCTGCTGGGGGAGTTCGTCGAGACCATGGACAACGTCGAGCGTATCGAGCTGCTGCCCTATCACGCACTTGGCGAGTACAAGTGGCAGGAGCTGGGAGAGCACTATCCGCTGGCAGGAGTGGCGCCACCGAGTGGCGAGACCATGCAGCGCCTGGTGACGATCGCCTCGCGGTATCATCCGGAGGTCATCGCTGGCTGACGTGGTGTCGTCGCCCGCTCGAACAACGCAGCGAGCCCCTCTCACCCTTTGGTGAGAGGGGCTCGCTGTCGTTTCAGAAGAGCGGTTGTTTCAGGAGATGAGCAAGCGCGGCAGCGCCTCTGGGCGTCAGTCGCTCAGTTCGCCCCTGCGGCTGGCGGCGGCGGTGAACAGCACATCGGTGGAAGAGTTGAGGGCGGTCTCGGTGGAGTCCTGGACCACGCTGATGACGAAGCCGATGGCGACCACCTGCATCGCCACGTCGGCGGAAATGCCGAACAGGCTGGCGGCCATGGGAATCAGCAGCAGCGAGCCACCGGCCACACCGGAGACGCCGCAGGCGGCCAGGGCGGAGACCACGCACAGCAGCAGGGCGGTGACAAAGTCCACGCTGATGCCCAGGGTATGGGCGGTGGCAAGCGTCATCACGCTGATGGTGATGGCGGCACCGGACATGTTGATGGTGGCGCCGAGCGGAATCGAGATGGAGTAGGTGTCCTCATCCAGCTTCAGACGCTTGCACAGCTCCAGGTTGACCGGGATGTTGGCTGCGCTTGAGCGAGTGAAGAAGGCGGTGATGGCGCTACCGCGCAGACAGCTGAAGACCAGCGGATAAGGGTTCTGGCGAGTGGCCAGGAAGACGATCAGCGGATTGGTCACCAGGGCGACGAACAGCATGCAGCCGACGATCACCGACAGCAGTTGGGCGTACTCCAGCAGCGCACCGATTCCGGCTTCGGCCAGGGTGCCGGCGACCAGTCCGAAGATACCCAGCGGTGCCAGACGAATGACCCAGCGCACCAGGGTCGATACCGCCTGGGACAGGTCCTCGATCATGCCCTTGGTAGCGGCACTGGCGCTGCGCAGCACCAGGCCGAGGCTGACGGCCCACACCAGGATGGCAATGAAGTTGGCGTTCATCAATGCGCTGACCGGGTTGGCCACGGCGCTCAACAGCAGGTTGCGCAGGATCTCTACCACGCCGCCTGGCGGATTGCCGCTGGCCTGAGCGGTATTCAGGGTCAGTTCGGTGGGGAGGGCGAAACTGGCCACCACCGCCACCAGCGCCGCCACCAGGGTGCCGATCAGATACAGCACCAGTACGCTGTGGATCTGGGTCGGCTGGCCGCGCTGATGGCCGGCGATGGCGGCCATCACCAGCACGAAGACCAGCACCGGGGCGACCGCCTTCAAGGCCGAAATGAATACCTGGCCGAGCAGCGATACCGAGGCGGCGAGCTCGGGGGACAGGGTGGCGACGGCGATACCGCAGAGGATACCGATCACGATCTGAGGGATCAGCCCCAGACGATTCAGCGCCTTGAAGGGGGCGCTCAAGGAGGTGGACATGGCTCTGGTCTCGAAGCGTGGAGTGTGCATCGACCGTCGCGTCAGGACGGATGGGCGTCGGCTTGTGGCCGGAAGGAGGGCGATTCTATCACCGTCGGCCACACCCAACGGTTCGACTTAAGCATGATATCAGCAGTAAGAATCTGGCATGGATCAGCAGTTGCATAGATGGTGTGGCTGCATTCCTGGTGTCCGCTGAAAATATTGACTGGGTCGGGGAGATGTTCGGCCCGATGGCAGCAAGCCCCGCCTGATTGGCGGGGCTTGCGTGGGGAAGAGAGGCTTCCCGGGAGTGGCTTGGCGCAAGGCCTGGCGTGAGTCTCCTCGAGGCGTCTTTCTGTCGGGCAGACGCCGACAGGGCCTCTGCACCGGGATTACGCGATAAGGGGTTCTTTCCCGGAGTTCCTGTCCGGGGTTCTTTGCCAGGGCTTAGCGGGCGCCGGTCAGCGCCTGGGCCAGCTCGCGCGTCAATTCGAGCACGGCTTGGGTACCTTCGGCGGGAGTGTCGCCGCTGGCCTGGGCATCGATCAGCGCCGAGCCTACCACCACGCCGTCGGCGAAGGCGCCAATCTCTCTGGCCTGGGCGGCGGTGCGAATACCGAAACCGACGGCGATGGGAATATCGCTGTGCTCGCGGATGCGGGCTACCTCCTGTTGCACGCGTTCGGCGCTTGGCGCAGCACCGCCGGTGACCCCGTTGCTCGAGACGTAGTAGAGAAAGCCCGAGGTATTGGTGAGCACCCCCGGCAGGCGTCGGGCATCGGTGGTGGGGGTCGCCAGACGAATGAAGTTGAGCCCGGCTTGATTGGCAGGCAGGCACAGCTCGTCGTCATGTTCCGGCGGCAGGTCGACCACGATGAGACCGTCGACGCCGGCAGCCTTGGCCTGATCGAGAAAGCGTGTCACGCCACGGGCGTAGATGGGGTTGTAGTAGCCCATCAGCACGACCGGTGTCTGTTGATCGGTCCGACGCAGTTGGCGGACCATCTCGAGGGTCTTGTCCATGGTCTGGCCGGCATCCAGCGCCCGGCGGGTCGCATGCTGGATGGCGGTGCCGTCGGCCATGGGGTCGGTGAACGGCATGCCGAGTTCGATCACATCGGCGCCGGCCTCGCCCAGGCCCTTGAGAGTCGCGAGGCTGGTGTCATAGTCGGGATCACCGGCGGCGATGTAGGTCACCAGGGCGGCGCGTCCCTGCTGGCGAGTCTCGGCGAAGCGACGTGCGAGGCGCCCCTCGGCGGTCGTGGTCGTGGTCATGGTCTCTCTCCTGGAATCCGGGGTGTCAGTCCTGCTGGTCGGGCTTTCCCAGGCCCAGTTCATCGGCAAGACATTCGGTGGCGGCGGCCATGTCCTTGTCGCCGCGGCCGCTCAGGTTGACCACCATCAGATGATCCGCCGGCAGTCGCGGGGCGCGCTTGATCACCTCGGCCAGGGCGTGGGAAGACTCCAGCGCCGGGATGATGCCTTCCTTGCGACACAGCAGGGTGAAGGCGTCCAGCGCCTCACGATCGGTGGCCGCCACGTACTCGGCGCGCTCGATGGCATGCAGCCAGGCGTGTTCGGGTCCGATGCCGGGGTAGTCGAGGCCGGCGGAGATGGAGTGGGCGTCGCTGATCTGGCCTTCGTCGTCCTGCAGCAGAAAGGTACGGTTGCCGTGCAGCACGCCGGAACGTCCACCCTTGAGGCTGGCCGCATGGCGTGGGGTGTGGAGGCCTTCGCCGGCCGCCTCGACGCCGACCAGCGCCACTTCAGGGTCGTCGAGGAAGGGGTGAAACAGGCCCATGGCGTTGGAGCCGCCGCCGATACAGGCGACCAGCGAGTCCGGCAGGCGTCCTTCCTTGGCGGTGATCTGGTCGCGCACCTCTCGCCCGATCACCGACTGGAAGTCGCGCACCAGCGCTGGGTAGGGGTGGGGGCCGGCCACGGTGCCGATGATATAGAAGGTGGAGTCGACGTTGGTGACCCAGTCTCTCAGCGCCTCGTTCATGGCGTCCTTCAGAGTACCGTCGCCGGCGGTGACCGGAATCACCTTGGCGCCCAGCAGTTGCATGCGCTGTACGTTGGGCTGCTGGCGATGGATATCGGTGCTGCCCATGTAGATGACGCAGTCCATGCCGAAACGCGCGGCGACGGTGGCGGTGGCCACACCGTGCATGCCCGCGCCGGTCTCGGCGATGATGCGACGCTTGCCCATGCGACGGGCGAGCAGGATCTGGCCGAGGGCGTTGTTGATCTTGTGGGCGCCGGTGTGCATCAGGTCTTCGCGCTTGAGATAGATGCGCGCGCCGCCCAGATGCTCGGTCAGGCGCTCGGCGAAGTACAGCGGGCTCTGGCGACCGACGTAGTCGGCCGACAGCGAGGCCAGCTCGTCAGCGAAGGTCGGGTCCTGGCGTGCGGCGTCGTATTCCTGCTCGAGATCCAGAATCAGCGGCATCAGGGTCTCGGCCACGAAACGACCGCCGAAGTCACCGAAGAAACCACGAGGGTCGGGTCCGTGACGGAGGCTGGGAGTTGGGCGTTGCTGGTTCATGACGGGTTCCAAGGCTGACCAGGCGCGATCTGCGCCCCGAATGGCATGGACAGCAGCATAGCGCTGCATGCGGCCGGAAAAAATCGAAATAACAGCCAGGATGTGTGAGAAAATCTCACCAGTTGAGGAGCTGCAAGACCACTTGGCCCTTCACTGTGGTCCCGAACTAGGCCGTGAGCCGTGCCCCGGAAGTCCGCACGCACGGCACGCAGTGGCACCATCAGCTGACCTCTGGGCGCCGGGGCACACCAGGCCCAGACGAGCTAAGACAAGACACCCCATGCCAAGCCGGGAGAGACGCTCGCCATGACATCGCACAACCAGGACGTCCCGTTGCCCTCGCTCAGGGCGCTCAGGGCCTTCGAGGCGCTGGGGCGCCACGGTAGCGTGTCGCGGGCGGCGGCCTCGCTGCACCTGACCCATGGTGCGGTCAGTCGTCAGATCAAGCTGCTCGAGGACCAGTTGGGGGTTGCCCTGGTCGAGAAGGAAGGGCGGGGCTTGAGACTGACCGATGCCGGCCGTGAGCTGGCCGACGCCGCAGGATTCCATCTTGGCGCCCTGGCACGGGTCTGCGCCGAGGTCGCTCGCACCAGCGTCCAGTCGCCCTTCGTGCTGAGCTGCCCAGGCTCCTTCCTGGCGCGCTGGTTCATTCCTCGACTGGCCCGCTTGAAGCAGGCTCTGCCGCAGTTGGAGTTGCATCTGACCGCCGGTGAGGAAGGTGTCGCGACGCTATCCGGGGTCGATGGTGTGCTGCGCTTTCAGCGCTTGCCGGAAGGGGAGCCGCCGGGCGAGGTCACCCGTATCCTCGGGCAGGAGCGCATCGGTCCTGTGCTCAGTCGTGAGCTTGAGCTGCATCGGTCCGGCGGGGCTACAGCAAGCCCGCCCGACCCGCGGGTACTGCTCGGCCAAGCGCTGTTGCATACCCGTTCACGTCCCTCCGCCTGGGGCGACTGGAGTGGCCGCCAGGGGATCGCGCCGGAGCGGCTGACGATGGGCCAGGGCTTCGAGCACCTCAACTACCTGCTGGAGGCGACCCTGGTGGGGCTTGGGGTCGGCATTACGCCGGACTACCTGGTGGAAGAGGACGTGCGCGCAGGGCGCCTGGTGGCGCCTTGGGGCTTTGTCGCCACCGACGCCTGCCTGGTGCTGGAACTGGCAGCCGGGCCTAGGGGGGCGCGCCATCCGCTGGCAAATGATCTGGCCGACTGGTTGGCGGCAGAGCTGGCCGAAGCGCCGGTGCTGGGCTGATACGAGGTGCTGGGCTGATGCGAGGTGCGAGCCGGCAATGATGTGGCTTGCCGCGCTGTGAACGGGTGCTTGGTCGCGCTGCTGCGTGCTGGTGGTAGGGCAGGAGGTCCGAATGCAGTCGTTGTTAATGTTATGTTATAACGTATTTTTTTATCAGGCTGAACCGGCGGTGAAAGGATGAATGACGCACAGATCGAGGCCAACCAGGCCGTCAACGACACAGTCAGCGATACGGTCAACGACACGGTCGACACAGACGCCCGGGGGAGAGAGCCCATCGACGATCCACAAAGGCTGTCGGATGTGGCCGTGCAGCAGGTGAGCCAGGGCGTCGCCCTGGACTGGGTCGGCATGGAGGGCATCGCGCTGCCCGTCGAACTGGCGGGACAGCGGATCGAAGCCAGGGTGAACGCAGGGGTCAGTCTTGACGCCCCGGAGGCCCGCGGGATTCATATGTCGAGGTTGTACCTGGCGCTTGACGACCTGACCGAAGAAGCGCTGACGTTGCCTCGACTGGACGCCTGCCTGGCGCGCTTTCTCGACAGTCACGAGGGTCTCTCCCGGTCTGCCAGTCTGTCTCTCGAAGGACGTTTGCTGTTGAAGCGTCCGGCGTTGGTCAGTGACCTGGCTGGCTGGAAGGCCTATCCCTTTCACCTTGAAGTCGAGCAACGAGGTGGCCAGCGGTCGGTAGTCCTGCGTCTGGAGGTGGGCTATTCCTCCACTTGCCCCTGTTCCGCGGCGCTGGCGCGTCAATTGATCCAGCAACAGTTCAACCGTGACTTTGCCGCAGAGCCTCATCCGGCCCGTGATGAGGTGCACCGCTGGCTGGGGCAGGAGTCGGGGATCGTGGCGACGCCTCACAGCCAGCGCAGCCAGGTGATCATGGCGCTCAGGCTGGGCCTCGAGGTCGAGGACGTCCCCATGGTCGAAGTCATCGACAGGGTGGAGCAGAGCCTGGGCACGGCGCTGCAGACTGCGGTCAAGCGTCCCGACGAACAGGCCTTTGCATTGGCCAACGGGCAGAACCTGATGTTCTGCGAGGACGCCGCACGTCGTGTGCATGGTTGCCTGATGACCATCCCGGGGATCGATGGCTTCGAACAGAAGGTGATCCATGCCGAGAGCCTGCACGCCCACGACGCCGTGGCCCGCAGCAGTTGGCGCTGGTAGCGTGGGCAAGTACCTGAAGCGGCCTTGCCCTTGTATGGCCGGCCGGCAGGCTAGCGAGGATGCGTGCTGTGATCTGGTAGCGTGGGCAAGTACCTGAAGCGCACTTGCCCTTGTATGGCCGGCTGGCAAGTTCGCGAGGATGCGTGCTGTGATCTGGTAGCGTGCGCAAGTACCTGAAGTGCACTTGTCCTTGTATAGCCGGCCGGCAGGCTAGTGAGGATGCGTGCTGTGATCTGGTAGCGTGCGCAAGGGCCCGAAGCGGTCTTATCCTGGTATGGCCGGCTGGCAAGCCAGCAAGGATATGTGCTTCGGCACGCGTAGGAGACCACTTGGTGGGAGGGCAGGTCGAAACAGGGGTTTGAGACGTGGTTTTATAGGACGGAACACACCGTTCAGGGCGTGGTCATGACAAGGCCATGAAACGTCCATGACGTTGCGAAAACAGCACGCCATTGTTGCCTGGTGGGTAGACGCGTCCGTGTCGACTGGTGTCTCCCGAGGGTCGTCTTTCACCATGGAAGGGTAGTAGAGAGGCGCTTCAGGTTTCTAAACGTGACGGTTTGTGTCTTTTGCTTTACTCTTTTCACATCATCGGTAGCTGATTCAGCATATAAGCGAAGATTGCTTCCACGCCCAAGCAGGAGGCCATAGGGGGAGATGTGAGATATTGCTGGCGACTCATGGTCCTGGGGCTGACACTGGCGTCGCCCCTGTCGATGGCGCTCGAACCGCCCTCGGGCACGCCTTTGTTGAAGGTGTCCGGTGACATCGGGGTCACCAATGTCGGTGATCAGGCCTGGTTCGACCGCGACATGCTCGAGGCGCTACCCCAGGGCACGATCACGACCCATCTCCCCTGGTTTGACGGTGCCTCTGTCTATCAGGGGCCTCTGCTCGAGGGGCTACTCGATGCGGTCCAGGCGCGCGGTACCGAGCTGCGTGTTTCCGCATTGAACGATTTTGTGGCGTCGGTTCCGGTGCAGGATGCCTCGACCTTCAACCTTGTGCTGGCGATGTGGCGCGATGGCGAGCGCCTGGAAGTGCGCAATCAAGGGCCCCTGTTTGTGATTTATCCCTTTGATCAGCACCCTGAAATCTACAACGCTGTCTACCTGACGCGGTCCGTCTGGCAGGTGGAGTCCATCGATGTCCACTGAGCCGCCGGTGGCCGAGGTCAGATTATGCTGAAACTGCCGTATCGCTCGAGGGTGGCGGCCACCGCAACGGTGCTGTTTTTTGTGGCGGCACTGGTGGCGGGAGGCCTGACCTTCGATCGGCAGCAGGAATTGCAGCATCGCATCCTCGATACCGTCACCTGGAACCTCTACCAGTTCGATCGCATGGTGCGCGAAATGCGCATTCAGGCCGCCGAGGTCAGCGCGGATGATATCGATAGCCTGGTCCTCGACTACGAGATTCTGCACGGACGAAGCGACTTGTTGCGTCAGGGGCAGACTCGGGACTTTCTGCGTCAGACCAGTGCCTCCCAGGAACTGTATCGGCGCGCGGAGCAATTGATCGACGATCTGGGGGGGCGAGTCGAGCCTCTGGAGCAGGGGGGGCGCCTGCTCGACGACGACAGGGATGCACTCAAGCAGACCCTGGGGCAGTTGCAGAACGTCAGTCGCGACATGCTGTTGCAACACAAGGCCAGTGTGGCCGAGTTGCGCACCCAAGATACCCAGTCGATGCTGCGTCTGTATGGTGTCGTACTGGCCTGCATCGTGCTTATCATGGTGACCGGTACCGTGCTGGTGCTGGCGCTGATGCGTGAGGGGCGTGCCCACACCCTCAAGGCGGAGTTGCTGCAGGCCCAGTCGCGAGCACTGAAGGAAGCGGTGGAGCGTGCCGAGAACGCCAGTCGCGCCAAGTCCGATTTCATGGCGATCATGAGTCACGAGATGCGCACACCGCTCAGTGGCGTCATGGGCATGACCGATCTGCTGCGCGACGAATCCCTGAGCGATCAGGGCAAGCGTCATATCGAAGGCCTGGAGGCCAGCGCGACGGGACTGCGCTCGGTGATCAACGATGTGCTCGACTATACGCGGCTGGAGACCGGCCGGATCGAGGTCGAGCGCGAACTGTTTGCGCTGCGCCATATGCTCGACCAGACCACCCTGGGCTATCGTTCGCAACGCCTGGGCGATGTGCAGTTTCTGATGCGCCTGGCCCCGGACCTGCCCGCTTGCGTGGAAGGAGATCAGCATCGACTGCGCCAGGTACTGCAGAACCTGTTGAACAACGCCTTCAAGTTCACCCGCCAGGGGTTCGTGATGTTGAGGGTTTCCTGTGCCCAGGATCAGCGCATTGCCTTCGTCGTCTACGACACCGGGTGCGGGATATCTCAGCAGGATGTCGAGCGCATCTTTGAGCCCTTCGAACAATCCGATCCGGTGATGGCCAGGCGTCATGACGGTGCCGGGCTTGGCCTGCCCATCGCACGTAGCCTGGTGCGCGCCATGGGGGGCGACCTCAAGGTGGACAGCCAGTTGGGCAGCGGTTCCAGATTCTGGTTCGAACTTCCCTTGCCGGCCAGCGATCAGAAAGAGGAGAAGGTCGAGGTGGCGTCTGCCCCGGCGCCGCTGGCGCCGCACCATGTGCTGGTGGTGGACGACAACCTTCTCAACAGGGAGCTGGTGGCCAGTATGCTGGCCCGCCTGGGCCAGTCCTGCGAAGTCGTGTCCAACGGCGAGCAAGCGCTGCAGGCGCTGTCACAGCGTGACTTCGATCTGGTGCTGATGGATCTGCAGATGCCGGTCATGGATGGTCTGGAGACGACCCGGCGCTGGCGCGAGCGGGAAGCGGCGATCCACCGTGGTGATGGCGACGACGACGCTCGGCTGCCGATCATCGCGGTGACGGCCAACGTTCTGCCGGAACATCGCCGGGCCAGCCGCGAGGCGGGGATGGATGACCTGATCGGCAAGCCTTTCACGCGTCAGGATCTAGGCCAGGTGCTTGGTCGCTTTCCCTCTCGGGTCTATCCTTCCCTCGACCCCGACGAAAACTTCTGGACGCCACCGAGTACATCCGCCCACGAAGGGGCCTCCGCGCCCACCCAGACGGCGACGGAAGAAAGAGTCGCCAGTGCCGACCTGCTGTCGCGAACGACGCTTCAAGAGTTGCGCTCGATGGTCTCGGCGGATGCTCTGGAGCGCATGGTACGCGGCTACCTGGCCCGCTTTCCTGCTCGTATCGCAAGGCTCTACACGGCCCATGAAGAAAGGGACTTCGACATGCTGGTCGGTGAGGCCAGGGAGCTTCATCATGCGTCAACCACCCTGGGGTGCACGGCAGTGGTCGCGGTGGTGGAGGCGATCATCGAGCATGGTGAGATGGGCCGTCACGAGCCGCTGGTGCCTCTGATCAAGGAACTGGAGGACATCGGCACTCGCACCGGTCTTGCCTGGCGAACCACCGGAGTGCTCGACAGCTTTCGCTGAATCCTGAGCGTGAATGCCTTCCCTGGCCGTTGAACTGGCAGTAGCATGTCGCTGGTACGGCAAAAATTCGTCGAGAATACCGATTTTCAATGGGAGAGGCGTCATGGGATGGCGAACCATCGCGTTGGTGATGCTATGGGGAATGGTCGGACAGGCTCTTGCGCTGGACGCCCCCGGTGGCAGGGTGATCCTCGAGGTGGGTGGGCGCATCTCCGTGACCAATGTGAGTGATGAAGCCCACTTCGACCGCGCCATGCTCGAGGCGCTGCCCCAGCATGTCGTGGTGACCGGCAATCCCTGGATCGATGGTCAGTCTCGCTTCGAAGGGCCGCTGCTCAGCGATGTACTGGCGGCGGTGGAGGCCGAGGGCGACGAGCTCAGGGTGGCCGCCATCAAGGACTACGAGACGCTGATGCCGGTGAGCGACGCCCACGAACATGGCGTGATCCTCGCCATGCGCCGCGATGGAGAGCGCATGAGAATCCGCGACAAGGGCCCCTTGTTCGTGGTCTATCCTTTCGACGACCAGCCGGAACTCAAGACCAATATCTACTTCAGTCGATCTGTCTGGCAGGTCGCCCGCATCGACGTCAACTGAGTTCTCATGGCCCATCGTCTGCGCATCAGGATTCCTGCCATTGCCGCCGTCGTCTTCATTGTCGCCGTGATGGTGACAGGAGGGCTGATCTATGACCGCAACAAGGCGATCTACCACCGAGACGTCGACACCGTCACCTGGACCCTGTATCAGTACGATCGCTCGCTGCGCGATCTGCGGCTGGCCATCTGGGAGCGCGGCGATAGCCGGCTGGACGAGACCCTTTTGGATTTCGAACTGCTGTACGGGCGCTTCATGGTGCTGCTGGAGGGCCAGACGAGCAACTTCCTGGATCGCTACGCGACCGGTCGTGAACTGATCGACGAGCTGGATCGTGGCATGCAACGGCTGGATCGACGCTTCATTGCGGTGGCCGATGGAGACGTCGCCTATGACGCTGCACTGCGACGCGAACTGATAGAGCGTCTCGGCGAAGCGCAGGAACTGAGTCGGCAATTGATGCTGCATCATGGTCGAATCGCCGCGGAAGAGCGCAGCGCGGACATGGGCGTGCTCGGGCGATTGTACATCGCGGTGCTGATCTCGATCCTGCTGTCGCTGATCGCCGGTGGCGTGTTGATTCGTGCGCTGGTGAAGGAGGCGCGTCAGCATCGCCACAAGACCCATTTGCTCGAATCCCAGTCCGAAACCCTGCGCGAGGCCTATCAGCGCATGGAAGTGGCCAATCGCGCGAAGTCCGACTTCATGGCCATCATGAGCCATGAAATCCGCACGCCACTCAACGGCGTGCTGGGCATGGCCGAGCTGCTGCATGACGAACCCTTGAGTGATCAGGGGCGCCGTCAGATAGAAGGGCTGCGTGACAGCGCCGCTGGGCTGCGTTCGGTGATCAATGACGTGCTCGACTACACCCGTATCGAGGCAGGGCACCTGGCGGTCGAACGTCAACCCTTCCACCTGTCGAGAATGCTGGAGCAACTCGCGACCGGCTATCAGACCCAGAGCCGCAGCGGGGTGCAGTTCCTGATGCGTGCCGCTCCCGCCTTGCCCACCTGGGTCGATGGCGACGTGCATCGGCTGCGCCAGGTGCTGATGAATCTGCTCAACAACGCCTTCAAGTTCACCGAAAGTGGCTTTGTGATGCTCAGGGTCTCCGACAATGGGGACGGCCGGCTGACCTTCATGGTCTATGATACCGGCTGCGGTATCGCCCAGCAGGACCAGCAGCGCATCTTCGAGCCCTTTGCCCAGACCGATACCGCCCTGTCACGCCGTCATGAGGGTGCCGGCCTGGGGTTGGCGATCTGCTCGCAGCTGGTCGCGGCCATGGGCGGAGAGCTCAAGGTGGAAAGCCAGCCGGAGTCCGGCAGCCGATTCTGGTTCGATCTTCCCTTGCCGGTGGTGGCGGGGGTGGAAGAGGGTGCTGCCAGCACCGGGCAGCAGGAGCCGCTGGAAAGCCAGCACGTGCTGGTGGTCGAGGACAATGCCCTCAATCGTGAGCTGGTGGCCGCCATGCTGACCAGACTGGGACAGACCTGCGAACTGGTGGGCAATGGCGAGCAGGCGTTGGAGGCCCTGGGCCAACGACGGTTTGATCTGGTCTTGATGGACATGCAGATGCCGGTGATGGACGGGCTGGAGACCACGCGTCGCTGGCGCCAGCACGAAGAGGCTCTACGCGAACAGGGCCAGCGGGTCCAGCGTTTGCCGGTGATCGCGGTGACCGCCAACGTCATGCCCGAGCATCATCGCGCCTGTCTCGATGCGGGAATGGACGACGTCATCGGCAAGCCGTTCTCGCGCAAGGAGCTGTCTGCTGCGCTGCGCCGTTACAGCCGGGTGCACGCGGCACCGAGCTCCGCTGACGCGAGTCCATCAGGTGGCGACAATCCCGGCAGGGGTTGCGATGGCGGGGGTTGCGATGGCAGGGCGAGTGGTCCGGACCGCGGCCTGGATAGCGAGACCTTAGGCGGCACTGTCGAAGCGGCACCCGCCGTCGTTGCCCCGATGCTCGAGGATCGGCCCCGGATCGACGAGACGCTGCTCGCCGGAGACACGGTAGAGGAGCTGCGTCAGGTGATGTCGCCCCAGGGCCTGAGTCGCATGGTGGCCAACTATCTGCAGCGTTTCCCGGAGCGGCTCGAGCAGATGCGAGAGGCGCTGTCTGTCGGCGACCACCAGGCACTCGGTCAGATTGCTCATGACGTCAAGGGCGTCTCTGCTTCGCTGGGCTGCCAGGCCCTGGAGGCGCAGGCCGCCCGAGTGGAGCGCATGGCAAACGACGGCCAGCAGGCGGAACTCGAGACACAGCTCGAGATACTCGCCCGGCTGGGCCCGGCGACCGGCCAGGCTCTGCGATCGGCGGGGCTGTTGCAGACCTGAAAGCGGCCCTGGGCGGGACCCTTCGATGAGGTGACGTCCCGCCGCTGGCGGGGCCTAGACGTCGCCGGGAGCCACGCCGCTGGCCCAACGTTCGTCCGGATGCACCTCATTGGCCGGCATCACCGGATCGTAGCCCTCATGGCGCAGGGCCTCGATGACCTCTCGGGTATGTTCGCTGCCCAGCGTCTCCAGGGTGGCTTCGACCTCGGTGGCGCGCAGCGACAGGTCGGTGAAGGTACGCTGGTGGGTGATGCTGATGACGTTGGCACGCTGCTCGGCGAGCAGTTGGGTCAACTCTGACAGCGAGCCGGGTACGTCGGAGATGCCCACGCGAACGCGCACGATGCGACCAGAGCGCACCAGGCCGCGCTGGATCACCGACGACAACGCCTGCATGTCGATATTGCCGCCGCACAGGACCAGCCCCACCTTGCGACCGCGGAAGCGCTCCGGCTGGCTCAATACGGCAGCGAGTCCCGCCGCACCGGCGCCTTCCGCGACCGTCTTCTCGATCTCCAGGAACATCAGGATCGCCCGCTCGATGGTGGCCTCGTCGACCAGCAGGATGTCACTGACGTGCTCGCGCACCAGTTCTCGCGTGATCTTGCCGGGCTGCTTGACCGCGATCCCCTCGGCAATGGTAGCGAGGCTGCAGTGGATCTTTTCACCCGCCAGCGCCTGCTGCATGGCGGGAAAGCGGGCGGTCTGCACCCCGATGATCTCGATGTCGGGATTGAGTCCCTTGGCGGCCACGGCGTTGCCGCCGATCAGGCCGCCGCCGCCGATGGGGATGACCAGCGCATCCAGATCCGCCACGTCTTCGAGCATCTCCAGCGCGATGGTGCCCTGGCCGGCAATCACGCGCTCGTCGTCGTAGGGGTGGACGAACACATAGCCGTGCTCCTCGGCCAGGCGAGCCGCGTAGTCTCCGGCCTCGTCCACCCCATCACCGACCAGGTGCACTTCGGCGCCAAGGGCCCGGGTATTGCTGACCTTGAGATTGGGAGTGTGGCGCGGCATCACGATGACCGCCCGGATGCCGAGCCTTGAGGCGTGGTAGGCCACTGCCTGAGCGTGGTTGCCGGCCGACATGGCGATGACCCCCCGCTGGCGCTCGTCTTCGGACAGGGACAGCAGGTGGTTGAGGGCGCCGCGTTCCTTGAAGGCGGCGGTGAACTGGTGGTTCTCGAACTTGATGTACAACTCGCAGCCGGCCAGCCGCGACAGCGTGGCGGAATGCAGAAAGGGAGTACGGGCGATATGGCCGACGGTCGCATCGGCGGCACGTCGAATGTCTTCAAGGGTCACACTCATCCGGGATCTCCAGCGGGTAACAGACAGATGGCCGGAGGTCGTCCGGCACAAGGTGTCGCCGGCGGGGTCGCCGGCTCGATCCGAGAGCCAGGCGTGGCCGGCATTGCCGAGGGGAAGGGCGGCGCTCAGTCGGTGGTAGCCGGGTGAGTCGCCGCCTGGCGCATTCGACGGCGCAGGGCGGTCGCCAGGCCGAAGACGTGGTCGTCTTCGCCTCCCATGGCATGCAGGGCGTCTGCCAGGTGCAGCAGGTAGTCGCTGTTGGGGCCGCTGGGGCCATGGGCGTGGGCGATCTGCTCGGCGATGCTGTCATCGGAGGCGTCACCGAGATAGGCCGGGTTGGCATCACCGGCGATGTAGACCAGCCCCTCGGCGGTCCTGGCGGTGGTCAGGCCGTCATCGTCGAGTGGGTCATCGACATCAGGCTGATCATTGTCGGCGAGATCGTTGTCCAGAAAATGCAGCGTGACACGCTCACGCAGATAGCCGTTCTTTTCACGCAGGTCCAGGGGGGCCAACACCTCCGGCCCGATCAGGTAGGCCATGCCCAGGCACCGCGAGCCCGGCTGGTGGATCAGCGTCGCGACGCGACCAGGAGCCTCAGGAGTGCCGCGATGATCGTGGGAGCCCTGCCAGAACCGGCGGGCGTAGCCTTCGATCAGCGCTGGACGACGTGCGCGATAGGCGAAGTCCGCCTTCCAGATCAGCGAGCCGTAGCCGAACAGCCAGATCGCCTCGCGAGAGCCGAAATGGTCCTGGCGTCGATTGGCTTCCCGGGTGTCCGCGCTGACAGGCGTTGGCCGGTTGGAAGGGGAGTCCTGCGGGTGCATCGAAGATCCTTGTCGAATGAAGTCAGACGGACTGGTGGTGCTCGAGTCGATACCGCCACGCCGTCACTGCGCCGGGCAACCGGTTTGTCAGCACAGGAGGCGCGGGTATGATGGTGAGCGCCACGCAAGAAGCCACGAGGGCCAGGTTCCTTGGACCGCCAATAGGCAAATTATCAGCTCCGAAGGCCAGGATGAAGCCCGAATGTCCTGGTCCCTCTTTCGGGTAACGGCCGGTGGCGGCGTCCTGGCACTCCGACAATGATTCATGCAAGACCGAGAAAAAGGAAATGAGGCCATGAGTTTTACCGTCTATCTGTCCGGTGAGATCCACACCGACTGGCGTGAAGAGATCAAGCAGGGAGCCAGAGACGCCGGGCTCGACGTGGTGTTCACCCAGGCGGTGACCGACCATGATGCCAGCGACGCCGCCGGAGACATGCTGGGCGTGCCGGAAAGTGGCTTCTGGCGGGATCACCAGTCTTCCAGGGTCAACGCCATCCGGACCCGGACCCTGATCGAGCAGAGCGATCTGGTGGTGGTGCGCTTCGGTGACAAGTACAAGCAGTGGAACGCGGCCTTCGACGCCGGCTACTGCTCGGCTCTCGGCAAGCCCTATGTGACGCTGCACGGCGAGGACATCGTGCATCCGCTCAAGGAGGTCGATGCCGACGCCCAGGCCTGGGCCACGACCACCGACCAGGTGGTAGAGATCCTGCGCTACGTGCTGCGGGACTGATGTCGGCGCTGCCTCGAGCCTCGCTCGACGGCATCCACTGGCGAGGTTGGGCACTGCATTGCCCAAGGCCGTGGCTTCAGCGATAACGCTCGGGGCAGTAACGACATGGCCCGGAATCCTTAAGGAGGATCCCGGGCCATGTTTCAGGGGCCTTGGCCCCTGGCTGGACGTCCCGTCTGGTGACGGCAGCGGTCGACAGCGCTGTATCAGGCGTTCTGGTCGATGAACTGGGTCAGCTGGGACTTCGACTGGGCACCTACCAGGGATGCCACCTTGGCACCTGACTTGAACAGCATCACGGTGGGGACGCCACGCACGCCCTGCTCGGCGGCGATTTCCGGGGCATCATCGACGTTGATGCTGACGACCTTGAGGGCGCCGTCACGCTCCTCGGCGACTTCATCGACCACCGGTGCCATGACCTTGCAGGGGCCACACCAGGGAGCCCAGAACTTCAGCAATACCGGGGAGTCGGCCTGCAGAACTTCCTGCTCGAAGTTGGCATTGGTGACATCGACATTGTTAGCCATGTGTTTCTCCATCTACGTTGCGCTTCATCGAGCGGAATGTGGGACATGTCTGCCATGTCCGGTGGGACGATGGTAGCGGTCGGCCCATACGCTGGCAAATATTGGGTCGATAGTTTCTTAGTCAGCTTACGAATCGCTGCATCTCATCTCATTATGCTATAAAGTAATCACAAAGGTGGTTTTTTATGGCGCTTTGGCATGTTGTCATGCCCGAGGTCCAGTGCTTGAACCCGGGCAAGGACGCTGTCACGCCGCCAACGCGATGGCTCCAGTCTAGTCCGCTTCCGCGACCACCGTGCCAATCCGTCGACTTCGGACGAGGTAAGCCCCGGCCATGAAATTACAGCAGCTGCGCTATATCTGGGAGGTTTCCCGCCACAACCTGAATGTGTCGGCTACCGCTCAGAGTCTTTTTACCTCTCAGCCAGGCATATCCAAGCAGATTCGTCTGCTGGAAGACGAGCTTGGCGTGGAGATCTTCGCGCGCAGCGGCAAGCACCTGACTCGCGTGACACCCGCAGGGGAGGCGATCATCGAGCTGGCAGGCCAGGTGCTCAGGCTGACCGCCAACATCAAGGATGTGGCCCAGGAACACAGCGACGAGCGGCGGGGCAGCCTGTCCATCGCCACCACCCATACCCAGGCGCGCTACTGCCTGCCGCCGGTGATCCAGAACTTTACCCAGCGCTACCCGGATGTCGCTCTGCATATGCAGCAGGGGACGCCCAAGCAGATCGCTCAGATGGTCAGCGAGGGACAGGCCGACTTCGCCATCGCCACCGAGTCGCTGGAACTGTTCAACGACCTGGTGTTGCTGCCGTGTTATCGCTGGAACCGCTGTATCCTGGTGCCGCGGGATCACCCCCTGGCCGAGGTCGAGCGTCTGGGACTCGACGAACTGGCCAAGCACCCGCTGGTGACCTACGTGTTCGGGTTCACCGGACGCTCGCAGCTCGACGACGCCTTCCGTGCCCGTGGACTCTCTCCCAATGTGGTGTTGACCGCCGCCGACGCCGATGTGATCAAGACCTATGTGCGTCTGGGGCTGGGGGTCGGCATCGTGGCGCACATGGCGGTGGACGAGGTGCTCGATGAGGATCTGGTAGCGCTGGACGCCAGCCATCTGTTCGAGAGCTCCACGACCAAGATCGGTATCCGCCGCGGCACCTTCATGCGTGGCTACATGTATGACTTCCTGCAGCAGTTTGCCGACCATCTGGACCGTGATCTGGTCGACGCTGCCCTGGCAGCGGGACCGCGCCATGAACACGCGCTGTTCGACAAGATCAGCCTGCCGGTGCGCTGACCGCGGCGAGGTGGCGTCAGGCGAGCTTCACTGACGTCGTCATGAACGGAAAGGCCCCGGACTCAAGCGAGTCCGGGGCCTTTGCGATCTTGTGAGGCTGTGCAGCCAGGTACCTCAGAACGTCAACTGGTGGCCGCCTGAGGCAGGTTGAGGGCATGCAGCCCGCATTCCTTGCCACCCTGGTCTTCCCACCACCAGCGACCCTCACGTTCATGCTGGCCCGGCAGAATGGGGCGGGTGCAGGGCGCGCAGCCGATACTGACGTACCCCTTTTCGTGCAGGGCGTTGTAGGGCACATCGAAGGAGCGAATGTAGTTCCACACGTCTTCGCTGGTCCAGTGGGTCAGCGGGTTGATCTTGTAGAGCGGTTGATCGTCACTGCCGAAGGCGGTGTCGCGCTCGGCGATCTGCAGCTTCGAACGGGTGCCCGGGCTCTGGTCCCGACGCTGGCCGGTGACCCACACCGGCAGGCCTGCCAAGCGCTGGCGCAGCGGCGCTACCTTGCGGATGCCGCAGCACTCGTGGTGGCCGTCCTGATAGAAGCTGAACAGTCCCTTCTCGCTGGTCAGCGACTGCACTGCCTGCTGATCGGGGAAGCGAATATCGAGCTCGATATCATAGTGATTGCGGACTCGTTCGAAGAACTCGTAGGTCTCGGCGTGCAGACGCCCGGTGTCCAGGCTGAACACCTTGACCTTGTCCTTGGGCGCGACCTTGAGCGCCAGGTCGACGAGCACCACGTCCTCGGCGCCGGAGAATGACACGGTCAGTTCGCCGAAGGCCTCGTAGGCGGCTTTCAGGATATTCTTGGGTGTCGCCTGGTCATTGGCCAGGACGAATGCATTGGGGTCAAAGGACGTCACGGCGACCTCCACTGGGGGTTTTGCCGATACCCTACCAAAACCCGCCGCCATCGCCCCAATATCGATTGGTTCGGTTCTTATATAGCGTTTATCGATTAGCGGTAAGGTTTCTTATTACTATTTGGCAGGTGTGCCCAGGGCGGCCATCAGATGGCGAATCTTGTCATGGGTCTCTTTATGGTAGGTCCGCCTGTTCCTGTCTAGCGCGAGTCAGTCGCAGTGCCCAGGGCGGCCATTAGATGGCGAATCTTGTCCTGGGTTTCTCTATGGTAGGTCGGCCTGTTCCTGTCTAGCGCGAGTCAGTCGCAGTGCCCAGGGCGGCCATCAGATGGCGAATCTTGTCCTGGGTTTCTTTATGGTAGGTCGGCCTGTTCCTGTCTAGCGCGAGTCAGTCGCAGTGCCCAGGGCGGCCATCAGATGGCGAATCTTGTCCTGGGTTTCTTTATGGTAGGTCGGCCTGTTCCTGTCTAGCGCGAGTCAGTCGCAGTGCCCAGGGCGGCCATTAGATGGCGAATCTTGTCCTGGGTCTCTGTGTACTCGGCCTGTTCCCGAGAATCCGCCACCAGGCCACCACCGCCCCAGATGTGCAGTCGGCCGGCATCGGCGACCAGGGTACGGATGGCGATGGACGTATCCATATGGCCACGCACATCGACGTAGCCGAGGCTACCGCAGTAGGCGCTGCGTCGATCCGGCTCCAGTTCGTCGATGATCTGCATGGCGCGAATCTTGGGGGCGCCGGTGATCGAGCCACCGGGGAAGGCCGCTTCCAGCAGCTTGAGCGGTGGCGTCTCGGCGGGTAGGCGTCCCTTCACCACGCTCACCAGATGGTGAACATTGGCGTAGCTTTCCAGTCCGCACAGTTGGGGGACCTTCACCGTGCCGGGCTGACACACGCGACCCAGATCATTGCGCAGAAGGTCCACGATCATCACGTTCTCGGCACGATCCTTGATGCTCGAGGACAGCTCCTGTGCCAGGGCTGCATCCTCCTGCTCATTGGCCCCCCGTGGCCGTGTTCCCTTGATCGGACGCGTCTCCACCTCGCCCTGGCGGCTTTCGACGAAGCGTTCGGGCGACAGCGACAGCAGCGCCTGTTCGCGCCCTGCGCACTGCCAGGCCATGAAGCCGGCGAAGGGGGTCGGCGTCGCGTCACGCAGGCGGAGATAGGCCTGCCACAGGTCTCCCCGGTAATCCGCCGAATACCGTTGAGCCAGATTGATCTGGTAGCAGTCTCCGGCACGGATATAGTCCTGCACCTTGGCAAAGCGATCGCGGTAGCCCGCTTCGCTCAGGTTGGAGGTGAAGGCGGAGCTCAGCGAAAAGTCGCCGGCAGGTGTCGCTGTCGCCAGCCAGGTCTGTACCTGCTGGCGCCGTTCGGGGGAGGCGACGAGAAGGCAGCGGCGCTCCTGGTGGTCCTGAATCAGCGCCCAGTCATACAGGCCGAGCCGGGCCTGAGGCAGGGCGGTGGCGGTCTGTGAAGGCCCTTCGATTCCCGCCAGTTGCCGGCCCAGGTCGTAGCTCCAGTAGCCGATCAGCCCGCCGACGAAGGGAAGATCAAGCGGCTGGCGTGGACGGGGCAGGCGTTCGAGCAGACGCTGCTGGGCGTCGAAGGCGGAACCCTCGAGGGCCCTGCCGCTCGAGTCTCTGGGCAGACCATGCTGATCGACTTCCAGCCATTCGATGGGGTCGCTCGAGAGGATATCGAATCGTCCGCCGGGGGCCTGGGGCCGGCCGCTGTCCAACAGCACCGCTCCGGGCCTCGAGCGCAGAGACTCGAAATAGCGCAGGGGGGTCGCGTGGTAGGGCAGGGAGGTGGTCTGGAGCTCGGAGTTCATTCGGGGCCTCGGGCGTTGCAGGCGGCATATTCTACGGGCAACGACAGGGCTTGTCGTTGTGGAAGGATGGCGCGAGTCAACGCTGCATTGTCGACAGCACAAGGAAGATGGATGGCATTGTCTACAACCAATGGTTAAGGTTATGAGCCTGATCAGGCCATTGACCCGCGCCTTGGCGTATCTTACATTTCCGTTATCCCAACATTGTCGACAATGATCCCATGACCAGCGCCGAATACGAGACCCCCGCCACCCCCGAAGTCAGAACCCTCGCCGAGCGGGTCTTTCATCAATTGCAGGACGCCATCGTCCGGGGAGAACTGGCGCCGGGCAGCAAGATCACCGAGCCGGGACTGTCCAAGGCCTACGGTATTTCTCGTGGGCCGCTGCGCGAGGCCATGCGACGACTCGAGGCTCACCGGCTGATCGAACGAGTACCCCATGTGGGTGCCAGGGTGGTCAAGCTGTCCATGAAGGAGCTGATGGAGCTGTTCGACGTGCGCGAGGCGCTGGAAAGCATGGCCGCCAGGATCGCCGCCGAGCATATGACCGCCAGCGAGATCGCCGGCCTCCGAGAAGTGCTGGCGGTGCACGAGAAGCAGGCTGATCTGGCCAGCGGTGAGGCCTACTATCAGCGCGAGGGCGACCTGGATTTCCACTATCGTATCGTGGTGGGCAGCCACAATCGCATGCTGATGGCCCTCTTGTGCGACGACCTCTATTACCTGGTCCGGATGTATCGCACCCAGTTCAGCGCCAGCGGTGCACGTCCGCAGAAGGCCTTCGTCGAGCACCACCGTATCGTCGACGCCATCGAGGCGGGTGACGCCGAGCTGGCTGAGCTGCTGATGCGTCGCCACGTCAGCGCCTCCCGCGAGAACGTGATGGCGCGCTACGCCGCCTCGCTGGAGGGGCGCGACGAACCCCAGGTGGTCGCCGGCAACGGCCTGGTGACCTGATCTTACTTTCCCCTGACTGGAGCCCCCCATGACATCCTCGTCCACTTCGACCCCTGGTGCCCGCTTTCGTGCGGCGCTCAACGCCAATAGCCCGCTGCCCATCGTCGGCACCATCAACGCCTACACCGCGATGCTGGCCGAGCGGGTCGGGCATCAGGCGATCTATCTGTCCGGCGGTGGCGTTGCCAATGCTTCCTTCGGGTTGCCGGACCTGGGCATGACCACCATGAACGATGTGGTGGAAGACGCCCATCGCATCTGCGGGGCCAGTGACCTTCCGCTGTTGGTGGATATCGATACCGGCTGGGGGGGCGCCTTCAATATCGGGCGTACAGTCAAGGAGATGCAGCGGGCTGGGGTCGCTGCCGTGCACCTGGAAGACCAGGTGGCGCAGAAGCGCTGTGGCCATCGCCCCAACAAGGCGATCGTGTCCCAGCAGGAGATGGTGGATCGGGTCAAGGCTGCTGCCGACGCGCGCATCGATCCGGAGTTCTACCTGATCGCCCGTACCGATGCCTTCCAGAAGGAAGGACTCGACGCGGCCATCGACCGCGCCAACGCCTGCATCGAGGCCGGTGCCGATGCGATCTTCGCCGAGGCGGTGCACACCCTCGACGACTATCGCGCCTTCTGCGAGCGGGTGGATGCCCCGATCCTGGCCAACATCACCGAATTCGGCGCCACCCCGCTGTTCAGTCAGCAGGAACTGGCCGAGGTGGGGTGCAGCATGGTGCTCTACCCGCTGTCGGCGTTCCGCGCCATGAACGCTGCCGCGCTCAAGGTCTACCAGAGCATTCACGACAACGGACACCAGCGCGACGTGGTCGACACCATGCAGACCCGCGATGAGCTCTACGACGTGCTGGGCTACCACGACTTCGAGCGCAAGCTCGACGCGCTGTTCGACGAGGCCAAGGACTGAGAGACCCTCGGGCGTCCAGCACGCCTTTCATGCCTTTCTATAATAACGACCAATGACGAAAATGGAGATACGCCATGGCTGATAAACCGATTGGAGGAGCCGGTCTGCGGGGACAGAGCGCCGGTGCGACTGCACTGTGCACTGTGGGCCAGAGTGGCTCGGGCCTGACCTATCGCGGCTACGACATCAAGGAACTGGCGGATAAGGCCCGCTTCGAGGAGGTGGCCTACCTGCTGCTCAAGGGCAAGTTGCCCAACCAGAGCGAGCTGGACGCCTACATCACCAAGTTGAAGGGCCTGCGCGGTCTGCCCGAGGCGCTCAAGACGGTGCTCGAGCAGATCCCGGCGGACGCCCACCCGATGGACGTGATGCGTACCGGTGCTTCGATGCTCGGCAACCTGGAAACCGAGGCCGACTTCAGCCAGCAGCAGGACGTCTCCGATCGCCTCTTGGCGGCGCTGCCCTCGATCATCTGCTACTGGTACCGCTTCAGCCATGATGGCGTGCGCATCGACACCGAGACCGACGATGAGTCGGTGGGCGGGCACTTCCTGCACCTGCTGCGTGACGAGCCGGCCTCCGAGCTGCATGCCAGGGTGATGAACGTCTCGCTGATCCTCTACGCCGAGCACGAGTTCAACGCCTCGACCTTTACCGCTCGTGTCTGTGCATCGACCCTGTCCGACATGCATTCCTGCGTCACCGGGGCCATCGGCTCCCTGCGTGGCCCGCTGCATGGCGGCGCCAACGAGGCGGCGATGGCGATGATCGAGAACTGGCAGAGCGCCGAAGAAGCTGAACGCGAGACCCTCGGCATGCTCGAGCGCAAGGAAAAGATCATGGGCTTCGGACACGCCATCTATCGCGAGTCCGACCCGCGCAACGCCATCATCAAGCACTGGTCGAAGAAGCTCGCCGACGACGTGGGCGACACCCGCCTGTACCCGGTGTCCGAGCGGGTCGAAGCGGTGATGTGGCGCGAGAAGAAGCTGTTCTGCAACGCCGACTTCTTCCACGCCAGCGCCTATCACTTCATGGATATCCCGACCAAGCTGTTCACCCCGATCTTCGTGTGTTCTCGGGTGACTGGCTGGTGCGCCCACGTGTTCGAGCAGCGCGAGAACAACCGCATCATCCGCCCCAGCGCCGACTACACCGGCCCGGCCCACAGCGAATGGGTACCCATCGAAGAGCGTGACTGAGCCCGGGGCTCTCCCGAAGGTACCCCAACGGTATCCCGAGGCTCGAGCGGCGGGGCGCGCGCATGGTCATGGTTGTGGTCATGGTCATGCGCAGGCACAAGTGGCTCCGCCGCCTTCCTACCATATTCGCGCCGCGAGGGCCGTGCCCTCGGGCGCCCGAGACCGTGACGCCCATGAACACCGACTATCGCAAGCCCCTGCCGGGGACTGACCTTGACTACTTCGATACCCGGGAGGCGGTGGACGCCATCTCTCCCGGCGCCTACGACCGACTGCCCTACACCTCCCGAGTGCTGGCCGAGAACCTGGTGCGCCGCTGTCCACCGGAGGATCTCACGGCGGCGCTGTCCCAGATCATCGAGCGCAAGCGCGAACTCGACTTTCCCTGGTTCCCCGCGCGGGTGGTGTGCCACGACATCCTCGGGCAGACGGCGCTGGTCGACCTGGCCGGCCTGCGTGACGCCATCGCCGAGAAGGGTGGTGATCCGGCCAAGGTCAATCCGGTGGTGCCGACCCAGCTGATCGTCGACCATTCGCTGGCGGTGGAGCACCCGGGATTCGAGGAGGGCGCCTTCGACAAGAACCGCGCCATCGAGGATCGGCGCAACGAGGACCGCTTCCACTTCATCAACTGGACCCGCGAAGCCTTCGAGAACGTCGACGTGATCCCCCCCGGCAACGGCATCATGCACCAGATCAACCTGGAGAAGATGTCGCCGGTGATCCAGGCCCGTGATGGCGTGGCCTTCCCCGACACCCTGGTGGGCACCGACAGTCACACGCCCCACGTGGACGCCCTCGGCGTGATCGCCGTCGGGGTGGGTGGGCTCGAGGCCGAAAGCGTGATGCTGGGGCGTGCCTCCTACATGCGACTGCCTGACATCGTCGGGGTGGAGCTCAGCGGCAAGCCCCAGCCCGGCATCACCGCCACCGATATCGTGCTGGCGCTGACCGAATACCTGCGCAGCGAACGGGTGGTGTCGAGCTATCTCGAGTTCTTCGGTGAAGGCGCGGGGCACCTGACACTGGGTGATCGTGCCACCATCTCCAACATGACGCCGGAGTATGGCGCCACCGCCGCGATGTTCTACATCGACGATCAGACCCTCGACTACCTCAAGCTGACCGGGCGCGAGCCGGAGCAGATCGAACTGGTGGAGACCTACGCCAAGGCCGCCGGCCTGTGGGCCGACAGCCTCGTCAACGCCGACTACGAAAGGGTGTTGCACTTCGACCTGTCCAAGGTGGAGCGCACCCTGGCGGGGCCTTCGAGTCCGCACAACCGGGTCTCTACCCGAGAGCTTGCCAGTCGCGGCATCGCTGCCCCCTACGAGCAGAAGGACGGCGAGATGCCCGATGGCGCAGTGATCATCGCCGCCATCACCAGCTGTACCAATACCTCCAATCCGCGCAACGTCATCGCCGCGGGGCTTCTGGCCAAGCGCGCCAACGCGCTGGGCCTGACCCGCAAGCCCTGGGTCAAGACCTCGCTGGCGCCGGGGTCCAAGGCGGTGCAGCTGTATCTGGAGGAGTCGAACCTGCTCGGTGAGCTCGAGCAGCTCGGCTTCGGCATTGTTGGCTTTGCCTGCACCACCTGCAACGGCATGAGTGGTGCGCTCGATCCGGTGATTCAAAAGGAGGTGGTCGAGCGTGATCTCTACGCCACCGCCGTGCTGTCGGGTAACCGCAACTTCGATGGGCGTATCCACCCCTACGCCAAGCAGGCGTTTCTGGCCTCTCCGCCGCTGGTGGTGGCCTACGCCATCGCCGGCAGCGTGCGCTTCGATATCGAGAAGGACGCCTTGGGCGAAGACGACGAGGGCAACCCGATCACTCTGAAGGATCTGTGGCCGGCGGATGACGAGATCGATGCGATCATCGCCGAGAGCGTCAAGCCGGAGCACTTCCGCGACGTCTACATCCCGATGTTCGACACCACCTTCGACAGGTCGAAGGACATCAGCCCGCTGTACGACTGGCGCGAGATGAGCACCTATATCCGGCGTCCGCCGTACTGGGAGGGTGCGCTGGCCGCCGAGCGCTCGCTGACCGGGCTGCGCGCCCTGGCGGTGCTGGGGGACAACATCACCACCGACCACCTGTCGCCGTCCAATGCCATCCTGCCGACCAGCGCGGCGGGGGAGTACCTGGCCAAGATGGGCCTGCCGGAGGAGGACTTCAATTCCTACGCCACCCATCGAGGTGATCACCTGACCGCCCAGCGGGCGACCTTCGCCAACCCCAAGCTGATCAACGAAATGGCGGTGGTCGACGGTGAGGTCAAGCAGGGCTCACTGGCTCGCCTCGAGCCCGAGGGCGAAGTCATGCGCATGTGGGAGGCCATCGAGACCTACATGGCGCGCAAGCAGCCGCTGATCGTGATCGCCGGGGCCGACTATGGTCAGGGTTCCTCCCGTGACTGGGCCGCCAAGGGTGTGCGTCTGGCCGGTGTCGAGGTTATCGTGGCCGAGGGCTTTGAGCGCATCCACCGCACCAACCTGATCGGCATGGGGGTACTGCCGCTGCAGTTCGAGGAGGGGACCACGCGCAAGACCCTCGGCATCGACGGCAGCGAGACCTTCGATGTCCGCGGCGACATCCAGCCGGGGGCCAGCCTGACCCTGGTGATCAAGCGGCGTGACGGAGAAAGCGTCGAGGTGCCGGTGACCTGTCGTCTCGACACCTTCGAGGAGCTGTCGATCTACGAAGCCGGTGGCGTGCTGCAGCGTTTCGCCCAGGACTTCCTCGAATCGGAGGTGGCGTGATGGCCGGTTTTGCTCCGCAGCTCCGCATTCCCGCCATCTACATGCGTGGCGGCACCAGCAAGGGTACCTTCCTGCGCAAGGATGACCTGCCCGAGGCCGCGCGTGAGCCCGGCCCCGTGCGCGACGCCCTGCTGATGCGTCTGGTCGGTAGCCCCGATCCCTACGCCAAGCACACCGACGGCATGGGTGGCGCCACCTCCAGCACCAGCAAGGTGGTCATCGTCAGCGCCAGCGAGTCGCCGGATCACGATGTCGACTACCTGTTCGGCCAGGTGGCCATCGACAAGGCCTTTGTCGACTGGAGCGGTAACTGCGGCAACCTGTCCTCGGCGGTCGGTCCCTTCGCCATCGAGAGCGGACTGATCCCGCCTGAGCGAATTCCTGCCGACGGAGAGGTGGAGGTACGCATCTGGCAGGCCAACATCGAAAAGACCATCGTCGCCCGAGTGCCGATACAGGACGGTCAGGTGCAGGAAAGCGGTGACTTCGAACTCGACGGCGTGGCCTTCCCTGCCGCCGAGATCGGCCTGGCCTTCAAGGACCCCGCCGACGGCGAAGGGCGGATGTTCCCGACAGGCCAGGTGGTGGACGAACTCGAGGTGCCCGAGGAGGTGGTGGCCGGAGGTCGCCTTCAGGCAACCCTGATCAATGCCGGCATTCCGACCATCTTCGTCAGGGCGGCCGACCTTGGCTATGACGGCACCGAGCTTCAGGACGATATCAATTCAGACCCCGCCACCCTCGATCGGCTCGAGACGCTACGGGCCCACGGCGCGCTGAAGATGGGACTGATCTCGAGACTCGAGGAGGCCGCGAGCCGTCAGCACACGCCGAAGCTGGCCTTCGTCGCCTCGCCTCGGGGCTACCGGGCGTCCAGCGGCAAGCAGATCGACGAAGGCGATATCGATCTGCTGGTGCGGGCCATGTCCATGGGCAAGCTGCATCACGCCATGATGGGCACCGCGGCCGTGGCCATCGGAGTGGCCGCCGCGGTGCCGGGGACCCTGGTCAGCCAGGCTGCCGGCGGCGACGAGGGGCGCAGTTCGGTGGTCTTCGGTCATCCCTCCGGCACCCTGCGGGTCGGGGCGCGAGCTGAACAGCTGGACGGGGAATGGACCGCCACGGAGGCGACCATGAGCCGCAGTGCCCGCATTTTGATGGAGGGCAAGGTCAGGGTGCCGGCGGACGTCCTCGATTCATAACGCTCTCGACCGATGAAGCCCGCCAGTGTCGATACTGGCGCCAGTGGCGCACCACGACGATACTGACAACGGACCTTTTGCATTAGCGCCGCCGCCAGGCGGCGCTGTCGTTCTCCCCCATTCTCGAACCTCTCGCCATCCGCCCACGCTGGTCCTCGGACTCCCGGCCTCTGCCCTGATACAGGCACAGGCTCAGGCACTGGCTCAGGTACAGGCACGCCGGCAGCGGGCGATAGCGCTCACTGGAAGGAGGCAGACATGAGCACCGTCGAATCCAATGTTCGTCCCGACTACGACGACGAACTCAAGGCCATCGCCGACTATGCGCTGGACGCCGTCATCGATAGTGACGAGGCCTTCGATACGGCGCGCCACTGCCTGATGGATACCTTGGGCTGTGGCCTGCTTGCATTGCGCTTCCCAGAATGCACCAAGCATCTGGGGCCGCTGGTGGAAGGCACCCAGGTGCCATGTGGCTCGCGGGTGCCTGGCACGTCCTATCGACTGGACCCGATCAAGGCGGCCTTCGATATCGGAGCCATGGTGCGCTGGCTGGACTACAACGATACCTGGCTCGCGGCGGAGTGGGGGCACCCGTCGGACAATCTGGGCGGTATCCTGGCGGTGGCCGACCATCTCTCACAGTGCCGCGTGGCCAGAGGCGAAGCCCCGTTGGTCATGCACGAGGTGCTCGATGCGATGATACGGGCACACGAGATACAGGGCGTGCTGGCACTGGAGAACTCGTTCAATCGTGTCGGACTGGACCACGTGCTACTGGTCAAGGTGGCGTCCACTGCCGCTATCGCCAGGCTGCGCGGCGCCAGTCGTGAGCAGACGCTGTCGGCGCTATCCCATGCCTTCGTCGACGGTCAGAGCCTGCGCACCTACCGCCATGCTCCCAATGCCGGTTCGCGCAAGAGCTGGGCCGCCGGTGACGCCACCTCGCGGGCGGCGCGTCTGGTGGACATCGCGATGCGCGGGGAAATGGGCATACCCGGCGTCCTGAGCGCTCCCCATTGGGGCTTCTGTGATGTCTCCTTCAGTCACTCCAATCGTGATCTCTCGCTGAAACCCGAGGACACCCGGCGTCTACGTCTGCCTCAGTCGTTTGGCAGCTACGTGATGGAGAACATCCTGTTCAAGCTTTCCTTCCCCGCAGAGTTTCATGCCCAGACGGCCTGCGAGGCGGCGGTCACCCTGCACCCCGAGGTCAAGGGGCGGCTGGATGAGATCGAGCGCATCGAGCTGACTACCCATGAGTCGGCAATACGCATCATCTCCAAGGAAGGGGCGCTGGCCAACCCGGCAGATCGAGACCACTGCCTGCAGTACATGGTGGCGGTACCGCTGATGCTGGGTGAGCTTCAGGCCGAGCACTACGAGGATGACTTTCATCAGGCTCATCCGGAGATCGATGAGCTGCGGGCAAGGATGGTGGTCGTCGAGGACGAGGGCTATACACGGGACTATCTGGACCCGGACAAGCGATCGATCGCCAACGCGGTCAGGGTGGTGTTCACCGATGGTAGTGCGACCGACAAGGTGGAGGTGGCCTATCCCATTGGTCATCGCCGTCGTCGCGAAGAGGGCATGGCGGTGCTCGAGGCCAAGTGTCGACGCCACCTGGCCACCCGATTCGCCCCCGGACGTTGCGACGAGATCATGACGCTGTATCAGGACGCCGAGCGCCTGGCGACGACGCCGGTCCATCGCTTTGTCGATCTGCTGGTGCTGTAGAGACCAACGAGGGGAGGGCGGTGGCTTGGGCAGCGTGGGCAGCGCTGTCCCCGGGCGTACCCATGGGCCTGCAAAATCCGTCGCCGGGCAGGCTTAGCCTTTGGTCGAAATTTTTTTACACGAAGTGCTTGCCAAGGCCGGCCTCGATCCGTAAAGTACGCATCCGCTGCCGGCGACGAGCAAACGTCACAGGCGGTGAAGAGTGGTAAAAGTGATTGTTTTGAAAAGGCTTTTTTAAGTCTTAGAAAAATTCTCCACTTGACGGGCAACGAGAAATCGGTAAAATGCTCGCCACTCGATCGGAGTCGTCGGGACGGCATCGCAGGATGTGCGTCAGGCTCGCTTCGCTTTTTCTTGGGTCCTGCAGGCATCGCTTGTACGGCGAAAAAGAAAGCCTTGACGAAACGCTTCGGTTCTGTAGAATACGCCTTCCTCGCAGGGCGCTGTGACAAGGGCTCGGGTTAAAGATTCGGGCTGCGGCGCAGCAAAGCGAGACGCTCTTCCGGCTAGGTGCCGCGAGAGCAGCTCTTTAAGCTCTCTATAGAGCCCAGAGCACGCTCTTTAATAATTTGATCAGGTAATTCATGTGGGCGCTTGCCGATGAGTCAGTGACACTGTCACTGAAATATCAAGGCAAGCGACTCGTCAAACGAGACGTTTGAACCTTGAGCCAAGTTTGGTCCGCTTA
>NZ_JAHVHR010000032.1:0-71250 GCF_019802175.1 Halomonas sp. DP5N14-9
AAGAGACGGTGTCAGCATCGGATCATCCATGAGCAAAAGCTGCTAGATGACCACATAAGCTCCTACTGGTAAAGCGCTACGAAGCCCGTCGTAGCGCGGTTTTTCATGCGTTTTCCCTGCCGTCGGCTCCCGCTCCATCTGCGAAGTTGATATCGCCAACGGTGCCTGAAGACAACACGCCATCGACGGTATCGAAGGCCACCGGCGTATCGTCATCGATCACTACCGTCAACTTGCCTATCGCCTTGCTACCATCGCCATCGGTGATGGTATAGCCGACGTCAAATGACACATCATTCTCGTCTTCGCGCTCGGCGTGCTCGAGCGCCTGATGCAGCGTCACCTGGTAATCGCCGGCGGCCTCATCTGTCAGCTTTATGGTGATGACTGACTCGGCGCCGCTGGCGCCGGCTACGCTGCCGGCCACGGTATGTCCACCGTCGACAAGTGAGAACGCGACCTTGCGCCCGTCTGCTGTATAGAGCTCGGGCAGATCCGTCAGATTCCATTGGAAAGCCTTGGTGCTAGCCGCACCATCGTCGCCAAAGCGGTAACCCAGATCTCCAGTGGCGACAGTGAACTGTCCGTCCACATCGCCAGTACCGCCCTTGTTGCCACCGGACAAACCATCCTCATCGACGATCGCCACGGGGCTCTGGGTGGTCGGATCGGTGTCGGTCGACGGTGTGGTTGGCGTGGCGTCGGGCTCCACCGTCACGGTCAGGGTCGAGGACGCGGTGTCACCGTCGCCGTCGGTGAGAGTGTAGTCGATGACCGCCTTGCCTTCGAAGCCCGCCGCCGGGGTAAAGGTGACGTTACCGTCGCTGGTGAAGGTTACGCGACCGACGCTATCGCCGCCCTGCACCCTGGCCTCGGTCAGGATCGCGCCATCGGCGCCCGGGGTGTCGCTGGTGCCGTCATCATTCTTCAGCACGTTGTAGGATTTCGACGTACCTTTATCGGTGCTGGTGGTGTCGGCTACCGCACTCGGGCCATCGTCACCGATGGCGATGCTCAGGGTGCCATCAGCGGAGGTATCGCCATCGCTGTCCACTACCCGCACACCGAAGGTCTCGGGCACGCTGTCATCCAGACCCGTTTTGTCCTTGTCGTCCTGACTCGCGCTGCTTGTCAGGGTGTACGACCAGTTGCCGTCGGTGTTCACCGTCAGACTACCGTAATCACCGGTGACCGTGGTGCCATCGGCGGTGATCTCGACCCAGTCGCCATCGCTGTTCTGGACCTCGTAGCGCGCAAGGTCATCGTTGCCGGTGCTGCTCTTGAACTGGCCGCTGGTGGTCTCGCTGTTGCTGGTGGCGTTACTGCCCGGGGACTGATCTGCACCGCCATCCAGCCCTGCTTCCTGCACGCTATAGGCGCCATCGGCGGTCGTCGGATCGCCGTCCGGGCCGCTCGGGTCGATGGTCGGAGTGGAGTCCGCCGCCACCGTCACGGTCAGGGTCGATAACGCGGTATCACCGTCGCCGTCGGTGAGGGTGTAGTCGATCACCGCCTGGCCTTCGAAGCCCGCCGCCGGGGTAAAGGTGACGTTGCCATCGCTGGTGAAGCTCACGCTGCCCTGGCTCGGATTGCGCAGAGCGGCGGTGGTCAGGGTGGCACCATCGGCACCCTGGGTGTCGCTGGTGTCATCACTGTTGTTGAGCACGTTGTAGCTGACCGCCGTGTCCTCGGCGGTGCTGGTGGTGTCAGCCACCGCACTCGGGCCATCGTCACCGATGGCGATGCTCAGGGTGCCATCAGCGGAGGTATCGCCATCGCTGTCCACCACCCGCACACCGAAGGTCTCGGGCACGCTGTCATCCAGACCCGTTCTGTCCTTGTCGTCCTGACTCGCGCTGCTTGTCAGGGTGTACGACCAGTTGCCGTCGGTGTTCACCGTCAGGGTGCCGTAGTCACCGGTGACCGTGGTGCCATTCGCATTGACCGGGACCCAGTCGCCGTCATTGTCCTTCACCTCGTAGCGCGCCAGGTCATCGTTGCCGGTGCTGCTCTTGAACTGACCGCTGTTGGTCTCGCTGTTGCTGGCGGCGTTACTGCCCGGGGACTGATCTGCACCACCATCCAGCCCTGCTTCCTGCACGCTATAGGCGCCATCGGCGGTCGTCGGATCGCCGTCCGGGCCGCTCGGGTCGATGGTCGGTGTGGAGTCCGCCGCCACCGTCACGGTCAGGGTCGAGGACGCGGTATCACCGTCGCCATCGGTGAGGGTGTAGTCGATCACCGCCTTACCTTCGAAGCCCGCCGCCGGGGGAAAAGGTGACGCTGCCATCGCTGGTGAAGCTCACGCTGCCCTGGCTCGGATTGCGCAGAGCGGCGGTGGTCAGGGTGGCACCATCGGCACCCTGGGTGTCGCTGGTGTCATCACTGTTGTTGAGCACGTTGTAGCTGACCGCCGTGTCCTCGGCGGTGCTGGTGGTGTCAGCCACCGCACTCGGGCCATCGTCACCGATGGCGATAGTGAGATCGGCCGGGGCGGAGGTATCGCCATCGCTGTCCACCACCCGCACGCCGAAGGTCTCGGCCAGGCTATCGTCCAGGCCGGTCTGGTTGGTGCCGCTGTGGGTGACGTTGTCGGTCAAGGTGTACAACCAGCTACCGTCGGTGTTCACCGTCAGGGTGCCGTAGTCGCCGGCGACCGTGGTGCCATTGGCGTTGATCTCGACCCAGTCGCCGTCGCTGTTCTGCACCTCGTAGCGCGCCAGGTCATCGTTGCCGGTGCTGCTCTGGAACTGGCCGCTGGTGCTCTCGCTGTTGCTGGCGGCGTTACTGCCGGCAGGCTGATTCGTTCCGCCGTCCAGCCCTGCTTCCAGCACGCTGTAGGCGCCATCGGCGGTCGCCGGATCACCGTCCGGGCCGCTCGGGTCGATGGTCGGCGTGGAGTCGGCCGCCACCGTCACGGTCAGGGTCGAGGACGCGGTATCACCGTCGCCGTCGGTGAGGGTGTAGTCGATCACCGCCTGGCCTTCAAAGCCCGCCGCCGGGGTAAAGGTGACGCTGCCATCGCTGGTAAAGCTCACGCTGCCCTGGCTCGGATTGCGCAGAGTGGCGGTGGTCAGGGAGGCACCATCGGCACCCTGGGTGTCGCTGGTGCCGTCGTCATTATTCAGCACGTTGTAGCTGACCGCCGTGTCCTCGGCGGTGCTGGTGGTGTCGGCCACGGCCTCGGGCTCGGTATCGAGGATGTTGATGTCCAGACTGTCAGAACGGCTTTCACCGACAGTGTCTGTGACCACTACCTCGAAGCGATCGACAACACTGTCATCGCCGGCGCTGTGATCCGCACCTTGCGAGTTCTCGGTATAGCGATAATCAACAGCACCGTTGTCAAAGCCGACGATCTCAAGCTTGCCCTGATCGGTGTCGATCACCACCGGATTGTCGGCGGTAGCCTTTGTAATATCCGACCCGGCGATGGTCGCAGTGCCGATTCCTGCGCTGGCTGTCAGCAGCATCTCGCCTGAGACCGTCTCGCCACTGCCCTCCACTACGCTGTTGTCGCCGGCCGTGACGTCACCATCGCTGTCCTGGATCACCACATTGGGATCACCATCCGTGCTGCCGTCGATCAGCACGGTCAAGGTCGCAGTACTGATATCGCCATCGGCGTCCTTGACGGTGTAGCTGAAGGTCTCCATCAGATGCTCGCCATCATCAAGGGCCTGCACCGCCGCATTCACCGTATTGACGGAGTAGCTCCAGGTGCCGTCACCGTGATCGGTGAAGGTGCCATATCTTGCTGAAGTGTCGTCGAAACCTACGAAACTCAGTCCATCGGACCTGGCGAGGTCGTTATCCAGCAGGTCACCGGAAATCGGCGCACTGCTATCTTCGCCGACCCGGGCAGCGTCATCTTCAGCCAACGGCACGGTATCGAGGATATTGATGTCGAGGCTGTCGCTGGCTTGCGCCCCCCGGTTGTCGGTCACCACCACCTCGAAGCGGTCAAATACGCTGTCGTCTCCGGCAGAGTGGTCGGCTGGCTGGCCGTCTTCGGTATAGACGTAGTCGATCGTCCCGGTATCAGGATCGAAGCCGGTGATCGCAAGGGTACCGTGCTGTCCATCGATCAGGACCGGCGATGCCGCCGAAGCGCCCGATACATCGACGCCCGAGACAGCAACACGCGCCACACCGGCAGGAGCCGTCACTGCCACGCTGCCGGTGACAGATTGGCCACTTCCTTCAACGACGCTGTTGTCTCCGGCCGAAACGGAGCCTTCTCCCTCTTCGACCGGCGGTAGATCGGGCTCACCTTCCGCCAGGAAAACCTCTTCGTCGTCGGCGACGGGAGTTCCACCGCTCTCTACCGGCTCCAGCAACTCCACTGCCCCCACCCCACCAAAGGAGTAACTCTGGGGATCAACAGACTCGGAGATACGCAACAGGCGCACGAAATCGAAGCCTTCTTCCGCGCCACCGCCACTTTCCCCCAGGCCAGGTGCCTCTATCGCCTCGAGCAGATCGGGTACCTCCGACTCGAGCAGACGCAACAGCTCCGTTACTTGCTGCTGGTCCAGAATCTCGACCGAGGAAGCGTCGCCCTGCCCCATATCCTCGGGCAACGAAACCTGCTGCGCATCGACCAGCGTGACACCGGGCCTGCCGTCCGCAAACTGCAGCGTCACGAGGGCGCCGTCCGCCGTGATGACGATATCGCCGACGTCCAGACGATCCCCTTCTTCCAGAGCGATGACGTCGCCATTCGGCCGTTTGACCCAGGCGTTTCCTTGAAATGAGCTGACAGTAGCGATGGTAACAGGCACGGGGTCCTCGAACTTTTCGTAACGGAGCGTAAGACAATGGCTAGTAAACTGGTACGAATAATACTACTTACGTTACACGTCGTTACACACTGTACCAATGGCCAATAGTCGCTACGATCAAGTAATGCACCTTCCGAGATACTGCTTTCCTCCTAGTCACCATAGAAAACCATGCTTTTTGCTGCCACTTTTGTACGTTTTATCGTCTGTTTCATGCTGTTTTCGGAACAGCGTGGTGCGAAATTGGCCCTTGCCAGGAGCGCTGGCGGCGAGAACACGCAGACTGGGGACGCCTAGGCGCTGTCCGAAAAGTCGACGAGCGAAGGTTAGACAAGGCAAAAATCGGTGAGAAAGCGCAGTTTACGGGGTGTAAATGAGCATTTTGATCCGATTTTTAACGCCGTATTACCGAGCGCAGGCACTTTTCAGACAAGCCCTAGAGCTGACAGCGCAAGGCGCCTGGGAGAAAGCAACAGAAACGCCCGACTGGCCAAGCCAGTCGGGCGTCGTCTTGTCGGTGAGACGTCAGTGAAGGGGCAGCTAGCGCATCAAGCGTCGGTCGTCTGCGATACCCGGCGATCGAGCAGGCTTCGCCAGCGCATCAACACCGGCGCATCACTCAGGCTGACCTGGGACAGCAGGCGGCGAAACTCGCTTCGAACCGCATCGTCGTCAGGATCGACACACGTCAGCCAGACTTCCAGGGCCCCGAGCAATTGATGAAGGTTGCCGTCCCGCTCCGCCTGGGTACGCGCCTGCTCGGCGAGGGTCCGTACCGCTTCGGCGTCGCGACCCAGGCGGTGGCGTACCAGCGCCAACTGGGTGGCAAGCTCCGGGACAAACAGCGTCGTGCGCTCTCGGGCCATCAGCAGACACTGATCCAGATAGTCTTCGGCCTGCTCCAGCTCCCCCATGGCAAGACAGGCGTCCACGTACCACAGGTTCGGACGCTGACTCGGGTCCCGGCCGGTCACTTCCGCCAGTTCCTCGTGGGCCGCCTGAAGCTGCTGCAGGCCTTCACGACTCCCCGCCAACGCCTGCTGCCATCCCAGTACCGCACGGGAGGCGACCTGCCATAGGTGCAGATCGGAGCTGCCGGTGAGCTCATACGCTCGCTGGGCCCGATTGGCCGCCTCGTGGACATGCCCAAGCTGGCGGTACAACGCGGAGGCGTACATCAGCGCCATCGCCAGACTGCCGGGATGATGGATCTCTTCCGCCAGGCGGATGGCCGATTCCACATGACGTTCCGCCCGCTGGTAGTCGCCACGCAGGCACAGCGCCCATCCCTGGAAGCAGGCAGCCGCCACCTGCGGGTGGTCAGAGAACGGCAACCACTCGATCATCATCGGCTTGTTCAGCGGATCTAGCTCTTCCAGATGGTCATAGGCCTGGCGAATTCTGCCAGCCCAGTACTCACAGCTTGCCCCGGCGTAGTCGGCCAGGCGCTGGTAGCGCGGGTCCTCAAGGCGCAAGGCGAGATCGTTCAGCCGCGAGGCCAGCAGAAAGGCGTCGGCGTGGGCGTTGCGCTGACTGCAGCCAACCCATAGTCCCCACTTGACCAGGAACGCCTGCTCGAGATCGTCCTCATCCTCGAGGTCGGTGGTGCACTCTGCCAGCAGCTCGCGTGCCTTGACGAAGCTCTCGTGGGCGGTAGGCGAACCATGCCCCTCCAGGGCGAAAGCGGCCTGACCACGCACCGTCAGCAGGCTGATTTCACGCTCTGCCTGGGGCTCGACCTGGCGCAGACTGGCGAGGCCAGCGTCGGCCATCTTCAGCGCCGTGCGATTGGCACTGACCTTGAGCGCCTCCCGGGCGGCAAGCTCGAAGTAGCGCGCGCCTCGAGCGTAGTGACCGCTGCGCCGCAGGTGCATGGCGAAGTCACCGGGATGACGACTGATCCACACCGGGAAACGCTCTTCAATCAACTGAACCACGCGGCGATGCATGTCGACCCGCACGTCACGCGGACAGGAAAGATAGGCTGCCTCATGCAGCAGCTGGTGGGTGAACTGAAATTCTCGCGCCCCCACGTCACCATCGGACGGCTCGATGATCTCGAGTCGACGCATTTCTTCCAGCGCCCGGCTCAGCCGTTCCGGCTCCCAACCACTGCACTCGGCCAGAAAGTCGAAGCGGAAGTGGCGACCCAGCACCGCCGCGATGTGCGCCACTTCGCGATCGCCATCCAGTTGATCGATGCGACTGGTCAACAGGCCAAGCAGGCCGTGGGGCAGTTCGTCGAGCTGGACGCTACGCCCTTCCCGCCGGTCCATGTCGAGACGACGACAGATCTCCTGCAGGTAGAGCGGGACGCCATCGCAGCGCTCGATGATCTGACCTCGCAGGCGCGGCGACAGATGCAGCCGATAGCGACGAGCCAGCTGGGTCAACAGCCGCGACGACTGCATGGCGTCGAGCCTGCCAAGCGCAATCTGCTGATCCCAGTGCAGTCGGGTGGGCAAGGATTCACGACCATGATGGCTGGCGATCAACAACAGCGGACAGTTGATCGGCAGCCGCGCCTGGAGGCCGGCCAGCACCTTGAACGATGGCTCGTCGACCCACTGCAGGTCGTCGATCATCAGTACCAGCGGACGTTCCTGTGACAGCTCATGAATCAGCCCATGCAGAAGCGCCACCACCGCTTCCACCGCCTCGCTGCTCTGCGCCAGCAGCGAGACTTCGTGAGGTTCGCGAATACCCATGGCCTCTTCGAGCCAACGAATATCGTCGTCATCCAGCTCGCTTAGCCCCAGGCGCTCGACCAACGCGGCCAGGCCCTCGCTGTCGATCTCGCCCCCCAGATGCCAGCGCACCAGGTGGCGCGCCACACCATAGGATTCCTGCACCGACATGCGGGTGTTGGGCTGCCAGCAGATGGTGGCGTCGCGACTCTGCTCAAGGTGACGAAACCCCACCAGCAGAGCCGACTTGCCAAGCCCGGAAGGCCCCTTCACCAGCACGCTCTGACGCAGACCGATACCGGCCCGCGCCAGGGCATCGCGCAGCATGCGCAGCGCGTTTTCGCGCCCCACCAGGCTCGGCGGCGTCGCGTCACGGCCGCCCTCATTGGTGCCCAGCACCAGGGCACGCAGGCGGACTCGGCCGTCGCTTGCCACCAACCGGGAAAACAACCTCGGTTGCAGGTCCAGCGCCGGCGGCATGTGCTGGCTGGCCTCCTGAGAAATGACGAGTTCGCTGCCCTCGGCGGCGCTCATCAAGTCGAGTGCCCGCTGGGTCACCTGACCCAGCGGGTCCACCAGGTGGCGCGACGGCAGATAGACCACCTGGCCGCTGTTCAGGCCCGCCGCCAGGGTCATGCGGGGCAGGCTCCCTTCACCGGTCCAGTGTCGCTGCGACTCTTCCGCCAACAGACGTCGACAGTGTTCGTACAGTGCCACCAGTTCGGCCAGCTGATGCGCCGGCCCATGGGTACCGAAACAGGCAAGCCCCAGCCCGCCCGTGGCCCCGGGCAACCAGAAGCCACCCAGATGGTGGCACTGCTTCTCAAGCCAGCGCATCAGTTCAATCTGCAATGCCAGACAGGCCCGTGTCTCGGCCCGGCTGCCCATGTCGCCGTCCAGTGTCAGGCGAATCGCCATGACCGACAGCTGCCGGTGCTCGACCTCCTCTTCGCCGAGCGGCGGACTGTCTATCGCCAGGGTCCGCGAGAAGGCGCCCTTGGGCGACAACGACGGGTTTTCGGGCTGCCCGTCGGACCAATAGCAAGCCAACTGCAGGAAACTGGGGTCTGGCTGTTGCCCGGACAGCGCCAGCAACTGCAGGAAGGCGTTGTACTGCTCATGCGCCGCCGCCATCTGGCCTTGCTCGGCCAGTTGGCGCACCAGCTTTTCATGAAAGGGAGCGTAGCCGGAAAATCGGCTGACCAGCTCCTGCAACAGCGCATCGGGGATGCTGCCTTCCTGGTCGAGCACGTCTTCAGCGAAGCGAATGACTCGCTGGCGCCACTCGTTGCGCACCTGAATCAGCCAACGCTGGAAGTCGGGACAGGCCGGCAGCTGCAGCTCCTCCACCAGGTCGCCTCGATACAACCCCAGCAATTCTTCCAGGGTGTCGATGTCACGACTGCCCTCCAGCAGCCGCTGCAGGTCATGAACATCGAACCCCCATTGTGCCGGCAGTTGAAAGGCGATGGTCTGGCGCGACACCGTCAACACCTTGTCGGCCTCATCCCCCAGCGACTGGCGCAGACAGTGAAGGGCATGTCTCAAGTTGGTGCGACCGGAGGACAACCCCTGGTCAGGCCACAGCAGTTCGGCCAGGGTCGCGCGGTTGACCGGCTGCTGATGCAGCAGCAGGTAGACCAGCAGCGCCTTGACCTTGTCGTAGCTGAATTGAACGAGGACATCGTCTCCCAGGTTGAGGGAAAAGTGCCCAAAGAGTGCCAGGTGGTCCTGGTCCGTTATCTGGGAAGCATCGTGTTGGGCGTCCCGCATGATGGTGTCCCTGCGTGGCGGTGCTATCGGCCTCAGGCCGGCACACCGCTGTGAAATCGAAAGGCGACGTCCGGGGTCGTCACAAGTTGCTCTTCGCGGGCCTTGAAGACCGCAATGCGCGCTTCTATCGGCGCGTCTGAAAGCTGGCTCGCCAGTGTGATGTAGTCCTCGAAGTGGCGTCCTTCCGACTTAACCAGACCTCGGTAGAACTTGGCAAGTTCGTCGTCGAGATGTGGAATAAGTCGCGCAAAGCGTTCACAACTGCGCGCCTCGATCAAGGCACCGACGATCAGCACATCCACCAGACGCTCCGGCTCATCGCGCCTGACCAGTTCCCTCAGTCCTTCAGCATAGCGCGATGCGCTGAGATGGCGGTACTCAATCCCCCTGGCGCGCATGATTTTCACGACCTGCTCGAAGTGCAGAAGCTCTTCACGGGCCAACTGCGACATCTTGGTCAGCAGGTCGACGTGATCCACGTAGCGATACATCAGGCTCATGGCCGTGGACGCCGCTTTCTTCTCGCACTGGGCGTGATCGATCAACAACAGGGTTTCATTCTCCAGCGCCCACTCGACCCATGCATTCGGCGTCGCACACGGCAGGAAATCGAGAAGCTCCTCAGGCAGCGAGGTGTCATGGTCGGGGCTGATGGTGACATTCATGAAAGCGGTTTCCATTGCTGGGCCCCATCGGGCCCGGACTCGAGATGAAGTGTCCGACGTTCTTCGCCGGCCTGCTGAAGGGCCTGGCTGATGGCGGCGTACAACTGCTGAGGCTGGTCCGGCACACCTCGGCGCAGCACGATACCGTAGGCTGCCAGGTCGCCGATACGATCACGCCCCACCCTCAGAAGCTCTATCACACGCGACGCCGCCGGCTGAGACGAACGAAAACGCACGCGATGGCGTCGCATCTGGCGCTCCAGCAGGTCTTCGTCGATCACCTCGACGAAATTCGCGGCTACCTCGATACGCAGGGCGTCCAGTTCCCCGATCCGCCTCTCGCGCTCATCGCCATCCAGCGAGAACCAGCGCAGAATTTCCTGATCATGGCGCTGACAGCCGCGGCAGACGTTGTCGCCCACCGTGGTCGAACACAGCCCGACGCAGGGCGACACCACAACTTGGGTCATCGTCGGACACCTCATCGTGCTAAAAATTGAATCGGCACATGGTAACGCCTGCCTCGAGCGGACACACCCCTACCCCAGTCGAATAGGCACGAACCGGCCTCGGCGACCAAAGTTCAGAGCCCGTCATGACGGGCTCTCTTAACATTGTCGACAGTTTATTCTAGAATCCCGGCCACCGTTGACAGCGTGTCCCTCACGTTCGAGCGAGACGCGTTCGAGCGTGACCACCACAAACCAATGAGGGCCCCCACGTGCTTGAAGCCTATCGCCAACATGTCGAAGAGCGTGCCCAGGAAGGCATTCCCCCCAAGCCGCTGAACGCCGAACAGGTCGCCGAACTGGTCGAACTGCTCAAGGCGCCGCCCGCCGGAGAAGAAGAGACTGTCCTCGACCTGCTGACCAACCGCGTTCCGCCCGGGGTGGACGAGGCCGCCTACGTCAAGGCCGGTTTCCTGACCGCCCTGGCCAAGGGCGAAGCCGAATCTCCGCTCATCGACAAGGTGCATGCCGTCAAGCTGCTGGGCACCATGCAGGGTGGTTACAACATCGCGACCCTGGTCGAACTGCTCGATGATGCCGAGCTTGCCAAGGAAGCCGGCGAGCAGCTCAAGCACACCCTGCTGATGTTCGACGCCTTCCACGACGTCGCCGACCGCGCCAAGGCCGGCAACGAGGTGGCCAAGGACGTGATGCAGTCCTGGGCCGACGCCGAATGGTTCCTGTCCAAGCCGGCACTGGCCGACAAGATCACCCTGACCGTGTTCAAGGTGCCCGGCGAGACCAACACCGACGACCTGTCCCCGGCCCCCGACGCCTGGTCACGTCCGGATATTCCGCTGCATGCCAACGCCATGCTCAAGAACGAGCGTGACGGCATCGAGCCCGAAGTCCCCGGTACCAAGGGCCCCATGGCGCAAATCGAAGCGGTCAAGGCCAAGGGCTTCCCGGTGGCCTACGTCGGCGATGTGGTGGGTACCGGTTCCTCGCGCAAGTCCGCCACCAACTCGGTGCTGTGGTTCTTCGGCGACGACATCCCCAACGTGCCCAACAAGCGCGCCGGTGGCTTCTGCTTCGGCGGCAAGATCGCCCCGATCTTCTTCAACACCATGGAAGACGCCGGCGCCCTGCCGGTCGAGATGGATGTGTCGAAGATGGAAATGGGCGACGTCATCGACGTCTACCCTTATGAAGGCAAGGTCTGCCGTCACGACACCGACGAAGTGATCTCCACCTTCGAGCTGAAGACTCAGGTCATCCTCGACGAGGTCCGCGCAGGCGGCCGTATCCCGCTGATCATCGGTCGCGGTCTCACCGACAACGCCCGCAAGGCGCTGGGTCTGGAGCAGTCCGACGTCTTCCGTCTGCCCGAGCAGCCCAAGGACACCGGCAAGGGCTTCACCCTGGCCCAGAAGATGGTCGGCAAGGCCTGCGGCCTGGAAGGCGTGCGGCCCGGCATGTACTGCGAGCCGAAGATGACCACCGTCGGCTCTCAGGACACCACCGGTCCGATGACCCGTGACGAGCTCAAGGACCTGGCCTGCCTGGGCTTCCAGGCGGATCTGGTCATGCAGTCGTTCTGCCACACCAGTGCCTACCCGAAGCCGGTGGACGTGGAAACCCACCACACCCTGCCGGACTTCATCATGAACCGCGGCGGCGTATCGCTGCGCCCGGGCGACGGCATCATCCACTCCTGGCTGAACCGCATGCTGCTGCCTGACACCGTCGGCACCGGCGGTGACTCCCACACGCGTTTCCCGATGGGCATCTCCTTCCCGGCGGGCTCTGGTCTGGTGGCCTTCGCCGCTGCCACCGGTGTGATGCCGCTGGACATGCCGGAGTCCATCCTGGTGCGCTTCAAGGGCAAGCGTCAGCCTGGTGTCACCCTGCGTGACCTGGTCCATGCCATTCCGTACTACGCCATCCAGAAGGGGCTTCTGACCGTCGAGAAGTCCGGCAAGAAGAACGCCTTCTCTGGTCGCGTGCTGGAGATCGAGGGCCTCGAGGATCTTACCGTCGAGCAGGCCTTCGAGCTGTCCGATGCCAGTGCCGAGCGCTCCGCGGCGGGCTGCACCATCACCCTGTCCGAAGACTCTGTCTCCGAGTACCTGAAGTCGAACATCACCCTGCTCAAGTGGATGATCGCCAATGGCTACGGTGACAAGCGCACCATCGAGCGTCGCATCCTGGCCATGGAAGAGTGGCTGGCCGACCCGAGCCTGATGCGCGCAGACGCCGACGCCGAGTATGCCGAGGTCATCGAGATCGACCTGGAGCAGCTCAAGGAGCCGGTACTGTGTGCCCCCAACGACCCGGACGACGCCCGTCTGCTGTCCGAGGTGGCAGGTCAGAGCATCGACGAGGTGTTCATCGGTTCGTGCATGACCAACATCGGCCACTTCCGCGCCGCCGGCAAGCTGCTCGAGAAGCAGCCCGCCGGCAGCCTGAAGACCAAGCTGTGGCTCGCCCCGCCGACCAAGATGGACCAGCACCAGCTGACCGAGGAAGGCTACTACGGCATCTACGGCCGCGCCGGCGCACGCATGGAAATGCCGGGTTGCTCGCTGTGCATGGGTAACCAGGCCCGCGTCGCCGCCAAGAGCACGGTGGTATCCACCTCCACCCGCAACTTCCCCAACCGTCTGGGTGATGGCGCCGACGTCTTCCTGGCCTCCGCCGAACTGGCCGCCGTGGCCGCCGTGGAAGGTCGCCTGCCGAGCGTCGATGAGTACCGTCGCTACATGGGCGAGTTCGACGCCATGGCCGGCGAGATCTATCGCTACATGAACTTCCACGAAATCGAGGAGTACCAGAAGGCCGCCTCGAACGTGATTCCGGTGGCTCAGGAAGCCTGAAGCATCTGACGGTCAACGGCTCGAGCCTGTCGCCAGACCGACTCGAGCCTTGAATCACAAGGAAGCGCCCCGGGGAGCGAGTTGCGTTCAACTCCCCGGGGCGCTTTTTCATGCCTTGCCAGCAAAGGCCGTGTCACTGGGTGGGCGGCTGACCGCCCACCCCACCTTCCCTGGCCTGCCTTCCTCGCCTGCTTTACTCGACCCTCAACTGACCATCGTCGAGCAGGTTCTGCAGGAAGGCGTCACCGTCTGCGCCCATCTGCACGCCCTGAAGCACAACGACCTGATCGGCGTTGGCACCTCCAGCCGCCAGGTTGCCTTCGCTGCTGATGGACAACAGGGTATCGTCCCCGTCCTGACTGGCCTGAAGGTAGTCCGCCAGATTGTCCTCGTCGGCGCCCTGAAGAAGATCAGCAAGATCGAGCCGGTCGGCCTCGGCCTCAACGCCATACTCACCGACGGTGAAGTCGGCCACGGTATCCTGCGCCGGTGCCGTTGTGCTGCCCGCGTCACCAAACTCCCAGGCGAAGACATCGGCCCCGGCACCACCGACCAACAGATCATCATCGGCACCGCCGACCAGCAGGTCGTCGCCGCCGCCACCGATCAGGGTGTCATCACCGGCACCGCCGGACAGGCTGTCGTTGCCACCGTCAGACCGATCCGCGATAGCCAGGGTCTCGACGTTGTCCCTGACGTAGTCGATGATCTGCTGATCCGTCGGCTCCGCCCCACCATTCACGCCCCACCTCAGGAACTCGACAAGGCCGAGATAACCCAAGCCATCGTGTTCTCCCGCCTGGAAACTCTCGCCACTGTCGCCATCCACCCAGGACAGTCCATCGCTGTTGACGGTATCGCCGAACAGGACATCGTCTCCCTCGTTGCCTGCCAGGACATCATCGCCCAGCGCGGCCAACTCGGCCTGGCTGCCTCCGCCAAACAGGGCCGCTTCCAGTTCTTCGGCGGTATTGACCACCTCCACCTGCCCGGTCTCGAGAATGTCTCCATCGTCGAGCAGGCGCTGCTCCAGTCGGATCTGATCGATATCGAGACTGTCGTTGGTGCGGTTGCCGCTGTCGACCAGGAACCGGAGACGATACTCCCCCGTCTCGAGAAAGCCGGTATCGACCGTCGTCCAGTTCGGGGCGTAGGTCAGTGAACTGCTGGCGTACTCCTGCCATTGGCCACCTTCCCGCACCTCGACCACATAACCCATCGAATCGTTCGACTGACTGAACACACTGGTGCTGTAGCGAAACAGCAGCGAGGTGTACAGCTGGTCATCGGGATCGTCATCGACGAAGAAAGAGGTACTGACCACTTCCGCCGCCTGGTCGTCATTGGCGTTGTCCCTGATCCGCAACTTGCCCCCGAACTGGGCCGCCACCGTGTTGGCGTCGGAGACCTTGGTCCAGGTCTCCACCCTCAGCGCGTCCGTCGAACCGCGCGTGAAATTGGCAAGCCTGACACCATCGACCACGGTGCCCTGGTAAGACAGCGCCCCGGTGCCAGACACATCCGTATTGTCGAAAAACTCGAGAACATCTTCCCTGGTCGCATCACCGATGCCGACCGCTCGTACGCTACTGAGCGCGGCCAGCTCGGTATAGGCGTCGGCGGCCTCCTTGATGGCGGTGGCGTCGATCGCTGTGGCGCTCACCGTGCGTCCGGCATCATCCGTGTAGTGTGTGGGCCCACCATCGGTCAGGATGAAGCTCAGGTCCTCGAAATCGGCGAATTGGGGATCGGCGTCCTGCGCCGCCAGCCACCCAGATGCAGTGCGAATGCCGGCTTCCAGATTGGTGCCGCCCTCCGCCCTGAAACCGTCGATGAAGCTCACCACATTGGCGATATCGTCAGCGCTGCTGAGGTCGATGACGATATGATCGACGGCATTGGTGCCGAAATCGACGATCTGCAGATTGATCTGGCCGTCATGGGCCACCAGGTCGGTCAACAGGTTCTTGAGCGCCGCCTGAACCAGCTCGAGTCGACTCAGGCCTGGCGTCCCCGACGGCACCACCATGCTGCCGGTGGTATCGACAATCAGCGAAATATTGTAGTTGGTGGCCGGCGTCAGCACCGCCTCCAGGCCACCTCGATCACCGATCAGCACGTCGCCGCCGGCCCCTGTCGCTTCGTTATCGTCGTCGTTGTCCCCCACCACCAGTTCGTCCGCAGGACCTTCGACGCTGACCGTCGCTTCGGCCTCGGCGCTATCCCCATCGTTGTCGGTCAGGGTGTAATCGATCACCGCCTGCCCGCCAAAGGTCGGGTTGGGGACGAAGGTCAGCGATCCGTCGGTGTTCACACTTACCGTACCGACGCTGTCTCCTCCACGCACCGCAGCCGCCGTCACGCTTGCCCCATCGGCACCCACTTGATCGTTGTCGAGCACCTCGATGACCACCGGCGCGCCGCCGCTCGCGCTTGCCGCGTCGTCCGCCGCCAGCGGCGAATCGTCGTCGACCACGACATTCAAGCTGCCCTGGGCTTCGTCGCCGTCACTATCGCTGACGACGTAGTTCAGGGTCAGATCAATGTCATCCTCGGAGCCAGGGTCGCTGTGGTCCAGCGGACCGGCCAGGGTGACCTGATAGGCACCCGTGAGCAGATTGGTCAGTACCGCCGTCAAGACGACGCTGCCGCCTGCGCTGCCCACCAACTGGCGACCATCGCCACTGAGCGAGAACATGACCGGCATGCCCCCGGAGGTCAGCCCACTCGGACTCGGGGCCAACCAGCGGAAGTCGCCGGCGCCATCCGTGCCGGCATCGTAGCCAAGCACTCCGGCCACCTGAGTCGCTTCACCCGCGACATCGTCGATACCCCCCGCGATACCTCCCGCCAGGCCATCCTCATCGACCACTGCCACGGGCACGTCATCACCACTCGGCGTCGTCGGGGTACCGTCGGCGTCCACGATGATTGTCCACTCGGCAAAGCGAGGGTCGCCATCGCCGTCGGTCAGGGTGTAACGCACGGTGGCCACACCACTCTGGCCGGGGTCGGGGGTAAAGGTCAGGGTGCCGTCCTGGTTGAGCACTACCGAGCCGGTAACCTCGCTGTCTCCCACCACATTGGCGGCTGTCACGCGGCCACCATCGGCGCCGACGGCATCATTGGCCAGCACGTCCAGGGTCACCGCAGCACCATTGTCGGATACCGAGCTGTCATCCTCTGTCTCTGCGGTGTCGTCATCGATGAGCAGCTCGAGCTGCCCCTGAGCGGTGTCACCGTCGGCGTCGGTGACCGTGTAGGACAGACCAAGGAAGATATTGTCCTCGCTGAACGGCCGCAGATGATCGATGGGTCGATGCAGAATGGCGCGAGCCACGTCCGAGCCGTCTTCCAGACTCACCGTAATGACACTCTCGCCTGCCTCGTTGCGGCCGATCAGGCCGCGCCCCCCATCGACCACCTCAAAGCTCACCTCGCTACCCTGGGAGGTGAGGCCATCGAGATCACTGCGAGGATTGTCGTCGGTAGGGCTCTGGGGGCCTGCGGTCAGCGCGATTTCCGCACTCCAGGCGAAGCCGCCTCCCGCCGCCGGTCCATCGGCACCAAAGTCAATCTGGAGGTCCCTCACGGCGCTGATCGGCTCACCGACCACGTCGCCATTGCCGCCGGCATTACCCCCTGGCAATCCATCCTCATCGAGCACGATGCGATGCACATCACTGGTCACCGGCTTGCCATCGGTGTCCTCGACCTTGACGGTCCAGTGGCCGACCATCGGGTCTCCGTCGCAGTCCAGCACCTTGTACTTGATGCGGGCGGTGCCGCTGAAATCATCAGCGGGGGTGAAGGTCAGCGTCTGGTCGTCATTGATCACCACCTGCCCCTGGCCCGATACCACTTCGGCACTGACCAGGTGCCCCAGGTCGGCGCCCGGGCTGTCATTGGCCAGCACATCCGCGTTCACCGACTCGCCGGACCCGGCGCTGGAGTAGTCGTCGACGACCACGGGGGTGTCGTCGTCGACGGTGACCGCCAGATAGCCCTTGGCCTCGCTGCCATCGGCATCCTTCACCACGTAGCCGAAAGACAGATCGATGTCGTCCTCGGTGCCGGTGGCGAAGTGATCCAGCGGGCGCAGCAGGGACACCGTTACCAGATCCGAGTCATCTGCGCGCACCACCGTGAACACGGCTTCGCCGCTCACCTCGTCACGGCCGGTCAGGCTGAGGCCGTCGGCCGACACCTCGTAGACGACGGCGCTGCCCTGGCTCTGCAGATTGGTCGGCAGGCCGTCCGTGGTCCAGTAGAAGGCCCCGCTGGCGGCAGGTCCATCGGCACCAAAGTCATAGCCAAGCCGCGCGCTGGCGCTGGTGGCCTCACCGGCCACGTCCTCAGGGCCTCCGGGGTTGCCCCCAGCCAGGCCGTCCTCGTCGACCACCACCGAGGGAGACCGGGTGTAGGGGTCATCATCGCTCGTTGGCGTCGTGGGGACATTGGCGTCGGTGATCTCTACTGTGACCTTCGCCCGTCCGCGGTCCCCATCGTTATCGATGGGCCTGAGGGTGAACTCGAGCTCCGGATGGGTGGTCTGGTCGAGCCCGTCCCTGGCCTCGAACTCCCAGCTACCGTCGGAGTTCACGATCAGGGTGCCCACCGACAACTCGATGGGTGTGTCCAGACGGTAGAAGCCGATCTCCTCCGACACGTAGACGCGCATTTCACGCAGACCATCGGCGCCAGCATTGACCGACCAGGTACCGCGCGCCACCTCCCCTTCGGCCACCGAGCTCGGTGCCGTGGCGGTGGCATCGGGCACGTCATCCTTGACGAAAATCCGCAGATTGTCGGTCTGCGTCCCTTGGCTTCCGCCGTTCACTTCCACCTTGAACGGATCGTTGATGCCCTCGTCGCCGCGCCCCTGGGAACGGTGATCGTCAGAGTTGTCGGTCAACTGGTAGTCCCAGCGATAGTTGCCCTGGGCGTCCACCGCCACCGTCAGGGTGCCAAAGTCACCGCTGAGGCTGCCGCCACCGGTCAGGTCGACACCGTTGACGACAAAGCCCTCGATCTGTCCTCCGGGCGGCCGCTCATAGACGCCCCCTACCGAGGTCGCAACGGATCCCGCCCGGGTGCCGTCATCCAGCCCCGCCTCATCCACCCTGAAATCACTGCTCTGGTTCGCCATGACGCCATCCCCTGTGTCGATGCCAAGAAGGAAAGACGCCGGGTCCGCGGCGTGCACGATCAACGCACGACTGGAGCTTGGCCGAGTGACGCCTTTCACCTGGCCAAAGATATGCGGACGGCTGGCATTGCGACGGCCGAACTTGGTCATCGCCGATGGCTTATGCGGAAATCGGCAATGACCTCAAGATCCCCTTATCCGCAACGGATCTTTGGATTCGAGGGGCGAGCCTGGCGACACCGCTATCGCGCTGGCGTCTCCGGCTTCCCCCGTGGCTTGCAGCGCTGCATAGTACCGGCCTTGCACGACCGACCCTCGGCCCGGCCCGCTATCGATTCGCCAGCACCACGAAAGATCAGCGCCGGTCTGATGCCGGAATCATGAGAGGAACTCACCAACAGCGAACGGAGGCCAACGACATGCACTCGCACTCGGGTGCCAGGCAAATCATCGTACCTTCAGTGGAAAAAGATCAGGCGGATTGCCAGGGCGTTTCGCCAAGGCATCGATCACATCTCTGGGCTGAACGTGGACAAGCCGGTGAAACGACGCCACTTTTCAACGACCGATTTGACGACTCGCGCACAATTTATCAGAGATCACCGAAATCCATTCCCACGCTCGACCTCCTCAGCCCGTCATCCCCCGGGGGCTGGATAACATCGACACCTGTGGCATCATGCCAGGACTAGCCACGGAGACGCTCCAATGACCCAGATTGTCACGCCCGATATCTGCGACGCCTACCCAGAGGTGGCGGTGTGCGACCCGATCTTCGTCAACTACGGGGGCAAGGAGGCCTTCTTCGGCCCGGTGAAAACGGTCAAGTGCTTCGAAGACAACTCGCTGGTCAAGCAGGCGGTCGCCGAACCAGGAGACGGCGCAGTGCTGGTGGTGGACGCAGGCGGGTCAACCCGCTGCGCCATGCTCGGCGACATGCTCGCGGAACAGGCGGCCGGCAATGGCTGGGCCGGGGTGATCATGTATGGCTGCGTGCGCGACGTGGACATCCTGGCGGAGACCGATCTGGGCATCCAGGCCCTCGGCGCCCACCCACGCAAGAGCGAGAAGCGCGGCGAAGGCCAGCGTGATGTCCCCGTCGCCTTCGCCGGTGTCGACTTCGCACCGGGCCAATGGGTCTACGCCGACAACAACGGCATTCTGGTCGCCGAGTCCCGCCTCGAACTCGATTGACGGGCCATCGCTCTTCCTTGGTCCACCGACCGTCGGGGGTCCTGTGACCCCCACCACTGACGCCATCGCCCACTCGGTGGGTCCTCGGCGCGCAGCGCCCCCTGCCCCTGCTACCCACGTCCAACGGCACACTTTAGACTCATGACGCTTGCCAGGGATGTCTACACCAGCCTGCATGACCACCTGCGTCCTCTGCTGGCCTACCATCTACTGTTCACGCTGTTCGCCTCGGCTGCACTGCTGCCGGCCATGGGCTGGCTGCTGGCCGGCTGGCTATCGCGGGTTGGCCGCCCCCTGGTCACCACGGTGGATGCGGTCGAACTGCTGCTGTCGCCGCTCGGCTTCAGCTGGATCCTCGCCTTTGCCGTCATCCTGCTGACGCTGCTTTACCTGCAGCAGGCCGGGATGATGCTGGTGGCGGTGGAGCGCCAGGGCTCCCACGCGCGCCAGGCCTTGATCGCCCTGTGGCAGAGCCTGCATCGTCTTCCCAGGCTGTTGGGCCTCGCCAGCCTGCAGGTGTCGATTCACCTGCTGGCCCTGACCCTCGTCGCCGCCTGTGCCAGCCTGGTCCACGATTCCCTGCTCGGTCACCTGGATCCCTACTATGTGCGGCGGGTGCGCCCACCGGCCTTCTGGCTCTACACCTCGACCCTGCTTCCGCTGGTCGGACTCTGGGCCGCGCTGGCGGCGCGACTCTACATCCGATGGTGGCTGGCGCTGCCCTGCGTGGTACTGGAGGGTCTCTCGCCTGTCGCAGCGATGCGCCGCAGCTACCAGTTGACCCGGCACCGCCAGGGGGGACTTGCGCGGGTCATCTTTTCGATGCTGGCGGTACTGCTGGTGCTGCCGTCGGCGGTGTCGATCGCCTTCAGCGCCTGGGTCGCCCCCCTCTTGTCGACACTGCCCGAGATCGGCGCGGTGGTCATCACGACCATGTTGCTGGTGGTCACCGCCGCGACCCTGCTGACGCTCAGTGTCGCCTTCGCGGTGATCGTGCTCAACGCCCTGCTGGCGACCTGCCTGTACCTGCGCCGCGCCCATCGACTGCCGCGCCCCGATCCCCCACCGGCAGACGCCCATCCGGGGCGGCTGGCCTGGGCGGTGGAGGTCGGCATCCTGGTATTCGCCGTCTCCCAGGCGTGGCTGATGGTGGAGCGACAGGAGCTCAATGACGAGGTCGAGGTGATCGCCCACCGGGGTAGTTCGGAGGTAGCGCCGGAAAACAGCCTGTCGGCCATCCGCCAGGCCCTGGAAGACGGCGCCGATCAGATCGAGATCGATGTGCGCCTGAGTGCCGACGGCAGCGTGGTGCTGAGCCACGATGCCACGCTGCAGCGTCTTGCGGGAGATCCGCGGCGGGTCACCGACCTGAACTGGCAGGAGTTGGCAACGCTGGATGTGGGATCAGGCTTCAGCCATGCCTTCGCCGGCGAACGCCTGGCCAGGCTCGACCAGGCCCTGGCTGCAGTGCGTGGCCGCGCCGACCTGATCATCGAGCTCAAGCCGAGCCGCGGCCAGGAACAGGCGCTGATCGAGGCGGTCGTGGCAGAGCTCGACGCCGAACGCCGCTGGCGCCTGCACTGCCGAGACCAGGCAGAAGACCGCCTGGCACGCATGATCTGTGGCGATCCCAGGCTATTCGAGACCACTTGGCTTGCGTCCTTGTCGTACCGTCAGATCCACCTGATCGTCGCCCAGGAGCCTCGCGCCAGGACACTGCTGCTGGCAGAGTGGGCCCTGCCCGGCAGTCTGCCGCAGCGTCGCTTCGACGGGCTCGGCCTGCGCAACAGCCAGATCGACGATGATCAACTGCGACGCGCCCACCTCAACCAGACGCCGCTCTACGCCTGGACGGTCAACGATCCTGGCCGCATGGCCAGACTTATCGACATGGGCGTGGACGGCATCATCACCGACCGCCCCGAAAGACTCACAGCGCTGCTGCGCGAACGACGCAGGATGAGCGACGCCGAGCTACTGCTGACCAAGCTGCGCCACTGGCTGGCCGACGACTGAACGAAGAACCCCCGCCCCGGCGATAGCCGGAAGCGGGGGCAAACATCAGTACGTGGAGGAAATGGCGCGCCTCAGTCGCCCATCACGACGCCTTCACGGCGGGGGTCGGCCCCCCCATAGAAGCCATCTTCGGTGACCTTCAGCGCCTGCAGACCGCTGGTCAACTCGCGGGTCTCGACCTCGTGGCCAAGCCCCCGCAGATCGCTCAGCGTGGCCTCGGGGAAGCGGTCCTGCTCCAGATAGACAGTGCCACCGGTGGTGATCGCATGGGGCAGATCGAGCGCCTGCTGGGCGTCCACACCACGCGTAAGCATGGCATCCAGCGTCTGGGCGGTGTAATGAATGATCGCGGCGCCTCCGGGAGACCCGAGGCTCGCCACCAGCTCGCCGCTCTCACGCTCGAACACCAGCGTCGGACTCATGCTCGAACGCGGCCGCTTGCCGGGCTGCACCCGGTTGGCGATCGGTGTGCCCTGCTCATCTGTCGGGGTAAAGGAAAAGTCGGTCAGCTCATTGTTGAGCAGATAGCCGCCATCAAGCTCGCCGCCACCGTTGGCCATGATGCGCGAACCAAACGCCTGCTCGATGCTCGAGGTCATGGCGACCGCCTGACCCCGGGGGTCGACGATGCTGATATGGCTGGTGCCGTGCTCGGGCTGCTGGGGCTGAGAGGCGTAGGCGGTCTCCAGCGAACCGGGGTTGCCGGGGCGCGCCTCGCCGCTACCCATGCTCTGCTGCTTGATCAGCTCGGCGCGCTTGGCCAGATAGTCCGGTGCCAGCAGCGTGTTCCAGTCACCGCCGGGGGGGTCGACGAAATCGCTGTCACCGATGTAGCGGCCGCGATCAGCAAAGGCCAGGCGCGAGGCCTCGAGAAACGGATGCAGCCAATCCACCGTGGGCACGCCCTCGTGGATGGCGGTCTCGATCTCCGGCAAGGCCTCCATCATGCCGAGTATCTGCATCACGGTCAGGTGTCCCGATGAGGGTGGCGGGAAACCGCAGACCTCCCAGTCACGCCAGGGGGTGCACAGCGGCTCACGCTCGAGTGCTGCGTAACCCGCCATGTCCTCGAGACTCAGGGTACCGGGCAGCTCCGGGTGATTCCGCACCCGGGACACCAGATCCTCGGCGAACTCGCCGGTGTGCAATGCAGAGCTGCCCTCCTCGGCCACCTTGGTCAGAATCGCCGCCAGGGCGGGATTGCGCAGGGTCGCTCCCACCTCAAGCGGCTCGCCCTGGTCATCGAAGAAGTAGGCCCCGGCGATCTCGTCCTCGGCAAGGCTTGGCGTCGACACCAGGCTCTGATGCAGACGCGGGCTGATCTCGAAACCTTCCGTGGCCAGGGTGATGGCCGGCGCAAACAGTGACTTCCACGGCAGCTCGCCGTATTCGTCGTGCGCCAGCTCCAGCATCCTCAAGGTACCGGGCACCCCCACCGAACGCCCGCTCTCGACCGCGGTCATGAAGTCGATCGGATCGCCGTCGGCATTCAGAAACAGGGACTCGTCGGCGCCCAATGGGGCCTTTTCACGGCCATCGAAGGCGTGAACCTCTTCCCCGTCGAACAGCATCAGAAAGGAACCACCGCCGATGCCGCTGGACTGGGGTTCCACCAGCGTCAGCACCATCTGCACCGCGATGGCGGCATCGATGGCCGAGCCTCCGGCCTTGATCACCTGATAGCCGGCGTCGGTGGCCAGAGGGTTCGCCGCCGCCACCGCAAAGGACGAGGTCGACCAGCCGGGCTTCTCCTGGTAGCCGGAACTCGATTCCGGCGAGATGTCCGGACGAGCGTATTCAAACCCCTCCTGGGCAAAGGCCGGTGTCGTCAGCAGGCCGGCCAGCAGCAGATTGCCGCAAACGATGGAAGACGCCAGACGCGCCAACCGTGGCGAAGTACGCGATGTCATCACCGCTCCTTTTGTGATGAGTAATACGGGAGAGTCTTGATTGCTTGATTCAGCATAGGTCTTGAGCGTCGAGACGGCACGCAGGCTCGCTGTGATGTGCGCGTTTCACCGGCATCCTTTACCGCCGACGAGCAGCGCTGACTCATTGCCGGCGCTCGTAGCGATCCAGCCGCCAGCGGCAGAACCGCGAGACCAGTGCCAGCGCCAGCAGCGCCACGGCGGTCACACCGAGCACCGACACCAACTGGTGATAGCCCTCAGGGGTGCTTTCGGCTCTGGCCGCCATGCCCTTCTCGGCCAGGCGTACCACACCGTATATCAACGCCATCAGCAGGCCCAGCGGCAGCGCCGAGCCAAAGCGTGACAGGCCCCGAGTCAATGCCCAGGGAGGCGTAGGCTCCTTGTTCTTGACCGCCTTTGACGAAGCAGCCTTGCCCCGTGAGGCCCTGGGTTCCTGCCTGGGTTCTGACTTGGCCTGGGCCTTGTTCGCGGCCTTGCTCGAGGCCTTGGTCGGGGAATCGCTGCGACTGCGGGCCCTGGGTCCTGGCTTCGCCTTTGGTGTTGCCGTGCCCGATGACTGACGCCCCCCTGGCAGCAGCCGCCCGAGAGTCCAGCGCCCCAGCGACCAGCAGGCCCAGCCCAGGCACACCCCGATGGACAGCAGCACGCTGCCCATGACCAACAGATACGCCATCACAAGATCCTGAAAAGAAAAGCTTCCCATGGTGCCAAGTTAGCGGGCACTTGGGGAGCCCCTCGAGGCGATTGAGCGAGTTTCGCACACCCGCTGAACGCAACGACGCCGCGGAAGGTCCGCGGCGTCGACAGGCGGGCGATCGCGTCGCCGTCTCACAGCATGGTGATGCTCAGCCGATGGTCTCGCCGGCCAGCATGAACCAGGTCTCCAGCACCGCGTCAGGGTTCAGTGACACCGAATCGATGCCCTGCTCCATCAGCCACTTGGCCAGTTCCGGATGATCAGACGGCCCCTGGCCGCAGATCCCGACGTACTTGCCCTTAGCCTTGCAGGCCTGGATCGCCATGGCCAGCAGCTTCTTGACCGCCGGGTTCCGCTCATCGAACAGGTGCGCGACGATACCGGAATCGCGATCGAGACCGAGGGTCAACTGGGTCAGATCGTTGGAGCCAATGGAGAAGCCGTCGAAGTACTCGAGGAACTCATCGGCCAGCAGGGCGTTGGCCGGCAGCTCGCACATCATGATGACCTTGAGCCCGTTATCGCCGCGCTTGAGGCCATTGGCCGCCAGCAGGTCGACCACTTCACTGGCTTCTTCGGTGGTACGCACGAAGGGAATCATCAGCTCGACGTTGTCGAGGCCCATCTCGTCGCGCACCCGCTTCATCGCCCGACACTCAAGCTCGAAGCACGGCCGGAAGTTCTCGGAGATGTAGCGCGAGGCGCCGCGGAAACCGAGCATCGGGTTCTCTTCACCGGGCTCGTAGAGCTTGCCGCCGATCAGGTTCTCGTACTCGTTGGACTTGAAGTCCGACATTCGCACGATGACCCGCTCCGGATAGAAGGCCGCCGCCAGGGTCGAGATACCCTCCACCAGCTTGTCGACGTAGAAGCTGACCGGATCATCGTAGCCGGCGATACGCAGATCGATGGTCTGCTGCAGTTCGCTGGGCAGGGTGTCGTATTCCAGCAGCGCCTTGGGGTGAACGCCGATCATGCGGTTGATGATGAACTCCAGACGCGCCAGGCCGACACCGGCGTTGGGCAGGGTGGAGAAGCTGAAGGCGCGATCCGGGTTGCCCACGTTCATCATGATCTTGAACGGGATGTCCGGCATGGCATCGACGCTGGTGACGTTGCGGTCGAACTCCAGCAGACCATCGTAGACGTGGCCGGCATCGCCCTCGGCGCAGGACACGGTGACTTCACGGCCATCGCGCAGCACGTCGGTGGCGTCACCACAGCCCACCACCGCCGGGATACCCAGTTCGCGGGCGATGATCGCCGCGTGACAGGTGCGCCCGCCACGGTTGGTGACGATGGCAGAAGCGCGCTTCATGATCGGTTCCCAGTCCGGGTCGGTCATGTCGGTGACCAGCACGTCCCCGGCGTTGACCTTGTCCATCTCGTCCGGGCTGAGGATGACCTTGACCGCACCGCGACCGATGCGCTGACCGATGGCGCGACCGGTGACCAGGGTGCGCCCCTTCTCCTTGAGCTGGAAGCGCTCCAGCGAGCCGCCCTCCTGCTGGGACACCACGGTCTCGGGACGCGCCTGAACGATGTAGAGCTGTTGATCGTCACCGTCCAGCGCCCACTCGATGTCCATGGGACGGCCGTAGTGCTCTTCGATGGTCATCGCCTGACGCGCCAGCGCCATCACCTGTTCGTCGTTGATGCTGAAGCGACCACGATCGGCCAGCGGCACATCCACGGTCTCCACCGACTTGCCGGCGCTGGCATCACCGGTGTAGACCATCTTGATCAGCTTGGAGCCGAGGTTACGCCGCAGCACCGCCGGGCGGTCTGCCGCCAGGGTGGTCTTGTGGACGTAGAACTCGTCAGGGTTCACCGCGCCCTGCACCACGGTCTCGCCGAGCCCCCATGACGAGGTCACGAATACCGCATCACGGAAGCCGGACTCGGTGTCCAGGGTGAACATCACGCCGCTGGCCCCGGTCTCGGAGCGCACCATCTTCTGCACGCCGGCGGACAGCGCCACGTTCTCGTGGGCATAGCCACGGTGCACCCGGTAGGAAATCGCGCGGTCGTTGAACAAGGAGGCGAACACCTCGTGCACCGCCCGCTTGATGTTGTCGTAGCCTTCGATATTGAGGAAGGTTTCCTGCTGGCCGGCGAAGGACGCGTCGGGAAGATCCTCGGCGGTAGCGGAGCTGCGCACCGCCACCTTGAGGTTGGGATGCTTGCCGAGCATCAGCTCGTAGGCTTCACGCAGGGCGGCCTCGAAGGCCGGCGGCAGCGGGGTATCGATGACCCACTGGCGAATCTTGCTGCCGGCCTCGGCAAGGGCATTGACGTCATCGACGTCGAGACGCGCAAGCTCCTGGTTGATTCGATCGTTGAGCCCCTCGTGGGAGAGGAACTCGCGATAGGCCTCGGCGGTGGTGGCGAAACCGCCAGGCACCGTGACGCCGGCGCCGGACAGGTTGGAAATCATCTCGCCCAGGGAAGCATTCTTGCCCCCGACTCGCTCGACGTCGTTCATGCCCAGCTGATCAAACCACAGAATGTACTTGTCCACGTGACCCCCTTGGATGTCGACGACCTCGTCCGTGACGCGCCGTCATGACTGGATGCTGGCGACTCTATCAGCGCCTCGCCATATTCGCCATTGGTCTAAGAGCGAAGTCACTGGAGGATTTTTACAACACCCGGGGGAAATCGACGATTCCTGTAGTCAGCGCCCTGACGCCGCTATCGAGGTCTCCGCCAGGGCGTGCAAATCATGACGTCGGATGCTGGCGTCAAAGTACCTGAAAGGCGCGCGAATGCTTGGTTCGGCCCCACCGCCAGGCCCCGTTTCAGAGGCTGATCGAAAGCCAGCCTATCTTGTAGTCGGGGACGCCTGTGCCGCCTTAGGTTTACTTTGGAACAGCGACAACTTGTCTCACCGCAGCGGTAAACGGACAATGCCATCACTGTCTTCAAGGGAATCGTCATGACCCGAACCGCCTTCTTCATTTCCGACGGCACCGGCATCACCGCCGAGAGCCTGGGCCGCAGCCTGCTGGCCCAGTTCGAGAACGTCGACATCCGCAAGCTGACCAAGCCCTACATCGACACCATCGAGAAGGCGCGCTCGCTGGTCAGCATCATCGAGGCCACCGCCGTGCGCGACGGCGTGCAGCCGATCATCATCGACACCATCGTCGACGAGAAGATCCGCGCGGTGATTCGCCAGGCACCGGGCTTCAAGGTCGACATCTTCTCGACCTTCCTCGAGCCGCTGGAGCGCGAGCTGGACACCCACTCCTCCTACAGCGTCGGGCGTACCCACGCCATCTCCAGCGACGATGTCTATATGGACCGCATCCACTCGGTACACTTCGCCCTCGACAACGACGACGGCGCCCGTACCCACCAGTACGACCAGGCGGATGTCATCCTGGTCGGGGTGTCACGCTGCGGCAAGACGCCGACCTCGCTGTACCTGGCGCTGCAGTTCGGGGTGCGCGCGGCCAACTATCCGCTGACCGAAGACGACCAGGACGACAGCGGCACCCTGAAGCTGCCGCCGGTACTGGCCAAGCAGCGCCACAAGCTGTTCGGCCTGACCATCGACCCGCGCCGGCTTGCCGCCATCCGCCACGAACGTCGCCCCAACAGCCGCTACAGCAGCATGGACCAGTGCATGCAGGAGGTCGCCCAGGCCGAATCCATGTTCCGCCAGCTGCATATCCCCTTTATCGATGCCACCCGCTTCTCGGTGGAGGAAATCTCCACCCGCATGATCGCCGAGACCGGCATCAACCGCCGCTTCTCACCGCGCTGACGCCCGCCTGCGTCCGCCGGTCCATGGCGGGAAGGTGCCTCCTTTCCGCCATCTCCCTGTCGGGCCGCTGCCCCTGCTCGGCTGCACCACGGCGCAGTGTCCGTGGGCTTGGGCATAGGGCTGAGTCACAGGGCTTGCGAACAGGGCCTTGAAACAGGGCCGAGGCTTCGTTCCCGTCGAGGTTTCCTTCAGACGATACCCCGCTTGCCGCTGGACTCGTCACCGGGCTCACGTCTGTTCCAGCGCACCCAGCGACTTGCAATGATAGTCAATCTCGTTACTATTTCTGTCCGTAGTGGACTCCCCGGCGCAGCCATCCCTTACCTGTCGTCGCCGCGCAAGAATAACCGCCCTGAGAAAAGGTAACGCCCCATGATCTCCCGTCTCGTCCGCCGTCCCCTGGCGCTTGCCATTGCCGCCAGTGCCCTTGTCGTGTCTAGCCACGTCGCCGCCGAAGACGTTACCGCCGAGGCGGTGGTGAGCCACTACACCGATCTCGCCCACACCACCTACAGCGACGCGCTGAAGACGGCCAAGGCGCTGGACGAGGCCATCGACAGCCTGCTGGCCGCGCCGACCCCCGAGACCCTGGCAGCGGCCAAGAAGGCCTGGCGAGAGGCGCGGGTGCCCTATCAGCAGAGTGAAGTCTTCCGCTTCGGCAATGCCATCGTCGACGACTGGGAAGGCCAGCTCAACGCCTGGCCGCTGGACGAAGGCATGATCGACTACGTCGCTCAGGACGGCTACCAGCACGAGCTGGGCAACGCCGGCGCTACCGCCAATATCATTGCCTCCGAGCGCATCAACGTCGGCGGCGAAGAGATCGACGTCAGTACACTGAGCCCGGAGCTGCTGGCCGAGCTCAACGAGATCGGCGGCTCCGAGGCCAACGTGGCCACCGGCTACCACGCCATCGAGTTTCTGCTGTGGGGCCAGGATCAGCACGGCTACGAGGCCGGCGCCGGCGAGCGCCCCGCCAGCGACTTCGCCCAGGGCGAAGACTGCAGCAACGGCCACTGCGACCGCCGTCGGGCCTATCTGAAGGCAGCCAGTCAGCTGTTGATCAACGACCTGGAATGGATGGTCGCGCAGTGGGCGCCGGTGGATGGCGACAACTACCGCAGCGAACTGACCTCGCAACCGGCTGAAGAGGGCCTGCGCCGCATCCTCTTCGGCATGGGCTCTCTGTCACTGGGGGAGCTCGCCGGTGAGCGCATGAAGGTCGCGCTGGAGGCCAACTCCTACGAGGACGAGCACGACTGCTTCAGCGACAACACTCATAACTCGCACTACTACAACGGTCAGGGCATCCAGAACGTCTACACCGGCAGTTACCAGCGCATCGACGGCACCACCCTGGAAGGCCCGGGCGTGGAAGCCCTGCTGGCCCAGCGCGACAGCGAGCTGGCCCAGACCCTGGAGCAGCAGATCGAGGCCTCCATGGACGCGCTCGGCACCCTCAAGGAGACCGCCGAGCGCAGCGACTCGCCGATGACCTTCGACATGATGATCGCACCGAGCAATGATCAAGGCGCCGCCATCGTCAACGATGCCATCCTGGCGCTGGTCACCCAGACCGGCTCCATCGAGCAGGCCGCAGGCGAACTGGGTGTCACCTCGCTGCAGCCCGACGACGCCGGTCATACTTTCTGACCCCGTCACTGGCCCCCGCTTGATCCAGATCAGGTGATAACGCCTTGGCGGATGATGCAATGAGAGTCATTCGCCCCAAGAAGCCGCACGGCCCGCGTGCGGCTCACCTGTTTCAAGGAAACGCCTGATGCGTCAATTTCCGTCGCTCCCCCCTGCTCTGTCAGCGTTGCTGGCGGCCCTCGTCATCGGCGCGCCGGTCAGCGCAAACGACGAGCCAGCCGGCGAGCCGCCCATCCAGAACGACCCACGCTCGGGTGGCGAAGGCTCGGTCAGCCAGTTCGACCACAACGCCTACTCGCTGCCCCTTGGCAACATGAGCATGACCAAGCACCTTGACTTCAGCGTCGGCAACAGCTTTTTCCGCAACCCCTGGGTGGTGGCACCGGCCAGCACCGATGCCCGTGACGGCCTCGGACCGCTGATCAACACCAACAGCTGCCAGGGCTGCCATATCAAGGACGGCCGCGGTCACCCTCCGGCCCCTGACGAGGCGCCGGTGTCCCTGTTCCTGCGCCTGTCGCTGCCCGCCGAAAGCGACGAGGATCATGACATCGTAAGGCGCACCGGCGCCGTTCCGGTGCCCCACTACGGGCGCCAGCTTCAGACCGCAGCGATTCCCGGCGCCACGCCGGAAGCCGACATGGTACGCACCCTCGAGGATCGCGAGATCAGCTTCGACGACGGACACCGCGTGGTGCTCACGGCGCCCGTCTATTCCATCGAGAACCCCGCCTACGGGGAGCTGCCCGAGAATCTGCTGACGTCCCCCCGGGTCGCCCCGCCGATGATCGGCCTGGGCCTGCTCGAGGTGGTCGATGAGGCGCAGATCCTGGCCTGGGCGGATGAGCAGGACGCCGACGGCGATGGCATCTCGGGCCGGCCCAACCGGGTGTGGGACGTGCGCCAGCAGGCCACCGTGCTGGGGCGTTTCGGCTGGAAGGCCGGTGAGCCCACGGTGGAGCAGCAGAGCCTGCACGCCTTTGCCGGCGACATGGGCCTGACCTCGCGCCTGGCCGCGAGCACAGACTGCATGCCGGGCCAGGGCTGCGATGACTTCCCCGATGGCGGCGATCCCGAAGTCAGTGATGAGGTCGCCGACTTCATCACCTTCTACGCCTCGAGCCTGGCCGTACCCGAGCGGCGCGACATGGATTCGCCAGACGTCCAGGCCGGCGCCCGTCACTTCAACACCCTGGGTTGCGCCAGCTGTCATCGCCCGTCGCTGACCACGCCGGAAGACACCGAGCGCGCCGAATTGGCCGGACAGACCCTGTGGGCCTACACCGACATGCTGCTGCATGACATGGGCGAGGGCCTCGCCGACGGTCGCCCCGAGTACCAGGCCGACGGCAATGAGTGGCGCACCCCGCCGCTGTGGGGGCTTGGCCTGGCCCAGAGCGTCAATCCCCAGGCTGGCTTCCTGCACGACGGACGGGCTCGCACCCTGGAAGAGGCGATCCTGTGGCACGCCGGTGAAGCCGAAGCTTCACAAGATGCCTACAAGGCGCTCGAGGCCCGCGAGCGCCAACGACTACTGGACTTCCTGAACTCCCTATGACGACTTCTCCACGACAATCGAGCAGCGCCCTGGCAGCCGCACTGCTGCTGGCGACCGCCGGCTTGACGCTGGGCGGGCCCGGGACGGCCCTGGCCCAGGGGGCCTCTGACGCCAACGCTGACACCAGCGCTGACACTGCGCACGATGCAGAGAACGAAAGCACCCCGCGCAGCGTCTGGCATCACGATATCGGGCTTGGCTATCGGCAACTGGCGAGCCGAACTCAGGCACTGGCCGAACGCCTGAAGGCCAGCTGCGGCGAGGCCGGGGTCGACCACCCGGCGCTGCGCAGTGAGTGGCTTGCGGCCTACCAGGCCTGGCAAGCGGTACGCTTTGTCGACTTCGGGCCGATCGAGGTGGACAGCCGTGCCTGGCAACTCCAGTTCTGGCCCGACGCCAAGAATCTTGTGGGCACCCGCGTCGGCGCCAGGCTACGCCAGGACGCCCCCGTCAGCGCCGATGACATCGCCGAGGCCGGTGTTGCCGAGCAGGGCTTCCCGGCGCTGGAAGTGCTGCTCTACGACGACGTCATGGCCAGCCGCTCGCTGGGCGACCCCCTGCCCTGCGCCCTGGCTGGGGCCATCGGCAGCCACCTGGTCGCCGTCAGCGACGCCGTGGTTGCCGACTGGCAGGCCTTTGCGCCGCACTACCTGGCCACCGACAGCTACAACGAGGCGACCCTGCACGGTGCGATGCAGTCTCTCGAGATTCTGGAGGACAAGCGCCTCGGCGAGCCGCTCGGCTTGATGGGCGCCGCACCCAACGCCTATCGCGCAGAAGCCTGGCGCAGTGGCCAGTCGGTGGCCCTGGCGGCCGCCAGCCTGGCGGGCCTGCAGCAGTACTTCCAGCCGGGCCTTGCGACCTGGCTGGATCAGGCCGGCCATGCCGAGCTGGGCGACGCCTTTGCTCGCCAGCTGGAGGACACGCTCGATCAGGCCGAGGCGATCGATACCGGTATCGTCGACGTGCTGGACGAACATTCCGAAGGCGATGTCAGCTCCCCGGCTGCACAACAAGAACTGGCGACCCTCTACCTGGAGGTGGCCCAGTTGCGGGCGCTGCTCGATGATCAGATCGCCCCCGCCCTGGGGGTGGTCAAGGGCTTCAATTCCAGCGACGGAGACTGACCCGGTGGCGTCACTTCCTTCTCTGTCCCGGCGGCGCCTGCTCAAGGCGTCGCTGCTGGGACTGGCCGCCACCGGCCTGCCGGCCAGTCTGTGGGCGCTGGACGATGATGGCCGCCGGCAGTGGTACTTCAGCGCGGTGGACGACAGCGACGGTGGACACCACCTGGCAGGGCTGCGCCGCGACGGCGCGGGTCACTTTCTGCTGCCGAGCCCGGAGCGCTGCCACGGCGGCTGCCTCAGACCAGGCCGCGACGAGGTGGTACTGTTCGCTCGACGGCCAGGCCAACGCTTCCATGTGCTCGACGCCAGGCGCCAGGCATCGACACTCGAGATCAGCGCAAGCCAGGGCCGGCACTTCTACGGCCACGGCGTGTTCGACCCGAGCGGTCGCTGGCTCTACGTCACCGCCAATCGCATCGACGACGCCATGGGGCTGATTCAGGTGCACGACGCCGAGCAAGGCTACCGGCATGTGGGCGACCACCTTCTCGACGGCATCGGTCCCCACGAGGTCGGCCTGATGCCCGATGGCGAGACCCTGGTGGTGGCGCTGGGCGGTATCCGCACCCATCCCGACAGCGGGCGGGCCAAGCTCAACCTCTCGGACATGGACCCCGCCCTGTTGCTGCTCGATCGCCATAGCGGCGAGATCCTCGAACGCCATCGGCCATCCCACCACCAGCTGAGCTGTCGCCATCTGGACATCGCCCCCGACGGCACCGTCGTCGCCGGCTACCAGTTCCAGGGCCCAGAGTGGGAAACCGAACACCCGCTGATCGCCAGGCGCGCACCGGACGGCAGCTTCAGCGAGCAGGTGCTGCCTTCGCCCCTGCAAGGGCGTCTGGCCCAGTACACCGCCAGCGTGGCGGCCAGCCAGGTGCGCCCGAGTGCGGCGATTTCCGCCCCACGAGGCAACAAGGTGCTGGTGCTGGGCAGGACCAGCGACGAGCTGCTGGCACAGTTCGATATCGAGGACGCGGCAGGCGTTCGCTGCGACGGCGCCGGAGGCTATCTGGTCACCACCGGCGGTGGCGAGGTCCACCGCATCGACGATGGCGGCCGCCATCACCAACTGGCCGCCTTGCCGCTACGCTGGGACAACCATCTGACCTGATCACCACCGGCGGGTTATCGGCCATCGGGCCGTCGACCAGGGCATCGACCCTGGCATCGACGACCGCGCCAACAACACGGCCAGGCCCCTTCGGGCCTGGCCGTGTGAACTCAAGTACTGCTGGGGGGCTTAGCGGATGATGCCTTCCCTGCGCAGCCGCTCGATGTCCGCTGAAGACAGCCCCATCTCGGTCAGCACCCTGTCGCTGTGCTCTCCAAGGCGTGGTGGCGCGGAATCGGCGGTGGCACTGGCCCCATCGAAGCGCAGCGGGTTGGCGACCTGGGGTACGCCGTCGATCTCCCGGGCCATGCCACGGTGACGCACCTGAGGATCGGCGAACACTTCCGGCAAGGTATGGATGGGCCCTGCCGGTATCCCCCGGGCCTCGCATTCGGCGAGCCAGTGATCGCGCTCGCCGCCACTCAGAATGCCCTGGATCAAGGCCACCAGATCCTGGCGATGGGCGACCCGTCCTTCGTTGGTGGCGTAGTCGCCTTCGGCCCATTCGGGGTGCCCGAGCAACTCAGCCAGGCGAGCGAACTGGGCGTCATTGCCCACGGTCAGCACCAGATGACCATCGCGGCAGGCGAACGCCTGGTAGGGCACGATATTCGGATGAGCATTGCCGAAGCGCTGCGGTGCCACACCGCTGACCAGGGTGTTGAGCGCCTGGTTGGCCAGGGTCGCCACCTGAACGTCGAGCAGCGCCAGGTCCACGTGGCTGCCCTCACCGGTCTCGCGCCGGCGATGCAATGCCGCCAGCACCCCCACGGTGGCGTAAAGCCCGGTCATCACGTCGGTGATCGCCACTCCGGTCTTCATCGGCATGCCGTCGGCGTCGCCGGTCAGACTCATCAAGCCGCCCATGGCCTGAATCATGAAGTCGTAGCCTGCCCGGTGGGCGTAGGGTCCGGTCTGGCCAAAACCGGTGATGGAACACACCACCAGCGACGGATTGATCTCTCGCAGCGAGGCAGCGTCGAGGCCATAGCGAGCGAGCCCACCGACCTTGAAATTCTCGAGCACGATGTCGGCGCCCTTGGCCAACGCCTTGATCAGGCGCTGGCCATCCGCGCTTGCGATGTCCACCGCCAGCGACTGCTTGGCACGATTGGCGCAGAGGTAATAGGCGGCCTGGCGTTCGACCGCATCACCGTCGATCGGCTCGCCCTGATGCCAGGGCGGCCCCCAGCCGCGGGTGTCATCGCCACGACCGGGGTGCTCGATCTTGATCACCCGAGCGCCGAGGTCGCCGAGCAGCTGGCCGCACCAGGGGCCGGCCAGCACCCGCGACATGTCCAGCACGGTAACCCCCTCGAGCGGCCTGGCGGCGCTGGCAGCTTGCGCGCTCTTGCCTGGACCGCTACCGCCTGCCGTATTGCCGGCGCCGGCCTCCGCTGAGCTGTCTGCCTGGTGCATGGCGGTGTCACTCACCCGGTGAAGGCCTGCAGGCCGGTCTGGGCACGCCCGAGGATCAGGGCATGGACATCGTGGGTGCCTTCGTAGGTGTTGACCGCCTCGAGGTTCATGACGTGACGGATGACGTGGTACTCGTCGCTGATGCCGTTGCCGCCGTGCATGTCCCGGGCGACCCGGGCGATATCCAGCGCCTTGCCACAGTTATTGCGCTTGATCAGCGAAATCGCCTCGGGCACCAGTTGGCCGTCGTCGATCATCCGCCCCACCCGCAGCGACGCCTGCAGGCCCAGGGCGATCTCGGTCTGCATGTCGGCGAGCTTCTTCTGGATCAGCTGATTGGCGGCCAGCGGACGGCCGAACTGCTTGCGCTCCATGGTGTAGTCACGTGCGGCGTGCCAGCAGGCCTCGGCGGCGCCCATGGCACCCCAGCTGATGCCATAGCGGGCGCGGTTGAGACAGGAGAAAGGCCCCTTCAGGCCCTGCACGCCAGGCAGGCGCTGGTCGTCGGAAACCTCGACGTCCTGGATCGCGATCTGGCCGGTGATGGAGGCGCGCAGGCTGAACTTGCCCTCGATCTTGGGCGCGCTGAGACCAGGCATGCCCTTCTCGAGCACGAAGCCGCGGACCACCCCCTCCTCGTCCCGCGCCCAGACCACGAAGACGTCGGCGATCGGTGAGTTGGTGATCCAGGTCTTGGTGCCGTTCAGGCGCCAGCCGGAGTCGGTGCGATAGGCCCGGGTCGACATGCTGCCGGGATCGGAGCCATGGTCCGGCTCGGTCAGGCCGAAGCAGCCCACCCACTCACCGCTGGCAAGCTTCGGCAGGTAGCGATCGCGCTGGGCGTCGCTGCCGAAGGCATGGATCGGGTACATGACCAGGCTCGACTGCACGCTCATGGCGCTGCGATAGCCGGAATCGACCCGCTCGACCTCACGGGCGATCAGACCGTAGCTGACGTAGTTCATGCCGGCACAGCCGTAGCCATCGATGGTGGCGCCGAGCAGCCCAAGCTCCCCCATCTCGTTCATGATCTCGCGATCGAAGCGCTCGTGACGGTTGGCCTCAAGCACCCGGGGAAGCAGCTTTTCCTGGCAGTAGTCGTGGGCGGTCTGCTGGACCATACGCTCTTCCTCGTCGAGTTGATCGACGAGGCGGAAGGGATCTTCCCAGGTAACGGGGGTGATGCTGGTCATGGCGGGGGCTCCAGAATTTCTACATTTTCACCAAATGTAGACCTAATGGTCGGTCTTGCCAACCCCCACCTTGGTCGAGCGATGACGAATCACGGGCCTCGACGTCGAACGACGAGGCCCGAACGTCGTCAGCCCGGCTATTGACCGGACGACTCGCCGGCCCGGTACAGCGACTGGATGCTGGAAAAATCCAGACCGCCGTTGCCCTGGGCGCTGTGCAGCGCGAACAGGTTGCGCGCCTGGGAACCCATCGGCACGCTGGCGCGGGACTCAAGCGCCAGCTCCCAGGCAAGCCCCAGGTCCTTGGCCATCAGGTCGGTCAAGAAGCCACCCTGATAGTCACGTGAGGCGGCGGAACCCTCCATCACCCCGGGCCAGGGGTTGTAGACGTTCAATGCCCAGTTGCCGCCGCTGCTCTGCTTCATGATCTCCGACAGCACAGCCGGATCCATGCCGTTCTTGACCCCGAGAGACAGCGCCTCGGCGGTACCGCTCATCAGGATGCCAAGTAGCATGTTGTTGCAGATCTTGGCCACCTGGCCGCTGCCACTGGGGCCTGCGTGGAACAGGTTCTTGCCCATGGCCTCGAGTACCGGACGGGCCTGCTCGTAGGCGTCGGCGTCGCCACCGACGATGAAGGTCAGGGTGCCGGCCTTGGCGCCCCCGATGCCGCCAGACACCGGCGCATCGAGATAGGCCAGGCCGCGATTGGCGGCCTCGCCCGCCACCAGCCGGGCATCGTCCGGCGAAATGGTGGAGGCATCGAGCAGCAAGGGCCGCGACGAGAGCTGGTCAAGCAGTCCCTCGGCACCGTCACGGCCGAGGTACAGCGCCTTGACGTGCGCCCCCGCCGGCAGCATCGAGACCACCACCTCGGCGCCTTCGGCGGCCTCCAGGGCGGAACTCGCCCGACTCGCGCCCTGCTCTTCAAGCGTCGCCATGGCCGATTCGACCAGGTCGAAGACCCGCACCTGGTGGCCCGCGCCGACCAGATTGGCGGCCATCGGCGCGCCCATGTTGCCAAGGCCGATAAAGGCGATTTGCATAAGATGTCTCCTGGCTATCTAACGAATTGTGATTGTTGTACTGGCGCGTTTCGCGGCGATCAAAGGTCGTCCAGTGGTCCGGGACCGTTGCCCCAGGGGGCACCGTACATCGCCGCCAGATCGGCGCTGCCTACGCTTGCGACGTCTCGATGACGCCACTGCGGTGACTTGTCCTTGTCGATCAACAGCGCGCGCACTCCCTCGGCGAAGTCGCCCAGCACGTTGCACTGGATCGACACCACCAGCTCGTCGCGGAAGGCGTCGGCCAGCGAGGAGTGGCGATGTCGCTCGAGCATCCGCCAGGCCAGGTGCGCGGTCAGTGGACAGCCTTTCTCGAGTCGTGCGCGATTAGCCGAAAGCCAGTCATCGTCGCGATCATCGCCCAGGATGGCAGCCACGGCGTCCTCCACGCGGCCCTTGAGGGTCAGCGAGGTGATGTGATCCAGATGCGGCCAGACCTGCGCCTCGGGGGCCTTCTCCGGCGCCTCGAATTCACCGAGTACGTCGCACACCAGCGCCTCGGCGTCATCCACGTGGCCGGGGGCGAAGTGGCAGTCGCAGAGCCGCGCGAGCAGCTCGTCGCGCCGCTCGCGCGGAACGAAACGATCCGCCATGCCCAGGTCGAGGGCGTCCCTGGCATTGATGCTGGCACCGGTCAGGCCCAGGTAGAGCCCGACCCCCGGCGGCATCTTGTTGAGAAACCAGCTGGCCCCGATATCCGGATACAGACCGATGGTGATCTCCGGCATGGCGATCCGAGTGGTCTCGGTCACCAGACGATGCCGGCCACCAGCGGTCAGACCGAGCCCACCGCCCATGACGATGCCGTCCGCCCACACCAGCAACGGCTTGGGATAGGTATGCAGCCGATAGTCGAGGCGATACTCGGCAGAAAAGTAGTGGCTGGCATAGCTGCCGACACCGCGCCCGGCCTCCTGCTCGCGCTTGAGCTCTCGCACCAGCGCCACCACATCGCCACCGGCGCAGAAGGCCTTTTCCCCCTCACCGTCAAGCCATACCGCGTGAACATCGGGGTCCTGGGCCCACTCCTCGAGTTTTTCGTCGAGCAGCTCGATCATCTCGAGCGACAAGGCGTTCAAGGCCTTGGGCGCATTCAGGGTGGCGATACCGATGCAACCGCCGCCAGCCGCCGGGCGGCGTTCGAATCTGACCAGGTCGTGACTCATTGTTTGGCTCCTTGCACTCTTTTCCATGCGCTGTCTGTTCAACCCAACGTCACTGCAGCGATTCGACCACGCCGTCGGCGAGCAGGCGACGACCGACGATCAGGCGCATGATCTCGTTGGTCCCCTCGAGAATCTGGTGCACCCGGGTATCGCGGACCAGGCGCTCCAGCGGGTACTCACGAATGTAACCGTAGCCCCCGTGGAGTTGCAGTGCCTCGTTGCAGACCTTGAAGCCGATGTCCGTGGCAAAGCGCTTGGCCATGGCGCAGTGGGCGGTCGCCTCGGGATCGCCCTGATCCAGTCGCCAGGCGGCCTGGCGTACCATCAGACGGGCCGCCATCAATTCCGTGGCCATGTCGGCGAGACGGAACTGCAGCGCCTGAAAGGACGACAGCTCGCGACCGAACTGCTTGCGCTCGCCGAGGTAGTCGCGCGCCAGGGTCAGCGCATGCTGGGCCGCCCCCAGCGAACAGCTGGCAATATTGAGACGGCCACCGTCCAGCCCCTTCATGGCAAACCGGAAACCCTCGCCCTCTTCACCCAGACGATGGTCGGCGGCCACCCGCACACCATCGAAGCTGACCAGTCGAGTCGGCTGGCTCTTCCAGCCCATCTTGTCCTCGTTCTTGCCATAGCTGACACCCTCGGCGTCCGCCGGTACCACAAAGGCCGAGACGCCACGAGCGCCGCTGTCCGGCTCACCGGTGCGCGCCATCACCACCAGCACCTCGGTGGAACCGGCACCGGAGATGAACATCTTGGCCCCATCGATGACATAATCATCACCGTCTCGCACGGCCTTGGTACGCAGATTGGCGGCATCGGAACCGGCACCGGGTTCGGTCAGGCAATAGGAACCGAGCCACTCACCACTGACCATGGACTCGACGTAGCGATCACGGACGCCGTAGGTGGCCCAGTTGGCAATCATCCAGGTGACCATGTTGTGGATGGTCAGGTAGGCGGTGGTGGCGATACAGCCCTGCGACAGCTGCTCGAAGATCAGCGACGCATCCAGGCGCGAGAGCCCCAGACCGCCGTGTTCTTCCGGGGTATAGATCCCCAGAAAGCCCGCTTCGCCGGCACGCCGGATGACGTCCAGCGGAAAGTGCGACGTGGCGTCCCACTCGGCGGCGTGATCCTTGAGTTCGACTCGGGCAAAGTCGGCGGCGGCGTCGACCAGGGCCTTCTGATCGTCGGTAAGGGAAAAGTCCATGGTGGCATCCTCATGTTCAAGACGTCGATGGCGAGCCAGACAGCGAGTCGGACAGCGAACCGTTCGGCTGGCCATTCAGCCGGCCGGGCGGCTTCCCCGCCATGCAATGGGACCCAACCTAGCACTTGCTCGGTTTTCGACCTATCAACCCATAGTCGTACACGTCGCTGCGGCCCTGAATACCGGGGCGCCTTGCCCGGGCGAGGGTCAATTTCACTACATCCACTTTACGTTAACGTAAACTTTGACTAGTGTCTTTTCCAAGGACCCCGCCGCGTCGGGTCCTCCCAACAGGACAGAGCATCATGAGCAAAACCGCCAGCGCCAACCGCGCCTCAGGCTCCTCCAGCGAAGCTCGCCAGCCCACCGCGATCTCCCGCACCTACAGTATCGGAGAGCTGGCCAAGATGTTCGAGGTGACGCCTCGGACTATCCGCTTCTATGAGCAGGAAGGGCTGTTGGCGCCCCTACGCCAGGGTCAGAAGCGCATCTATCGCGAGAAGGATCGGGTGCGCCTGAAACTGACGCTCAGAGGCAAGCGGCTCGGGTTCTCGCTGGCCGAGATACGCGAGGTGGTGATGATGTACGACGCCATGCCGGACGGAAACGCCCGCCAGCTCAAGCGTCTACTCGAGATCATCGCCGAGAAGCGTGCCGAGCTCGACCGTCAGCTCGAGGATATCCGCCTGATGCGCCTCGAGATGGACGATGTCGACCGGCGAGCCCGGGACGCCCTGGGTCAGCTCGGCGAGAAGGGCTAGCTCCCGTCCTCCACGACTGGCTGCTGGTCCCTCGCCTGCTGCGACACCCTGACTGCCAATGCTCTGCCCCGAACAATGACAACACCCTGCCCCACGGCAATCACCAGACGACAAGACGAGAGCCACGATGACACGCCAGTCTGCTTCCTCTCCCGATCTCGCTCCCTCGACCGCGCCCTCACCCTCGAGCGTGAGCTACGTCAGCGGCATCAGTGACCTGCCCCTGAAGGGCCAGACCATCGGTGACTGCTTCGACGAAACGGTATCCCGCTTCCCCGACCAGGACGCCTTGATCAGCCGCCACCAGGGGCTACGCTATCGTTGGCGCGAGCTCCAGGACGAGGTGAACCAGGCGGCCCGCGCGCTGCTGGCCATGGGCGTCAAGAAAGGCGACCGGGTGGGCATCTGGTCACCCAACTGCGCTGAATGGACGATCACCCAGTTCGCCACCGCCAAGATCGGCGCCATCCTGGTCAACATCAATCCGAGTTACCGCACCCATGAGCTCGACTACGCGCTCAAGCAGTCGGGCACCTCGACGCTGATCCTCCAGGGCAGCTTCAAGACATCGGACTACGTGGCCACCCTGGCGGAGCTTGCCCCGGAGCTCAACGACGTCCAGGGGGCTGGCCCGCTCAAACTGGCCGGACTGCCCGAGCTCAAGCGTGTCATCTGCCTCGACTCGGCCAGGACCCTGCCAGGCATGCTGGCCTGGGAGCGCATCTTCGAGCGCAGCGACGAAGTCAGCGCCGAGGAACTGGCCGAGGTGCAGTCAGGTCTGCAGTTCGACGAGCCGATCAACATCCAGTACACCTCCGGCACCACCGGTGCGCCCAAGGGCGCCACCCTGTCCCACCACAACATCCTCAACAACGGCATGTTCGTGGCCAGGGCGATGAACCTGACCGATCAGGACCGCATGGTGATTCCGGTACCGCTTTACCATTGCTTCGGCATGGTGATGGGTAACCTGGGCTGTGTGACCCATGGCGCCACCATGATCTACCCCGCCGACGGCTTCGACCCCGAGACCACCCTGGCAGCGGTGGCGGAAGAAAAGGCCACCACGCTGTACGGTGTCCCCACCATGTTCATCGCAGAGCTCGAGCATCCGGACTTCGAACGCTACGATCTGTCGTCGCTGCGTACCGGGATCATGGCAGGCTCCATCTGCCCGATCGAGGTGATGCGCCGGGTCATCGACCAGATGAACATGCAGGACGTGACCATCTGCTACGGCATGACCGAAACCAGCCCGGTCAGCTTCCAGACCACCACCGATGCCCCGCTGGACAAGCGCGTCACCACGGTGGGCACCATCCACCCGCATCTGGAGGTCAAGCTGGTGCATCCGGAAAGCGGCGCGGTGGTTCCGAAGGGCGAGACCGGCGAGCTGTGCACCCGTGGCTACAGCGTGATGCTCGGCTACTGGAACAACGAGGAAGCCACCGCCAAGGCCATCGACAACGCCGGCTGGATGCATACCGGCGATCTAGCGACCATGGACGATGAAGGCTATGTGGCCATCGTCGGGCGTATCAAGGACATGATCATTCGCGGCGGCGAGAACATCTACCCCCGCGAGATCGAGGACTTCCTCTACACCCATCCCGCCATCTCCGACGTCCAGGTCATCGGTGTACCCGACCAGAAGTACGGCGAGGAGGTCATGGCCTGGGTCAAGCTCAGCGAAGGCGAACAGCTCGACGAGGAAGGACTCAAGGCCTTCTGCAAGGGCAAGATCGCGCACTACAAGGTGCCGCGCTACGTCAAGTTCGTCGACGAGTTCCCGATGACCGTCACCGGCAAGGTGCAGAAGTTCAAGATGCGCGAGGAAGCCACCCACGAACTTGGACTGGCCTGAGTCCTGAATAGCAGGACCTGAAAGCCAAGGGCCTGAAAGCCAAGGACCTGAAAGCCAAGCTCCTGGCTTACCTGGCACCCCAAAACAGAAGCGCCCCGGAGGCTATCCCCGGGGCGCTTCTTGTATTGCTGACGCCGGACACTGGCGGTCGGTCTTGCCCTAACCTTTTTACATCCCCTTCGGCGCGAAGATGCCGGGGGCGTTTCGCCAGTAACCTTTACCGACCTTATATCAGCATACCGAAACCAAAGACGTAGTGGTCGGCCTTACCTTTTCACATCCCCTTGGGGGCAAAGATCCCCGGGGCGTTGCGCCAGTAACCTTTAATGTCCATCCCGAAACCAAAGACATAGCGGTCGGCGACCTCCAGGCTGCAGTAATCGGCCTTGAGGCCAGGCACTGCCTTGCGGTCGTGATTCTTGTCCACCAGTACCGCGGTGGAGATGCTCTTGGCGCCGGCCTCGCGGCAATAGTCGAGGATGGCCGCCAGGGTGGCACCTTCGTCGAGGATATCGTCGACGATCACCACATGACGTCCGGCCATGGGAATCTCCGGCGAGACACGCCAGAACAGCTCGCCCCCTCGGGTCTTGCCGCGATAGCGAGTGGCGTGCAGGTAGTCCACCTCCAGCGGAAAGCCCAGACGCGGCAGCAGGTGACCGGTCGTGATCAAGCCACCGTTCATTACGCAGTAGAACACCGGCAGTTCATCGCCGAGATCCCGGGTAATCTCCTCGGCCATGCGATCGAGCGCACGCTCGACTTCATCATGGCTGATCAGGCAATCCGCGGTGTCCATCACCTCACGCATATCGTCACGTGAAGCGCTATGGGCAGGGTCCAGTTTCGGCATAACAGTCAACTCGTTTCAAACATCAATCGGAAGTCATCGCCTCGAGGCGAGCGTGTACCCGGCGCCAGCGAGACAGGGCCGGCAAGGCGTCCAGGTCAGGACGAGCGCGGCCATAGCGCAAGCGTGAAGCCCGGCGAACGGTACGCTCGGCGCAGGCATCGAGCACCGCCTTGGCAGCGGCTCGGTCATTGCACACCAGCACCATGTCACAGCCGGCGTCGAGGGCCGCCTGGGCGCGCTCCACCGGCCCACCGGCGACCTGAGCGCCGGCCATGGTCAGGTCATCGGAAAAGATCAGGCCCTTGAAACCCAGGCTCTCACGCAGCATGCCAAGCCAGGGGCGCGAGAATCCTGCAGGCCTTGGGTCGAAGGCGGGATACACCACATGAGCCGGCATCATGCCATCGAGCTTGGGTGCCAGAGACTGAAACGGCACCAGGTCGTGCTGTCGGAGTTCATCGAGGCTACGTTCGTCACGCGCGACTTCATGGTGGGTATCGGCCTTCACCCCGCCATGCCCCGGAAAGTGCTTGCCGACCGCCGCCATCCCCGCGTCGTGCAGCCCCTCGACAAAGGCACCCGCCAGCAGCGCCACGGTCTCGGGATCACCGGCAAAGCTGCGATCACCGATCACCGATGACAGCCCGACGTCGACATCCAGCACCGGCGCGAAGCTCAGATCGAGGCCACAGGCGGCCATTTCCATACCCAGTAGCCAGCCGGCGTCCTGGCACAGCCGTACGGCCGTCTCGGGTGAGTCCAGGTACTCCTGCCCCAGGCGGGACATCGGCGGCAGCCGGGTGACTCCGTCTTTCAGGCGCTGGACACGCCCTCCTTCCTGGTCGATGCCCAGCAGAAGATCAGGACGCACCTCTCGAATCGACCGGCACAGTTCGCGCACCTGGTGCGCATCTCGAGTGTTGCGTCCAAACAGGATGACACCACCGGTGGCGGGATGCTCGAGCAGCGATCGCTCCTCTGCCGATAGCTCATGGCCATCGAGATCCAGCATCACGGGTCCGAACGTCTGGGTCATGTCGCTTACCTGATCGGAAAAAGGGAACAATTTTAGACTAATGGCTGAGCAGGTGACACCCCAAGGGCGACGCAGGAAGCCCGGCAAGGGACGTCCAGGCCCCTGACATCACCCGCTGCCTTGTCGTATCACCAGACAATTGCTTCTTGCCAACGGTAGAATAGCCTCCTTTGACCGCCCCCGAACCACGGAGCTCCTTTTGCTTTTTTCGGATGTCACTTTCGCTTCTCTTGCTCTTGTTGCTCTGCTGGGGTTATGCCTCGGCAGCTTTCTCAATGTCGTCATCACTCGCCTTCCGGTCATGTTGATGCAACAGTGGCGCACCGAGGCCCGCGCGGCTCTCGAATTGTCGGACGATATCGAGGAGCCACTGTCACTGGCCCGCCCCCGCTCTCGCTGTCCGCGCTGTCTCACACCCATCGCCTGGCACGACAACCTGCCGTTGCTGGGATGGCTCAAGCGTCGCGGACGCTGCGCCAGTTGCCAGGGACGCATCAGCATCCAGTATCCGCTGGTGGAACTGGCCAGCGCCCTGCTCGCGGTCTGCTTCTGCATCCTCCACGGACCCACCTGGCCTGCCCTGTGGCTTTACGGCGCCAGCCTGACGCTGCTGGCCCTGGCGGTGATCGATCTGCGCACCCAACTGCTTCCCGACGCCCTTACCCTTCCCCTGTTATGGTGTGGCCTGCTTTACCAGCTGCTGTTCAGCCCCGCCAGTCTGGATGATGCGGTGATCGGGGCCACCGCCGGCTACGCCGTGCTGTGGGCCATCGGCAAGGCCTTTCACGTCCTCACCGGACGCGACGGCATGGGGCTTGGTGACGTCAAGCTGATTGCCGCACTCGGCGCCTGGCTCGGCTGGCAACTGTTGCCACTGGTGATATTGATCGCGGCCTTGCTAGGTGCAATTTCGGGTCTGCTGATACAGTGGAGGTCCCGACACCTGAAGGGCCAGCCCTTGCCGTTCGGTCCTTCGCTGGTATTGGCTGGCGGTCTTGGCCTGCTCACCGGCAATGAACTGCTCACCGGATATCAGGCGCTGTCGGGACTGACATGAAGACACGCTGCGCTCGGTGACACGGGGTGAATGGCGTCTCGAAATGGAAAGTTGCACCTCGTAAACTGCGTTCTCTCAGCGCTGCAACCTTTGATCGTCGCTTGCCGACGTTGCACTCAAGGCCCAGGCTACTGCACTACACAAGCACTACGCTGAACACACGAAGGGAGTATGGGTGGCATGATAATTGGACTGACTGGTGGCATCGCCTCAGGCAAATCGACGGTAGCCCGTCTGTTTGGCGATCTCGGCGCTCGCTGGGTCGATGCCGACGATATCGCGCGAGAGGTCGTCGCCCCGGGCGAGCCGGCCCTCAAGGCCATCGTCGACCGATATGGAGATGCCATACTGACCAGAGAAGGTCGCCTCGACCGTGCTGCCTTGCGCGCCCTCGTCTTCGCCGACGAAAAGGAACGCCGCTGGCTTGAAGCGACCACCCATCCACGCGTGCGCGAACGGCTGGTCACGAGACTGTCGCTGTTGCGGCAGCAAGACGCCCCCTATGTGCTGCTGGTTTCCCCGTTGCTGTTTGAATCCGGGCAGGTGGACATGGTCCAGCGCACCCTGGTGGTGGACGTACCAGAAGCGCTGCAGATCGAACGCACTACCCAGCGCGATGATGTCGACCTGGCCCAGGCCAAGGCTATCGTGGCCTCGCAGATGGGGCGTGACGAGCGGGTGTCACTGGCCGACGATGTCATCACCAATGACGGTGATCTAGCGGCGCTCTCCGAGGCCGTCAAGGCACTGGATGCCACCTATCGCAGGCTCGCCGCCAAGGCCTGAGCCTGCCTCTTCCGCTATCGACGTTTACGTCTTGCATCAGGAGCCCCACATGTCACACAGCACTCGTCAGGGCACCTTGAAGGTTGCCTGCCCACAATGTCGCAAGGAAGTACTCTGGACGCCCGAGAACAGCTATCGCCCCTTCTGCAGCAAGCGCTGTCGTCTTATTGATCTGGGGGCCTGGGCCGATGGCAGTCATCGCATTGCCGGCGAACCCGCCATGGACGAAACCAGCATCGATGAGTGGGTCGCCAGAGCCGAACGCGACCTGCACAACCAGGACTGAACGATGGACCGGCCAGGCAATGCCAGCGCCCCGTCACGGCCCGCCTACCAGCTATTGGCAGAGCTCGACGCAGGGTTCGATCGGATCATCGCGTGCGCCAGAGCGGTCGTCGACGGCTGGCAGGCATCACGCCTTCCTGTCTGGTCCTTCGATCGCGAGACAGCCGATGCGGACTGGCTGCGCCAGGCGTTACTGGATCTGTGGTATGTCGACGGCCAGGACGGCCGTGTCACCCGCAGCTATATCGGACTGGTGGCCGCAGACCCTGTCACCTGCGAGGCGGCTCTGGCGCTGAACCAGGCCAAGGCGGAGTTTTCTGAACGGCTGAGTGTCATTCGCCAGCAATCGCCCCAACTGATACCCGAGATCAAGGCCAGGCTGCCGATACGCCACCCGGAACTCAATGATCACCTGGGGGGCGCTGGCCTCGCCCGCCTCCATCTGAAACAGACCTGGCGCGCCCTGCCCATCGCCGAGGCGCCGGTGGAGCGGGTTCGTCTGGCCTGGTACGCCAGCGGACGCTCCATCACCCGCTTGAGCGTGGCCGAAGTCGAGCGCAAGCTGATGGCCTTCGACACCGAGTCACCGCACATTCGCATTCAACTCGAGCGCCTCGCCGGCATTCCTTCCAGCGAGCCCCTGGCCCAGGTGCAACGACAGGCACCGCTGATGCGAGCCAACCTCTTTTACCGGGACCCTCTGCCGGACGGTCGCCTCAGGCGTGCCATGAATGCGGCTCTACCCCTGCTTGTGCCCCAGGCGCAACTCCCCCATCACAACCTTCCGCCGGCACAACCGCCAGCCGAACGCCAACGCGCCCGGAGAAGCGACGAACGCCTCGAGGACACCCCCTTCCTGCCAAGCTTGAGAGTCTTTCGCTACCGCTGAAGGGCCCGGTGCGGCGCACGCCAGCGCGCCCGCTCAACGAGGCTTGCCCCTGACGTGCCAAAGCACCTGCACCCCGCCTCAGGCGCCTGCGTTCCGGCAACCGCCATAAGCAGCGCGCGCCTGTCGGCAAGCGCTGACATCAGCAATTGCTGACATCATTTTGCAGTATTTGCGCAAAGACGCCACGGCCTTTACCCACAGAGCCGTCGGAAAATCCCTGTCAAAATCGCACAGGTTGAAGTCCGGCAAGCTCCATCTCGATGACCCCTGACAAAGGCAGAGGTCATGCGGTCAGGCGATGCGCCCCATCGATTGCAGCGTGGCGACCAATTCCCGCACCGATTCAGGGGTCTGGGCATATTCCTGGATCAAGCCCAGCAGCCGCCGCTCGAAGTCCTCTTCCTTACGACGCTGCTCTTCTTCTTCCAGGCTGTCGATGGAGCGGACCGGAGGGCCGGTGGGGATCTCGGCGGCCTTGTTCGGGTTGTCCAGGCTGCGCAGCGCTTCCGCGAAGGCGTCATCCAATTCACGAAAGCGGCGAAGCTTCTCGCGTTCGTCCATAGGCTTTTGGGAACTCTGAGATTTCATTTGTTACCAGTCGTTAACGTCGATGGAGGTGCGACAGGTTCAGTATCCTGCGGCACCACCTTATCAAGAAAGGCTCGAAAATAACGCCTTTTTTACTTTCACAACAGCATGTTAGATATGCAATCCATCACTGACGTTTTGTGCACAAACGATCAAAACGGCACATTGCACTTGCCAGACAGGCGCGCTAGACTGCATAACTACGTAACAGGATGTATCCTAACGCTACAAACCTACACCATCATACCTCGGGACAGGCGGATGTTCCGACTACAACGACCAGCGATACGGACGCTCGGATTCGCTCTCCGAGGACCCAGGGAGGGTCGAGTCCGCGCCGATGGTTCAGGGAGGCAAGACCATGTTCAACGAGATGATGCGCGCCGAAATCTGGCTCCAGGAAACCCTGGACAGTCAGCTGAGTATCGAAGATCTTGCCACGCGTATGGGGTACTCCTCATCCCAGGTGCGTCGGCGCTTCCGCCAGTCGTTCGGCATTTCGCCAAGTGCCTACCGCGACATGCTGCGGCTCGAGAAGGCCGCCAGGCTGCTGATCCATACGCCCCACGGCGTACATGATATCGCCAAACGCTGCGGCTATCGCAATCACTCGGCGTTCACCCGCGCCTTCCAGCGCCGCTACCGTGTCGCTCCCCGGGAGTACCGCCAGAACCAGCGCCTGGAACTCTATCGCCAGCGCCACAATCTGCCCCACTTCTCGGTGAAGATGGCCGACCTGCCGCTGCGGCGTGCCGCGGTCACCCGCCTCTATCAGCCGCCCGAAATCATCGAGAACCTGGACAACTGGCAGCGTAACGCCGAAGGCGCCTACGATCTTCCGGCACGCCTCACCAACGCGGCACCGATCGCCATTCTTCACGATCACCCGCTGGCCAGCGAGGCGCCCCGTATCGACCTGGGTGTCCACGTCGACGAAGAACACGCACACCGCCTGGCGCTGCCACTGCCGTTCCGCCTGGTCATGCTGCCGGCCCAGCGACACGCCTGCATCACCCTCGAGGACAGCTCACACCTGACCAGCGCCATGCTGTTCATGGCCTGTCGCGGCCTGTCTGAACACGGCGTCTACCTGAGCGGCGAAGCGCCTCAGCTGGTCAAAGGCAAGTATGGGCTGGAACTGCGACTGCCGCTACTCGAAGAGGACTGATCGCTTAGCCTCCCCGAGCCTGCAAGCCTCCCTCTTGGTGGTCACTTCGGTGGCCACCTTTTGCGTTCCATCATACCAGAATTCAAGCAGAGTACCGGCAACGACAACGGCAACGACAAGGCCACAGCCCTGCCTCGCCTGCATCACACTGTTGCAGCGGGAGGCTACGCTTCGTCCCTTCCCCGGAAACCAGAAACATCGCAATCAGAAACATCGCAAGGGGCAGTCGAAGCTACGGGCTTCAGGCTTCGCCTCCAACGAGACGCAGCCGATCAAGGAGTACCGTGCAAAAAGAAACCGCCTCGAACAATACGACGACGTCACTGTCATGTCGATGGTTCAAGACGGCTTCTGGCACCGCAAGCCTGAAGATCGAAACAGTCTCGGACCGATGCAACGTCCAAGGCACTGCCTCATCTGCGGCTCAAACAATCATCAGTCTTCTACACGTACCAGCCAGGACTCGACGGTGTCATTACCGTGCTCTTCCTTCCAGGCCTTCAACGTCTTCTGATTGCCACCACGAGTTTCGACGACTTCGCCGGTATTCGGGTTCTTGTAGATCTTGAGCTTGCGCTTGCGACGACCGCCAGCGGCCGGGGCAGCGGCCTTTGCCGGGGAAGCAGCGGCCTTCGGATCCAGGATGGCGATGACGTCAGATGCGCTCTTGTCGAACTCTTTCATCAGCTCTTCGAGCTTTCCCTTGAACTCGAGTTCGGACTTGAGACGGTCATCGTTCTGGAGCTGACCAAGTCTTTCCTGCAGTTGCTGGAGCTGCTGCTCCATCTGCATATAGTCATTCAAAAGTGAAGACATTAAGGTACGCCTATAGTAGTTGCTTTCGGATGCAGGGGCATTATCACTCCTGCATGAGTATATGACAACCAGCCAAACGACGTTATTCAAACGTTATTGGCCAAAAAACAAAGTCAAAATCCTGTCTAACAAACGGTAGATGCTTACAACAAGGGCATCAACCCGAAAACACGTCCCCTCAAGCATATGTGGTAAAAACTCGCCCCACTCACCAATAATACTGAGGCAGCGCCGCCACGAGGGGCATTCCAGCCCTCTACAATTTCTTACATATAAAAAAAGAGCGCTCCCCGAAGGAAGCGCTCTTGACCATTACCAGTCCCGAACAGTGTCGGGGTCCGGCTTAGTCCTGACCCATCTGCTGCTTGATCAGGTCGCCGATGGTGGTCGGGCCACCGGTCTCGACTTCCTGGTCGCGCAGCTTGCTCATGTTGCGACGGGTGTCGTCCTGGTCCTTGGCCTTGACGGACAGGGCGATCTGACGGTTCTTGCGATCGACACCGACGATACGGGCCTCGACGCTGTCGCCTTCGTTCAGCACGTTGCGCGCGTCTTCGACACGGTCAGCGCTGATCTCGGACGCCTTGAGCACGGCAACGACGTCAGTCGCCAGCTCGACGTGAGCTTCCTTGGCGTCAACCTCGACGACACGACCGGTGACGATGGTGCCCTTGTCGTTGACGGACAGGAACTCGGCAACCGGGTCGGTATCGAGCTGCTTGATACCCAGGGAGATGCGCTCACGCTCCGGATCGATGGACAGGATGACGGCTTCGGCCTCATCGCCCTTCTTGAAGGAACGCACGGCTTCTTCGCCAGTCTCGGTCCAGGAGATGTCGGACAGGTGAACCAGGCCGTCGATGCCGCCGTCCAGACCGATGAAAATACCGAAGTCGGTGATGGACTTGATGGTACCGGCAACGCGGTCGCCCTTGTTGAACTGGGCGTTGAAGGTTTCCCACGGGTTGGCGGTGCACTGCTTGATACCCAGGGAGATACGACGACGCTCTTCGTCGATATCCAGCACCATGACGTCAACATCGTCACCGACCTGAACCACCTTGGACGGATGGATGTTCTTGTTGGTCCAGTCCATTTCGGAGACGTGAACCAGACCCTCGACACCCTCTTCCAGCTCGGCGAAGCAGCCGTAGTCGGTGAGGTTGGTGACACGGGCGTGCACCTTGGTGCCTTCCGGGTAACGATCCTTGATGTTGACCCACGGATCTTCGCCCAGCTGCTTCAGACCCAGGGAGACGCGGTTGCGCTCGCGGTCGAACTTCAGCACCTTGACGGTGATCTCGTCGCCGACGGCCACGATCTCGCTCGGATGCTTGATGCGCTTCCAGGCCATGTCGGTGATGTGGAGCAGGCCGTCAACGCCGCCCAGATCAACGAAGGCACCGTAGTCGGTCAGGTTCTTGACGATACCGATGATCTGCTGGCCTTCCTGCAGGGTGGCGAGCAGCGCTTCACGCTCGGCGCTGTTCTCGGCTTCGAGAACGGCACGACGGGAAACGACAACGTTGTTGCGCTTCGGATCGAGCTTGATGACCTTGAAGTCGAGTTCCTTGTTCTCCAGGTGCGTGGTGTCGCGCACCGGACGAACGTCGACCAGAGAGCCGGGCAGGAAGGCACGGATGGAGTCGACGTCGACAGTGAAGCCGCCCTTGACCTTGCCGTTGATCACGCCCTTGACGATCTCTTCCTTCTCGAAGGCAGCTTCCAGCACCTTCCACGCTTCGGCACGCTTGGCCTTCTCGCGGGACAGGCGGGTTTCGCCGAAGCCGTCTTCCACAGCTTCGAGGGCCACGTGGACCTCGTCACCGACGGCAATGGTCAGTTCGCCGCTGTCGTCGCGGAATTGCGCGGCAGGGATCTGACCTTCGGACTTCAGGCCGGCATTGACGGTGACCCAGTCACCTTCGATGTCGACGACAGTAGCCGCGACGATCGCGCCCGGCTCCATGTTGATGTCCTGGAGAGACTGTTCAAACAGTTCAGCAAAGCTTTCGCTCATGATGTTCCTACGTGATCAACGTTGAGTGCGGCAGGGCCGCTTCTCCGCACCACCAGCAAGTGCGGGCCATATTCAAAAACCCCCGGGGATGTTGGCACTGGTTGGACCTGACCGAGTTTTCCGTTTCCTGTACTCGGGCACGTCGTGACATCTGGCCGGGGACGCCGCAAGGGAGTTCAGGTGCCGGACAGGAGCCCCTTTCGGGACAACAGTTCGGACAGCCGATCAACCACTTCCGGTATGCTCAGGCGGGTCGTGTCGAGCTCGATGGCATCATCGGCCGGCACCAACGGCGCCACGCTACGCTGCGTATCGCGGTCGTCGCGCGCCTGAATCTCCTTCAAAAGACTCGATAGACTAGCATCCACCCCGGCCTCCCGCAACTGCAGGTGACGCCGGCGCGCCCTTTCCTCGGCGCTGGCGGTCAGAAATATCTTCAAGGGCGCATCGACGAACACCACGGTACCCATGTCCCGGCCATCTGCGACCAGGCCGGGCGCCTGGCGGAAGTCCCGCTGGCGCTCGAGCAGCGCCTGGCGCACCGCCGGCAACGCCGCCACCAGAGAGGCACTGTTGCCCACCTGCTCGGTGCGAATCTCGCGAGTCACGTCACGCCCTTCGAGCTCGACCACCGCCTCGCCATTCTCGGCGCGAAACACCACATCGAGGGCCGAGGCCAGTGCCGCCAGCGCCGGCTCATCGTCCAGCGCGATGCCCTTGCCGATAGCCGACAGCGCGGTCAGCCGGTAGAGGCTGCCGCTATCCAGCAGATGCCAGCCCAGTCGCTCGGCAATCAGCCGGCTGATGGTGCCCTTGCCGGCGCCGCCGGGGCCATCGATGGTCAGCACCGGGGCCGACTGCTCGTCATGATCGCTCATGCCTGCTCCTCGCGTACCTCTTCGAGTTCAAGGCCGACACCTCGTGCCAGCTCGACAAAGCCGGGGAAGGACGTGGCCACGTTGGCGCAGTCGTTGACCTCGATCGGGCTTGATGCGCGCAGGGCCGCGATGGTGAAGGCCATGGCGATGCGATGGTCCTCATGACTGTCCACGCGCCCGCCGTCATAGTTGGCGCCATCGCCGCCATTGCCGACGATGTCGATGCCATCGTCATAAAGGGTGTTGTCGATACCCAGCACGCTCATGCCGTCGGCCATGGACTGCAGGCGATCGGACTCCTTGACCCGGAGCTCCTCGGCGCCGCGCAGTCGCGTGGTGCCTTCGGCGTTGGCCGCGGCAATGAACAGTGCCGGGAACTCGTCGATGGCCAGCGGCACCTGGTCCTCGGGAATGTCGATGCCCTTTAGCGGCCGATAGCGGATATGCAGGTCGGCGACCGGCTCGCCCCCTACCTCTCGCTCGTTCTCGAGGCGCAGATCCGCCCCCATGGCGGTCAGGATATTGATCACCCCGATCCGGGTCGGATTGATGCCGACGTGCTCCAGCACCAGATCCGCCCCCGGGGTGATGGCCGCCGCCACCAGGAAGAAGGTCGCCGAGGAGATATCCGAGGGTACATCGATCGGGCCAGCGGCCAGCTTGCCGCCGCCCTGCAGCCAGCAGGTATCGCCCTCGCGCTCGACGGCGTAGCCAAAGCCATTGAGCATGCGCTCGGTGTGATCGCGGGTCGGTGCGGGTTCACGCACACGAGTCTCACCCTCGGCAAACATCCCCGCCAGCAGCAGACAGGACTTCACCTGGGCGCTGGCCATGGGCATGTCGTAGTGGATGCCCTTCAGCGCCTGGCCGCCCTTGATCCTGAGCGGAGGACGCCCGCCTTCGGCGGTGTCGATCACCGCCCCCATCTGGCGCAGCGGATCGGCCACCCGCCCCATGGGACGACGCGTCAGCGAGGTATCACCGGTCAATTCGGTGTCGAAGGCCTGCCCCGCCAGCAGCCCGGCAAACAGCCGCATGGCGGTGCCGGCATTGCCGACGTAGAGCGGACCTGCCGGCTTCTTCAAGCCGTGCATGCCGACCCCGTGGATGGTCACGCGGCCCTGGTGCGGGCCCTCGATGGCCACCCCCATCTCGCGGAAGGCCTGAAGTGTGGCGAGGCTGTCCTCGCCCTCGAGGAATCCGGACACCTCGGTAACGCCCTCGGACAGCGCGCCGAGCATGATCGAACGATGGGAAATCGACTTGTCGCCGGGGACCCGGATGCGACCGGTGACGCTTCCGCCCGGGGCCACCCGGTAGCGCAGCATGGCTGATTCTTGCATCTGATATTCCGCCTGATAGCTGGTCTGATTCAACAGAGTATCGAAATAGTGGCGCGCATGACTGGCGCGGTCGAAGGTGGCCAGCAGACCATCGCCATCACCACGGTTCACCGCGTCCCTGAGTCGGGCCAGACCTGACTCGAAGTCATCCAGGGCTTCGAGCACGGCGCCCCGGTTGGCCTGAAAGATGTCTCGCCACATCACCGGATCACTACCGGCGATGCGGGTGAAGTCGCGAAAGCCGCCGGCGGCGTAGCGGAAGATCTCGAGCCGCTCATCCTGGCGCGCCAGGGTATCCACCAGCGAGAAAGCCAGCAAATGCGGCAGATGGCTGGTGCGCGCCAGCACCTGATCGTGGCGAGCCACGTCCATCTCCAGCACCTCGGCACCGGTCAACTGCCACAGGGCCCGCACACGCTCAAGCGCATCGGGGTCGGTGGCGCAGGTCGGCGTCAGGATCACCTTGTGGGCCTGGTACAGCTCCGGATTGGCCGCCGCCACGCCGCTCTTTTCCGACCCGGCGATGGGATGCCCAAGCACAAAGCGCGCGGGAAGCTCACCGAAGGCCTCGATGGCGGCCGCCTCGATCGCTGCCTTGGTACTGCCGACATCGGTGATCACCAGATCGCCGGAAGCGCGGCCACGCAATTCGCCTAGCTCGCCCATGACCTGGCCCATGGCCAGCACCGGTACCGCCAGCACCACCAGGGTAGCACCCTCGATGACCTCGGAGAGTTGCGTCGACCCCGCGTCGATCAACCCCATGCGACGCCCGCACTCGAGCTCCTTCGGGTCTGGGTCACAGGCCAGGATGAGACTGTCATCCCCCTGCCCCACCCCCGCCTTGCGCAAGGCGGCGGCCAGCGACCCTCCGATCAAACCGAGTCCAACGATGACGATGCGTGAAGCCCGAGGCAAGGATGCGGGTACTGCGCCACGCGTTGCGACTTCCTGCATTGCGACGTCCTGCATTCCTTCTTGCTGCATTCCTTCTTCCTGCATTACTACAGGACCCCCTGGGGGTAGGAGCCAAGCACCTTGACCTCGGAGACACGCAGGCGCACCTCCTCGAGCAGCGCCGACACCCGCGGCTCCTCGACGTGGCCACAGAAGTCGATGAAGAACACATAGTTCCAGGCACCGGTACGGGAGGGTCGCGTCTCCAGACGCGTCAGGTCGATCTGGTGGCGGTGGAACGGCTCGAGCAGGTCGTGCAAGGCACCCGGCTGGTTGCGGGTCGCCACCACCAGCGACGTCTTGTCGACCCCGGACATGGGCACGTCCTGGTTGCCGATGATCAGGAAGCGCGTGGAATTGTCCGGGCGATCCTCGATCTTCTCGGCCACGTGGCTGAGGCCGTAGAGCTTGGCCGCCATGTCGCCGGCGATGGCCGCACTGTGCCACTCGCTCTTGACCAGCCTGGCCGCCTCGGCGTTGGACGACACCGGTACCCGCTCGGCGTGGGGGAAGTGGGCATCGAGCCATTTGCGACACTGGGCGAAGGACTGGGGATGCGAGTAGATGCGCGACACCTTGTCCTTGAGGGTAGTGTCGGCCACCAGCAGGTGATGATGGATGCGCAGCACCACCTCACCGCTGATGCGCAGCCCCGAATCGATGAAGGAATCCAGGGTATGGTTGATCACGCCTTCGGTGGAGTTCTCCACCGGCACCACGCCGTAGTTCACTGCGCCGGCCTCGACCTCACGGAAGACCTCGTCGATGGCCGCCATGGGCAGGCTGATGGCGCTGTCGCCGAAGTGCTTGAGCGCAGCCTGCTGGGTAAAGGTGCCTTCGGGGCCGAGATAGGCCACCTTGATCGGCTGTTCCAGCGCCAGGCAGGCCGACATGATCTCGCGAAACAGCCGTGCCATTTCTTCGCTGTCCAGCGGCCCCTGGTTGAGCTCCATCACCCGGCGCAGCACCTGGGCCTCGCGCTCGGGGCGATAGAACACCGCCTGGGGGTCGCTTGCGGTCTTGGTCTCCGCCACCTGGCGAGCACACTCGGCACGCTCGCTGATCAGGCGCAGGATCTCGGTGTCGATATGGTCGATGCGCTGACGCAGCGACGAGAGGTTCGGCTCTTGCGAATCACTCATGGGTTGTCTCCTTGTAACGCCCCGTGACCGGGCGTTGACGCATGGCTGGCGAAACCTGGCCCCGCCACCTCTTTACTGGGTGAGCCAGCTCTCGCACGAACCTCAGCCGCGCCGCTTCTCGAAATCGCCCATGAACGCCACCAGGGCGTCCACCGCGGCCTCAGGCACCGCATTATAGAGGCTTGCGCGCATACCGCCGACGCTGCGATGGCCCTTGAGATTCAAAAGCCCCGCCGCTTCCGCCTCTTCGAGGAAGGCGTTATCCAGGGCGCTGTCGGCCAGCACGAAGGGCACGTTCATCTTCGAGCGATTACGCACCGCGATGGGGTTGGAATAGAAGTCGCTGCGGTCGATGGCTTCGTAGAGCTTGGCCGCCTTGCGGTCATTGATCTCGGCCATCGCCTCGAGACCACCGACGTCGCGCTTGAGCCAGTCGAACACCAGACCCGCCAGGTACCAGCTATAGGTGGCCGGCGTGTTGATCATCGACCCTGCCTCGGCCAACTGACGATAGCTGAACAAGGACGGCATCTCGCTCACCGCCTGGTCGAGCAGATCATCACGCACGATCACCAGCACCAGACCGGCCGGCCCGATGTTCTTCTGGGCGCCAGCGTAGATCACACCGAAGCGCGAGACGTCCAGCGGTTCTGACAGGATGGTCGAGGAAAGATCCGCCACCAGCGGCACCTCCACCCCGTCGCCCCGCCGCGCCACGGGCACAAAGTCCAGTGCCAGACCACCGATGGTCTCGTTGGGGGTCACGTGGAGGTAGGTGGCGTCGTCGGACAGGGCGATATCAGCCTGCTGCGGTGCTTCGACATGGCCATTCTCGGCGCTTGAGGCGGCAATGTGGGCGCTGCCGAATAGATGCCGCGCCTCCTTGATCGCCTTGTTGCCCCAGATACCGGTCTCGATGAAGTTGGCCCGGCCGCCGCGGCCAAGCAGGTTCATGGGCACCGCGGCAAACTGCTGGGTGGCACCACCCTGGGTGAACAGCACCCGATAGTTGTCGGGCACGGCGAGCAGTTCACGCAGGTCGGCCTCGGCGCGCTCGGCGATGGCCACGTACTCGCTGGAGCGGTGGCTCATCTCCATCACCGAGAGCCCACGGCCCTGATAGTCCAGCATCTCGCGCTGGGCGCGTTCGAGTACTGCGGTAGGCAGCGCGGCGGGGCCCGCGCAGAAATTGTAGTGGCGTGTCATGGTGTCCTGGCGATTGATCGTCAAGGGCAGGCGTCCGGCGACGCCCGCCAGTCACTATATAGGTGGGCCACGGCGTCCATCGCGGACACCGTGGCACCCCGGATCAGTCGTTATTGTCGGTATTGCTGTCGTCGGCCGCGCTGTCGTCGCCCGGTTCGGCGCTGCCACCCTCGGCGGCGTCATCTGCCGAGTTCTCGACGGCGTCCTCACTACCTTCTTCGCCCTCGGCATCGAGCTCGTCGTCGCCTTCAAGCTCCTGGATACGCACGGTCTTGACCAGCGCCTCGGCCTCGCCGAGGCGGATCAGGGTGACGCCCTGGGTGTTGCGCGAACTGATCGAGACTTCCTCGACTCGGGTGCGCACCAGGGTGCCGCGATCGGTAATCAGCATCATCTCGTCGCTGGAACAGACCTGCATCGCCGCCACCATGGCGCCATTGCGGGCGCTGGTCTGCATCGCGATCACGCCCTGGCCGCCACGACCGCGCAGCGGGAACTCCTCGAGACGGGTACGCTTGCCGTAGCCGTTCTCGCTGCCGGTGAGGATATAGATCTGGCCGTCGTCACCGCTGGCGTCGACATCACCGGCCTCGCCACGCTCACCGCCCTCGGCGTCGGCATCGATCTCGAGGCTCTGCGGGATGATCAGGCTGATCACCTCGGCGCCATCGAGCAGTCGCATGCCGCGCACACCGCGCGCGGTACGGCCCATGGCACGGACCTGGGACTCCTCGAAGCGGATCGCCTTGCCGTTGGACGACAGCAGCATGGCGTGGTCGCTGCCGGAGGTAATGGCGGCGCCCACCAGGCGATCGCCCTCCTCCAGGTCGATGGCGATCAGGCCAACGCTGCGCGGACGCGAGAACTGCTCGAGGCTGGTGCGCTTGACCGTGCCCCGGGCGGTGGCAAAGAAGATGTAGCAGTCCGGATCATAGTCCTTGACCGGCATGATGGCGTTGATCGACTCGCCTTCTTCCAGCGGCAGCAGGTTGACCAGCGGCTTGCCGCGGGACCCGCGACTGGCCGCAGGCATCTCGTAGACCTTGAGCCAGTAGACCTTGCCGCGATTGGAGAACAGCAGCACGGTGTCGTGGGTCGAGGCCACCAGCAGGTGCTCGATGACGTCCTCGTCCTTCATCGCGGTGGCCGACTTGCCACGACCACCACGACGCTGGGCCTGATAGTCCGACAATGGCTGGGTCTTGGCGTAGCCGGAACGGGACACCGTGACCACCATGTCTTCCTCGGCGATCAGGTCCTCGATGGACAGGTCCAGGTGGCTTGCCTGAATGTCGGTACGACGCTCGTCGGCGAACTGATCGCGCACCGCGATCAGCTCTTCGCGAATCACCTCGAGCAGGCGATCGGCGGAGGCCAGGATGGCCATCAGCTCGGCGATCTTCTCGAGGATCGACAGATACTCGTCGAGCAGCTTCTCGGTCTCGAGGCCGGTCAGGCGGTGCAGGCGCAGCTCGAGGATGGCCTGGGCCTGGGCCGGCGACAGACGGTACTCGCCTCCGGCCTGGTCCAGACCAAAGCCTTCTTCCAGGTCTTCGGGCTTGCACGAGGTGGCGCCGGCGCGCTCCAGCATGCCGGTGACCTGGCCGGGCTGCCAGGACTTGGCCAACAGCTTTTCCTTGGCTTCGGCAGCATTCGGCGAGGCCTTGATCAGCTCGATCACCTCATCGATGTTGGAGATCGCCACCGCCAGGCCTTCGAGGATGTGGCCGCGCTCACGCGCCTTCTTCAGTTCGAACAGGGTACGCCGGGTGACCACCTCGCGACGGTGGCGAATGAAGGCCTCGAGCACCTGCTTGAGGTTCATGGTCTTCGGCTCGCCGTCCTCCAGCGCCACCATGTTGATGCCGAAGACATTCTGCAGCTGGGTCTGGGCGAACAGGTTGTTCACCACCACCTCGCCGCTCTCGCCGCGCTTGACCTCGATCACCACCCGCAGACCGTCCTTGTCGGACTCGTCGCGCAGCTCGGCGATACCCTCGATCTTCTTGTCCTTGACCAGCTCGGCGATCTTCTCGATCAGCCGCGCCTTGTTCACCTGGTAAGGCAGCTCGGTGACGATGATGTGGTCACGGCCGGACTTGTCGTCGTGTTCGATGGTGTGCTTGGCGCGAATGTAGATGCGCCCGCGGCCGGTACGATAGGCCTCGAGAATGCCCGCGCGGCCGTTGATGATACCGCCGGTGGGGAAGTCGGGCCCCGGCACATGCTCCATCAGATCATCGACGCTCAGGGTGTAGTCGTCGACCAGCGCCAGGCAGGCGTTGATGATCTCGTTCATGTTGTGGGGCGGGATATTGGTCGCCATGCCCACGGCGATGCCCGAGGAGCCGTTGACCAGCAGGTTCGGCACCTTGGTCGGCAGCACGTCGGGGATCCGCTCGGTACCGTCGTAGTTGTCGACCCAGTCGACAGTATCCTTCTCGAGATCGGCCAGCAGCTCGTGGGCCAGGCGCGCCATGCGCACCTCGGTGTAACGCATGGCGGCGGCGTTGTCGCCGTCGATGGAGCCGAAGTTGCCCTGGCCATCGACCAGCACGTGGCGCATCGAGAAGTCCTGGGCCATACGCACGATGGTGTCGTACACCGCACTGTCGCCGTGGGGGTGGTACTTACCGATCACGTCACCCACCACACGGGCGGACTTCTTGTATGGCTTGTTCCAGTCGTTACCCAGCTCGTGCATCGCAAACAGCACACGCCGATGAACCGGCTTCAGGCCATCGCGCACGTCCGGCAGCGCTCGGCCGATGATCACGCTCATCGCGTAATCGAGGTACGACTGCTTCAGCTCGTCCTCGATATTGACTGGCAGAATCTCTCTGGCGATGTCACCCATGGGTCGTCAAGTCCTTTGCACAGCAACAGGTAGGCGCGTCACGCAGCCGTGACAAGGCGCACAAATACAGCGACCTAGCATACCACCCTTGGGGCCTTCCGCGCAGCGTCTGTCGTTGTGTGCGGCGCCTTGACCGCTGCCGTCATGACACCACCAGCGGCGCCAGGGCATCACGCAGCTCACCCTCGATCGCCACCGCACTGTTGCTGGCCACGTCCAGCAGCACGAAGGTCAGCTCGGCGCGAGCCACCAGGGCACCATCGCGGCGGCGCAGGATCTCGTGGCGCATCTTGGCGCTGCGCCCGCCCAGGGCCGACAGACGGGTGGAAATGTCCAGCTCGTCACCGGCCACCGCCGCCTGGCGATAGTCGATATTGAGATTGACCGCGACGAAGGCGACATCTCCCTTTCCCAAGCGAGACATCAGCGCCGGATGCTTGTCGAAATAGTCCCAGCGCCCTTCCTCCATGAACTCCAGGTAACGGGCGTGATTGACGTGGCCATAACCGTCAAGGTGGTAGCCACGAACCTTCAGCGAAGTGGTGCTGATAGCGTCTTCCATGTCATTGCTCCTCATTTAAACTACTGTTTGATTCTGACCTCGAGCGGGCAAAGTGGCAACACTGTCACCAAAGAGGGACGGGCGCGGGCGACGCAGCCTGCTAGGCTTGGCCGCAACCCTGTTCAATCGACCATTGCGATGGCTGGCAACTGGCACCCGAAGGGACCATTCGCCATAATGTGCCTCCTTTTTGACCCGAGAATTGCTCCATGTGGTTCAAGCACTTGCACCTCTACCGTCTGCACGACGCCAGCACCCTGGACAGCGAGCAGCTGGAGACGGCCCTCGCCGAACAGGCTTTCCGCCCGCTCGGTGGCACCGAAGCCCGCCGCATCGGCTGGACGACGCCTGCCGGACGGGGTAGCGATCGCTATCTCCACGAACTTAAGGGCCAGCGCCTGATGACCGCCCTGCGCCAGGAGCGCATCCTGCCCGCTTCGGTGGTCCGCGAAGAAGTCGACGAGCGCGTCGAGGTCATCGAGACCCAGGAAAGCCGCAAGCTACGCCGCCAGGAAAAGCAGGCAATCAAGGAGCAGGTCTACGAGGAACTGTTGCCCAGGGCCTTCGTACGCAGCCAGAAGACTGACCTCTGGTGGGATACCCGGCGAAACTTGATCGCCGTCAACAGCTCCAGCCGAAAGCGCGCCGAAGAGCTGCTGGATCTGTTGCGCGAGTCCCTGGGAAGCCTCAAGGTAACGCCGCTCTCGGCCCAGACACTGCCGATTCGCGCCATGACCACCTGGCTCAACGACGCCTCCTCGCGCCCCGCCGACATGCTGCTCGGCGACCAGGTCGAACTCAAGGCCAAGGGCGACGACGGCGTGCTCAAGGCGCGCCAGGTGGACCTGGACGGCGACGACATTCAGCAACTGCTCGAAAGTGGCCGACAGGCCAGCAAGCTGGCGCTGGGCATGGAGGGGCGCCTGCGTTTCGTGCTCCACGACGACCTGGCAGTCAAGTCACTGGCCTTCGATGACGCCCTGATCGACGAAGCCAACCAGGCAGATGACGGCGACGATGCCGTGCTGCGCATGGAAACCGACTTCATTCTGATGGCCCAGACCCTGGGTGAAAGCGTCGACCGCCTGATCGACTGGCTGGGCGGCGAAGCCCAGAGTTCTTCCGTTTCGGCTACTGACCTCACTGCGACGACACCATGACTTCGACATCCGATGCCCCGCAGGATCCCTGGCACGATATTCGCCCCTATCAGGACGACGAGGTGGCGACGACCCTGACTCGCCTGGCAGAGGACCCGGAGCTGTTGAGCGCCCTGACCCGCTACCGGCTGCCGCGCCTTTCCCGCATGATGCCCCGCCTGTCACGCACGCTGGCCAGCTGGGCGATCAAGCGCGAGACCCGCGACGTCACCAGCGTGACGGCGTTTCAGCAACGCATCGCGGCCTACATGCAGCGCATGCTGAAGACCTCCACCGACGACTTTCGCGTCGACGGCCTCGATCGTCTGGACCCCGATACCGCCTACCTGTTTATCGGCAACCATCGCGATATCTCGCTGGATCCGGCCTTCGTCAACTATGCGCTGTACCTCGCCGGCCGCAACACCGTGCGCATTGCCATCGGTGACAACCTGCTCAAGAAGCCCTACGTCACCGATCTGATGCGGCTCAACAAGAGCTTCATCGTGCCGCGCAGTGCTCGCGGCAAGCGCGCCATGCTGCAGGCCTACCACAAGCTGTCGAGCTACATCCGCCACTCCATTCAGGACGACAATCACTCGATCTGGATGGCCCAGCGCGAAGGCCGGGCCAAGGACGGCATCGATCGTACCGACCCCGCGATCATCAAGATGATGACCATGGCCCACCGTGCCGACAACCGTCATGCGCCGCTCGGGGAAGGCATTGAAGCCCTGCGCCTGGTACCGGTATCGATCAGCTACGAGTACGATCCCTGCGACGTGCAGAAGGCCAGGGAGCTGAAAGCCGTCAGTGAAGACGGCAGCTACAACAAGAGCGAGTTCGAGGACATCAGCTCCATCGTCGCCGGCATCACCGGCCACAAGGGGCGTGTTCATCTGCGCTTCGGCACGCCGATCGATCGCAGCTTCGATACGCCGGAAGCGGTCGCTGCCGAGATCGACCGCCAGGTGCTGAGCGGCTATCACCTCTTCCCCAGCCACCATCTGGCGCTGGAGGCCCTGGGCAGCCACCCTGAGCTGGTGGACCTGTCCGAGGTGTCAGAGGCCGACCGCGATCGGTTCGCGCAACGTCTTTCCGAAGTCCCGGAAGACCTCAGATCCTGGTGGCTGGCCCAGTACGCCAACCCTGTCATCAACTGTGCGCGGAGCGAGCCTTCGTCGTGAGCCAGAAAAGCCAGCCAGGGCGCTCCAGACACGCCTTTGCCTGGACGGCCCAGGGCGTCACCCTGATCGGCGCCGGCGTGGACCTTGTCGTCGGCGTGCTCAAACTGGTGACCGGCGTGATCGTCGGGTCGGCCGCCCTGATTGCCGACGGCATCCACTCCTTTTCGGATATCGTCACCGACGCCTTCGTGCTGGCGGCCACCCACTACGGCCGCCAGGAACCCGACCGCGACCACCCTTACGGCCACGGCCGAATCGAGACCCTGGCGACACTGTGGCTCGGCAGTGTGCTGATCTTCGTCGCTGGTGCCATCGCCTGGTCGAGTGTCGAGCGCCTGCTCGATCGGTCTTCGAGCGCCGCACCCGGCCTCGTTGCCATCGCCGTGGCCGTGGTCTCGCTGCTGGCCAAGGAGGCGATCTACCACTACACCCTTCGCGCCGCCCGCCGCTTCGACTCACCGCTGCTCGAGGCCAATGCCTGGCACTCGCGTACCGATGCCATGTCCACCCTGGTGGTGCTGGTCGGCCTGGTGGCCGGCCAGTTCGGCGTCGGCTGGATGGACGCGGTGGCCGCCATCGTGGTCGGCCTGATGGTGGGTTGGGTCGGTGGACGGCTGATGTGGCAGTCTTCGCGGGAGCTGATCGACACCGCCCTGCCGGTCGAAGAACAGCGTGCGATGCGCCGACTAGCGGAGTCGGTGCCGGGCGTCAAGAGCGTGCATGATCTGCGCACCCGCCAGCTCGGAAGCGACGTCGTGCTCGATCTGCATATCGTGGTCGCTCCCAGGGTCACGGTGTCCGAAGCCCACGAGATCGGCAATGCGGTCAGTCGACAACTACGCGAAGCGCACACCCGCCTGAAGGATGTCACCTTCCACATCGACCCCGAGGACGACGAAGGACAGACCGAACACAGCCTGCGCCCGGGCTTGCCGCTGCGCGAGGAGATCGAGCAACTGCTGGATGAACGCTGGTCGCATCAGCGTGCCTGGCAACACCGTACGGCGCTGAATCTGCACTATTTGGATGACCGCATCGACATTTCGTTGTACGTTGACTCTGATATCCATCATGGGGATCTCGATGACTTGGCTCATCAATTGTGCCGAGACCTCGACACCCTGCCCTGGGTAGGCCAACTGAAGCTGTGGCAAGGGCCCGGCAAGGCCTGACCTCCGCCCGGCTTGGAACTCGCCATGAGCCCAGATGCCGTCTTGTCTCGCCCGTCTCGCCGCCGTCCCCCTTCCTGGCTCGCCTGGGGGTCTGCGAGCCTGTTGGGCGCCTTCCTGGCGCTGGCACCCGCACCGGTGGACGCGACGCTCGACCATGCGCGAGTGCGCGCGGCCATGAGCGCCGAGTACGGAAGTCAGGGGGTAAGAGCCCTGGACGAATGGCTCAACCTGATCGATCGCCTGAGAGGCGCCGACCTTCGTACTCAGCTGCGCGACGTCAACGACTTCTTCAATCGCAAGATGCAGTGGCTCGAGGATCGCACCATCTGGCGCCAGAGCGACTACTGGGCTACTCCCATCGAATCGCTGGGACGCGGCGCAGGCGACTGTGAAGATTACTCCATCGCCAAATACGTGACCCTCAAGGAGCTCGGCATTCCCATCAGCAAGTTGCGCATGATCTATGTGCGTGCTCGACTGGGACGTAGCCAGATCACCCAGGCCCATATGGTGCTCGGCTACTACGAGACGCCAGGCGCCGAGCCCCTGATTCTCGACAATATTGCCGCCGGCATTTCCCGTGCCAGCCTGCGCACCGATCTGGACCCGCTATTCAGCTTCAACAGCAGTGGCCTGTGGGCGGGTGGCACCACCCAATCACGGGCGGATCCCCTGGCGCGCCTGTCGCGCTGGCGAAACGCGCTGGATCGCATGCGCCAACAGGGAATCCAGTAACATCATGCCAATCCTTCATCTAGAGACGTCGCCATGTCGTTGATCAAACAACTCTGGCTCGCCATCATTGCCATCCTGCTCATTGCCCTGATCGGCAGTCTGGTGGTGGCCGTATCAGGCAGCCGCGCCTACATCGAAAAAGAAATACTGATCAAGAACGCGGACAACGCCAATGCGCTGGCGCTGAGCATGAGCCAGATGCCTGACAAGGATGAAGTAACGCTGGAGCTTTTGATCTCGGCGCAGTTCGATACTGGCCACTACCGCAAGATCCAGCTGCTGGACACCCAGGACAGACCGATCATTCGTCGCGTCTCATCAGCCCCCGAAGAGACTGGAGTACCGGGATGGTTCCGTGAGCTGGTCGCCTTCGAGGTCCCCGCCGGCACTGCGGTCATCCAGGATGGCTGGCAGCAGCTTGGCACCTTGCAGCTCGAAAGCGCCCATGGCTTCGCCTACCAGTCGCTGTGGCAGAGCACCCTGCGCATGGCCGCCTGGTTCGTGGCAGCAGGTGCCCTCAGCCTGCTGATTGCCTACCTGCTGGTACGCCAGATCCGCACCCCGCTGAAGACCCTGACGCGCCAGGCAAACGATATCGGTCAGCGTCGCTTCACGGTCGCCCCGCTTCCCCGCACACTGGAGCTGCGGGAAGTGTCCGACGCCATGAACCGGCTGTCGGAAAGTGTGCGCGAGATGCTCCAGCGCGAGAGCGAGCAGATCGACCGGCTACGCCGCCAGTTGCTGCATGACACGGTGACCGGGGCCTTGACCCGGGAAGCCTTTATCGACCGCCTCAACTACAGCCTCGAGCAACAAGGTGAATCCAGCTACGGCGTGGTGGCGATGATCCGCGCCACCGACCTGGCCGCGCTCAACGAACGCCGCGGCCACTTGCACACCAACGGCGTGCTCAGCGACCTTTGCCAACGCCTGACCGCCATCGCCGAGGCCCATGGCGAAGGCTATGTGGGTCGCCTCAACGGCAGTGACTTCGCCCTGATGCTGTGCGGCAACGTCGACGAAAGCTGGGCCCGCGAACGGCTGGACGACAATCTGTCGACCCTGGCCGAACAGAACGCACCGGTACTGCGGCTCCCCGCTGCCCTGGCGGTCTACCACCACGGCCAGGAGCGCACCACCCTGATGGCCGCACTGGATGGCGCCCTGTCGCTGGCCGAGAGCCGTCCTGGACAGGCGATCGAGTCCTGCCACAACGTGGAACAGGAGACCCTCTACCGTAGCCGCGCCGAGTGGCGCTCATCGCTGGTCGAGGCGATGGAGCACGGCGTCCTGCTGGGGCAGTATCCGGTGCTGGATCGGCGCGGACAGTTGCTGCATCACGAGGCCCCTGCACGGCTAAACATCAAGGGCGAATGGCGTCAGGCGGGTGTCTTCATGCCCTGGATCGCCCGTCTGCGCCTCCACGACAGCCTGGATATCAAGGTGATCGATGCCGCTCTCGACACCATCCATCACCACCGGCAGCCGCTGGGCATCAACCTGTCCCATGCAGCGATTACCCAGCCGAATGTCGTGATCGCCCTGCAGCAACGACTCAGCGCCCGCCCAGACTCGGCCCCCTTCCTGTGGATCGAGGTGCCGGAGTCGATCGCCCGAAGCGATCTCGAGAGCTTCCGATATCTCTGCCAGTCGCTGGCCCCCTTCGGCTGTCATCTGGGCATGGAGCACGTCGGTGCGGCCTTCCGCCAGCTGGGAGATCTGCAGGATCTTGGGCTGTCCTACATCAAGATCGACGCCACCCTGTGTCGTGGCGTGTCGGAGCGGCCGGAGCAGCAGACCATTCTCAGGGGCATGGCGACCCTATGCCATTCGCTGGCGATCCAGGCCATCGCCGAGGGCATCGACGAGGATCGCGATATCGACACCCTGTTCGAGCTGGGCCTGGACGGTGTCACCGGCCCTGCCGTGTCCGCCAGGATGGAAACCGACAGGCACTCGTGAACGTCGATGACATGAAGGGTACACAACAAAGGGCCACCCGAAGGTGGCCCTTTGTCTTGCCCAGGTCGACGCATGCGACTTGAGAGGTGCAGATGCTCAGCGCTTAGATGAGGGGTTCGTCGTCCCCTACCAGATCCACATCATTGTAGCGACGACGCAATGACTGGCGGTCCATGATCTTGCGGCGGGCCGCGTCAGGCAGATCGGTGAAGCTGATCACGCCCTTGTCCATCAGCAGATCAAGCACGTCCTCGAGCACCCGCACAAAGGCCAGGTCGGAGGCATGGAACTGGGACTGTTCGTTGCGCTCGTTACCGTCTGACAGGAAGAACAACAGCTCCTGATCATCCGGCGCCATGAATTCGTCGCAGGTCGCTGTAGGCTCCCGGCTGACACAGACAAGCTTTCCTTCCCCGTCACGCTGGACGTACATGTCACGTTCTCCGCAATCTTTGTTGGTCGAGCATATATCAAGTTTCCCTTGATCAGTAGCCCTCGGCGTTTCCCGCCGAGGGCCTTGCCCGTTTCGCGCTATACGACGGGACCGAGCGCCTGCCTACACATCCAGCTGGCCCTGGTTGAGCAACTGCGTCAGGAAATCATCGGCACTCGGGGCCGCGTTGGCCACGCCTTCCAGGGTGATGACCTGATCAGCGTTGCCATTGTCGTCCGCCAGATTTCCGTCGCTCTTGACGTACAGCACAATATCATCTCCTTCCTGCTCCGCGTGGATATAGTCATTCAGCGACTGCTGGTCGTCGTCCTTGTCGTAGCCTTGCAGCAACTCGCTGAGATCCAGCACATCGGCCTCTGGGTCCTGGCTGGCGTCGACACCGGTCGGCGCCACGTGGAAGTCAGTGATGACATCATCGGCAGCATTACCCGCCGAACCCTCATCACCCAGCACCCAGGCGAAGGTATCCGCACCGAGCCCACCGACCAGGGTATCGTCGCCGGCACCGCCGAGCAGCAGGTCATCGCCTTCCTCACCATATAGCGTGTCGCTACCACCGCCGCCGATCAGGGTGTCGTCACCGTCACCGCCCATGAGGGTGTCGGCGCCGCCATCCTTGCGCTCGGTGTCCATCAAGGATTCATAGTTGCCGCGAATGTACTCGAGCACCTGGGTCTCGTCGGGATCCGCTCCGCCATTTTCCGACCACTTGAGGAACTCGAACAGCCCGGCAAAACCAAGGCCATCATGCTCGCCTGCCCTGAACTCCTCACCATCGCCATTGGTCCATTCCAGATGGTCGGTATTGATGGTGTCGCCGAAGATGATGTCACCGCGATCCGTCCCATCGAGTACATCGTCGCCGAGTTCCGCCAGCTTGTCGAAGGACGAGCCGCCCTTGAGCACCGCCTCGAGCTCCTCGGCGGTGTTGACGACAGATGCCTCGCCGACCGGAGCATCCGAAGCGTATTTATAGTCATTGACCTGGATATCATTTATCCGAATCCAATCACTTGCTCCAGCAACATTGAGAACCTCGAGCACAATACGGTAACTACCGTCATCTAACGCAGAACTTTCCATCCTCGACCAATCAGTGCTTTGTCCTCGACTCTCGGAAAATACCGTCTGCCACTCTCCCTGCTCATCAGACTTCTGAATGGAAACGGTAAATGAATCGTAGGAGCCGTAGTCATCTGTCTTGTAGCGAAACTCTAGTGTTGAGTAGCCATTCTCTGGAGCCTCCAGTGTAAACATATCGCTTACCGCGACAGCTTTTCCACTATTGTCCCAATAAGAGTCATCCTCATCTTCCAACTGAAGATACCCGGATTTCAGCGTCAAACTGCCCGAAGGATCACCCGACAAGGTCCATTCAGAGGCAGTGTCAAGCGGCTGATCGCTTCCGGAGAAGTCCGCCAACTCATACTGACGCACCAACGACGATGATGAATAAGGAATAACTTCGCTTTGACTTGTCACGTCGGTATTGTCGAAAAACTTCAATATACCTTCGTTGATGCCAGAACCAATGCCGACCGCTTCTACTCGGCTGATCTGCGACAAGCCCTCGAATGCTTCTACGGAGTTAAGCATTTCTTCATAACCCGTCTCGCTGCCATCCCCCTTGACTTTACCGTTACCGTTGAGGTAGTAAGTCGGTTCTCCATCCGTCAAAAAATAGGTAATATTCTCATAATTATTAATCTCTGACTGTTCTTTCAGCCACTCTTCGGCTTCTACAAAAGCAGCCTCGTAGTTCGTCCCACCATTAGCGTCAGCATTCTCGATATGCTTGAGGACCTTCTCAATATCCGCTTTAGAAGATCCCAGGTCTATTGCTTGTTTGAAAACTGCAGTATTGTCGAAGTCAATTACCTGTAAATTGATCGTCCCCTCGAAGTCAGCGAGCTGCTCGACCAGATTCTTCAATGCTCTTTTAGCCAACTCCATACGAGTCAGGTCTGGAGTACCTGAATCCTCCTTCATGCTGCCCGAGGAATCGAGAATCAGAGAGATGTTGTAGTTCTGAGCCGGATTCACCACGGTGAAGCTGCCACCGCCATCGCCGACCATGACATCACTGCCGCCACCGCCGGAAACACTATTGTCGGAGTTATCACCGACGAACAGTTGATCTGGAGCGCTGACTTCGACGGTCAGGCTGCCCGCAGCGTTATCGCCGTCACCGTCAATACCGGTCAATCCGAGCTCGATGTCAAAAGCATCCCCGGCCTCACCAAGCCGATAGTCCATATCACCCAGGGTAAAGGGAGTGCTACCACCGCCCATGACCTCAATGCCCTGGAAGCTAACACCGGGACTCAGCTCAAACGACCAGCCATCCTGCATACCGATGAGCTCAAGGTCACCAGTCTTCTCGACAACCGATATGGAGACTTTGCTCGTCACGTCGATGCCCGCTTCATCGAGGATACGGACATCCCCCTCCGCCAAAGTGATGTTAGTGGCTTCCAACTCGCCAGGATCACCAGAACCAGCGCTGCCGTCGGCATAGTTGAAGGCAGCCACGGTGACCACTGCCGTGGCGCCGTCACCTTCAACATGGATGGTCTGGGTCACCTCCGACACACTTTCGTGACCCTGCCAGCTTGGCTCTCCGGTACCGGAAAAGGTGAGGCCGTCGAGGAAGCTGACGCGGATAGCCTCTCCGGCATCTATCCCCTTGTCCGTGCCACCAACCCCGAGAACACCCATCGAGCCATTGAGTGGGACGATACTGGCGATGTCAGCAGTCGAATAAAGAACGTCGTTGTCATCCTCATCGTTCTGGTAGTTGGCGCCGTGATAGCGCCCCCCTCCGGCAAGATCCAGTTCAGAGATATCGGCACGCTCGACACGTCCGTTGCTGATCTGGCCATCGGCAACGTTGATCCGATAGCCGTCTCCGGCCGGATCCAGGGTGACCGTGAAGCCGACAACCCCATCCGCAGTCACCGCCTGCAACTGATGACCGTCGGTGGATACCTGATAGGTCAGCGGCTCGCCGTCGAAGTAGAGGGGGTTGCCGTCCGCGTCAGTGGCTGGCTGCCCCTGCACATCGGTGAAGGTCACGTCCTTGACCCCATCGGCACCAGACACTCCAGCAAAGTTCAGCTGACCGCCTCGACCATCGACGAGAGCAGCCGAGTCCGTGGTAAAGGACTCAGGACTGTCATCGTTGACCAGTACCTGCAACTGGCCACTGGCCGGGCTGCCATCAGCATCGACGATGGTGTAGCCGACATTGAACGCCAGAGAATCCTCCGTGCCCTGCTCACCATGATCCAGCGGCTGGTGCAGTGTCACCTTATAGGCGCCATTGGCCACCCCGGTCAGGGCAACGGTCAGTACCAGCGCGTTGGAAGCGTCACGCCCCGTGACCGTGCGGCCGTCGTCGCTCAACGTGTAGGACACCGCCTGGCCACTGGCCGTTACCGTGGGCAGACCATCAAGACTCCAGCTGAAGGCGCTTGAGCTCGCCGCCCCATCGTTGCCAAAGGAATAGCCAAGCGTCCCGGTGACAACGGTCGCCTCACCGGCCGCATCACCCGGGCCACCGGCATTGCCACCCGACAAGCCATCTTCGTCCACGCGAGCAACGCCATCGGCGGCCTCCGGCGTGGAGTCAGCCGCCACATTGACAGTCAAGGTGGCGTTGCTGGTGTCGCCGTCGGCATCGCGAATGGTGTAGTCGATGAGCGCCGCGCCCTCGAAGCCCGCCGCCGGGGTGAAGGTCACCTCACCGGTGTCGCTGTCGAAGGACACACTGCCCTGGCTCGGATCACGCAGGGTGGCGTCGGTGACACTGGCGCCGTCCGCACCCTGGGTATCGTTGGCCAGGACGTTGTAGGTGACAGACTGGTCTTCACCGGTCGTGGTGGCGTCATCATCAGCATCCGGCGCATCGTCAGCGATCGCGATGGTGAGGCTACCGTTGGCCGCACTGTCGTCATCGTCGGTGACCACCAGGGCCACCGTCTCGGTGAAGCCGTTGCTGTCAGCGCTGTCGTTGTCGACGCGGGTG
>NZ_JAHVHR010000016.1:0-50310 GCF_019802175.1 Halomonas sp. DP5N14-9
CTCAGTGAGTTTCTCTTCGCCGCTGAGCGCCTGCACCCGCGGATCGTCGTTGTCGAGCTGATAGGTGTAGCTGCCGTCGCTGTTGAGCGTCAGCGTGCCGTACTCGCCGGCGCCTGTCGGCGCGTCCAGTGCTACGCTGGCCGGATCGGCCTCGGTGGTGTCGGCGCCGGTGGTGTCGTTGGACAGCACATTGCCGGTGATCGACGCGGTCTCCTCGGCAATGGTGTCGCTGTCATCACGTGCCGTCGGCACATCGTCGTTGACGTCGATGGTCAGACGGGCCGAGGCCTCGTCGCCATCGCTGTCGGTAACGACAATGGCGAACAGATCCGCCAGATCGTCGCTGCCGGTGCCCTGGCTGGTGTGATCCTGGGTGCTGCCGTCCAGGGTGTAGCTCCAGCGGTACTCGCCGTCAGACACACTGACGCTCAGGGTGCCGTAGTCGGCTTCCACCGTGCCGCCGCCCGTCACGTTCTGGCCGTTGATCACCAGCGAGGCCAGGCTGTCGCCGCCGGTGGTGATCGGCAGACTACCGCCGGTGCTCTGGCTGCCGTCGCCTGCCGCGCTACCGCCCGCGAGGCCCGCCTCGCTGACGCTGAACTGACCGTCTTCGGCATCGGGCGAATCGTTCGGCACGCTGACGGTCGGCGTGGAGTCCGCCGCCACGGTGACGGTGAACACCGCGTCGCTGGTGTCACCATCGGCATCGGTGATGGTGTAGTCGATGACCGCATCGCCCTCGAAACCCGCCGCCGGGGTGAAGGTCACCTCACCGGTGTCGCTATCGAAGGACACGCTGCCCTGGCTCGGATTGCGCAGGGTGGCGTCAGTAACACTGGCACCGTCCACGCCCTGGGTGTCGTTCGCCAGGACGTTGTAGGTGACAGGGGTATCTTCGCCGGTGTTGGTGGCATCATCCACGGCCACGGGCACATCGTCGTTGACGTCGATGGTCAGACGGGCCGAGGCCTCGTCGCCATCGCTGTCGGTGACGACGATGGCGAACTGATCCGCCAGGTCATCACTGCCGGTGCCCTGGCTGGTGTGATCCTGGGTGCTGCCGTCCAGGGTGTAGCTCCAGCGGTACTCGCCGTCAGACACACTGACGCTCAGGGTGCCGTAATCGGCTTCCACCGTGCCGCCGCCCGTCACGTTCTGGCCGTTGATCACCAGCGAGGCCAGGCTGTCGCCGCCGGTGGTGATCGGCAGACTACCGCCGGTGCTCTGGCTGCCGTCGCCTGCCGCGCTACCGCCAGGCAGTCCGGCTTCGCTGACGCTGAACTGACCGCCTTCGGCATCGGGCGAATCGTTCGGCACGCTGACGGTCGGCGTGGAGTCCGCCGCCACCGTCACGGTGAACACCGCGTCGCTGGTGTCGCCATCGGCGTCGCGGATGGTGTAGTCGATGACCGCATCGCCCTCGAAACCCGCCGCCGGGGTGAAGGTCACCTCACCGGTGTCGCTATCGAAGGACACGCTGCCCTGGCTCGGAATTCGTAAGCTCGCGCCGGTGACACTGGCACCATCAGCGCCCTGGGTGTCGTTCGCCAGTACGTTGTAGGTGACGGGGGTGTCTTCGCCGGTGTTGGCGGCGTCGTCCACGGCCACAGGCACATCGTCGTTGACGTCGATGGTCAGGCTGGTCTGTGCCGTATCGCCATCGCTGTCGGTGACGACAATGGCGAACAGATCCGCCAGATCGTCGCTGCCGGTGCCCTGGCTGGTGTGTTCCTGGCTGCTGCCATCCAGAGCGTAGCTCCAGCTGTACTCGCCGTCAGAGACACTGATGCTCAGGGTGCCGTAGTCGCCTTCGACCGTGCCGCCGCCCGTCACGTTCTGGCCGTTGATCACCAACGAGGCCAGGGTGTCGCCGCCGGTGGTGATCGGCAGACTACCGCCGGTGCTCTGGCTGCCGTCGCCTGCCGCGCTACCGCCAGGCAGTCCGGCTTCGCTGACGCTGAACTGACCGTCTTCGGCATCGGGCGAATCGTTCGGCACGCTGACGGTCGGCGTGGAGTCCGCCGCCACCGTCACGGTGAACACCGCGTCGCTGGTGTCGCCATCGGCATCGCGAATGGTGTAGTCGATGAGCGCCGCGCCCTCGAAGCCCGCCGCCGGGGTGAAGGTCACCTCACCGGTGTCGCTGTCGAAGGTCACACTGCCCTGGCTCGGATCACGCAGGCTCGCGCCGCTGACACTGGCGCCGTCCGCGCCCTGGGTGTCGCTGGTACCGTCTGCATTGACCAGCACGTTGTAGGTGACCGCTGTGTCCTCGCCGGTCGTGGTGGCATCATCCACCGCCTCGGGCGCATCGTCGAGGATCGCGATATCCAGAGTGCCACTGGTGGTACTGCCATCGCTGTCGACAGCACTGATCTCGATGCTGTCGACCACGCCATCGTCGGTTGCGCCATCGACGCTATCGTTGTCGACGTTGTCGGTCAGATCGTAGGTGTAGGCAACGCTACCACCGGTGTCATCGCCGCTATAGCTCGTCAGCGTCAGGCTGCCCAGGGGCGTCTCGATGGTCAGCGGATTGCCGGACAGGCCATTGAGCCGATCCAAGCTGATCGGACCACTGCCGCCAACGGTAATGAACGACAGGCCATCGGGAGCGGATACACCAAAACTGCCACTCGCTGATGTCGCGGCGGTGCCTGATGCACTACCGCCAGGAAGTCCTGCCTCACTGACGGTCTGTTCGGCAGAGGAAAAGCCGATATCGGCACTGCCTGCTGCTCCCGCAGGCCCATCGAGCCCCGTCAGGGTAACGGACTCGTCCTCATCGGCCGCGGTCCCGCCATCCTGCTCCTGAACGTCGTAGACCTCGCGCTGATAGCCGTACTCGAACGACAGCGGCGACACTTCTTCGACAATACGCAAAAGACGCACGAAATCGTGCCCGCCCTCGACGCCGGCGCCCCCCGCAGCGCCAGCGGCAGGAGCTTCCAACGCCTCGAGCAGATCTCCTTCGCCCTCTTCGAGCAGCGCCAGGACCCTGGCGACCTCGGCGTCTTCTATCACCTCGTCATCGGCCGACCCTTGCTCGTTGATCGTCTCGCTAATCGCCACCTCGACTTCGCCACCGAGCTGCGCCAGGCGGGTGCCGTCGGGTTGCACTAGGTTCACTCGAGCGCCGGTTTCGGTGATCACCACCTCGCCCTCAGTCAGGCGGTCGCCCTCGGCCAGGGGCCTCAGATTGCCTTCCGCATCTCTGGCCCAGGCTTGGCCGGTAACTTGTACGACGATGGCGATGATCATAGGGGGCGTCTCTCTTTTTTTGGATGACAGACCTAGGCCTTGTGAACAAAGGGATGACAAACCTAGTCCGGCAGCAACAAAACTGTGCTTATACGCACATTACATGCATGGGGTATAGGTCAATACTGTACTAGAGGACAATGAGCTACCTCTAATCCAACGGCCTAACTTTCCCATGCCTCTGCGCTACCCCTTTGATGCTTCACGTCAGTCCTTGTTGAGCCCTCCTCCAATACAGTGCCTCCTCCCCTGGCATTCCCCTCGCCCGCACCTCGGCGCTGGCCAGGCACCAGATACGAAAACGGCGCGCCCTTTTGGGGCGCGCCGTTTTCGTGGTCAACAAACCCTGAGCCATATCATCAGGGTTAGCTAATACAGATTATCGTCCAGAACATCTCATCCAAGTATGAGGTCCGGGTACCAGGCCGCGGCTCGAGGTCGCCACGTCAGGTCATCGCATCAGGTCATCGCATCAGGTCATCGCATCAGGTCTGTCAGTCCTGGCGCATCTTCCAGCCCAGGGTTTCACCGGCACGCAACGGCACCAGCGTCTTGCCTTCGCCAAACGGCAGTTCCGCCGGTACCTGCCACTCGACCTTGTCCAGGGTGATCGAGTCGCTGTTGCGCGGCAGGCCATAGAAGTCGGGACCGTGGTGACTGGCGAACCCTTCCAGCCGATCCAGCGCGCCGGCCTGTTCAAAGGCGGTGGCGTACAGCTCGATGGCCGTCAGCGCGGTATAGGCGCCGGCACAGCCACAGTCACTTTCCTTGTCGTGACGGGCATGGGGCGCGCTGTCGGTGCCCAGGAAGAAGCTCTTGTCGCCCGAGGTCGCCGCCTCGATCAGCGCCTCGCGATGACGCTCGCGCTTGAGGATCGGCAGGCAGTAGTAATGCGGGCGAATCCCGCCCACCAGCATGTGGTTGCGGTTGTAGAGCAGGTGATGAGCGGTGATGGTTGCGCCGATATTCGACGGCGACTCGGCCACGAAGCGCGCCGCGTCGGCGGTGGTAATATGCTCAAACACCACCTTGAGATCAGGATGACGCGACAGCAGCGGCTTCATGACCCGCTCGATGAACACCGCCTCGCGATCGAAGATGTCGATCTCGTGATCGGTCACCTCGCCATGCACCAGCAACGGCATCCCCAGCCGTGCCATGGTGGCTACCGCTTCCTCGCAGTGACGCAGATCGGTCACGCCTGAGTCGGAATTGGTGGTGGCCCCGGCCGGATACAGCTTGACCGCCTGCACCTTGCCGCTGCCCCAGGCCGTCTCGATGTCTTCCGAAGTGGTGCGATCGGTAAGATAGAGGGTCATCAGCGGTTCGAACTGGCTTTCCGCAGGCAAGGCAGCCAAGATGCGTTGGCGGTAGTCCAGTGCCTGGTCCAGATTGGTCACCGGCGGCTTGAGGTTCGGCATGATGATCGCACGGCCCATCTGGCGGGCGGTATCGGCCACCACGGAGGCCAGAGCGACGCCGTCGCGCAGGTGAAGGTGCCAGTCGTCGGGCCGGGTCAAGGTAATCGCAGTCACTTGTTATCCTGTCGTCGAGTGATCCATGGTCGGGCGCAGTATACCGTAAAGGGCAACGTTTCATGGCCCAAACGGGGTGAGATTTCGCGTATCATTCGAGGGACATGCGCCCGGATCTGATCCGCACCGTCGAGGAGTCGCGGCACGTTACCATCGATGTCCGGGGCGATACGTTGTCAAGGCGCCGACGAGTCCCAGGGCCTCTGGCCGCGCGCAGACTTATTACAGAAACATCCTAGCGAGAGTTACATGCCCAAGGTTCGTCACTACGCCGACCTCGTCGCCACCCTGGCAGGCCTGATGTGGCTGATGCTTTACTGGTCGATCAGCGTGTCGCTGCATATCGGCAGCGCCGAGCCGGCCCTGGCCGCCCTGCTGCTGCTCGGCAGCATGATCCTGGTGAGCTTCGTTCACCGCCCGGTGCGGGTGATGCTGGGCCGCTACCACGTCCGCAAGCGGCGCACGGAGATGTGGATGCACATCCTGGCGCTGCCGCTGAACCTGGCATTTCTGCTGGCCATCGGCATCGACCATCTGATTACACCGATGAGCGGCGCCCAGAAGATGCTGCTGTTCAATGTACTGGCGACGGCCAGCTGGCTGGTGTTCCTGGTGACGCTGCTGATCAAGCTGCTGGCACGCGCCCTGGCCGATCGCCGCGGGTCATCCGGCGCCGAGCCGGCTCTTTCGACCAATAGCTCGACCAATAGCGCGAACGCTACCTTGAACGATACCTCGAACGACGGTAACTCAACCTCCGGCCTTCACCGTCGTGACGCCGACGAGGCCTGATAAAGGCCTCAGATCATGACGGGGCCGATGTCTGGTCACCGACTGGCCCCAGCCTGACCAGCCCCGCCGCCGCCGACAACGGCGCTTGCACGCCGCTTCCCCACCTCTTTCGCCCTCGCTGACGGCCACGCCAGACCGCCCCTTGCAGAGGCGGCATGGCCCCGGACTACCGGCATGGGCCGGCGCTAACGCACTGCCGGCATGGGCCGGCGCCAGCGCGGGATCAGAAGCGGTCCACCCTGAACGGCGCCATGTCGATGTCCGGCTGCTCGCCATCGATGACCTGCGCCAGCAGCTTGCCGGTCACCGGGCCCAGGGTGAAGCCCTGATGACCGTGGCCACAGGCCAGCCACAAGCCAGACTGCCCGGGTACGCCACCGATCACCGGCTTCATGTCCGGGGTACAGGGTCTGGCGCCTTTCCATGGCGTGGGCTCGAGACGCTGCCCCAGCGGAAACAGCTTGCGTGCCTGCTGCTCCGCTGCCTCCAGCTGTTCCAGGTGGGCCGGCGCATCAAGACGCTCGAGCTCGGCCCCCGTGGTCAGGCGAATCCCGCTGCTCATGGGCGCCAGCAGATAGCCTACCTCGGCGTCCATCACCCAGTGGGTCAGCCTGGCGTCATTCGACTGACCATAGTGCATATGGTAGCCACGCTTGACGAACAGCGGAATCGACAGCCCCAGGGCCTTCATCCAGTCCTGTGACCAGGGACCCAACGCCATCACCAGCCCATCTGCCTCCAGGGTGTCGCCCGAAGTATCGATGCGCCAGGTATCGCCCTGCCGGCGCACATCGGTGACGTCCGCCTGGATGATCTCACCGCCATCATCGGAAAATGACTTGGCGTAGGCGGCCACCAGATCGCCCGGGCTTGCCACCGTCCAGGGATCGAGCCAGTGGATCGCCCCGGCAAGTCCGGGTTCCAGGCCCGGCTCAAGGCGCGCCAGCGCCTCGCTGTCGAGGTAGTCGAAGCGGATGCCGAAGCGCTTGGCATCCAACTCGGCCTGGGCCGCTCGCTCGCCCAGCGCCTTGCTGCTGCGATAGACCTCGAGCCAGCCCTGGCGACGTACCAGCGCGTCGGCACCGGAAGCCTCGATCATCGCCGAGTGGGCCTCCAGGCAGCCGCCTATCAGCGAGGCGTACTCCGGTACGATCTGTTCGTAACGGGCGGGCGCCGAGTTCTGCCAGTACTTGAGCAGCGTCCCGGCGCTTGCGAACATCGCGCCCGGACGATAGCGAATGTCGATCTGACGATTGGGTACCACCCGCAACAAGGTCGCCAGATCGCGCGGGAAGGCATAGGGACGCACCGCCTCGCGCTGGATGATGCCGGCGTTGCCGTAGGAGGTCTCGCGACCGGGCTCACGACGGTCGACAAGTGTGACCTGGTGGCCACGGCGCCTCAGATGCCACGCCACCGACACACCGACCATGCCGGCTCCCACTACCACCATCTTGCGCGACATCATTTCCTCCTTGTCCTATAACGCCTGCTAACGTCTGACGACGAGTGATTACCTGGATATGCCGCCCGTCGCCAGTAAAACCATGGCGACCACGGCGTCATATGCAGAAAAACTTATTGTAGCGTCAAGACTTTCGCTACACACCCTCGGCGCGATTCTGTTCGACGATGCGGGTGCGCACGAAGTCCGAGTGGCTGACGTGCAACAGCTCCGCCAGGGCGCGGATACGGTGTTCCTCCAAGGCATCCTTCTCGCCGTCGGCAAACGCCAGCGCCCACATCTGCTGTACCAGCGCTACCCGGTCCTGATAGCCGGTGCGGTCACGCAACTCACGCACGAAGCGGTGATGATCCACCGCACCCTCGGCCTCTTCCCGAGCCAGTGTCATCAGCTCGTCCAGCGCTTCGTCCTCGAGTTCGAACTGTTCCTTGAGCTGGCTGCGCATCAGCTGGATCTCGCTGTCATCCAGTCGGTAGTCCGCACGAATCACCTCGCACAGCAGCACCGCCGTGGCCAGTGACAGGTCCACCCTGGACGACGCATCCTCTTGCTGCGCCACATCATTGATCCAACGCTTCAGGGACGCCATCATCGTCATCGTGTTTTCCTCGTTGTTGCGCCTTCCAAGAGTTGCGCTTTCCAGGAGTTGCGCCTTCCAGGAGGCTCATGAACAGCGCGTGACGGCGCCCCCTGCTTCGCCCTCGACATTCATGGGCTCATTCGGAATACCACCATGCCTCATCCGCTGCTGATCGTCTCCCTCGCCGCTCTGATCGGTGCCGTCATCGCCGGCGTCGGCGCGTACAAGGTCCGCGACGTCAACCGCTGGCCGACCACCGAGGCCACCGTGACCCACGCCGAGGTCCGGCTGGCGGAAGCCCAGCGCCACCAGCGCGAGCGAGACGATCAGCAAAGGCGTTACCTGGCAGTGCTGCGCTTCGAAGCCACCATCGACGGTCGGCGTATTCAATCCGACAACGCGGGCTTCGATGGCGTTCCCTCCTTCACCCGACAGGAAGACGCCGATGCCTACATCGCCGACTACCCCGTAGGCAGCGTCGTGCGTGTGCGCTATTCACCGCGCAAGCCTGAGCTGATGCATGTGGGCAACGCCTCACTGCCCTGGGGCCGCATCGGCCTGGCGGGTTTCCTGCTGGTGGCAAGCCTCGGCGCCTTTGCCCTGTTCTCGTTCAAGACCTGAATCACGCCTCACGCCCACTCGCTGTCGCCAGCCCCCCGTACAACCTGGCGTTGAAACATGGATGTGTAATGCAGACTACAATCGTCCCGACAGCCTGATATCGCCCCCTCCTGGATTGATGGAAAGCCACGATGACGTCCGCAGATTCATGCTCTACACCGAAGGGCGAGGCCCGCCGCCAGCGGCTGCTGGCCGCCGCCCGCGAGGTATTCCTGGACAAGGGCTACGCCGGCGCCAGCGTCAATGACATCGTCGCCCGCGCGGGCGGCTCGCTAAGCACCCTCTACAAGCTGTTCGGCAACAAGGAGGGGCTATTCACCGCGGCCCTGGAAGCCCAGGCGTCCAGTGTCTGGTGTCGACTGGGACAGGCCGGCGAGCGTCCGCCGCAAGAGGTGCTGGAGGAGCTTGCCCGAGACCTGATCGACCTGGCGCTGCCAAACGCCAACATCCGCCTGATTCGTGGCATCGCCGCCGAGGCCGAGCGCGCCCCGGAGCTGGGAGCACTGTTTCTCGATCACGGCCCGGATCGTACCCGCCGTGAACTGGCCGACTACCTGCGCGACCAGCATGCCCGCGGCAAGCTGGTGGTAAAGGACCCGCGCACCTCGGCCGGCTTGTTTACCGGCATGGTGCTCGGGGAATGGATGCTCGATTCGCTGGTCGGGCGCCCACCCTCGCTGACACTGGAGGCGAGAGACCACCGCGCACGCTACGCGACCGAGCTTTTTCTGGCGGGGCATGCACCGACTTGAAGATAGGGCTGACTCCTTGCCCCACCCCGCTTCGGGCACCTCTTCTAGCGGGCTCCCTACAAGAAAACTTGCCTAGATGTCAGGCCCGTAGTCACCCTCTTTAAAGATGCGCCACTCCTCGGCGCGACGCCGCTCCAGTCCTGGCATCACCTCGCCGCCAGCGTACTTCCAGGCAAGCCACGCCTGTTCAAGCGTCGCGTAGGGGGTCACGGTACGGGAATCACACAGCATGGCCACCAGTGAAGAGTTCGAAAATGCCGCCAGTCCGATATTGAAGGCCAGCAACACCAGGGCATCGAACTGGTGCTGACGAAGACCTCGCGCGCCCACCCAGGGACGACAGGCCTCGAGGCGATCGAGCACCCCAAGCTCCACGTGCTGCAGGTCCTGGCGCAACAGTGACTCCGCCCACTGCTTGTCGATGCCATTGGCAAACCACGGCCACTGCTGTCGAATGATCAGATGCCCCACACCGATCGTCGCCCCCTTCTGCCAGTGGTGGATGGGCGCTCCGCTCAGGTCGAGATAGGGCATCAGCCGGCAGCCCTCGGCGTTGATCAACCATCGTCGCCCTCTCGGGCTCAGGCGACCGGGCGGAGGACTGACCTCCGCGTCGATCGCATCGTAGAGCGAAACCGGTCTCGGCCCTGTACGCCTTGTCCCGCTGGCTGCGGGATTCTCCTCGGGGTCATCCTTGCCGCCCACTTGTGTTGCCATGCCACCCTCCCTGCCAATTGACGCGAGCTCTGCATGAAAGGTCGACATTCCTGAGCCCGCTCGTGCAGCACCCGCCGCTCCACTCCATGGAACAACGCTTTTAGAGTGGCAGCCTGCTGACGGCAAAACCCCGACTCAGGACAACAGAAACCGAGTCGTTAGGCGGTCACAGACGAAAGTGCTCGACCCAGTCAACCTTGGCGGGTCGAGCTTGAGGCGAGAAATTTGGCGGGCTGGACTTGCGGGCGGGTCTTTCTGGCGGGTCTTGCAGACAGGCCTGCGTGTCAGGCTTTCGCGCTGAGCGTGCAGCCTGTGCTTGTGGACCGAGCGTGCAGGCCGGGCTTGCACGGCGATCGTGAGGGCCCGGCCAGGGCTGGCCGGACCAGCGCTGGCCGGACTATGGGTATCACTGCGCACAGGAATCGGAAGCGACCTGGCCCTCGGCCCAGCGCCCCCAGCGATACAGAAACAGCGCGTAGGCCTTGAGGGTGTGCTGGATAGAGGCAATCTCGACCCGCTCATCGATGCCATGGATGCGTTCGGCCACGGGCCCGTAGCAGGTCCCGGCGATGCCGTGTCGATTGAGCGCTCGCAGATCCGTGGTGCAGGTCAACGCCACCGAGGGCAGCTCCTCACCGGTCAGGGCACGATGACAATCGGCCAGCAGGGCAACCCCAGGGCTGTCGGTGTCGACGTGGTGGCCCTCGGAGCGAAAACCGTGAAACTCGACGTCAAGTCCGGAGATGCCCGGGCCAAGCGAGGCACTGGCCGCCTCGACGCAGCGCCGCACCTTTTCCATGATGTCTTCCACCCGGACTTCAGGCGCGAAGCCGATACGCCCCTCCAGGGTCGCCCGGGACGGCACGCTGGACGCCCAGTTGCCCCCTTCGATCTTGCCGATATTCAGGTTGAACGGGTGCTCTATCTCGTCATAGGGCGGCTCGCGCCCGGCGTTCAGTTCCGCCTCCAGTGCCTTGAGCGGCGCCACCACCGACTGGATCGCCTCGATGGCGTTGGCCCCGGCGGCGGTATCCAGCACGTGGGCCGGCACCCCGTCCAGCGACACCTTGAACCACAGGGTGCCGATCTGGGCCGTGGTCAGGGTCGCCCCGAAAGGCTCGGGAATCAGCGCAAAGTCGCCGCGGCCATCACGGGCCAGGCAGGCCAGCGCACCATGGCCGGTGCACTCTTCCTCGATCACCGTCTGCAGCGTCAACGGAAAATCGATCTCGAGCCCTGCCCGCTTCATTGCCGCCACCGCCGTCACCATGGCGGCGATGCCGGCCTTCATGTCGCCGGCGCCGCGCCCGTATAGCCAGCCATCCTCCTGCCAGGCTTCCCAGGGCGGACGAGACCACATCGACAGCGGCTCCGCCGGCACCACGTCCAGGTGGCCGTTGAAGATCAGGTGCGGCCTGGACGAGGTGCCGTTGATCACCGAGATCAGGTTGTGTCGGTCGACGCCCCTGGCCACCGGTGCCTGCTCGGCATCTGCGCCTTTCTCGGGCAGTGGGACGCGCTCGACAGGCAGCCCTATGTCCAGCAGATGGCTTTCCATCACCTCAAGTACCCCGGCCTCCGCCCCCAGTACGCTGTACTCGCGCACCAGAGCTCTGGTCAGGGCAAGGGTCTCCGGCATCAGTTCGTCGCAGGCATCGAGCAGCCGCCGTTCGTTGGCGTCCAGGGCATCGGTGGATAGTTGTGGTGTCGTCATTGACGGCAAATTCCGCATGTTAAATGTGTTTTACGCTTACTAGTTATGCACCTTCGAGCACCTGCAACACAAGCCCACCGCACCCGATACAGGCTCTAGCCGCGGCCCTGGGCCCACCGTTCGACCAGGACTTCCTCACTATATTTGAGCCACGACGTCACTCCCGACGCCGCCCACTCGTTCAGCCACGCGCCACCCCGGCGTGATCGGCCAACCGCTCGATAACCGAGTCCCTGGCCACGCCAATATGGTAGTCCACCTCATCCCGGCAGCGCTGAGGATCACCGCTCTTCAGTGCCTCCAGCAGCCGCCAGTGGGAAGCGGCGATGCTTTCGGGGGTCTCGTGGGTACGGGTGATCAGGGTGATGCACAGCCGCAGCTCGAAGCTCAGGTCGTCGAAGGCACGTGCCAGCCGGGCGTTGTCCGCCAGCTCGAACACCAGCCGATGAAAGGCCAGGTCCTCCTCGATCTTGAGCCCCTCGTCATCACCGGCGGCGACCTCGCACAGACGACTGATCTGCCGATGCAGACGCTGCTCGATAGCCGCGTCGAAGCGCGTCATCACACGCTCGAAGGCGTGGCGTTCCAGACCGATGCGTAGATCGAAGACGTCGCTCAGCTCGGCCACATCCAGGGTACGCACGAAGAACCCGCGCCGCGGTCGCGATACCAGCAGGCCACGGCTCTCCATCAGCCTGGCGGCCTCGCGTACCGGGGCCCGGCTGATGCCGAGCTCCGCCGCCAGCCCCGCCTCCGACAACCGCTCGCCCGGTGCGAAGCGCGAGGCCAGGATCGCCTCGGTCAAGTAGTCGACCACCTGGTCCACCAGGTTGCGCTGAACCACGAAGGGCGCGGCTGAGGGGTCCCGAGGATTGGCCATGCTCGACTCCCGTAGTTGGCCTGAAGGGTCATACCCCAGTATGACCGCATCCAGCGTCGAACAACAGTCGATTGCCGACTGTCGACAGTTTGTGCCGAGGCTGCTAGGTTCTAAAGGGCTTACGGAAATCCCCAACAACAACAGTCCCGGAGCTGGCCTCAGCGACGCGGAAGCCCGGCAACAGCGCACTGGCGGCGCTTTCTGCCCCTGGCTTCACGCACCTCTGGCAACACCTCCGGGCCACCAAGGTGCCCTGATATGACCTCGAACTCCCGCCACCCCCGCGTCGCCTTTCTGCCATCTTGCTCGCCGCTGTCCCCCTCGCCCCGGGCAAGCTCGACTCAGGCACGCGCCTCTCGCTTCAACGCCTCCCTGCTGACGCTGGGGCTCGCCGCCCTGCTGCCGCTGGCGGCCACCCCGGCGCTGGCCCAGGACGACGGCCAGGACGCCCAGCAAGAGGCCACCCAGGAACCCCAGCGGGGCGGTGTCATCGACACCATCATCCAGCCGGAGCCGCCGGGCCTGGTGCTGGGCATGATCCAGAACGCCCCCACCCGCACGGTGGCCGGCAACATCTACGAGGGCCTGCTGCGCTACTCCACCGACATGGAGCCGATGCCGCAACTGGCCAAGAGCTGGGAGATCAGCGAAGACGGCCTGACCTACACCTTCCACCTTCAGGAAAACGCCAAGTGGCATGACGGCGAGGCCTTCACCGCCGAAGACGTGGTGTTCTCCGCCGACGTCTTCCACCGCGACTTGAATCCCAGCGCCCGTGCGGTGCTCGAGCACGTCGAGAGCATCGAGGCGACCGACGACCACACCGTGGTATTCACCCTGAAGAAGCCCTTCGGCCCCTTCCTGATCTCGTTCGAGGCCGGCACCTTCACCATGGTGCCCGAGCACATCTACGCCGGCACTGACTTCCGCAACAACGAGGCCAACAACCATCCCATCGGCACCGGCCCGTTCCAGTTCGACAGCTGGGACCGTGGCACCGTCATCAAGCTGACCCGCTTCGATGACTACTACGAGGAAGGCCTGCCCTACCTCGATGGCATCAACTGGCACGTCATCCCGGACGGCGCCTCCCGCGCGGTGGCCTACGAGAACGGTACCGTCGACGTGCTGCCCTACGGCACCGTGGAGAACTTCGACGTCCCCCGGCTGACCGCCATGGACAACACCTGCGTGACCGAGAAGGGCCACGAGTACTTCAGCCCCTTCGCCATGCTGTGGATGAACAATCGTGAAGGACCGACCGCCGACAAGCGCTTCCGCCAGGCGGTGATGTACGCCATGGACCGCGAGTTCGCCCGGGACGTGCTGTGGAATGGCATGGGCCAGGTACCGGCAGGGCCGTTTGGCTCCAACGCCAAGTTCAACGACCCCGACCTCGAGGGCTACAGCTACGACCCGGACAAGGCCGAGGAACTGCTCGACGAGATGGGTTACGACGGCGAGGAGGTCACCCTGCTGCCGCTGCCCTACGGCGAGACTTGGAATCGCTGGGCCGAGGCGGTACAGCAGAACCTCAAGGAGGTGGGCATCAACGTGCGCACCGAGGCCACCGACGTGGGCGGCTGGAACCAGCGCCTGGGCGAGCGAGACTTCGACCTGGCGTTCACCTACCTGTACCAGTACGGCGACCCGGCGCTCGGCATCTCGCGCACCTACCTGTCCACCAACACCGAGAAGGGCTCGCCCTGGAACAACGTCGAGGGCTACCAGAATCCCGAGGTGGATGAACTGTTCAACGCCGCCGCCACTGCCTATCCGGACAGCGAGCGTGAGCGTCTCTACCACGAGGTACAGCAGATCCTGCTCGAGGACGCACCGCTCGGCTGGCTGCTGGAGCTCGGCTTCCCGACCATCTACCGTTGCAACGTCAACAATCTGGTGACCTCGGCGGTGGGCGTCAACGACGGCTTCAAGGACGCCTGGATCGCCGACTGAGCCAAAAAAAGCGATACGGCGCGGCCCAAGGTGGGCCGCGCCAGCCCTGATTTCGCTGCTGCCATCACCACAGGCTTACTGCCCGGGACCTCACCATGCTCTACGCCCGCCTGATCATTTCACGACTGTTGAAGGCCGCCATCGTGCTGCTGCTGATCGTCGTGTTCAATTTCGTGCTGATCCAGCTCGCCCCCGGCGACCCGGCGGCCATCCTGGCCGGGGAAGCCGGCGCCGCCGATGAAGCCTTCATCGCCCAGCTGCGCGAGCAGTTCGGGCTGGACCAGCCCATGTATGTCCAGCTGTGGCACTACGTGTCCGGCATCCTGACCCTGGACTTCGGCTACTCCTACCGCCAGCAGATGCCGGTGCTGGACCTGATCCTTGACCGCCTGCCCGCCACCCTGCTGCTGACCGGCACCGCCTTCGTGCTGTCGCTGGTGCTCGGCATCCTCGCCGGCTCCATGGCCGCGATGCGCGTCAAGAAGGCCTCGGGCTCACTGATCATGGCGCTGGCCCTGCTGTTCTACGCCACACCGCTGTTCTGGGTGGCGCTGATGGCGGTGGTGCTGTTCTCGGTGTACCTGGACTGGCTGCCCGCCTACGGCATGTTCACCGTCGGCGCCAACCTGGAAGGCCTGGCCTACGCCCTGGACGTGGCCAAGCACCTGGTACTGCCGGCCACCACCCTGGGCCTGTTCTTCATAGCCATCTACACGCGCATGACCCGCGCCTCGATGCTCGACGCCGCCCAGCAGGACTTCGTCAAGACCGCCAAGGCCAAGGGCCTGGCGCCGAGGGTCATCCAGCGCCGCCACATCCTGCGCAACGCCCTGTTGCCGATCATCACCCTGGCGGGTCTGCAGGCCGGCCAGATGGTCGGCGGCGCCATCCTCACCGAGACGGTGTTCGCCTGGCCGGGCATCGGCCGGCTGATGTACGAGGCGCTGATGCAGCGAGACTACAACCTGCTGCTCGGCATCTTCTTCTTCTCCGCCGCCCTGGTGATCCTGTTCAACATCGCCACCGACCTGGTCTATCGCCTGGCCGATCCACGCATCAAGGGGGCCGCCGCATGAGTTTCTTCGCCCGTTTCGCCCAGAACCGAGGCGCCCTGGTGGGACTGATCATCCTGTGGGCGATCATCCTGATGGCCGTGCTGGCCCCGGTGCTGTTCCCCGAATCCCCCTGGCGCATGGTGCAGCGCCCCTTCCTGCCACCGCTGGCCCAGGACGGCTTCTGGCTCGGCACCGACACCATGGGGCGCAACGTCGCCGCCGGGCTGATGCACGGCGCCTGGGTGTCGCTGCTGATCGGTCTGGTATCCACCGCCGTGGCGCTGGCCATCGGCGTGCCTTTGGGCGCCATCGCCGGCTACTACGGTGGCCTGGTGGACGACGCTCTGATGCGCTTCACCGAGTTCTTCCAGACCATCCCCAACTTCGCCCTGGCCATCGTGCTGGTGGCGATCATGCAGCCCAGCGTGACCTCCATCGTGCTGGCCATCGCCATCGTCAGCTGGCCGCCGGTGGCCCGCCTGGTGCGCGCCGAGTTCATGTCGCTGCGCCATCGCGAATACGTCGAAGCGGCGCGCCTGGTCGGCCAGACCAACACCCAGATCATCCTGCGCCAGATCCTGCCCAACACCCTGTCGCCGATCATCGTGCTGGCCTCGCTGATGGTGGCTACCGCCATCCTGCTGGAGTCGGCGCTGTCGTTTCTCGGCCTCGGTGATCCCAACGTGATGTCCTGGGGCTACATGATCGGCGCTGCGCGCACCGTGATCCGCCAGGCCTGGTGGCTGTCGTTCTTCCCCGGCCTTGCGATCCTGTTGACCGTGCTGGCGCTGAACCTGGTCGGCGAAGGGCTCGATGACGCCCTCAACCCCAAACTCGCACGGGAGCGCTGAGCCATGAACACCTTTGACAACAGCACCAGCGGCACCAGCGCTTCCACTGCATCGCGCAGCGAACCGGTGAAGGTGCCGAAGGGGGCCACCGCCGGCGATCCTTGCGGCGATCACAGCGGCGATCACAGCGGCGATCCCGCCCCGGAACCGATCCTGCGCATCGAGGGCCTGAGCGTCGCGCTGCCCGCCGGTGCCGATCGCGAATACGCCGTGGAAGAGCTGTCCTATGAGGTCAGCCCCGGCGAGATCCTTTGCGTGGTGGGCGAATCCGGCTCCGGCAAGTCCATGGCCGCCAACACCGTCATGGGCCTTCTGCCCAAGGGCGTGCGCCCGGTGGCCGGGCGGGTGATGTTCGAGGGCGAGGACGTGCTGACCCTCGACGAAAAGCGCCACCGGGCGCTGCGCGGCAAGAAGATCGGCATGATCTTCCAGGAGCCGATGACCGCCCTCAACCCGCTGATGCGCATCGGCGACCAGATCGCTGAGGTGTTCGAGGCCCACGGCGAGCTCAAGGGCGCCGAGCGTCAGGCCCGGGCGCTGGAACTGCTCAAGGAAGTCCGCCTGCCCCAGCCCGAACGGGCCATCCGCGCCTACCCCTTCGAGCTCTCCGGCGGCCAGCGTCAGCGGGTGATGATCGCCATGGCGCTGGCGCTGGAACCGAAGCTGCTGATCGCCGATGAGCCCACCACCGCGCTGGACGTCACTACCCAGGCGCAGATCCTCGAGCTGATCGCCGACCTGCAACGTCGCCACCATATGGCGGTGATGTTCATCACCCACGACTTCGGCGTGGTCGCCGAGATCGCCAACCGAGTGTGCGTGATGCGCCACGGCCGGATCGTCGAGATCGGTCGCCGTGACGAGGTGCTCGACAACCCCCGTCACGACTATACCCGGGCGCTGATCGAGGCCATTCCCAGCGACGCCGCACCGCCCGAGCGCGAGCCGATGGCGCCGACGCCGATCCTCGAGGTACGCGACCTGAATCGGGTATTCCGTTCCCGCGGCGGGCTGTTCAAGCCCTCCCGTGAGGTACGCGCCCTGGATGAGGTCAGCTTCACCCTGTCACGCGGCGAGACCATCGGCATCGTCGGCGAGTCGGGCTCCGGCAAGTCGACCCTGGGGCGCTGTGTCGTGCGTCTGGAGCGCCCCGACAGCGGCGAGATCCTGCTCGGCGGCGAAGACCTGTCCGCGCTCAAGGGCGACGCCCTGCGGCGCCAGCGCCACCGGGTGCAGATGGTGTTCCAGGACCCCTACGCCTCGCTCAACCCGCGCACCCGGGTAGGCATGGCCATCGCCCAGGGCCCCATCGCCAACGGCGTGCCCCGCGACCAGGCATTGGCCAAGGCCGACGAGCTGCTCGAACTGGTGGGGCTTGGCGGCAGCGCCGACCGCTTCCCTCATGAATTCTCCGGCGGTCAGCGCCAGCGCATCGGCATCGCCCGCGCCCTGGCACTGGACCCGGAGTTGATCGTCGCCGATGAAGCGGTGTCGGCGCTGGACGTATCGATCCAGGCCCAGGTGCTGGAGCTGCTCGAGGACTTGAAGCAGCGCTTCTCGCTGTCGCTTCTGTTCATCACCCACGACCTGCGCGTCGCCGCCCAGATCTGTGATCGCATCATCGTCATGCAGAAGGGCCGCATCGTCGAGCAGGGCAGCGCCCAGGAGGTCTTCACCCAACCTCAGGCCGACTACACCCGCGAACTGCTCGCCGCCATTCCCGGCCGCGACAAGACCACCGATAACAAGACCAGCAACGAGGAGACCACCCACTGATGGCCGTCACCTCCCAGCAACTATCGTCATCGCTTGCCACGCTGATCGAGACACTGCGCGAGCGCCTGGGCACAGCCCAGGTGCTGACCGGCGACGACGTGGCAAGCCGCCAGGTGGACTGGCTGAGCGGGGCGCCCTGTCGCGCCGCGGCCATCGTGCGACCCGGCACCCCCGAGCAGGTAGCAGAGGTGCTCGCCCTGTGCCACCAGGCCCGCCAGCCGATCGTCACCCACGGCGGCCTGACCGGGCTGGTCCACGGCGCCGAGGCGGCCCCGGACGAGCTGGCACTGTCACTTGAGCGTCTTGCCGCCATCGAGGAGATCGACCCGGTGGCCGGCACCATCACCGTGCAGGCCGGCGCGCCGCTGCAGAAGGTCCAAGAGGCCGCCCGCGAGGTCGGCATGCAGTTTGCGCTCGACCTGGGCGCCCGTGGCAGCTGCAGCATCGGTGGCAATATCGCCACCAACGCCGGCGGCAACCGGGTGATCCGCTACGGCATGATGCGCCAGCAGGTGCTGGGGCTCGAGGCGGTGCTGGCCGATGGCCAGGTGATCAGCGCCATGAGCCCGATGCTCAAGAACAACGCCGGCTACGACCTCAAGCAGCTATTTATCGGCAGCGAAGGCACCCTAGGCGTGGTCACCCGGGCGGTGCTCAAGCTGCAGCCGGCGCTTGGCGACACCCGCACCGCGCTGGTCGCCTGTCCAGACTTCACCTCGATGACGTCGTTGCTTACGCACCTGCGTGACAGCCTTGGCGGAAGCCTGGCCGCCTTCGAGGCCATGTGGCAGAACCACTTCGCCCTGATCACCGAACAGGAGCGTCATCAGCCGCCGCTGGACACCGACGCGCCCTACTACGCCCTGATCGAGTCGCTGGCCAACGACGAGGACCACCACCGCCAGCAGTTCGAGGCGGCTCTCGAAGCGTCCGTCGAACAGGGCTGGGTGGTCGACGCCGTGATCGCCCAGTCGGAAAGCCAGCGCGACAAGCTATGGGCGATTCGCGATGATATCGAAGGACTGGTGGAGGCGCTTTCGCCGATCATGGCCTTCGACGTCAGCCTGCCGATCGGCGAGATGCAGGACTATGTCGCCGAGGTTCAGGCACGCCTCGAGGCCCGCTGGCCACAGGTGCGCCTGGCGGTGTTCGGCCATCTGGGCGACGGCAACCTGCACCTGTCGGTGGGTGTGGGCAGCGACGATCCGGACACCCGCCACGAGGTCGAGGCCTGCCTCTACGAGCCGCTGGCCCGGGTCAAGGGATCGATCTCCGCCGAGCACGGCATCGGCCTGGAAAAGCGCGACTGGCTGGCTATCTCACGAAGCCCCGAGGAACTCGCGCTGATGGCAACACTCAAGCGCACCCTCGACCCCCATGGCCTGCTCAACCGCCACAAGGTGGTGCCCTGGACCGCGCTACAGACCTGACCTGACCTGACGTGACCTATTAGCATAGGCCGCTGTCGTAACGCTCTCGGACACTCTCTGACACGCCTCCGCCCCCTTCAAGCCAACTCCAACAGGACATCCCATGGCATCCGATACCCCCACCTTCGCCGACCACCTCTACTCCCCGGGACCGGACAACCCCTTCCCTGGCATCTGGGTGCTGAAGCGCCGTATCGGCAAGGAGATCCCCCACCGTCTGGGCTCCAACGAAGGCCTGGACATGCCCCATCGCGCCCTGCGCGAGCACTTCGGTGACGCCATGGTCGAGCACGTCTACTGCTACGGTGACTCCGAAGCCCTGGGAGTGCGCGAGCGCCTCGTCCGGCTGCACGGCTTCGACCTGGACACCCTGCTGGTGGACGCCGGCTGCGACAGCCTGCTGGCGCTGGTGCTGCGGGCCACCGCCCCTGCTGGTACCAGCGTGGTCAGCTCCGCCGGCACCTACCCGACCTTCGGCTACTTCGCCAAGGGCCAGGGCTGCCGCCTGATCGAGGTCGACTACGAGGAGACCGCCGACCACCTGGCGCCGGACATCGACGCCTTGATCGACGCCGCCCACAGCCACCACGCTCGGCTCGTCTACCTGGCCAACCCGGACAACCCCACCGGCTTCGTCCATGACGAGGCCACCGTCGCGCGGTTGCGTGACGCCTTGCCTGATGACTGCTGGCTGCTGCTGGACGAGGCCTACCACGACTTCCGCGACGACGCCGCCAAGCCCAGCTTCACCCGCGCCCTGCCTGGGGTGATTCGCTGTCGCACCCTGTCCAAGGCCCACGGCCTGGCCGGGCTGCGTGTCGGCTACGCCATCGCCGAGCCCGACACCCTGGCGATGCTGATGAAGGTTCGCATCCACTACGCGGTGTCGACCCTGAGCCTGGCCGCCGCCGAGGTGGTGCTGGACCACCAGGACGAGACCGACGCCCACATCCAGGCGGTGCTGGAGCGCCGGGCGCGCCTGGCCGAGCACTTCAAGGCGCTGGGCGCCGACGTGCTGTTGAGCGGTACCAACTTTATCGGCATTCGTCTGGCCCACGCGGAACTGGCCAAGCGGGTCAACGCCGACCTGCTGGACGAAGGCAAGCTGATCGCACGCCCGGCTCACCCTGCCCTCGGCCATGTGCTGCGCATCACCGCCGTGGCCGACGCCCTCGAGCCCGGGCGACTTGCGCGCCTGGAGCAGGCGGTGCGTGAAGGAGTCTGAGGCAAAGGCTGAGACGCTGGAAAGTCAGTTTCCAGGCAAGGTTTCGATGGCGAGCGAGACCTCGATGCCAGACAGGATATTAACGGCAGGCGAGGTCTCAATAGCAGAGAATATCTCAACAAAAAGTACCGCCAGGCGACCGAGGTCGCCTGGCGGTACTGCTGGGGTGAAGTAAGCGCCGTAGGCCCTATCGCATGCCAGCATAGCAAGCGGCTGGCCCGGGCCCTCGACCCGGACCTCGCCACGGACCCTCAACGTCGGTGAAACGCCACCGACGCCATCTTGCCAGGTGGACGCCGGCCTTCAGCTGGCGCTCTCCAGTATCGCTTCGTTCAACACCGCCTGGGGGAAGTGGCGGCGCAACATGCGATTCTGGAACTCGTCCACGAAGCAGGCGTTGATGATGATGATAAAGCGCTCGAAAGGGGCGCTTGGCTCGCACTGGGTGATCGCATCGACGCTATGGAACAGGCGATCGTCACGCAGGTGCAGCACCTCCCCCGGCGCCAGCGTCACCCGGCCGACTTCCTGCTGGCCGGTCTTGTCCCGATACAGGGTGTTCACCGCCCCGCTCACGTTGTCGCGGTTGAGCACCACGATGCTCAGGTACTTGCAGCCGTCGGCGTGGATGCCCTGCCCCTGCAACGGATCCACGGTGCCGTCACCACGTACACCCGTGATCTGAATCAGAATGGGCGCGCGGCGCTCGAGCCCCCATAGCTCCGCCCAGGCCTTGACGAACGCCTTGACGTCCTCGCGCTCGGTAAACTCGGGCAACAGCGGCTCGTAGTAGCGCAGCCGATCCGCCATGCTGGCGGCGTCATTGAAGCGCCCGCCCTGGGCCATGGGACACTCGCCCAGGGTTTCGACCTCTCCCTCGTCGTTCAGGTGCAGCCAGGACATACGCTTCCAGCGGCGATTGACGTAGGGGTCCCGCGGCAGGTCACCAATGAATGACTGCCAGGCGGACAGATCAATATGCGCCAGGCGCGTCTTGCTCCAGGACTGAGAAGCGACCTCCTCCAAGACAGAGAAATCCCAGTACCCGGATTCAGGAATCCGGAGCCCGACGTTGATCGTCTCGATGGCGGCAAGATGCCGACCTTGTGCGACTTTCTGCGCTATTTTCATGTCATTAACCTCGGTTTTGTGCACAACCATGTGCATTTCATGGATGTTGCATATGCAACACCGAGGATCATGTGGAGCGCCCACACAGCGGTCAAATACCGCGAACGAAGAAACTTCGTTGACCAACTTGTTGCCAAAAAAGAGTATCTACGACGTTTATTCCGATAATGGAAAAACTCATTCCGGCGTTTGGTACTCGCTGCTAGCGACAATTTGTACGACACTGCCGATATATGCGGATTCGTTACTTTTGTTCGGCCACACCTATCGGACACGCCTGGCTGGCCCTGCTCAGGACATGACGCCATTGCACATCGGTGACAGATTCCACGCACCGCGCTCGACCGCTGCCGATACCGGCGGCAGCGGCGGGGACAACGCCCTCCCGCTGCCGTCCCTGACGCTCAGCGACTGGCGCTTTCGTGAACTGCTGATGAGCCTTTCACGGGTCGCGGTGCAGGGGTATGACAGGGACAGGCGCGTCATCTACTGGAATGGCGCCAGTCAGGCGCTGTATGGCTACAGCGAGCAGGAAGCCCTGGGCAAGCGTCTGGAACAGCTGTTGATACCGGAGGCCATGGTGGACGCGGTGATCGATGCTCACCAGGCGTGGGTCCACCGGGGCGTGGAGATCCCCGCCGAAGAGCTCGAGCTCAAGCACCGTTCTGGCGCCAGCGTACCGGTGTTCTCCCATTACGTGATGCTGGGCCGGGAGACCGACAATCCGCTGATGTTCTGCATCGACATCGACCTGGCGGGTGAGCGCAAGGCGCGTCGCGATCTGGACTACATGACGCGCTTCGACCGCCTGACCGGCCTGCCCAACCGCCACGCCTTCGAAATCGAGCTCAAGCGGACCCTGGCAGAGTGTCGGCGCCACAACGACAGCCTGTTGATCCTGTTTGTCGACCTCGACCACTTCAACGAGATCAACGACACCCATGGCTACGACTGCGGCGACAAGGTCATCCGTCAGGCGGCCAATCGCCTGCAGGCCTTCCGGCGCAGCGATGACCTGCTCTGCCGCTTCGGTACCGATGAGTTCGTACTGGCCCTGCCCCAGGTGGACATGGCCACAGACGCCATACAGGTGGCAGAGCGCCTGCTGGAAAGCCTCTCCCGCCCGATGCGGGTGGACGGCCGCGAACTGAGAATCCACGCCTCGATCGGCATCAGCACCTTTCCCGACAATGGCAGCGAGGTGCAGGAACTGGTGGGCAGTGCCGACGCCGCCAAGACCCGGGCCAAACTCACCGGCCGCAACACCTACCAGTTCTTCAGCCCCGAGGCCCACGCGGCGATGGTGCGCCAGCACACCATCGCCGAACGCCTGCAGCGCCTGCTCGACCAGGACGGCGGCGGAGAGCTGGGCCTGGTCTACCAACCCCAGGTGGCTGCCGCCAGCGGGCATATCGACTCCCTCGAGGCGCTGCTACGCTGGACGACCCGGGACGGTGAAGCCATCTCCCCCGCGGAGTTCATCCCGGTGGCCGAGCGCAGCGAACTGATCAAACGCCTGGAGAACTGGGTGCTGCACAAGGTGTGCGAGCAGCAGCGCCAATGGCGCGCCGAGGGCAGCCGCCAAGTGCGAGTGGACGTCAACGTCTCCGGGCGTCACGCGGTGATGCCCGGCATGTTCGAGGCCTTCGCCTCCTGCGTTGCGTCATATGGCCTGGGGCCTCGCGAGATCGGCATCGAGCTCACCGAGAATGTGCTGATCGAGGCCGGCCAGGACGTGCTGGACAGCCTGCGCAGACTCTACGACCAGGGTTACAAGATCGCCATCGACGACTTCGGTACCGGCTTCTCATCGATGAGCTACCTCAAGGTGCTGCCGATCACCGCGCTCAAGATCGACCGCACCTTCGTCGCCGAGTGCACCCAGGACCCCCGGGACAGGGCGATCATGGAAGCCAGCATCTTTCTTGGCCACCGCCTCGGTCTCGAGGTCGTCGCCGAAGGCGTGGAAACCGACGAGCAGCAGGCGTTGTTGCACGAAATGCGCTGCGACCTGCTCCAGGGCTTCTACTACCACCGCCCCATGGATGCCGATCTGGCGGCGAGGTTGTTGCGTGCCGACAACGGCGACGTCGTGCAAACCAGGGGCGTGAGTCATTGAAATCAACTCGCCAACGCCGCAACGGCTCCGCTACGTTTCTGGCAAAGATGATTGACATCACATCTGGCACCGTCCAATTAGAAAAACCTTTTTTACTGACGGCTTCCACAGTAGAGTAATGCGCGAATCTGTATACTCGACGAGCACTTCGCGCCATGCCAGCAGCGCCCACCTGCATCCAGAAATCCGACGTTGCCGGACAGCTTGCCCAACTTCAGCAGAATAGAAGCCGGCCAACCGCCATCATCTTCCTGTCTGGCCCGAGCGCTACCCAGGTACCCGTAGAGACGCTGCGTCAACACGACGTCATCTGCGTCAACGGGTCTATTGATTACTTGCTGCTCAACGACGTCACACCCTTCATCTATCTGGTGACCGACCACAACTTCTTCCTGAAAATGAAGCAAGCCTTCTTCACCAACGCCGCCAGGGCCGAGAATCTGGTGGTATCTCGAGAGCTCTATGACAGAGCCTCGGCTGAGGAAAAGCAGCGACTCGCCGGCCTGGACGCCGTCGTCATCGACCGCGCCAGCAAGAGCAAGAAGGGCGGCATTAGACGCAAGCTACGCCTCGCCTGGAAGTACCGCGGCTGCCACCAAGTCGACTACCACGCCCCTTGGCTGAAAAGGCAATCCATCATCGGTTACAGCCGTGATATCAGCCATGGCTATTTTCATTGCCGTACTGTCGCCTACGCAGCGTTGCAACTGGCAGAAAGCCTTGGCTACCAGACAGCTTACCTGGCCGGCTTCGACATGAACGCTGCTGCAGGCAGATTTTACGAAAGTGATAACCAGCCCAGGCTCAGGACCACCCTGGACCAGGACTACGACGTCATCGTTGCTTCGTTGACCTTCATGAAATCAGTCTCGCAAATGAAGGCCTACAATATGTCCCTGCACACTCGGATACCGTACGACGTACTGCCCTTCGCCCGTCCTGCGACACTCCTGCCAGAACAGCGTATTGCCGATCCTGCTGTTACCCTCTGAGAGCAGACCCGGTACCTGCCCGATAGATCTGCTGTAGATCGCGCCCAATCCACGAGCGTTGCTCCTGCCTACGACAACCCGCTTGCGCGAGGCAACGGCTTCTGTATCCTCTGCAAGGCACCTACCAGTGAATGACGCCATCGACTTTCTTCATCACACTGAACACTTCAGCCCCGACTCCTCGGACACGGCGAAGCGCAAGCAAGGACTCCACTGCAATGGCAAACACCCCTACCCAACCTCCGGAGCACTACTACCCAAGGCCCCCGGCGGATGACGAGATATCGCTGGTCGATATCACCCTTATCCTGGTCAGGCGCTGGAAGATGATGGCAGGGGTGTTTGTGGTTATCGTGCTGCTGGCACTCGCCTATGCAATGTCCATGACCGATAGCTATCGCTACGTGTCGATTTACAACGTGGCCGAACGCCAACCCAGCGGTGGCGCCGGCGTCGGCGTGCTGGAATCCCCGGAGAGCGTGGTCGCCAAGATCGACAACTACTACTTCGACGTGGTCACAAGCGAGCTGCTGGAAGAAAAGTCCCTCGACAAGCTCAGCTTCGAGACCACCGCCAAGGCGCCGGACAACGTGGCCTTCCTGACCCTCGCCTCGGAGGCAACCGAGGAAGACGCCGAACTGGTCACCGAGTTTCACCAGAAGCTGCTGGACACGGTAAAGTCTGATCAGGACGAGCTGCTGGCCAAACGCCGTGACGCCCTGGACCAACAATTGGCCAGCACCCGCGAGAGCCTGGAGGCCGCCAAGCAGTCCACCTCCGAGAGCGCTGCCGAGCTGGTGGCCACCTACACCGCCAAGGTGGTCGACATCGAAGAAAAGCAGGCCTACCTGGCCGAAGGCAATATCCAGCGCGTGGCCTCGCAGAGCCAGCAGCCGGTCGGCACCGGCAAGGCCCTGATCATGGCGCTGGCCATCGTGCTGGGTGGTATGCTCGCGGTGATGGCCGCCTTCCTGGCCGAATTTGCCGGCACAGTGCGCAAGGCGTCCGCCCACAAGGACTAAAGTCCTTTCGCTCCCGTCAGGCGGACACCAGCACCAATAGCAAAACGCCCCGAAGGCCAAGGCCTTCGGGGCGTTTTTCTTTCAGGCAACTTGCTTGGGCTACTTGCCTTCGGTCGACCTGCTTTCGAGCGATCAGGCAATGCGGCTCACGCTGCCTCTTGCAATACGCTTTACGGATGGCGCTTTCACCATCAGCGTTCATTACCCAGCGCTTTCCAGCGAATCACCACGACCGACGGCGTAGTACATCAACCCGGCCTGACGCACGCTCTCGGGGTCGTAGAGGTTGCGGCCATCCACCACCACCGGCATCGACAGCTGGTCCTTGAGCCAGGGGAAGTCCAGCGACCGGAACTCCTTCCACTCGGTGCAGATCACCAGGGCGTCGGCGCCCTTGACCGCCTGGATGCGATCCCCCGCCAACATCAGGTCATCACGCTCGCCGTAGATGCGTCGGGTCTCGCCCATGGCCTCAGGATCATAGGCCTGGACCCTGGCGCCGGCCTCCCACAGGGCCTCCATCAGGGTACGGCTGGGGGCGTCACGCATATCATCGGTGTTGGGCTTGAACGACAGCCCCCAGATGGCGATGGTGCGGCCCTTGAGGTCACCGTCGAAGGCGTTGGCCAGCTTGGCGAATAGTGTCTGCTTTTGGCGCTGGTTTACCGCTTCCACCGCCCCCAGCAGTTCGGCCTCGTAGTCCACCTCTCGGGCAGTGCGCGCCAGCGCCTGGACGTCCTTGGGAAAGCAGGAACCGCCGTAGCCACAGCCCGGGTAGATGAAGTGGTAGCCGATCCGCGGGTCACTGCCGATGCCGCGACGCACCTGCTCCACGTCGGCGCCGAGACGTTCGGCCAGATTGGCGATCTCGTTCATGAAGCTGATCTTGGTGGCCAGCATGGCGTTGGCGGCGTACTTGGTCAGCTCCGCCGCTCGCACGTCCATGAACATCAGCTTTTCCTGCAGACGGATGTAGGGCGCGTAGCACTCCCGCATCAGTTGCTTGACCTTGTCGGAGTCGGTGCCGACGACGATGCGCGCACCATGGGCAAAGTCCTCGATGGCCGCGCCTTCCTTGAGAAACTCAGGGTTGGAGCAGACGTCAACGTTCAGGCTGACACCGCGCTGCTCGAGCTGGGACTCCACCATCGCCTTGACCCGATCGGCCGTGCCCACCGGCACGGTGGACTTGTCGACCACCACCTTGTCGTCCTGCATGTGCTCACCGATGGCCTTGGCCACCGCCAACACGTACTGCAGATCCGCGCTGCCGTCCTCATCCGGCGGGGTGCCCACCGCGATAAACTGCAGCACACCATGGTTGACCGCCTTGGCAGCATCGGTAGTGAACTTGAGCCGCCCAGCCGACACGTTGGCCTTGACCATGGGCTCAAGGCCCGGCTCGAAGATCGGGATCTCCCCGGCTTCGAGGCGTGCAATCTTGTTCTCATCCACGTCCATGCAGATGACATCGTGACCGACATCCGCCAGACAGGTCCCTGTGACCAGTCCCACGTAGCCGGTGCCAAAAATGGTGATCTTCATCCCTTGTCACTCACTCACTGAAATTTTTGATCGGCAAAGGATAGCAATCCCGCCCTGCAAATGGCACAGCCGTTTCTTCACCTGGGTCAAATGGGATAGCAAGAGAAGCCCGCAGGCACAACCTATCGCCCATTGTCCCCCCCTTGGCTGACACATGGCTTACACGGCGTAGAACCGGCGATACCAGTCGACAAAGCGCTTGACGCCTTCTTCCACCGGCATCTGCGGGCGATACCCGGTTGCCTGATACAGTGCCTCGGTGTCCGCCCAGGTGCGCGGGACATCACCCGGCTGCATGTCCTTGTAGTGGCAGATCGCCTCTTGCCCCACCGCCTTCTCGATGGCACGAACGAAGTCCATCAGCGACACCGGACTACCACAGCCAATGTTGTAGAGCGCGTAGGGGGCAGAGGCCGTATCGGTGGTGACCTCGGTACTGCCCCGAGGGGTCGGAACCACGTCCAGCACACGTACGACGCCCTCGACGATATCGTCGATGTAGGTGAAGTCCCGGGACATGTCGCCGTGGTTGTAGACGTCCATGGGCCGACCTTCCAGCACCGCCCGGGTAAACTTGAACAGCGCCATGTCAGGACGCCCCCAAGGGCCATAGACGGTAAAGAACCTGAGCCCGGTGGTGGGCAGGTCATACAGGTGGGAGTAGGTATGGGCCATCAGCTCGTTGGCCTTCTTGGTGGCCGCATAGAGGCTGATGGGGTGGTCGACGTCATCGTCGGTGGCAAAGGGCACCTTGTCGTTGGCCCCGTAGACCGAACTCGATGAGGCATAGACCAGGTGCTCCACCCGACCGTGACGGCAGCCCTCAAGAATATTGAGGTGCCCCACCAGATTGGCGTCCGCGTAGGCATGAGGATTCTCGAGCGAATAACGCACACCAGCCTGCGCCGCCAGATGGATAACCCTGTCAAAACCTTCCTCTTCGAACAGGTGTTCTACATTCTCTCGATCAGCGATATCCAGACGCTCGAAGCGGACATCCTCACACCCCTTGAGATCGGCAAGGCGCGCCTCCTTCAAGGATACATCGTAGTAGTCGTTCAAGTTGTCGACACCGACCAATTCGTGTCCCTGACCACTCAACCGCTTGGCAACCGCGTGACCGATAAAACCCGCCATCCCGGTAATAAGAATCTTCATATGTACACCTGTTCCAAACCTGGGCCAATTGTAACGCGATACCACTGAAATTAGGAAAGCCCACGCAACGAACCTTCGCAGCGTAAGCGCCGCCCTCTTGAGCAACAAACAGGTTCCAGGTGCAACGAGACCAACCAAGGCTCTGTGGTAAACTCTGGCGTCCGCAGCCGCCACTGAATCTCAACCGGAGCCGCCGTGAACCATCAGCGAATCGCCTTTGTCATCGAAGACCTCTACGGAGGCGGCGCCCAGAAGTCGCTTTTGTACACGGCGGACCAGTTGCGCCAGCGTGGTCACGCCGTCAAAGTCTTCACCCTGCGCGACAAGGTGGAGCACCGCCTCCCTGATGGCCTCGATATCGAGAACCTGGCGGTGGTCACGCGCCTGACCAAGGCGACCTCCACGGTACTGACCGAAAAGTGGCAGGCCCGCAAGGTCCAGAAGGCCCTTGAAACCTGGCGGCCAGAGGTGGTGATCTCCTGCTCCTGCGACAAGATCACCCGGCACCTGGACTGGCCCAACCTCTACTTCTGGATCAAGTCCGACGTCAGCGCCAAGTTCAGCGACCCGGCCGCCCGCGACAAGGCCTTTGCCAAGGTGCGCCGCTTCTACGGCGGGCGCAAGGTGATCGCGGTGTCCGAGGGCGTCAAGGAGAACCTCGAGCAGGTGGTAGGACTTGAAGCCGAGACGATCATCCCGATCTACAACCCCTACGAGCGGGAGCCCTTCGTCGCGATGGCAGACGAGCCCCTGAGCCTGCCTCCAGGGATCGAAAAAGGCCGCTACCTGTTGTCGGTTGCCGCCATCGAGCCGCGCAAACGCCAGGACCGCCTGCTGCGGGCCTATCGCCAGACCCGAGACGAGCATGGCCTCGATGCCCCCCTGGTGCTGCTGGGCAAAGGCAAGCCAGAGAATGAACAACGACTGAAGGCCATGATCGGCGAGCTGGGGCTCGATGACCACGTCCACTGGCTTGGCTATACCGCCAACCCCTACCCCTACATACTAAACGCCCTGGCCATGGTACTGACCTCGGACGCCGAAGGCCTGCCACGGGTGCTGATCGAGGCGCTGTTGCTGCACACACCGGTGATCAGTGTCGACTGCCCCAGTGGCCCGAAGGAGATCCTGACCCAGGAGCTTAAGGACTTCCTGGTCGCACGCGACGACGAGGCAGGGCTTGCCAGCGCCATGGCGCGCATGGCCGAGGCGCCCGTCACTATCGAACCGCGCCACTACCAGCAGTTTCTCAGGGAAAACGTGCTGCCGAAGTTCGAGGCCCTGCAGTCGGAGACTTCCTGAGTCATGCAGTTGCTTGATATTCCCTTCAACGACCGGCGGCGGCGGTACCTGATGTTCCACACCCGGGACCTGCCGGAGAGTCTTGCGCTGTCTCAGACCACGACCACCGCCGCCTTCGAGGCGGTGGGCTCCAGCCGCTTTTTTGTTTCCCAGGACGGCAGGATTCTGGCCAAGGTGGTGCCGGACAAGTTCTCGAAGACGCTTGAGCCCTTCAAGTGGCTGACCCGGGACTATCTCGAAAAACGCTGGATGGGCCAGTCGGATGCGCGCAAGGAATACCTCAGCATGCGCATCCTCAAGCGGGCGGGACTGCGCACACCACGTTTCCACGGCTGGGGTTTGAGCCTGAATCCGCTGAACAGAAACGCCTCACTTCTGTTGATGGAACGGGTTCAAGACGCCACCGCGGGTGAAGCGTTATTTCTGGAGCAGGACGAGGTTGCGCGCATCGCTCTGCTGGAGACCATCGGCAAGGATGTACTAAGACTCGCCCGGGCCGGCTACCTGCATCGAGACCTCCACCTCAACAACCTGCTGGTTACACCCGCAGGGACACTGATCTGGATCGATGCGCACCTGCGCCCCATGCCCAGCAACCCCAGGCGTCACCTCGGCGCCCTGCTGAGCAGCCTGTCCACACGTAAGCTACAGGGTGAACGGTACCGGACTTGGCTAGCCGACTACCTGACACAGCACTGGGAAGCCGGCGCCTAGCCCCGCACTCCTCCCCAGAGAAGCGCTTCAGTCATCATCAAGTGCCAGGTAACGCTCCACCACGTGCTCCAGGCGGAAGCGGTCGCATTGGTCATCAGCAATAACTGGAGGATGCTCGACCACGCGAACAATGGTATCTGCGAAGGCACCGCGGTCCTGCATAGGTACCAACCAGTCAGACAGGCCATGACTCAGGATTTCGGAAGGGCCAGAAGGACAATCAACGCTAACTACGGGGGTCCGGCAAACCAAAGCTTCGGCCAATACCAAAGCGAAACCTTCGTAGTCAGAGCTAAGCAACAACGCTCTCGCCCTCGCCATGTAGGCATAAGGATTATCACGTGGCCCCAGCAGCTGAACCCTGTCTTCAAGCTTGCGCTCACGAATCATCGCGCTTACCTTCTGCGCTCCGTCACCGCCACCTACCAGCAATAGCGGCAGTGCTACACCACTTTGATGATAGGCATCCAGCAATCGGTCAAACCGCTTTTGGCGTAGGTCCATACGGCCCACATAGAGTAGAAAATTGTCGGGTACGTCGATAACCTCATCCGAAGCCAGCTTTCGTATCCGTTCGATATCCAGCGGGTTGTGAATACCCACGCCACGCTCGGGTTCAATACTGAAGTGCGTCTTGAGTCGTTCCAGCATTCCGTGGGAGACGGTGACAATCCGCCGCCCTTGATAGAGTGCGCGTACCTTGCGCCGCTTCATCCAGCGCCCCAGGCCACGCTTGTTGCCGAGAAAGCCAGTGACCGGATCGGCGTGCAGACAGTACCAGGCGCTCGCCGCAAGGCGTGAGCGTGATACCACCTGGTGGGCGTGGTGAAGGTGAGCATAGACCAGATCAAAGCGCCTACCGTGCTGTACCAGCCAGCGATCAAGTAGCTGCGCATGGCGGCGATAGCGGCACTGCCTCGCCAGTACGCCTTTGGCGACATAGGGCAGCTTGACGACCTCGACACTGCACGGAAGGACATGACGCTGACGATCACTCAGTATCACCAGGGTAACCTCGACACCGGCATCTACCATACCGACGATCAGGTCTCGCGCCACGACGGGTGCGCCCCCCGAGTCCAGATGGTCGATAACAAAAAGCACACGCCTTGTGCTTCCACTACCCTCCCACCTTGCGTTTTGCCCCTGTGTCCTGCTACTCACGTCATCGCCATCCCTGAAAAATCCAGGCGCTATCATAGCACCGGGACAGTCAGTCCAAACCCATTGTCCAGGCCATACTCCTGCCACCGACCTCAAGCCCCGGAATATCCTTCGGGGTTAGCCGACTGCCAACGCCAGCTATCACGTATCATGTCTTCCAGCGTTTTCTCGGCGCTCCAGCCAAGCTCAGACCTCGCCTTAGAAGCGTCTGCCCAGAAGGCAGGCAGATCGCCTTCACGGCGTGAAGCGATGCGATACGGTACCCGCTGCCCCGTCACCTGCTCGAAGGAACGGACCATTTCGAGGACCGTCGTGCCTCTGCCGGTACCCAGGTTATAGGTTGCGACGCCCGACGACGTCATTTCCTCCACTGCCTCCAGCGCCTTGACGTGCCCCACGGCCAGATCCACCACGTGCAGGTAATCTCGCTCGCAGGTGCCGTCCCGGGTCGGATAATCATCCCCGAAGATGGACAGCTCCGGCAGACGCCCCACCGCCACCTGGGAGACAAACGGCAGCAAGTTATTGGGAATGCCCTGGGGGTCCTCACCGATGCGCCCGGAGGGATGTGCGCCGATGGGGTTGAAGTAGCGAAGCAAGGACGCAGACCAGCGACTGTCGGCCCGGGCCAGATCCTCGATCATTTGCTCCACCACGGCCTTGGTCGCGCCATAGGGGTTGGAAGGTCTGCCACGTCCCATGGATTCAACGTAGGGCACCGGTGCGTCCTCCCCGTAGACCGTGGCGGAGGAACTGAACACGATCGATCGGACCCCAGCCTCCTCCATGGCTCCGAGCAAGCGCTGTGTGCCGGTGACGTTATTGTCATAGTAGGAAAGCGGCTGCCGATAGCTTTCGCCAACCGCCTTCAGGCCCGCGAAATGGACCACTGCTTCCGCAGAGTACTCAGCAAAGGCCCTGTCCAGACAGGCACGATCACGAATGTCTCCGCGCACCACCGGCACCTTCTGCCCGACCAACTCTTCGACCCTGGTGATAGCCCTGGCTGAGCTGTTGCAGAAGTTATCGTAGACAACGACCTCATGCCCGGCGGAGATCAGCTCAACCAGGGTGTGGGTCCCGATATAGCCGGCTCCACCGGTGACCAATACCTTCATGACATCTGTCTCCTCAAGAGAGTCTGGCGCCGACTCGACAGACCCACAAAACATGGGCGCACGATGCCTACATCAGCCAGCCTAAATCCACAGGGCCATCACTAACGGGCCTTCATCAACAGGCAACGAAGGCCTGTGCCACCCGCTCAGGTCTGAAGTCATCGAGCCATTGCTCACGCACTTCAGGCTTGGGCCCTTCGAGCGCAGCAGTGATTCCGGCAGCGAGGGCTTCCTCGCTGCGCTCGACCAGGTTGGTCTCGAGCTCACCCTTGAGAATCTCGCGTACTCCCCCCGGGCAGTCCACCGACAATACCGGCGTGCCGCAGGCCAGCGCCTCGAACAGCACAATGCCCATGCCTTCAAAACGCGAGCTGAGCACGAACAGCCGAGCGTGGCGCATCCAAGGGTACGGATTGTGTTGATTGCCGGCGAAGATGACCTTGTCAGCGATGCCAAGCTCTTTCGCCAAAGCCACCAGGTTATCTCGTTGCTGACCATCCCCTACCAGCACCAGAGGCAGGCTCGTACCGGATCGCGCGTAGGCGCGCAGCAGCAGGTCGTGCCCCTTGGCCGGCACCAGACGCGCCACGTTCAAAAGGTATGGCTGGGACGGTATAGCATCATTGGCCTCCAGCATCGCCTCGCGGATCGAGCGCAGCGGGCATGGGTTGGGAATCACCGAGAGAGAGCGTGGGCGAAACTTCCAGAGTGTCTGCGCCTTGCGTAAGCTCTCGGCCACCCCCTGAGACACTGCCACCAGATTCCTGCGATGATAGAGGCAGCGAGCAAACAGCGCCTTGCGACGACTGGCGCCATTGAAGTGGAAGATATTTTCGAGCACGTAGCGAGCACGCTTATCGCGAAAGCTCCAGACCAGCTCAAAGGTGCCGATGCCCCGAAACACGATGCGGTCTACTCTTCCATGCTCTTGCTCGAAGCGCTTCAACCAGTGTCGAAACACGACCCCACCCATTACGCCAAGCCCCAGGAAAAGCGCCCTGCCCATCAGCGGGTTGAGTAACAGGCGGGCCAACACCTCAAGGCCATAGCCGATCAGCGTCAGTCGATTGCGCTGTTGAAGCGGCAGGTGATGCACCTTGACCCCGGAATGCTCTGGCCTCAGGGGACGCTTCCCTTTACGAAAATACACCAGATGGCTTTCATAGCCTGCCTCATGAAAGGCATCTGCCAGATTGACCGCCACCCGCTCCATCCCGCCCATCTTGAGGGATCTCACCACCACCAGCGTTCTCATGATAGGCGCCCTTGTATCCTGCCATCGCAAAAGTGAACAATGAGACCACACAATGCTATGCAGATTCGAGCCGGCTACTCGCGAACCATCAACGACGATGCTTCCTCTCCTCCTCTACCCTTCACTCCATGGGCGCCCGCGCCCCATTGGGCCGACTATGCCGGATCATAAAGTGCGCTATTTCGGCCAAACGCGCCGAGCAATCACCTGCTAAACTAACGAAAAATCGAAGAAAAAGCTGAGACCGGGAGCATGAAGGACAAAAAGCGCGTACTGCTCGTGCTACGAAGAATGGGCATGGGCGGGATAGAGCAGGCCACAAGAACCCTGGCAAGGGCCCTGCAAAACGCCGGCCACGAGGCCCATCTGCTGGTCCTCAAGGGGGACGTCCCGTCCACCGACAGAGAAACCTGCTGGCTCCACCAGTACGATGTTGACCGCGAGAGTCGCCAGGGCCTTGGTCGCTTCATCCATCTTGCCGACAAGGCGCTGTTGTCTCCTCTTATCAAGCAGTCGGGATTCGTCTGGCGCGGCAGGCGCTGCTCCAATGCCTTCAAGCACTATGTGGCAGCATTGGAAGCTCAACATGGTCGTTTCGACCTTATCCTGATTCGAGGCCAGGGCGCCTTCGAAAACCTCTGGGCGTTCGATGACCAACGCACCTGGCGCGTTGTCGAAGCCGTGACGGGGCGATTTAACAATACAGCCAAAGGCCGCTGGCTGACGAGAACCTTGTACCAGGGCAAGCAGCTACTTTGCGTCTCCAGGGGCGTACAGCAGGAAGTCGGGGAGTATCTGGATCGCCAAGGCGTCGAGGTCACCAGAAGCGAGCTCCTCTACAACGCAGTACCGGTCGAAGACATACGCCGCAAGGCAACAGAATCGGCAGAACCAGCCATCCCCCGCCCCTACCTGGTACACGTTGCACGACTCGTTCCAGTGAAAAACCAGCAGCGGCTGCTCAAAGCCTACCACCAGGCGGTGAATCAAGGCCTGGACCACGACCTGGTCATCATCGGCGATGGCTCCGAACGTCGCCACCTTGAAGAAATGACCCTGGAGCTCGGCCTTGCCGCCCGAGTCCACTTCTTGGGCCAACGGGACAACCCCTACCCCTGGATGAAGGACGCAACCGCCCTGGTGCTCAGCTCCGACTTCGAGGGGCTCGGTATCGTCTTGGTCGAAGCCCTGGCCCTCGGCACCCAGTGCGTCGCCTGCAAGGTACCAGGCGGCATCAGCGAAGTGTTGGCGGGCCCACAAGGCAGGCTGCTGGCCGAGCCCAGCGATGCTGGCCTTGCCGAAAAGCTTCTGGAAGCCGTTCAAGAACCTGTCAGCATCGACGAGAAAATGATCAAAGTATTTGAACCGCAAAGCGTTATCGCGCAACTTATGGCACTGACAGAAGCCCCTTCGGAACGCCTCTATGCCCATCCAGCGTGACCACCACTTGCCGCTTGCACCCGATTGGGAGTGCAAGGCCACCATCAACGACAATGGCATCATTCAGTTGGCTGACCCAGCCATTGCCGCACTGAGCGCGGGCGACGTTCGACCCAACACCTGGATGCTGGAGGTACGCTACCGGGCGACGTCACACTGGAAGTTGCCGGCAGTCAGCATCTTGGACCGAAGCAAAAGCCAAGCTACGGAGCTCTTTACCCAGTATCTCGAGCCCAACGAGACCGGCAAGCGCTTGATCAACCTCACAGGCATCGAGTCACTCGACCAACTCCAGCTAACGCTGAAACATCTGACGCTTGAGGCGGACGTCACCCTACTCGGCTTTCGCAATCCGGACCTGGCGAACGGACCAATCCTTATCATCGCGCCCCACCCTGATGACGCTGAACTCGCTGCCTTCGGTATCTATAGCCAGCACCCCAAAAACACCTGGATCGTAACCATCACCGCGGGCGAGCGCCTCAAGCGCCTCGACAAGCAATATTGGCCAGGGCTCGATGATTCACTAGATGAGGCCTCACAGCGCAAAGGCTTTATTCGCGCCTGGAATAGTGCCACCACCCCACTGCTCGCCGGCGTGCCGGCAGAGCAACTGATCATGCTAGCTTACTTCAACGACACCCTTGCAGAGCTGTTTGAGAAGCCAGACACCGTCGTGCCCTCACAGTCTGCACCAACGCTCACGCCCGACGCCTATCGCCAGTGGAACAAACTGTCTCTACCCTCTGACAGTCAAGCGCAAAATACTGGGGAAAATCTTCAGCGCGACCTCACATGGCTTCTGAACAAGATCAAACCGACAGCGATCATCACGCCCCACCCGGACATCGACCCGCACGCCGACCATATCGCCAGCACCCGACACCTGCAGGCAGCCATCGAACAAAGCGGACATGTCCCTGACCACCTTTTGCTGTACGCCAACCATTTGAAGAGCACACGCGGCTTCCCTAGGGGGCCCGCCCACGCCGCTGCGGGCGTATGGCCAACTCACGTCACCACACCATCACCTCGAAACGATAGAATCGCCAGCTTCCCGCTAAGCATCGAAGTCCAGAAACTAAAAGCCCTGGCACTGCACTCCATGCACGATCTTGGAGGCACGCCAGGGCTTGAGCGACAACTGAAACGAAAGTTTAAGAGGTTACTGAGCGGAATCCCCTCTGCAGACTGGAGTGACTACAGCGGTCACGATTTCTTCCAGACCCATATCAAGGCGCACGAAAACTTCGTGTTACAGCACCTGAAAAAGAGTTAACAGTACTGAGCTACTAGAATGAAATCAGCCTCTTTCGACATGAGAAAACCGATTTTCCGGTCTCCAGCTGCCAGCGCCAGATAAAGGTGACGACTACTCCCATCACGACATTCTGGATGTAGGACCCTGTCCAGAAGAAGCTATAGGATTCAAATAGGCTGACGATAAAGTAGTAGACAAAAAATGCCCAACCAAACGCAAAAACTTCCGTTGGCATAACGCCAGCACGCCAAGCCTTCCAGCTCCCCATACCTGTCCATACCACAAGAACAAGAATAACAGAAAGCCCTAAAACCCCATAGCTCACAACGAAATCCAACAGGGTATTGTGAAGATGCCCATACTCGTCCTTCACCGCCTGAGGAAGCCAATCCGTATGGTCAATCACCAACCCTCGGCCTTCACCGCCCCAGCCGACGATCGGACGTTCCGCAAACCACTCGAGGCCAGCGCGCCAAGTGTGAAGACGGTTGCCGATGCTGCTGTAAGGTACGTCTTCCCAGTTACCTTGCCAGGCATTCACCATAACCGAATTTTCGGCCGAAAGACGTTTTTCGAGCGTATCCTTGAAGACAAAACCTCCTGTTCCAAGAAGGGCCAGAATACACACGAGTGCTACGACACCCTGCCTTTTGATACTTCTGGAGACAGTGCCTTTGAAGATCACTATTAAAAATACAAGAATCGCGAGAAACGTGGTTACCGTCAGCGAAAGCCACACCGCACGAGTCTGAGTCACGAAGACACCGAGCAGGCAAACAGCGAATGAAATGACCCAAAAAGGAACGGTCAACGCGGATAAGCGGCCAGGTGAAAAGCAACGACGAGAAAAGCACAACAAGCCAATAACAGCCACGCCAAAAAACATGGCGGTATGTTGGGCATTCCTTATATCCAGGTCAATTCTTCTGCCCTGCAAGCCATGCGACCACTGTTCAATCGAACCTTCAAAAAGAAAGCATGTTGCCATAAATCCGATCAGCGAAAAGATCAACAATGTCAATGCATGCTTACGCATACCACCAAGCCAGAATGCGACACCTACGAACAAAAACCACTTACCAAGTCGATCCAACTCGGGGTTGTCTGGTAACCAGTCCGGATGGTGATAGTACCCTGCCCCCCAGCTTAACAGTTGGGCAATCAGAACTCCTAGCAGACACCAGAAAACCATACTGGTTCGAAGCGCCTTCCCCTTCCATAGAATCAGAACCAATGCCAGCAAGGCTATTACGGTTCCTGCCTTTTGGCCAACATCAGGAAGCCATATACGTAGCCACCCATAGATGAACGTCAGCCCAAGGCAAAAAAAATACATCCACTTCGGTGTAAAAGTGGAAGAGAAAGCAACAGCACAATCTTTTTCTTGAAACATTCATTATCGACCAAGTAAATTTTATCTTGCACCGTCGCCGGTAAATACCGTCTTCACGGTCTTGAACAAAACAAGGACATCCAACCAAAGAGAAAAATGCTTAATATAATAAAAATCGTACTGTAGCTTTTCAATCATACCTTCAACTTCTGCAGCATACCCCTGCTCGACTTGGGCCCATCCTGAAATACCCGGTCTAACAACGTGCCGATAGCTAAAGAAAGGCACATCACGTTCATACCATTCAGATAGTTCCATTGACTCAGGTCGAGGCCCGATAAAACTCATCTCACCTTTTATTACATTGAATATTTGTGGAAGCTCATCAATCCTGTACTTTCTTATAAATCGCCCTACACGAGTGATACGCGGATCATTTTCACCGTCAGTAAACCCTTTTCCACTACTACCGACATACATGCTTCGAAATTTATATACCTTAAATGGCTTCCCTCTATACCCCATACGCTCTTGCAAGAACAATGCAGGACCTTCGCTTTCTTGACGAATACATACACCCGTCAAAATCATAATTGGCAGACAGAGAGGGAGAAGGGTTATTGCACCGATTAGGTCGAATACCCTTTTGACATTTGAATAAAATGAGGACGGCATCAAAGATCCAAACTCGTTTTCTGAAAGGTGATCTATTCTCACTTTTCCAGTTATGGACTCCTGAATCTGCCTAACATGATAAACGGGTATTCGAGATAGAGTGCACTGAGCTATGAATTTTTCCCAATTCGCCCCAAGCTTGTCACTTCTTAAATCTGCGACAATTGCATCGTAGCGAATGCCATCCGGTTCAGGAGACTTCAACCGACGAAATTCTATTTTTGAATGCAACCCTAAATCAAGTGTGTTACCAACTGGAACAACACCGATTTTCAATTGGCGGTACTTTTTCCCTACAAAGTATCCAAAAAAGAACCACAACAAGCAGAATAAGTATCCTGTAAATAGTACTTGCCGAGTATATGCTTCACGAGTAAAAAATAAAACTGCCACAACAACAAGAAAAGCAAGGCTCACAGTAGGCACAACATATGATGCCACTCGCACCCCAGGAAATCGGGAAAACCGCCTAAGGCAAAAAACGATAGCACAGAATGCCAAACCAATAGCCAAAATTGTATTAACTCGATTATCGGAAAGCGCCTCCCAAAACCCCCACCCCCATCTCTCGGCGCCAGGAATCAATGTGACACACGGCAACCCTACTAAGAATTGAAATGGTATACCCAAAAGAAACCGCTCATACCACCTGGAATGGCGCCTTTCATAAGAATTATTCACGTATGGCTCCAAAAATTCATGCCGTGACTGATAATAAAACGTCATCAATGCTTACGTTGTAATACACGCTCGGCAATTTCCAGGTATTTCATAATCACATAATCTTCGCTATATCTTTCTTCTGCTATTTCTCTTGATCTATTTTGCATGGCTAATGCTTCACCTTCATCCAAACTGTTAACTTTGGAAATGCAATTAGAAAGTTCACTTATGGACATTGGTTTTACAAAAAAACCATTTATCCCATTTTCGACAACTTCACGACACCCTGGCGTGTTCGTGGTAATGATTATCTTACCCGAAGCAGCCGCTTCAATCAATATTTTCGGCGTACCTTCTGGATAATATGATGGAAGAACAACACAATCCATTTCATCTAACAGCGATGGCATATCTCTAACATGCCCCAAGAACTCTATTACACCTTTTTTGGAAGACGAGGATAATAGCTTTTTGTCAATGGCTCTACTGGATTCATCTTCCACACCAGCCAAATAAAACTTACACGTTCTGCCAGAGTCAACCATTACTTGAGCAGCGGAAATATATTCTTCCACCCCTTTTTGTCGAATTAGTCTAGAAGCCATCAGGAAATTACTTGTCTTTCCCACTCTACATGATTGTTTATACCTATTTAGATTCACACCAGAACCTGGAAGCACGCAAGACTTATCTTCTTCGACAATATTTTTTCTTATATAATTTTCATAGTCTTCATTATTTTGAAAGAAAACAAACTTAGCACGTTTGTAAAGTTTACTGCATAAAAAATCATAAACACGTCCGACAACTCCTCTCAATTCAGAGGCAACCCCAACACCAGAAACATTAACTACACAGGGTATCTTAAGAAAAAAACAACAAATCAAAGAATAAATATTGGTTTTAGGATTAAAAGAAAACACTAGGTCGGGACGATTCTTCAAAAAACAATAAAAGACAGTAAACAAAGAAAAAAATTCTCTAAACGGATTTTTTCCATGCGGGTTCATTGAAAACGTACAAATCTTTGCTCCAACATCATCAAGATCATTGTTTTTCTTTTCATAAGGAAAAGCACAGTAAGTGTCATAACCACTCTTAAATCTATTAATGGTCGATTCTCTAAAATTTTTCAAGTACCATTCGCTGTTAGCTACAAAAAAAATCTTTTTCATAAACTTTTATACACCAATAGGACATACTTTATATATAGGGCGCAGCACTACGCCCGTTACGCGAGGTTCTTGACGCAAAGTCAACTCGTCATCAGCGGCTTACGCAAGTCAGGCATATCATGGTGTGAAAGCTGCGGGCCGGCTTGTCATAGCGCGTGGCGATTCGCCGTAGCTCCTTGAGCCTGCTAGAGGCACGCTCTACCACATTGCGCCCCCCGATACTTGGTCATTGAGAGCTCCAACCCTCGAGGGAGTCCAGGACGGCGTCCTGGCGATCTGAAGTGCTGATCATTCGTCCTCGTCCCCCCAGATCGCTCGGGCCTTTTTTCGTAGCGCCAAGAGGGCTGCGGTTTCCGCGAGAGCGGCCTCCTTGCGGCGCAGCTCACGCTTGAGATCCTTGTTTTCCTGGCGGTCCGCCTTGCGGGCTTCATTCTGCTGCTTGGAGGTGTCAACGTCAGTGAAGTTTGTCCGGATTTCATCAATTCAGATTGTCCGGTTTTTAGCAGTGCTCTTTCATCGGGACTACGTCAGGGTCGTGTGGGGGCTCGTCCTCCTTCGTGGCGGGGGTTGTGACCAGCCCGGCTCGTCGCTTGTCCTTCAACCGGTAGCTCTCGCCTTTGATGTTCAACGTGGTCGAGTGATGTAGCAGCCGATCCAGAATCGCCGTGGCGATGACCTGATCACCGAAGATCTCACCCCAGTCCATGAACGACTTGTTCGAGGTGAGGAGGGTGCTGGCTCGTTCGTAGCGTCGGTTGATCAGACGGAAGAACAGGCTGGCTTCCTCGCGTGTCATCGGTAGAAAGCCCATCTCGTCGAGCACCAGCACTTTGGGGTAGGTCAGCTGCTGGAGCTGCCGGTCCAGGCGATTCTCCTGCCGTGAGCGCACCAGAGTGCTGACCAGGCGATCCAGGGTCATGAACAGTACCCGATGGCCGGCTTCGGCAGCTTTCACGGCCAGGGCGACGGCGAGGTGGGTTTTTCCCACGCCGGGCGGCCCGAGCAGCACCACGTTTTCGCTACGTTCAACAAAGCCCAGGCCGGCCAGGTCGCGCACGATCTTGTGGTCAATGCTGGGCTGAAAGCTGAAGTCAAACTGCTCCAGGGTCTTGATCCACGGGAGCCGAGCCTGCTTCAGCCGAGACTCCAGACCCTTCTGGTGGCGCCCGCCCCACTCCTGGGCGAGCGCTTGCTCAAGGAACTCGCGATAATTCAGGTCCTGCTTGCTGGCATGCTCGCAGAGGCTATCAAGCGAGGCCTGGAGGTGATCCATCTTCAGACGATGGAGTAGCTGATCGAGCATCATCACAGCACCTCCTCGTAGACCCGCAGGTCACGCTGCTGCACCGACAGGGTCTGCTGCCATAAAGCCGCATGATGCTCCGGCACTGTGCGCCATCCGGCCTGTGGCGCTTGCAGGCGGTGTTGGGCGATGGCATCACCCGCCGGCGAGTAGACGGTCAATTCATCGTCGAGGCTCAGTCGGATGACCACGGCTTGGCCACAGTAGGTCTCCGGGACGCTGTAGCGGTTGCCACGGACCTCAATGTAGCCGTCCCAGCCGACCTGGCGCAGGTCGTGGTAACGGGTATCGAAGTCTGTTGCCGGCAGCGCCTGGAGAGCCGCCACCTCGGCAGCAAAGCGTTCCGCTGGGGTTTGTCGGAACTGCCGTAGTGGCCGTTGATCGGCCACTCGCTCCAGCCATCGCTGGAGCAACTGGTTCAGATGGGAAAGGCTCTCGAACTGCCGGTAACGCTGGAAGAAGTGCTGCTTCACGTAGCCTACCATGCGCTCGGTCTTGCCCTTGGTGCGCGGGCGCTGCGGCCGGCACGCCTTGGGCGCAAACCCATAGTGGTTGGCCAGTTGCAGGAAACCGGCATTAAAAATCACGCGGTGGTCTCGGTCGTGCTTCAGCACTGCCGCTTTCTGGTTATCGACGAGTACCGTCCGTGGTGCGCCGCCAAAGTGGCGGAAGGCCTGCACCAAGGCCTCGTAGGTGTGTTCGGCATCCTGGCTGGTGGCCGCCCAGGCATGGAAACGCCGCGAATAACCCAGCGCGTTGACTGCGAAACTGACCTTGCAACGCTGGCCGGCGATCACCGTCTCGATTTCGCCCCAGTCGTGCTGGAGCTGGAAGCCGGGAGAGGTCTCGAAGCGTACCGTCTGCTTGCTCGGTCGCAGCGCTCGCTTGGGTTGGATGTACATCCGCACGATAGTGACACCGCCGGTATAGCCCTGCTCACGGATGAGCTGGAAGATCACCTCGGCGTTCCAGACGTTGTCAGCCAACAGCTGGTCGATGATCGGCTTGTAGGGATCCAGCTTGCTGGCTCGCGGTCTCACCGGTCGCCCACTGGGAGCCTCATCGCGGGCCAGGTGGCGCCGCACGGTGCGTTCACAACAGCCAATCTGGTGTGCAATGTCCACGAGGTGGGCGCCTCGCTGATGAAGTTGCCTTATCATGAGAAAGTCCTCTCGGCTTAGCATGGCCAGTTCTCTTGGAGGCTTCGTCACCAACAAGAGAAGGCCATGCGGGTCGGGGGGACAATCTATTTTGATGATCTACGGACTTATAGCTCCGGCGTCGACACTCGGGATCATCGCCCTGGTCAGGTAGCAAACGGCCCGCTTGGCGAGCCTTCTTACGTCAGTTGTATAGCGTGGCTAGTGAGATACCTTCTTCTTGGGCCACCTCCGCCACCGTGCGGTTATGTGGCGGGAGCAGCTTCTTGAGGATGGCTTCTCGGCGCTCGTCGGAGTACTTCATTGGAACCTCATCACGCCCCACATGGTTCAGAGTCTAACAGCTGCTGAGGCTCCAACTAGCTTGGCAGTGGGGGCGTCCTACCAATCATAAGACCTATGTTTTTTTCTGTAGCCTACACCTTTAATACTCATTATAAGCGCGATTGATCTAAAAAATAAAAAATAAATAAAAAGTGAAACCTCTTTTATGCTTAAAAAATCTGTAAAGTGATAAGAAATCATGGAAAAAACCACTAAGAAAAGATAGTAGAAAAACCTAAAGAAGTCTGGATTAACAACAATCTTTCTAATAAAATGCATGTCATATTTAGTCTTACACGAATGTTCGATGCTTCGACACAACGGAAAAGACAATATAACAATTAAAAGCTCTAACTTACCTTCTAGCATCACCAATGGGATTAAGTACCTAAGTGACACTAAAGAAAAATATGTAATTATATTGAACCGTGATCTCACAGAATTATGAATATAAAAAATCAGCGACAATACAACCAAATAGAAAAACAACAAGTAGGCATAAAAATATGAAAAATACCACCCCACAAAAATTATGATGGACGCTGATATTATACATCTACAAGCAACTAAAGAAAAAAACCTTCTTTCATAATTTATTGAAGAATTATTGCTTAATCTTAGTGTTGGATCGCGCTCTCCCTTTACAGTCTTCACGTCATTCGATATATAACCAATTTCGTAGCAACACATAACTGCAACAAACGAGACAACAACAAAGACTAGACTTAAATTGTATATCAGTGCACAATATAACAAGAAGGCAGGGAAAAGAAAAATCCAGCTCAACCTTTCCGTTAGTGTTGTTATTCTTGTTTTAAACGTATAGGAAAATGGTATATAGTTAAATTTCGAAAATTTCGTAATCTTTCCCATGGAGCCTCCCCCGCCAGTATTCAATATTCTTCTTTCGAGAAAATATGACACACTTTTCACTTAAACGGCATGCCTCTACGTCATCAAGGTTATCCGTCGCAAAGAACTTAATGTTATAAGAAGTAAAGATTTCCGACTTATTACCTTTTATGTCTTTCGATAACTCGCCAAAACATCTGCCATTTTCGTCAAAGCGTAGCTCAGATGAGACATAACTTACACCTAGCCTGCTTGCCACTACTTTTACAATTTCTGAGAGTGATGCCGAGCAAATCAATATTTTGTTGGAGTCACTAAGTTCTATAAAGTGCTTGTCAAACGCGGTATGGTTTTTCCTATTTAATAAAAATGTATCATAGAAAACTTCCGCAAAGACTTCTAGATCACTTCGGCTTTCACCGGCGAGAGTTTCTATACATCTCTTGCGAATAGAAAATCTAAAAATTCTATTTAATATTTTCCCAAAATAAGAGGTATACACAAGACATTTAAAGTATCGCAGCCAATTTTTTCTATAATTATGGTATTTTTTAATATAGTCGAAGGTTGTATTACTATGGAAAAGAGTGCCACACAAGTCAAAAACAACAATGCTGGTTTTATTTCTCAAGGGCCACCTCTATATATTTTTCAGAAATGCGATTTATATCGAAACTCGAAATGTCATTGCTATTAACTTCAAGATCTACCGCCTTGAGCATTTTTTCATACATTGTTTGGTAGTCTCCCACTTCAAAGAAAAAACCATTTTTCTCCTCGACTACTATTTCTGCGTTTCCTCCGGGACAGTTAGAAACCACAACCGCGGTATTTAGAGCTACAGCTTCGAGAATGACGTTAGAGAAGCCTTCATAAATAGACGATGACAAGAATATTCTACAGCTTTTCATCAACGGATATGGGTTTTCAACATAACCATGAAATACCAAGTAACTTTCCACACTTAGGGACTTTGCATGCTCTATTAGCTCCTTTACAAGCAAGCCTTGCCCAACAATATGGAACTTCGCTCCTGGATAGTTTTCCCTATACATACTAAAAGCGGTAATAGCTGTCTGTAAATCTTTTTGCCGTGACAACCGACCTACTGCAACAACATCATACTCACCAATGTCAACACCTGCATCCATACACGATAGTCTACGTAGCATCTCAACGTTAATAGGATTGTATATCCTATGGATACTACTGTGCCTCTTGAAGGCACCAAATAAAAAGCTTAAAAGATCGTACTTCATGAAATCTGACTGAACAACTATTACGTCAGCTAGAATCAAAACAACCTGATAGAGATACATAGCGACGTATTTTACGCCAGACCAATTCTTGACATCTTCACTTAAAGTATTGCCAATTCTTGCAATACACTTTGTTTTTCTTCGCAACAGAATTGAGTTCAAGGCGACGGCGTGAGCCATTCCCAAGGTTCCAAACATTATGTCGATTTTGTGCATCCGGGAAAGACGATTTATTTTTAGTACAGCGACTGCTCCTCTAGTAGTGCCAATTTCGACGATTTGCACACCACTATCAATTTTTTTTAAATTATCGCCTCTCAACTTACCAAGAAACAACTTTATGTTGTGCCATTTAGACAGATGATTCGCCAACATAATTGTAACATTCTCAGCTCCCCCACCTCTTGCATCGGGTAGTACAAAAGCGATTGTTAACTTATTGGACGCTCGAGACATCTTTATCATTCCTGTTTAAAAAAATCAAGCAGACAGCAAGCAGTGTAAAAAAAATAATTGGAAACGAATTGTATGAAACCAATGATAAATCCAAGAAAAATCTATAAAAAAGCACGCAAGCTGAAAACTTAAAAAAGATATTATATTGATATTTCCACTTTATTGATTTAAACAAAACATAAACTAATGGAGTGTAATATAAAATAAATGAAAAAAGACCTAATGAAAGGAATATCTCCAAGTAATTGTTGTGTGTATACAAACCTACCTCAAGGCTTTCATGCCGCCGCTCAGCTAGCAACACGCGCCACGGCGGAAACAAATAGTGTTTAGAGTTATACAGTCCAATACCAGAAAACCAGTTGCCCCTTGCAAGATCAAAGCCATTTACCAACAACCATAGTCGTTCTGAACCACTACTCATACCACTTAAGTCAAAACTCGCCAAATCATTAAAAAGGCGACTAATTCTTTGCCATAAAAAACTGTTAATCCATAACGCAACAGCAGTAAAAGAACTTATTAACAATAAAAAAATGTACCGCCTTGTTAGTGACAACATTTTATAATAATACAACGACAAAATAATAAAAATCCCGACAAACCCTTTAATCGATGATGTAAGAACGACCAAAATGACTAAAGATGAACAGATGATTGTCTTTTTAAACGATCTGGGGAAAAAGAAAAGACTTATACATAAGAGAAGCGTACAGACAACGGCATAAAGATTTCTGTTTACATACATCGCTGAAAACGTAGTCTTATAACTCCAAATACCAATATGATATAGAAATAAAAAAATAAAAGAAACGAGTAACCATATTTTTATAACAACACTAAAAACAGCTTGAATTCTGGTATAACCACCTTTCGCGAGCCATAACACCAATGGAACCGACGATATTACATACAAAAATGATTCAAGCATCATCTTTACGTGTATAATTTTGTCAGCATACAATGGTGTAAATGCAATCCCGGGGATCAACCACGCGGAAAAAAATAAAATCAAGACTATTGACGTGACACTTATAACAGGCAAGCGCTCTATAAGTGTTAAAAAGAACGCTACAAGAACATATAGCGACAATGTTATCCATGTGACCCAAGGTAACGCACCACTTGTTCCATAGAAAAGGAGCGCAATAGCTAATACGCTAGCTACTAAATACTCGACCACGAGTCGCTTATCAATATTAAACGCTAACATTCGGAAACCACATATTGATATTTCCCACTGCTATTTTTTGGAATATCTTCGACAAGGTTGATTTTTACATCTACTTCACCAATAACCAAACTGACTATTTTTCGAATTGATTCGCTAACTTTACAATACCACTCTCCGTCAAAATCGTCTTTTTTTACTATATTAATAGAAAAAGACAAATCGACATGCTGAATGACTTGGAATTTATCTACGTCAAAATCTCTCTCGACCACCCCGAACATATGAATAAAATATGCTGGAAGAACTTTGTTTTTATTTTTATCGTACAACACACTAGTGCTTCTTCCTTCTATAGAGCTGAAACTAGAAACGCCTCCGTTTTTATTATAGCCATGTACAACTCCAACATCACCGATCTTATATCTTACGAGCGGCATACTATAGTTCTTCAAGGTCGTTATATATATATCACCAAACTCTCCAACCCCAACAGGGTTCAAATTTTCGTCTAAGACCTCAACAAAATGAACGGGGTCGAACACTTTGAGCGCATCTGACTCATAGCCAGAACAAGCGATATCACCGATTTCTCTCGAACCATATCTGTTAAAAACCCTACATCCAAAAGCCTGTTTAATTTCTTCTTCCATTTGTGGAAACAACGTACCAGCACTGGTTAGTAGCGTTCCATCAAAATTTATTTTTATTTCCTCTTTGTTCGCAAATTTAGCAACTTCATATGCAGTGTCGACATATGATGTAATTTGCACAGGATTATTTTCATTAATCCAATCTATTATATCTTTAATTAGAATGTCCGTAAGAACGAATGTATTCACCCATTTTTCATTTTTCAACCATCGAACCAGCCTTTGTTTGTGGCTTGCACCAATACCAAGAACGTCTCTCTCAGATCCCCAAAGTCTTAATTGTTTATCACCTGGTTCTAGACCACTCCAATGATCATATAGAGACTTCACCGCTCGCCCCCAGCGGGCATGCTCTTTGTCTTGAATAACTTTTAGCGGTTCTCCAGTAGAGCCACCTGTAAAATTTACATAGGGATGTCGTCTCTCCGCATCCCTAGAAGTCATCGCGTCGAAGTTCTGCTGTATTGTTTTTTTATCTATAATCGGAAGCCGAGAAAAAACCTCGTAACTAAAGACCTCTCGTTCTATAATTTTTTTATAATATGGTATATCACTCTTAAGATGACCTAACATCTGGTTTAGGTTTTTCTCCTGTAGATCTTCCATCTCTTTGAAATTCATTTTTTTTATTCTTTTTAGGATTTGATAGGAACCCTCGACCCTCAAAAACGTGTCCCATACAATTTTTCTAAGCATTGCTATCCACCAAAAAACCTTTTAAATTGAGAAAAAGAGGGGATTCTCGGGTTTTTGAGAAATCTATCCATCATGATTATCATCGTATTCTTCCTATTTATCAAAGTATGCATAACACTAAAACTAGGAAGCCCAAAAACCCTGACCTTATAAGTTTCCGAGACAACTCTGTCTCTATATTTAACGCCCCTTGCAGCGATCCCGTCTATGGAGACATCTACTATTAATCCGACTTTGTTATTTTTTCTTTGTTTTTTCTTATACCTATTTTTATACTTATAGCCGTCCCAACTTGCTGGAACATCTAAATCATCGAACGCAAAATTGCCCACGTTATAGTATATATTCTTCCCCTTATAAACTTCATGCGACTGTATAACGTGAGCGTGATGCCCAATTACCACGTCTGCCCCAGAATCAATTATATGTCGCGCTAAAGAAATATCAGATATCGCCGGGTATTTATTTTCTTCATCACCCCAGTGCAAGCATACGATTTTTTTATCTGCCGAAGAGCACCTTAGATCACACTTTATTCTGTCAATTCTAAGAGGAGAAACTTTGTTTCTTGTACCGTTTGCGGGAGTAGTAGAATCGTCACAGTAGCCAAATACTTCAATCACACAGTTTTGTTCTTCATACCGGAAAGGATTATTAAAGTTATTTGATTCGTCCCCGACACCAAAATATGATACGCCAGCTTTATTGAGATGTCTCAATGTATCTTCTAGCCCTACATCACCAAAATCGAATATGTGATTGTTTGCAAGGCACACAGCTACGGGGGCTGGAGAAAAGGTACTGAAAAAATTATCTTCCCGCATCCTTAGATTAACTTTATCCAATGCGGGGGAAATCGTATTATCTGTTAGAGGACTTTCAAGATTGACAACAAACCTCCCTTTAGCGTTTATTTTTACATGTATTGGATTTTCCGTATAGAAATCACCAGTAAAGCTTAGCACTATCTTTTCCCCTCTCGTTCAGACCAATTATCTCAGCCATCTTCGATCCAAGTGATCATTCAGGCCTTGAAGACCTCAGCGCTAATTATGGCAATCGTACTGTGCAGGCGTAGCCGATTGTAGTCCTTCTCGATGTCCATGAATACTTATTTATGCGAGGCTCCGCAGGCCTCGAATTGTTTCGGCCTTAAAGGTAGAAAGGAAATTGCGGAAGCAACTTCTGAGAGCAACACCGTTAATACCGGAGCCTCGTGGTACTGCGCCATCAGTTCGTTCATCATTTCAATGGTGCACTTGCTCATTGAGACCGCCCAGCCATCTACTTCGCCGATCCACACAGCCCGTGGCAACGTGGGTCTAACGAGAATACCAATGGTCTGCTTCGACCGTATCTGCCCAAAGGAACGGACCTATCGACCTACACCCAGGAGGAGTTCGATGAGATCGCAGACTCACTCAATACCAGGCCTAGAGAGACGTTGAACGCCAAGACGCCTCTGGAGGTATACGCGGAGGTTCTCCAGAAGTCAGTGCCCGGATCTCAGGCACTCCAATAGTGTTGCGCTTGTAGGTTGAGACCGCCCTGTCCCGGTACGTTGGGTTATTTCGGCATGCTTGACCATCTCGCTCCCTTGGTCGTAGGTCATCGACAGCCGTAGTGAGCGTGGAACAAGTTTCAATTTGTCACTAAAGCCGACCATCGCATCCGTCGCGGTCGTACCGTCCATTTTCACCAGGATGACGAAGCGTGTCGTGCGCTCAACCAACGTGCCTACGGCAGAACGGTTGCTGGC
>NZ_JAHVHR010000033.1:0-108571 GCF_019802175.1 Halomonas sp. DP5N14-9
TCCTGCGATGCCGTCCTGGCGACTCCGATCGAGTGGCGAGCATTTTACCGATTTCTCGTTGCCCGTCAAGTGGAGAATTTTTCGAAGACTTGAAAAAGCCTTTTCAAAACAATCACTTTTACCACCCTTAACCGCCTGTGACGTTTGCTCGTCGCCGGCAGCGGATGCGTACTTTACGCATCCCCTCCGCCCTTGGCAATACCCTTATGCAAAAAAGTTCATCGAGCTGTCTTCGGGGCGTCATCGACAGCGGTTCAGGCTTCAGTCACGATCTGGAGCAGGGCCTTACAGCGAGACGGTGCGCTCTTCCGATACGCCCCCTTGAGCAGTCGGCTGACTCGCGCGGTCCAGCAACTCCAGTATGGAGTGATAGGTAAGGCCGGAGTGCTGGGTCATGCCCATCTCGCAGGTTCTCGAATTGGAGACACCAAAGTCACAGCCCGCCACCTGCCCCGACAGATCGCGCAGCGATGAAGCCGTCAGTTCCGGTACGCGCAAGCCCTTGTCGCCGGCAAATCCGCAGCAACTGATACCATCCGGCACCACCACCTCCCTGGCACACGCACGCGCCAGCTCCACGAAGGAGTCGGTCAGCCCCTTGCGATGGCTGGAGCAGGTCACGTGCACCGCCACCTTGCAGTCCAGCGGCGTCACCTCCAGGCGCGGCAACAGGTGGTCATGGGCGAAGGCCACCGGCTCCTGCACCTTCAAGCGCTCATCCAGATGCCCCTCGACCTGCAAGCTGCAAGGACTGGTATCGAACAGCACCGGGAAACGACCGTTCTGGCTCGCGACCAGCAACTCCCGGTTGAGTTCGCGCGCCTTGTGCGTCGCCTCGTTATCCATCCCCTTGGAGGAAAACGCCATCCCGCAACACAGGTGGCCTGGCATTTCGGGAATGATGACGTCATACCCGGCTCTGTCGAGCAGACTCAGTACGATCTCCATCACCGCACGCGCCGAGTCGTCCCGCTTGTCGGCGCCAAACACCCGAGTGGCGCAGGAAGGGAAGTACACCACCGAATCGCGCGGCCCCTCGGCGGACGATGCGCCCGCCGATGGCCGCGACGACTTGAGCACCCGAATCGGGGCGGCGGCGGGTATCGCCGGTATCCACTGTGGGACACGCTTGCCGCTGGCCTTGTGAACACCCTGACTGGCTCGGGCCATCAAAGCGTCGCCGATGATCCCACGCCCCAGGCTGGCCGCACGCAGGCCGCCCCGGGCAATCTTGGTAGCCCCGGAGAAGTGACGCCCGATTCGCCTTGCCAATTCCTGCTTGCCAACATGACGTTCCTGGCGCATGGCGAGCACCATCTCGCCGGTATTGATACCGACCGGGCAGCGCGTCCCGCACATGCCATCGGCGGCACAGGTGACATCGATATCGTAAAGCGCACTCTGCTCAAAGGCATCGCGACGCTCTCGCTCTTCATCGCTCAACTCATCCAGGGCTGCCAGGCGAACTCGCTCGCGGGTCAGCACGATGCGCTGGCGAGGCGTCAGCGTCAGCTCGCGTGAAGGACACACGGCTTCGCAGAAGCCACACTCGATGCAGCGATCGACGATGGGGTCGGCCTCAGGCAATGGCTTCAGATTTTCGAGGTGCAGCGTCGGGTTGCGCGTCAGCATCACATCGGGGTTGAGCAGATGGCCCGGATCGAACAACGCCTTTATCTGCCACATCAGAGCATAGGCCTCTTCGCCCCACTCCAGCTCCACAAAGGGTGCCATATTGCGGCCGGTGCCGTGCTCGGCCTTGAGCGAGCCACCGAAGTCCACGGCTACCAACTGGGCGACATCTGCCATCAGCGCCTGGTAGCGCTCCTTCTCCCCCGGACGCTCAAAGCCCTGAGGGAAGACGAAATGCAGATTGCCTTCCAGGGCGTGACCAAACAGCAGGGCGTCGTCGTAGCCATGGCGCTTGAACGCCTCGGTCAGGGCGGCGACACCCTCCTCCAGCCGTTCGATGGGAAAAGCCACGTCCTCGATCACCACGGTAGTTCCAAGATCACGCACAGCACCGACGGCGGGGAACAGTCCCTTGCGTACCTTCCAGTAGAGCGCGTAGCTGACCGGGTCTTCGGTGAAGGCGATGGGCTCGAGGGTGGTGATGCCTTCCAGCGCCTGGCCGACCTCCTCGATACGCGCCTCCAGCCGAGGCCCATCCTCCTCGCGGACATCCACCAGCAATGCCGTGGCGCCGTCCGGTAGCTCACGCAGCTGCTCCGGCATGCCCGGCTGCCGCTCCACCGAACGCAGCCCCGCACGATCCATCAGTTCCACCGCCGCCACGCCGGTGCCACGCAAGGCGATGGTGGCACGGCAGGCGCTGCCGAGATCCGGGAAGAAGATCAGGGCGGCGGCCTTGCGTGGCGGCTCCGGCACCGACTGATAGGTAATCCGCGTGATACAGCCCAGGGTACCCTCGGAGCCGATCATCAGGTGGGCCAGGATGTCCACACCGTCACGGAAATCCACCAGGCTGTTGAGCGCGTAGCCGGTGGTGTTTTTCAGGCGATACTTGTGGCGAATGCGCTTGGCCAGCTCGAGATCGGTGCGCACATTGGTCGACAGTCGCTCCAGCCCATCGAGCAGGGCCGCATGGCTTTGACGAAAGGCTGCCACGCTGTCGGCATCGGCGGTATCCAGTACCGTGCCATCGAGCAGCACCATGCGCAGGCTGTCCAGGGTCCGATAAGTATTCTGGGCGGTGCCACAGCACATGCCCGATGCATTGTTGGCGGCGATGCCGCCGATCATGCAACTGGCGATGGACGCCGGGTCCGGCCCGATCTTGCGCCCAAAGGGCGCCAGCAGCTCGTTGGCCCTGGCGCCGATAACGCCTGGCTGCAGGTCAATTCTGGCACCGTCATCGAGCACCCTGGCATCGCGCCAGCCACGTCCCAGCTGAATCAGCACCCCATCGGTGATGGCCTGACCGGACAGCGAGGTACCTGCGGCGCGAAAGGTCATCGGCCAGTTGCCCTCGCGGCAGGCGCCAATGACTTCGACAAGCTCCTGTTCGGTCTCCGGCCTCACCACCAGGCTCGGCACCAGCCGATAGAAGCTGGCATCGGTACCGTAGGCCAGCCGGCGCAGCGGATCCTGGACCAATCGCTCGGTGGACAGGCGTTCGGTCAGCATCGCCGTCAACTCGTCGATGGAAATGCTGGGCTTGGTGGTGGTGATGGCCGTCATGGTGCGCTCCCTGTCTGATTATTCGCTATTGCAGCCGTTCAGATACTAAAACGCCACTCCGGAGAGTGGCGTTTGGCGCTAGGGGTTAGCCCCTGACGTCGATCTGGACGATGCCGCCGCCCCCGCCATAGCCGCTGACGGTAACGTCATAGACACCTGGCTCCAGACGGGTTTCGATCAGCGACCCGAGTTGGGTACTGCCACCGTCGTCGTCCTGGAAGAACACGCCCTCACCCTCGAGCTCCAACAGCGTATCCACGGCGTCGGACTGAGTCTCGATGCTGATGACGCCAGCCTCTTCGACCACCAGCTGGTAGTTGAGCCTGCCGCTGGCATCGAGTTGACCGTAAAGGGTCTCGCCGGTGCGAATCTCACCCTCGGAGCGCAGTTCGCCGCTGAAGGGCGTCTGCGACAGGCTCAGCGAGTAGGTGCCGGAGCCACTGAAGCTTCGCGCATCGACACTGTAGGTACCAGCCTCGAGGATCGCGCTGATACGCGAATTGGTACCCGAGCCACCATCGTCATCGCTGGTGTCGATTCCTTCGCCGCGCAGGCCAAGCATGGCGTCGAAGGCGCTGGAGTTCATCTCCAGGGTCACCTCTGCGGCGTCTTCCAGGGTGAAGCTGTATTGATTGACACCGCTGGCCCCCACCATGCCGCGCACCGTGTCTCCCTGCTGCAGCTCACCGCTGTTGCGCATTTCGCCATCGAAGGCAGTGACGTCGGTCTCCAACCGGAACATGCCGGAAGCGACACCCGAGTAGCTTGCCACCTCGATGCGATAGCTGCCGGGCTCGAGCACCTCGCTCAGCCGCGAATTGGTACCACCGCCGCCGTCATCGTCGCTGAGCGACACACCGTTGCCCTCAAGATAGAGCTGGGTGTCGAAGGCAGAGGACGACAGTGCAATCGTCACCTCGGAGGGCTGCTCGATGTCCAGGGTGTAGGCATTGGGTTGAAACCCGCCGGCCATGCCCTGCACAGACTCACCTGGCTCGATGGCCCCTTCGTTCTTCAACTCGCCGTCGAAGGGCGAGGTCGAAAGCTCCAGCGAATAGCCGCCGGACTCGCCCCCGTAGCCGCTGACCACCACCCGGTAGTCGCCCGGCATCAGCACGCTGTCGAGATGAGAGTCGGTACCGCTGCCCGAATCATCGACCTCGATATTGGTCTGGCCGCCGCGTACCCGCAGCACGGTGTCGAAATCGCTGGAGGCGAGCGCCAGATTGACGCTGGAGGGCTCATCGATCTTGAGGCTGTAGGTATTGCTGGAGGAGGCGTCAGCCAGGGTACCGGTGATGCTGTCACCGGCGCGCAGCGGTCCGGCATTACGCTCGCCGCTGGAAAGATCGGCTTGCTGCATCGACAGGCGATAGCCGTCGCCGACGCTGACGAAGTCGTCCTGGCACTCTACGTCCACGCGCTCCTTGACCGGCTGACCAGGCGTCACACGCACCTCATAGTCACCAGGATCGAGGAAGGTCTTCAGAGTCTGCTGGTCATCACCGCAGCGCGCGGCCTTATGCTCGACACCATTGCCACTGAGCACCAGCGATGCGTCAGACGCACCGGCAAGCACCAGAGAGACCTGGCGAGCCTGCTCCAGCGAGAAGCTGTAGCTCGCCGCCTCGCCTCCCAGCGCCCCGACGACGTCCTGGTCGTCGCCCAGCGTCTCGGATGCCTGGGCCTCACTCGGCTTCAGCGAGTAGGGGCCAAAGCCTGCCATGTCGTCGCTGCTGACGACCACCAGCGAGCACCCCTCGGCGGAAGACAGCAACAGCGATGCCGGCGCCTCCTGGGTGCTGCTCGCACCTCCCTGCCACTTGCCGTCTTCGGAATACACCGAGAGGCTGGCGGCAAAGGGTGAATCGAGCCGGTACAGCACACCAGATTCGGCCTCGCCGCAGACCCAGCGACGGTCGTGGCGCGAGCCATCCTTGAGGTTGATCCCGCTTTGCGAGGTCAATTCGCCCTCAATCGCTTCGCCCAGCGCAACATCCGGCGCCTCGACAAACCGCCCGCCCTGGCTACCGCCGTCGTCCTGGCATCCGCTCAGCAAGACCGCCATGGACACCCCGCTGACCACCAGCAACGGGGAAATGGCCTTGCAAAGTGGGCGTTTCGACCCCGGACACTGCTGCTTGGACATGCCTGCCTCCATCAGTTGAATTTCGCTTCCTGCGCCGACAACAGAACATCGCCGGGAACGCACACTATAACCAACTTGCATGACGCGCGTCAGGACGCAAACCACTCCGATGTCGCAGGTGTCGCACGCGAGCACGGTGAATCAGGCGTCGCGCAGGATGACCACCAGTTCTCTTGGACCGTGTACGCCGTAGGCCAGCGTCTGCTCGATATCCGAGGTCTTGCTCGGCCCCGAGATCAGCAGCGCATTGGTCGGCATGGCGCTGGCCCAGCCTTGCCCGGTGACGACATCGAAGAAGGTGTCTTCGACGCTGTCGGCATCGAGCACGGCGATATGCAAAGGCGGCACCAGGCTCAGCAGACGCGGTTCATCCGGGGTCGGCCACAGCCACAGACTGCCGGTCTCGGCGATGGCGCCACGGGTGGACGTAAGGCCAGCCTCGACGCCGTCGAACAGCTCACGCTTCCAGCCCTCGATGTCACGGTCGGCGTCGACCAGCTCGACCTCATGATCCGCCAGGGCCTCACGGGCCTGCTGCGCTACCGGATGCTCCCGGCCCAGCGCCAGGCGCTTGACGCCTTTGTCCGCCAGCACCCTGGCGAGGGTCTCGGTCCAGCCGGCAGAGTCACAGTGAATCACCTCGCCATGCACCGAGGAGATCCAGTGCTCGAAGCGCTCGAGTCGTTCGTGGCGCGACCACTGGCGCCCGGTGACCACGCCGAAGTCGCTGTCGGGGGCCGACAGCGGTCCGCCCTGGCGATCGCGCAGGCGACCCAGAATGTTGTCTCTGGCACTCATTCGCCCTTCTCCTTGCGATGACGCTTGATCAGCGTGTGAAGTGACGTCTTGGCCGGCTTCGGGGCGCTGCGGTACTGCGTCCAGGGCCCCAGGTGGGACGGCGCCAGCGCACGGAAGCTGCCGGCGACCAGGGTAGCGCCTCGCCAGGCTCCGGGATGGGTAGCCAGCCACTGCCAGCTCTTCCATGCGGCGACCTCCTTGCGCGAGCGCTTGACCCCGGCACCGGGCACATTGCCGACGCCGTCGCCCACGGCCTCACGCCGCAGACGCACCAGCAGGTCCGGAATCGGGATCTTGACCGGGCACACCTCACCGCAGGCGCCGCACAGGCTCGACGCCGACGGTAGATCCTTGGTCGCTTCAAGCCCCATGAGGTGCGGCATCAGGATGGCGCCGATCGGCCCCGGGTAGGTGGTGCCGTAGGTGTGACCGCCGACCCGGGTGTACACCGGGCAGTGGTTCATGCAAGCGCCGCAACGGATGCAGCGCAGGGTGTCGAGCAGTTCATCGTCCTGGTAGACCCGCGAGCGACCGCTGTCGACCAGCACCAGATGCACCTCTTCGGGACCGTCGTGTTCGTCGGCCTTGCGTGGCGAGCTGATCATGTTGAAGTAGGTGGTCACGTGCTGGCCGGTGGCAGAGCGCGTCAGCAGGGCGTAGAGCGGCGGCACGTCGGCCAGGTGCTCGACCACCTTCTCGATGCCGGTCACGGCGATGTGCACCGGCGGCGCGGTGGTGGTCAGGCGCCCGTTGCCCTCGTTCTCCACCAGGCACAGGGTACCGGTCTCGGCCACCGCGAAATTGACCCCGGACACCCCGACATCCGCCGTCATGAAACGCTCGCGCAGCTGGGCCCTGGCCGCTGCGGTCATCGCGTCCACGTCGGTGGTGCGCTCGGTCCCGGTGCGCTCGTGCATGATGTCGGAGATTTCGCCAGTATTGAGGTGAATCGCCGGCATGATGATATGAGACGGCGTCTGCTCGTTGAGCTGCACCAGGTACTCGCCCAGATCCGACTCCAGGGCATCGATGCCAGCCTTCTCCAGGTGGGCGTTCAGGTGCATTTCCTCGGACACCATGGACTTGCCCTTGATCACCGAGGACGCACCATGACGCTGACAGACCTCGGTGATCAGCTCGCAGGCCTGCTCGCCATTCTCGGCCCAGTGCACGCGGATGCCATTGGCCTCGCAGTTGGCCTCGAGCTGCTCCAGCAGGTCGGGCAGCTTCGACAGCGCACGTAGCCGGATATTGGCCCCCAGCTCACGCAGGGTCTCCAGGTCCCAGTCGTCGAAGGCCTTGCGACGCTTGCCCATCAGGCCGTCCATCGCCTTGCGGAAGTTGGCACGGATCTGCGGATTCTCCAGCGCCTCGTGGGCCTGGCGATGGAACGCCTCGGGAGTAAAGGTCTGAACAGGCTGGCTCATGAGGTCCTCCGCCACAGATAGGAAGCGATGTGCTCGCCTTCGAGCGTGCTGTCGCGGTGGGCCAGACGCCCGGCGATGTTCATCAGACAGCCACAGTCGGAGGTCACGAAACGCTCGGCGCCGGCGGCTTCGATGGCACGACTCTTGTCTTCGACCATGGCACCGGACACCTCCGGATGGCGCACCGCAAAGGTCCCGCCGAATCCACAGCATTCGCTGGCCCGCTCCTGCTCCACCAGCTCGACCTGGCCGAGCTTGGCCAGCAGCGCGGGGCCGGTCTCGGCGAGGCCCATTTCGCGACGGGCGCTGCACGAGGTATGCATGGCGACCTTCTCCGGCGCGCCTCGATCCTCAAGCGTCAGGTGGCAGACGTGCACCAGGAATTCGGTCAGTTCGAACACCCGATCAGCGACCTCCCTGGCCCTTGCCTCCTCGGGGGTGCCGGCAAACAGCGAGGGATAGTGGGTACGCATCATGCCGCCGCAGGAGCCGGACGGCACGATGATCGGCCAGGGCTCGGGGAACAGATCGAGCTGGGCCCTGGCCACCGCCCTGGCCTCGGTGTGATAGCCCGAGGTGTAGGCAGGCTGGCCGCAGCAGGTCTGGTCGTCGGGGAAGATCACCTCGATCCCTTCCCGCTCGAGCAGCCGAACGGCATCGAGGCCAGCCTCGGGATAGAGCATGTCGATCAGACAGGTTCCGAACAGGTAGACCTTGTCGGGGCGAGGGGGATAAAGCTTGACGGCGGTCATCGCGGGGTCCTCAGGGTCAGGCACGGCAGGACGTTGTCGTTGTTCCCGGTATCAATAGCGGCACAACAGAGGCGAGCAGGCTACCGCTGCACGCCTCGTCTGGACCGCCGGAACCGAGGCCCCCGGAGCATCATCGGTCTTGCCAACGACCGCCAGGGATAGAGTTGGAGTAAATTGGTAAAACCAATTGACAACGCCGAATCTAGGCACAGTAGGTTCGCTCTTCCAGAGTGTCAAACCAGACGCCGATTTTTGCTCGGACTTTGCGCTATACTTTGGTCTATGTCTCGATGGCCGTGAACGTAACAGGTTGATAATTCGGGAAGAACGAGGATCAGAATAGGCAACAGGACAACCTCGTCTATTGGTAATACCAATTAGTTGTCGTTACACTGGCGGCCTCGTTCCCACGTCGATGATAAACCGCCATGGCCTACCAGCCCGTGCGCCAGCCTCGCCTGGCCGATGTGATCACCGAGCGCCTCGAGGCGCTGATTCTGGAAGGCAGCCTGACCCCCGGCCAGCGCCTGCCCCCCGAACGCGAACTGGCCGAGCGCTTCGGCGTCTCGCGCCCGTCGTTGCGCGAAGCGATCCAGAAACTGGCCGCCCGCGGCCTGCTGGTCAGCCGCCAGGGCGGTGGCACCTATATCACCGAGGCTCTCAACAGCGGCTACAGCGACCCGCTGCTGGAGATGCTGTCTCGCCACGGCGAGTTCCACCTGGACCTGCTCGAATTCCGTGACGCCATGGAAGGCCTGTCAGCCTACTATGCGGCGCTACGCTCGACACCCACCGACAGGGCGCTGTTGATTCAGCGCTTCGAAGAGCTCGAGACGTCCTTTCTCGGCGAGGACCCCCAGGGTGAGGCCAAGGCCGACGCCGCCTTCCACCTGGCGATCGCCGAGTCCGCCCACAACGTCCTGTTGCTACACACCATTCGCGGCATCTTCCACCTGCTGGAACGCAGCATCGTCGACAATCTCGCCCATCTGTTCGAGAAGCCGGAGGCACGCCCCCGCCTGATGCAGCAGCACCGGGCACTGCTCGACGCTATCCTCGAGGGGCGCGCCGAAGACGCCCAGGCGCTGGCCCACGAACACCTGGTCTACGTCGAAGAGGGTCTGCTCGAGATGGAGCGCGCCGAGACCCGCTCGCAGCGAGCGCTGCGGCGTGCCCAGGTCATGCCGCCGCGCCGGTCGCGCTAGTCGATGCGACGCTGGTCACGCTGGCTGAATCGCCGCACCCTGGCGCTGGCGCTGGCGCTGGGTCTCGCCCTGGTGCTTTGGCAGAGCGCCACCCTGGCCCGTGAGCAGGCGCTGGCCTCGCTCAAGCGTGATGCCGATACCGAACTCCGGCTTTCCGCCACTGGCCTGACCGGTTACCTGTCACGCCACGAATACCTGCCGGAACTGCTCGCCACCCGGGAAACCGTCAAGCGATACCTGAGCGCCCCGGACGGCCAGGACGTGATGCCACTCAACCGACTGCTCAACCGCTTCCGCAGTACCACCGGCGTCTCCGATATCTACCTGCTCGACGCCGAGGGCACCACCCTGGCGGCCAGCAACTGGCACCGCCCCGACAACTTCATCGGCCAGAACTATCGTTTTCGCCCCTACTACCAGGACGCCATCGCCGGGCACTACGGCCGCTTCCACGGCCTCGGCGTGGTATCGATGGATCGCGGCTACTACTTCTCGGCGCCGGTCTGGCTCGACGAGGTCAATCCCGACGCCACCCCGGCCGGGGTCATGGTGGTCAAGGTCCGCGTCGATACGCTGGAGGCGAGCTGGCAGAGTCCGGGGACCAGCCTGCTGGTGGTGGACCAGAACGGTATCGTGTTCATGGCCAGCCAACCCGAGCTACGCCTGACCTCTCTCACCCCGCTGGCGCCACCGCGCCTGGCCGAGCTGCGCGACTCGCGGCGTTACGCCGATGAAGCGCTGAAGCCGAGCGGCCTCGAGGTCGTCGATCACCTCGCCAACGACGCCAGACTGGTGGGCTTCGACAGCGGCCCGCTGGCGTCCGGGCACTACCTTGGCGTCACTCGGAACTTTCCCACCCTGGGCTGGCAGATGCATATCCTCAAGCCCATGGCCCCGGTGATCGAGGCCCAGTGGCAGGCGATGCTGATGGGGGGTGGTCTATACGGCCTGCTGGCGCTGGCCGGAGGCATCGGCTGGCAGCGCCACCGACTGCGCCGGGAGCGCGAAGCCTTCGCCGAGCGTGAGCGCACCACCCTGGCGCAAGCCCGCGACGAACTCGAGCGCAACGTGGCCAGCCGGACCCGCGACCTGCTCGCCACCAATCGCCGGCTATCCGACGAAATCGAGGAGCGCCGACGCACCGAGGCGACTCTGCGCCAGACCCGTGACGAGCTGACCCAGGCCGCCAAACTGGCGGTGCTCGGCCAGCTCGCCGCCGGCATCAACCACGAGCTCAATCAGCCACTGGCGGCCATCCGCGCCTACGCCGAGAACGCCCGGGGCTTTCTCGCCCGACAGCGCCACGACACCGTCGACGCCAACCTCGGCGAGATCATCGAACTCACCGGCCGCATGGCCGAGATCAGCGCCCAGCTACGCCAGTTCTCGCGCAAGAGCGGTGAGCCGCCAAGCCCGGTGTCGACCCGCGCCTGCCTCGACTACGCCCTGCGCCTGTTCAAGGCACGCCTCGGCGAGCAACAGGTCGAGGTGGTGTTCGACACCCCGGAGGAAGCGCCCTGGGTACTGGCCGACCTGGTCAGACTCGAGCAGGTGCTGGTCAACCTGATCGGCAATGCCCTTCAGGCCATGGCACAGACGCCGTCACCACAGCTGATACTGGGCGTGGCCGCCGCCGATGGCCGCGTCAGGCTATGGGTCGACGACAACGGCCCCGGCGTCCCCGAGGACCAGCGCCGCCAGGTGTTCGAGCCCTTCTACACCACCAAGGCCCCCGGCGCCGGACTGGGGCTCGGGCTGTCCATCTCCGCACGGATCATCGATGATCTCGGCGGCCGCCTGCAGGCCGGTGTCTCGCCTCTGGGCGGAGCACGCTTTACCATCGAGCTGCCCCAGGCCGAGCACGTCCTCCCGCCCCACGATGAGAGCCACGCCACATGACCGACGAAGCCCCCGTGATGATCATCGACGACGAAGAGCACCTGAGGGTCACCCTGGGCCAGACGCTGGAACTGGCCGGCTATCGACCGCTGCCCTTTCCCAGCGCCGAACAGGCCCTGGCCACCCTGGACCGGGACTTCAGCGGGGTGGTGATCAGCGATATCCGCATGCCCGGCATGGACGGCATGAGCCTGCTCAGAGAGATTCGTCAGCGCGACCCGGACCTGCCGGTGGTACTGATCACCGGTCATGGCGACGTATCCACCGCGGTGGAGGCCATGCGGGAAGGCGCCTGGGACTTTCTCGAGAAGCCGTTTCCCGGTGAACGCCTGGGCGAGGTCGTGCGGCGAGGCGTCGAGAAGCGTCGACTGAGCCTGGAAAACCGCTTCCTCAAGGCCGAGCTCGAGGCCCAGCAGACCGCGCCAGGCCCACGTCTGGTAGGGCGCACCCCGGCGATCAAGCGGCTGTCGTCGATGGTCCAGCGCATCAGTCAGGTCGAGGCCGACGTGCTGCTGTTCGGCGAGACCGGCGCCGGCAAGGACCTGGTGGCCCGCGCGATCCACGAGCGCAGCGCCCGAGGCGGCAAGCCCTTCGTCGCCATCAACTGCGGCGCGGTGCCCGAGAGCACCATCGAATCCGAGCTGTTCGGCCACGAGAAAGGCGCCTTTACCGGCGCTGTGGAGCGGCGCATCGGCAAGTTCGAGCATGCCGCCGGCGGCACCGTCTTCCTCGACGAGATCGAGTCCATGCCGCTGGCGCTGCAGGTCAAGCTGCTGCGCGTACTGCAGGAGCGCCAGGTCGAGCGCCTGGGCAGCAATACCCCGGTGACACTCGACATTCGGGTGATCGCCGCCACCAAGATCGACCTCAAGGCGGCCGCCGAGGCCGGCGAGTTCCGCGAGGACCTGTACTACCGCCTCAACGTGGTGACCCTGATGATTCCGCCGCTGCGCGAGCGCCGCGAGGACATCCCGCTGCTGTTTCACCACTTCGCCGCGGTGGCCGCCAGCCGCAGCGGCATGGAAGCGCCGCCGCTGGACGCGGCCGGCGTCACCGCGCTGCTGGCCCACGACTGGCCCGGCAACGCCCGTGAACTACGCAACCTGGCAGAGCGCTACGTGCTGCTCGGCAGCACCTGCGACTACCGCCTCGACGCCTTGATGGAAGGCGTCGGCAGCGACGGTGGCGAGCTGCCGCTGCCCCAGCAGGTGGAGCTGTTCGAGAAACAGCTGGTCAGCCAGTCGCTGGCCCGCCACCACGGCCGTATCAACGAGGTCTGCGAGCACCTGGGACTGCCGCGCAAGACCCTCTACGACAAGCTCAAGAAGCACGCCCTCAAGCCCGACGACTATCGCCAGCGCCCCGACACCAGCGCTACGCCCTGATCGACCAGCCCCTGCAGCGCGTCCCAGGACGGCAGCCAGGGCGCCAGACTCAGGGTCACGCACAGCATCGCCAGAGAGTTGCCGGGATCGCCCCAGTCAAACGGTTTGAAGGCGGTACCGAAGGAACGTTTCAGTCGCGCCCCGTTCAGATCCACGCTGTAAAGCTCATCGAGCAACAGATGGATGGCAAAGCCAAAGGTCAGGGCGCCGCCGTGGGCCCAGGCCATGGCGTCCGGTGGTGCGAACAGATGGTGGCTGAGCGCCGCGGTCGCAAGGCCGCACATGGCCGCGGCCAGTAGCGAGTGCCAAAGCCCCCGGTGGACGGTGAAGCGGGCAAAGATCGCGCCGGCCACATAGCGCACCGCCAGATAGATGGCGCCGCACACCAGCAGCAAGGTGCCGTCGGAGAACCTCTCCTGCAGCATCACCGCGCCGGCCACCACCGCCGGCACCGCCATCAGATTGAAGATCAGCCGGATCGCCTTGGAGCTGTCGGAGTCGATATCGGGGAGGATGCCGCCCAGGGTCGTCAGCGCCAGCATCGGCAGGCTGTCGAGTGCCGACCACAGCCCCGCCTGCCAGCCGCCATGGGCCAGCACCGCGCCGCCGGCGGCGGCCACGCTGAGGTGGGTGCGGAAGTTGGCCATGCCGGGCGGGCTCCTCAAAAGGCATATACTGGATAAATGACCAGATTATCGCCCGGCAGTTCAATAGAAACAATTGGTTGGAAACATACTGGATAAAAAAACACGGACCTGCGCGGGCAGATCCGTGTTCTTCACCACTGCGGCTCTGTCGTCAGCCCTGGGCCGAGACCAGGTACTGATCCTTGAGCTTGACGTAGTTGCCTGCGGTGTAGGGGAAGAAGGCGCGCTCAGAATCCTTCAGCGGGCGCAGCGCCTTGGCCGGGTTGCCGGCGTAGACGTGGCCGCTTTCCAGGCGCTTGCCGGGGGGCACCACCGCACCGGCGGCGATGATCACCTCGTCCTCGACCACCGCCCCGTCCATGACGATGGCGCCCATGCCCACCAGAATCCGATTGCCCAGGGTGCAGCCATGCAGCACCGCCTTGTGGCCGATGGTGACTTCATCGCCGATGGTCAGCGGCCAGCCGCCTTGATTGAAGTCGCTGGCGTGGGTGATGTGCAGCACGCTGCCGTCCTGCACGCTGGTGCGCGAGCCGATGCGAATCCGGTGCATGTCTCCGCGAATCACCGCCATCGGCCACACCGAACAGTCGTCGCCCAGCTCCACGTCACCCAATACCATGCACTGGGGGTCGATATAGACCCGCGCGCCCAGCCTGGGGCTTACGCCCTGCCAGGAACGGATCACCGGATACCCCGGCGTACCATCGTGCGCTTCCGTTGCCACCCTGTCTGCCATCGCTGTCTCTCCTGAAGGTTGTGCGCCGGTCGGTCGCGGCACTACAGCAGACCGCTGAACAGCACCACCAGTACCAGCGGAATCGACACCCAGCGTACCACGGCGCGCCACACGCGAAAGCCATTGGGCCCCGCATCCAGCGCCCGCAGCGCTTCCTGCTCAGGCATCACCCAGGCGGCAAAGATGGCGATCAACAGACCGCCCAGCGGCAGGAATATCTCCGGCGGGATGGTGCTGACCACGCCGAAGAAGTTCATCTCGCCGATCAGCTGGACGTCGCTCAGACTCGAGAACGACAGCACGCACAACAGCCCCACCAGCCATACGCACAGGCCCACCGCCAGGGCGGCCATGCGCCGCGACAGCCCCCAGCCCACCAGGGTCGAGACCATCGGTTCGGCCAGGTTGATCGATGAAGTCCAGGTCGCCAGCAGCAGCAGCAGGAAGAAAAGTCCCAGCCAGAAGGGACCACCGGGCAGCTCGGCGAAGGCCACCGGCAGGGTCACGAATACCAGTCCTGGACCCTCCCCCGGATCCATGCCCTGGGTGAACACCACCGAGAAGATCGCAATACCGGCCAGCAGCGCCACCAGCACATCAAGCACCGCCACCGCGCCGGCGGCGCCAGGCAGGCTCTGGTGGTCGGGCATATAGGCGCCGTAGGCCATCAGCGCGCAGGCCCCCACCGCCAGGGTGAAGAAGGCATGTCCCATGGCGTGCACCAGCACCATCGGCGTCAGCGCCGAGAAGTCCGGGGTGAACAGCCAGGCCATGGCCGGACCGAAGCCGTCCATGGTCACGGCGTGACCGGCCAGTACGATCAGCAGCAGGTAGAGCGCCGGCATCAGCAGATTGTTGAGGCGCTCCAGGCCCTTGGCCACGCCGGCGGCGACCACCACCATGGTCATCACCAGAAACAGAGTGTGGTTGAGCGTCATTCGCAGCGGGTCAGCCAGGAAGGCGTCGAAGCCTGCGCCGATCTGCGGCGCACTCTGGCCTGCGAAGCCTCCGCTGAAGGCCTTGACCATAAAGTCGATGGACCAGCCGGACACCACCGAGTAAAACGACAGGATACAGAACACCGTGAAGGCGCCGAACAGCCCCAGCCACTTCCAGTGGCTCGAGGTGCCGCGCTGACGCGCCAGCTCAGCGAGCGACTGCATCGGGCTGCGCCGACCGGCCCGGCCGATCATGATCTCTGCCATCATCACCGGCAGGCCCAGCACCACCACGAAGCCTACATAGAGCAGCAGGAAGGCGGCGCCCCCGTTCTCCCCGGTGATGTAGGGGAAGCGCCAGATATTGCCAAGACCGACGGCGGCCCCGGTCACGGCCAGGATAAAGGCGCGGCGCGAACTCCAGCGTTCCAGCGTTTGGTTCATGGTCTTTCGGTGTCCAGATCGAGAAAAACGAAGGCCGCAAGACTAGCACATTGAAACCGCCGGCAGTCGCCCGCATTTACTGAACCATTGTCGAATTCCCGAGAGGTGCCCATGTCCCGCAATCCGCTGCTAGAACGCCACACCCTGCCGCCATTCGGCGAGATTCGCCCGGAGCACGTCGCCCCTGCGGTGGACACGCTGCTCGAGGAGCTGCGCGAAGGCGTCGAGAAGCTGGTGGCCGAAGCCGAGCGCGACACCCCCAGCTGGGACAGCCTGGCGGCGCCGCTGGAAGAGATGAGCGATCGCCTGGCCCAGGCCTGGTCGCCGGTATCGCACCTCAACTCGACCATGAGCACACCGGAGCTGCGCGAGGCCCACGACGGCTGCCTCGAGAAGCTCTCCGCCTACAGCACCTGGATCGGCCAGCACGAAGGCCTGTTCCGCGCCTGGCAGGCGCTCAAGGACAGCCCGGCCTTCGCCGAGCTCGACGAGGCTCGCCAGCGCTCGGTGGACAACGCCCTGCGTGACTTCCGCCTGGCCGGCGTCGACCTGCCGGCAGACAAGAAACAGCGCTCGGCGGAAATCCGCACGCGCCTGTCGAGTCTGTCGAGCACCTTCTCCAACCAACTGCTGGACGCGACCCAGGCCTGGGCGCTGGAACTCGACGATGACAGCCGTCTGGCCGGCCTGCCCCAGAGCGCCCTGGACACCCTGGCGGCCAACGCCGAGGCCAAGGGCAACAAGGGCTATCGCATCACCCTGGACTTCCCCAGCTTCTTCCCGGTGCTGAGCTACGCCGAAGACCGCGAACTGCGCCGTGAGGTCTACACAGCCTTCGTCACCCGGGCCTCCGAGAAGGGCCCCAACGCAGGCGAGTACGACAACGCCCCGATCATGGAAGAGACCCTGGCGCTGCGCCGCGAGATGGCCGAGCTGCTGGGCTTCTCCAGCTACGCCGACTACTCGCTGGCGACCAAGATGGCCGACAGCCCCAGCGAGGTCATCGGCTTCCTAGACGACCTGGCCAGACGGGCCCTGCCCCAGGGCCAACAGGAATTCAGCGAGCTCGAGGCCTTTGCCCGTGACGAGCTGGGGCTCGAGGAACTCGCCCCCTGGGATGTGGGCTACGCCAGCGAGAAACTGCGCGAGGCCCGCTACGCCATCTCCCAGGAGCAGCTGCGCCCCTACTTCCCTGCGCCCAAGGCGGTCGCCGGGCTGTTCAGCGTGGTCGAGCGCCTCTACGGCGTGCAGGTCGAGCAGGATCCCGACGCCCCCAGCTACCACGAGGACGTCAGCTTCTACCGGGTGCTCGAGAACGGCCAGCCCATCGCCGGCTTCTATCTCGATCTCTACGCCCGGGAAGGCAAGCGCGGCGGCGCCTGGATGGACGAGTGCCGGGTGCGTCGCCGTCACGGCGTCGAGCTGCAGCTGCCGGTGGCCTACCTGACCTGCAACTTCACCCGCCCGGTGGGCGACAAGCCGGCGCTGTTGACCCACGACGAGGTCACCACCCTGTTCCACGAGTTTGGCCACGGCCTGCACCATATGCTCACCCGCCAGGAGGTGGCCGACGTGTCGGGCATCAACGGGGTGGCCTGGGACGCGGTGGAACTGCCGAGCCAGTTCATGGAGAACTTCTGCTGGGAGCGTGAAGGGCTGGATTTGATCTCCGGCCACGTCGACACCGGCGAGCCGCTGCCCGACGAGCTGTTCGACAAGCTCACCGCGGCCAAGAACTTCCAGTCCGCCATGGGCATGCTGCGCCAGGTCGAGCTGTCGCTGTTCGATTTCCGCCTGCACCTGGAGCCGGCCGCGCCGTCTGCCGCCGACATCCAGGCGCTGCTGGACGATGTCCGCGCCAAGGTCTCGGTGGTACCGCGAGTCGAATTCAACCGCTTCCAGAACAGCTTCGGCCACATCTTCGCCGGCGGCTATGCGGCGGGCTACTACAGCTACAAGTGGGCCGAGGTGCTGTCCGCCGACGCCTGGAGTGCCTTCGAGGAGGCCGGCACCTTCGACGCCGAGACCGGCACTCGCTTCCGCCGCGAGATCCTCGAGCAAGGCGGTGCCAGGGATGCCGCCGAACTGTTCAAGGCCTTCCGCGGCCGCGAGCCGAGCATCGAACCGCTGCTGCGCCACAGCGGCATCCGCGCCGCCTGACCATCCGTCTCGTCGACGCCCCCGCCGCCAGCGGGGGCGTTGCCATTTGTGGAGACCGACATGACCGTCAAGAAACGCTTTATCGCCGGCGTCGTCTGCCCCCGCTGCGCCGCCATGGACCGTATCCGCGCCTGGGAGCAGAACGGCGTGCGCTACCGTGAGTGCGTCAGCTGCGACTTCTTCGAACAGCTACCGATCGAGGACGACGTGGTCGAGGAGCTCGCCACCCGGGTCAACCAGGACTCCGAGGCCCCCGCCACTGAAGAGATCCAGCCGGTTCGCATTCTCGACCCCGGCAAACGCCACTGATTCAGCGCGCGACGCTTTTACGCTCAAGGGTGTGCGGATATCCGCACACTCTAATTCGGCAAACGTGCGAAACTTCGGACAAAGGCCGTGTCGACATTTTCGACCAATGTCTAAAGCCTCTTTAATAACCAACTGATTTACAGATAAATTCTTGGGTCGGGCACACCCCTTGCGATACCTCTTGCGTTGACCGACGTCCGGTCAGGCTCGGTCTTGGCGTCTAGGCTTGAGACCGCAGCACGATAACCACAACGTCCATCGCATTGGGAGACATTGCATGAGCACCTCTACCCGGCTCCTCACCGGCGTCCTCGCCACCACCTTCGCTGGCACCCTGCTGGTGTCCGCTGCCGCCCAGGCAGACCGTGAAGACTGGCCTGAAAGCTTCACCGTGGGCACCGCGAGCCAGGGCGGCACCTACTTCGTCTACGGCTCCGGCTGGGCCAACCTGGTCGCCGACCAGCTCGGTCTATCCGGCGGCGGCGAAGTCACCGGTGGCCCGACCCAGAACCTGGCGCTGGTGCACGGCGGCGACGTGGCCTTCGGCCTGACCACCATGGGTCCCGCCTCCGACGCGGTGAACGGCAAGAGCCCGCTGGCCCCCGGCGTGAAGATGGACAACGTCTGCGCCATGTTCCCGATGTACGAGACCCCGTTCTCCATCACCGCCCTGTCCGACAGCGGCATCACCTCGATCTCCGAGATTCCCGACGGCGCCCGTATCGGCTTCGGCCCGGCAGCCTCCACCTCCGACACCTACTTCCCGGCCATCCTCGAAGAGCTGGGCGTCAACTTCGATCGCCGCAACGGCGGCTGGTCCGACCTGGGCGGGCAGCTGCAGGACGGCCTGCTCGACGTGATCGCCTTCGCCGCCGGCATTCCGATCCCCGCGGTCAGCCAGCTCGAGGTGCAGACCGACGTCAACATCGTCGAATTCACCGAGGAAGAGCAGCAGCAGGTCCTCGACAAGTTCCCGGTCTCGGCCTTCCAGATCCCGGCCAGCACCTACACCACCCTCGAGGAAGACGCCCGTGCGGTGTCCATGTGGAACTTCGCCATCGCCGGCTGTGACCTGCCCGAGGACTTCGTCTACGAGGTCACCAAGCTGACCATGGAAAACAACGACAAGATGCTCGACGTGCACCGCAGTGCCGCGACCACCATTCCCGAGAACATTCAGTACAACACCGTGCTGCCGTTCCACCCCGGCGCCGCGCGCTGGTACGAGGAAAACGGCTACGAGATCGATCCGTCCATGATCAAGCAGTAATCAGGATCACCCGCCCGCGGCCAGTCCGCGGGCGGGCACCAGGCCGGTCGTCCGTTTCTCAAGGTATCGCTCCATGACCCACACCCCAGATTCTCCCCGCGACGAGGATGCGACCGACGCTTCGGTCGAACCCATCGTCGCCTCGGGCGTCGACGACGAAGCCGTCGAACCCAATCGCCGTGTCTTCCAGGGCGGCAAGTGGTGGCTGTTCGGCGTACTCGCCGTGGCCTACACCGTCTTTCACCTGGTCTCGCTCAATATCTACCCCATCGAGACCTGGTCGTTCCGCATCATCCATATCGCCGGCGCGCTGATCCTCGGCTTCGGCCTCTACACCGGCTCGCGCTTCGTCGAGGACGGCCAGGACGGTGCGCCGCGCTGGGCCAGCGTGATCGCCCTGGCGTTGCTGCTGCCCGCAGGCTACGCCCTGATCCAGGTGGTGCTGATGCAGCAGACCATGGCCGGCGGCGCCATGCGCATCGAGCCGGCCATCGAAAACTGGCACTACGGCGCGCCGCTGATTCTGGCCACCGTCGGTGCCATTGCGCTTTCCTGGTTTCCCCGTCAGGCCCGCCACCAATTGCTGCTGGCCGACGTCGTGTTGATGGTCTGCGCCGCCGCCGTGGCCGGCTACCTGCTGGTGGTCTTCAATAGTCCGCTGCGTGCCTCCACCGGCACCTCCTTCGCGCCCATGGGCATCAGTTGGGCCGCCATCTCCGGCTCGCTGCTGATCCTCGAGCTGACCCGCCGCGTCGCCGGTCTGGCGCTGGTGGTGATCTCCGCCATCTTCCTGGCCTACGTCTTCATGGGCCCCTGGCTGCCAGGCTTCCTCGGCTATCCGGGGCTGTCGCTGGGGCGCTTCTTCAGCCAGGTCTACACCGACGCCGGCATCCTCGGCCCGACCACGGCGGTGTCCTCCACCTATATCATCCTGTTCATCATCTTCGCGGCCTTCCTGCAGGCCTCCAAGGTCGGTGACTACTTCGTCAACTTCGCCTTCGCCGGCGCCGGTCGCGCCCGTGGCGGCCCCGCCAAGGTCTCGATCTTCGCCTCCGGCCTGATGGGCATGATCAACGGCACCAGCGCCGGTAACGTGGTGTCCACCGGCTCGCTCACCATCCCGCTGATGAAGAAGGTCGGCTATCCGGCCAGAAGCGCAGGCGCCATCGAGGCGGCCGCCTCCACCGGTGGCCAGATCATGCCGCCGATCATGGGTGCCGGCGCCTTCATCATGGCCGAGATCACCGGTATTCCTTATACCGAGATCGCGGTGGCCGCCTTGATCCCGGCGATCCTGTACTTCGCCTCTGTCTACTTCATGGTCGACTTCGAGGCGGCCCGCAAGGGCATGCGCGGCATGCGCAAGGAAGAGATTCCGCAGTTCTCCAAGCTGATCAAGCAGGTCTACCTGTTCGCCCCGATCATCATCCTGATCACAGCGCTGTTCATGGGTTACTCGGTGATCCGCGCCGGCACGCTGGCGACCGCCTCCGCCGCGGTGGTGAGCTGGCTGTCACCCCACAAGATGGGCATTCGTTCCATCCTGCGGGCCCTCAGCCTGGCCGGCACCATGTCGATCCAGATCATCGCGGTGTGTGCCTGCGCCGGCCTGATCGTCGGCGTCATCGCCCTGACCGGCGTCGGCGCGCGCTTCTCGTCGCTGCTGCTGGGCCTGGCCGGTGTCAGCCAGCTGCTGGCGCTGTTCTTCGCCATGTGCATCTCGATCCTCTTGGGCATGGGCATGCCCACCACCGCCGCCTACGCGGTAGCCGCCTCGGTGGTCGCCCCGGGCCTGATCGACATCGGCATCCAGCCGCTGGTGGCGCACTTCTTCGTGTTCTACTTCGCGGTGGTCTCGGCGATCACCCCTCCGGTGGCGCTGGCCTCCTACGCGGCGGCGGGTATCTCCGGCGACAACGCCATGGGCACCTCGGTGGCCTCGTTCAAGATCGGCCTGGCAGCCTTCATCGTGCCGTTCATGTTCTTCTACAGCCCGGCCATGCTGATGGAAGGCGACTGGCCCCAGATCCTGCGGGTCGGCACCACCGCCACCATCGGCATCGTGCTGCTGGCGGCCACCGTCCAGGCCTGGTTCTTCGGACCGGTGAAGGCCTGGCAGCGGCTGGTGATGCTGATCGGCGCCCTGTGCCTGATCTACGGTGGCATCGTCACCGACCTGGCAGGGCTGGCCATCGCCATCGGCCTGTTCGTGATGCAGCGCGCCAGCGGCGGCGGCACCCGCAGCGCCACCGCAGGCTGAACCCCGCCCCCCTTTAATCCCGCACCTTGAGCCCCGCCCTCTGGCCCCGCCCCATGGCGGGGCTTTTTCGTGCCTGGGACTCCCCTCATGACGACGGCCGCCCGCCGTTAGCCTGCGCCCAACCGCCAGGCTTCTTCGTTTCTCTACCCTCCCCCAGAACGACGTCGGCCCCGCACAGGGCGGGGCCGACGTTCTTGTTGTTGTGGTCGCGACTGGCTAGCGCGACCCGTCCAGCGTTGTTGTTGGTGTCATGAGCGGCCGGTGATGTTGTCGACGATCTTCAGCGTCGGCTCGGCCTGGTTGAGGGTGTAGAAGTGCAGTCCCGGGGCGCCGCCGTCGAGCAGGCGCTGGGCCAGGCGCGAGATCACCTCTTCGCCGAAGTCGGCGATGGCGGCGCTGTCATCACCGTACGCCTCGAGCTGCTTGCGAATCCAGCGCGGAATCTCGGCACCGCAGGCGTCGGAGAAGCGCGCCAGCTTGGAGTAGTTGGTGATCGGCATGATGCCGGGGATGATCGGTGCTTCCACGCCAAGCTGGCGAGCCCGCTCGACGAAGTGGAAGTAGGCGTCGGCGGTGAAGAAGTACTGGGTGATCGCCAGATTGGCACCGGCATTCATCTTGCGGGCAAAGTTCTGCAGATCCGACTCGAAGCTCGCCGCCTGGGGGTGAGACTCCGGGTAGGCCGCCACCGCAATCTCGAAGTGATCACCGGTCTCCTCGCGGATGAACTCCACCAGCTCGTTGGCGTAGCGCAGCTCGCCGATGCCGCCCATGCCGGAAGGCAGGTCGCCGCGCAGGGCCACCAGGCTGTTGATGCCCTGGGCCTTGTAGTCGGTCAGCAGCTCGCGCAGCTGGGCCTTCTCGCTGCCGACGCAGGACAGGTGCGGCGCGGTGGTGATGCCGCACTCGCGCACCGCGTTGACGGTGGTGATGGTGCGATTCTGGGTGGAACCGCCGGCACCGTAGGTGACGGAAAAGAACCGCGGATTGCGCTCGGCCAAGAGGTCCCGGTTGCGCATCAGCTTCTCCCGCCCGGCGTCGGTATTCGGGGGGAAGAATTCGAAGCTGATGCCCAGCGGGTGCTCTTGTGCGCTCATCTCGGGGTCCTCGTGAAGCGTGTCGGGCTACCGCAAATCGGCGGCCGTAAAGGTGATGGGTGCCATTGTGACGACTCGGCCTCACCCCGACCAATGAAAGTTTCGCGGGTAAACTTCAATTCTCTTCATATAAGAAAAGGGAGACTCATAACCATGTGTTCTAAAAAATGACCTCGGCAGCCGGACCGGGCTGACACCGGCGCGCCCAGACGGCATGATACGGGGCCTGGCACCCAAGGATGATGAACATGGCCGTCGACCCGACCTCGCTGATGGGCCCCCTGTGGACCCTGCTCGCCTTCGTCGCCCTCGGCGTCCTGTCCGCCAGGCGGCTCAAGGTCGACCCTCGTCCCATCGCCACCCTGCTGATCTACCTGATCGCTCCGCTGACCTTCTTCCGCGCGCTGGTACTGGGCGGTCCGACGCCGGTCTACCTCGCCCTGACCGCTGCCCTGTTCGTGATCGCAAGTCTGGTGGCCGTGCTCATCAATCGGCTGGGCAAGCGCTGGCTGGGGGATGAGGAAGGCTCGGTGCTGGCGTTTTCTGCCGGCACCGGCAACACCGGCTACTTTGGTTTGCCGGTGGCGCTGGTGTTGCTGCCCCCCTCCGGCGTCACCCTGTACCTGTTCTGCGCACTCGGCGTCACCCTTTACGAGTTCACCGTCGGCTTCTATCTAAGCGCCCGCGGCCGCTTTACGGTGCGTGACAGCCTGCTCAAGATCGCCAGGCTGCCGCTGATCTACGCCTTTCTGGCGGCGCTGCTGGTGGAAGGAGTCGGCATGACCGTGCCAGCGCCGGTGACCGATGCCATGTCGGTGTTTCCGGCAACCTACACCCTGCTCGGCATGATGATCATCGGCATGACCCTGGGTCGTGTTTCCGTGCGCTCGCTGGATGGGCGCTTTATCGGCGCCTGCGTGGCGGTGCGTTATGCCCTGTGGCCACTGCTGATGCTGGGCGCCGTCCTGTTGCTCAAGGCCACCACCGGGCTGTCACAGGACATGGCGTTGGCGCTGCTGTTGATCGGGGTGGTGCCCATGGCCGCCAACGTGGTGGTAGTGGCCATGGAACTCGGCATCGCGCCCGAGAAGGGCGCCCTGGCGGTGTTGATCACCACCCTGGCCGCGCCGCTGGTGATTCCGCTGTACCTGAGCGGGATGCTTGGACTGGTGCAGTGAAGCTGAAAGGCGAAAGTCGCTAGCGCCGAGAGTGACTAGCGGGGAAACACGGGCGCTACCAATACCGCCTTGCCGGAAGGCCGCGATCTCAGACGCTCCACGTAGGCTCGGGTATTTGGCGCCGCCTCCATCAGCGAGGCGGCGGGCGGCGTGGCCTCCAGATAGTCGAGCATCGGCGCCGCCAGGGCATCGGCCAGGGTGAAGCCATCACCGACGAGAAAGTCTCTCCCCGCCAACTGGTGTTCCAGGATGGTCAGTATCCGTGCCACCTCCGGGGCCGCCTCGCGTACCCGGTCTTCCCTCACCTCGCCATTGGGCCCCTTGGGAAAGACCAGTTCCAGCAGGTAGCGCCGCACGATGGCCTGGTCGGCCTGGGTGGCCAGCGCAGCACACCACTGGTCCACCTGGGCTCGCGTCCAGTCGTCCCTGGGTAGCAGGTCGGGCCCATCGAAGGCGCCCTCCAGGTAGCGGCAGATGGCAACGCTCTCGTACAGGCGTCGTTCGCCGTGAATCAGCACGGGAATCTTGTCGAAGGGATTGAGCGCCTTGAACTCCGGTGAATGCAGCTCGACCCGACGTCCTTCGACCTCCATCCCGACACTGTGCTCGATGCCCTTCTCGTGACACACCAGCACCACGCTGCGCACGAAGTTCGAGAACGCGGGACCCACGATATGTACGCTTGCCATGCCAACCTCCTGGTTACCAGACGATAAACCGCCGGCCCTTGCCGATATATACGCCGACGTGTGCGCGAGTCGTGCTCGCTCGTCTTGCAGCATGGCCGCTGACACCATATGTTCAATAACATATTCTGCCATCGGAGACGGCCCATGCCCTGGAGCCGCGAACGCAAGCACGAGACCCGCACCCGTATCCTCGACGCAGCTGCCCGCTGCTTTACCCGAAAAGGCTACGATGCCGTCAGTATCGACGAGGTGATGGCCGCCGCCGGCCTGACCCGGGGCGCCTTCTACGCCCACTTCGACAGCAAATCGACGCTCTACGCCAATGCCATCCGTCATGCTGCCAGGCGCGGGGCCATCGCGCTCGATCACCTCGAAAGTCGAGAAGCCCGCATCGAGGCCTACTTGAGCCAATCTCTCGCCAAGGACGAGGCAACCTGCCCACTGGCCTGCCTGGTCAGCGATGTGGCACAGCGCGACGAGCAGGTGCGCACCACCTATACCGCCCTGCTGGAAGGCTTCCTGACGCGCTTTGTCGACACCTCTGACATGGACACCGACACGCGAAAGCGCGCGCTCGGCCAGACGATTGCAATGATCGGCAGTCTGGCCATGGCGCGTACGGTCAATGACCCGCGGCTGGCGGAAGAATTACTGGAGGCTGGCAGAACACTGGCAAAGGCCAATGCGCTACCCGTCAGTCGGAGCGGCGTTGTCGGCCAGGAAGCCTGAAGAAAACGACTGAGCAAGGCCGGTAAAGCGAACGGATACAACACGAGCGATGGGGGAGGCCTCTCAGGCCCCCGCCAGGGCGCCCTCGGGGCAGGCGCGGGGCATCGAAGGCTCGGCCTCGATCACCTGCCCTTCCCAGTCGATCAGCGCCAGGCTGCCGTCGGGGCGCTCGATCAGCGCCGTGCAATGCTCCACCCAGTCACCGTCGTTGCAGTAGAGCACGCCATCCTGGGCACGAAATCCTGCCTTGTGGATATGCCCGCCGACGTAGCCATCGAGTCCTTCCCGGGCCGCCTGGTGGATGGCCGCCTGCTCGAACTGTTCGACATAGCGCTGGGCCGCGCCGATGCGCCCCTTGACCGCCGCCGCCAGCGACCAGTAAGGCAGGCCCAGCAGGCTGCGCGCCTTGTTGCACCAGCGATTGAGCGACAGCACGAACTGATGCATGCCATCACCCAGCGCCATCAGCCAGGGGGCCAGGCGCACATGGGTATCGAACTCGTCGCCGTGGCTGACCAGCAGGCGACGACCATCGGCGGTCTCGTGGATCGCCCGGCGCTCGATGCGCATCCGGTGCATACGGATGCCACACAGCTGACGCAAGGCCGCGTCGTGGTTGCCGGGGATGTAGATGATCTCGCATCCGCCCTTGGCCAGGCGCAACAGTCGCCCCACCAGGCGCTGCTGCTCCGCCGGCAGTGACGCCCGACGGTGCATGGCGATAAGGTCGATCACATCCCCCACCAGATACAGGCGCTCCGGGCGCACGCGGCGCAGCAGCCGCGACAGCAGGGCGGCCTGGCAATCCCGGGTGCCGAGGTGAAGATCGGAAATGAACAGGGTACGAGCGGTCAGTGACGTGGCCATGGGCATTCTCCTGTGACGCCCACCCAGCCTGTCCTGTCCCGGTGACACTGCCATGGCGCGGCCATGACGAAACGATGACCGGTGCCGCCCCCTGCCCCGCTATTCCCCAGGCTCGCCCCAGGCTGACTACCTAGCCCTGGTTCCCTGCCCCGATCAAGGCTGGCGGGGCGCACAGCCCCCTATCCGGCAAGCCTCAGTAACGATAGTGGTCTGGCTTGTATGGCCCCTCCACCGGCACTCCGACGTACTCCGACTGAGCCTCGGTCAGCTGAGTGATCACGCCACCAAAGCCCTCCACCATGTAGCGTGCCACCTCCTCGTCGAGATGGCGTGGCAGCACCGTGACATCGATCATGCCGTCGCGCTCGTCGGGGCCCAGCTCGGCAAAACGCCGGGCGTACAGGTGCATCTGCGCCAGCACCTGATTGGCGAAGGAGCCGTCCATCACCCGCGAGGGGTGGCCGGTGGCGTTGCCCAGGTTGACCAGACGCCCCTCGGCCAGCAGGTAGATAACATTGCGGCTGTCGGGATCGTACGTCTGCCCCGGCCCGGCGTCACGGTAGATCTTGTGCACCTGGGGCTTGACCTCCTCCCAGAGCCATTGCTTTCGCATGTAGGCGGTATCGATCTCGCTGTCGAAGTGGCCGATATTGCAGACCACCGCGCCATTCTTGAGAGCGCCCAGCATGGCGGCGTCACAGGCGCCGATATTGCCGGTGCAGGTCACCACCAGGTCGGTCTTGCCGAGCAGTTCGAGATCGAGACTGTCGACGCCACGATTGACACCGCCGCGATAGGGAGAAACCACCTCGAAGCCATCCATGCAGGCCTGCATGGCACAGATCGGGTCGATCTCGGCGACACGCACGATCATGCCCTCCTGGCGCAGCGAGGCCGCCGACCCCTTGCCCACGTCCCCATAGCCCACCACCAGTGCCTGCTTGCCCGCCAGCAGGTGATCGAGCCCGCGCTTGATGGCGTCGTTCAAACTGTGGCGACAGCCGTACTTGTTGTCATTCTTCGACTTGGTGACGGCGTCGTTGACGTTGATGGCCGGCACTTTCAAGGTGCCTGCCCTGAGCATCTCGAGCAGTCGATGGACACCGGTGGTGGTCTCTTCACTGATGCCGTGAATGGCGTCAAGCTTGTCCGGATGTCGCTCGTGCAACAGCAGCGTCAGGTCTCCGCCATCATCCAGCACCAGATTGGGGGTCCAGCCGTCGGCGCCATCCACCGTCTGCTCGATACACCACCAGAACTCGTCCTCGCTCTCGCCCTTCCAGGCAAATACCGGGATGCCTGCTGCGGCGATGGCGGCGGCAGCGTGGTCCTGGGTGGAAAAGATATTGCAGGACGACCAGCGCACGCTCGCACCAAGGTCGACCAGGGTCTCGATCAGCACCGCGGTCTGAATCGTCATATGGATACAGCCGGCGATACGTGCGCCCTTGAGCGGCTGGACCTCACGGTACCGGGCCCTGAGGGACATCAAGGCCGGCATCTCGCTTTCGGCGATGCGAATCTCGCGGCGCCCCCAGTCGGCCAGGCCGATATCGGCGACCCGGTAGTCATCCTGACGCTGAGCCCACTGCGCCCTTTGCGAAGCCTCGGTCGGAGTCATGCTCGCCTCCTGCTGGTTATCCAGCCTTCACTATAGGAGTCACCATGGCGGACTCGCCAACCAGGGCGCTGCGTCGATCTCTAGCCGGGCGCCAGCATCACTTTTCAGTCGAGTCGCTGAGGGGGAAGCTGGTGCGCGGTGTAAGGGACTAGCTGGAGAGCGGTTCGAAGGGCTATGAGAAGGGCGATTCAAAGGACGGTGCAAAGGGCCTGCCGAGCCCGGCGTGGCAATCGAACGTGTCGCGTCATCGTCGAAGGCTCCGACGAAGCCAGCAATACCGGCGTCGGCCAGTTGCCGCGCCAGGACGACGACCTCGGGATGCGAAAGAAACGCCCGCCAGCGCCTGGCGCCGACAACACCGACGCCAGGGCGGCGGCGCCAGCCGGCAGCGTCCAACGCCGACAGCGTGCGCCAGGAGTCGTGCTCGGAGATACCCCCGGCCGAGGGCGCTCCCAGGGCGCTTAGCCACTGCGGGAAGCCGCGATGGCTGGTCTCGGAGAAGGCAACACCAAGACGCTCTGCGGTGACCTTGCCGATGCCGCCTGCCTGGGCCAGTCGCTCTGGCGTCAGTTCCCGCCAGTCCAGCAACCCCTCCACCAGGCCAGCGTCCACCAGCGCCTTCCAGGTGCCTTCCCCGACGCCGTCGAGATCCAGCGCCGATGAATCACTGAGCCAGGCCAGGCGAGCCAGAAACTGCTGCCGGCAGCCCGGGGTCGGGTGCCAGCAGCTCAGCAGGTGAAAGTCCGATTCCGCGGGAACCTCGAGGTCAGGCCTCTCGGCTGCGCGCCAGGCCACCCCCTTTAGCTGAGGGATGATCAGCCCGGCCAACTCGATGATCGCCTGATCGCCGGGCCGCAGATCCCACTCGCGCCAGCGTGACAGGCTCCCCAGGCTGACCTGGCTCAGCCTGCGTCCATCCACCTCCACCGGCACAAGCCGGGCCACCGGGGTGATGCGACCGCTGCGACCAATGCGGAACGCTATGTCGGCTACCTCCGCCAGGGCCTCTCGCGGTGGATACTTCCAGGCCAGTGCCCAGTGCGGCGGCTCGGCCTGCCAGGTCACACCGTCGGGCCTGCGCCCACGCCGTAGTACCACGCCATCGGTGGCGAAGGGCAGCGGCGAGCGATACCAGCGCTCGCGCCAGGCGGCGGCGTCCTCCTGGGATTCAACAGGGTGGGTGTATCGCGATATTTGACCCAGGCCCAGGCGCTCGAGCCCTGACAGTCGCTCCTCGAGCGCCCGCGGCCCCATCGGCCAGGACCAGACGAACAGACCGATACGCTGGCCCAGCGCAGGGGACAACTCATCGCGGGCAAGCCAGCCGGCCACATGGGAGCGTGCCCCTGCCCCGCCATCCCGCTGCTGGACATGATCTTCAAGGCGCTCATACAGCTCACCCTGAAACACCAGACCATCGCCGTCGGCAAGCGACTGCCAATCACCTGCCAGGCGCTGGGGAATCGACGGGATGACTGCGGCATGGCGTGTCCAGTCCTGGCCGGTCCGCCCGTCCCCACGACTGTACACGCCCGCCAGGCGGCCTTCGTGATAGACAAGGCTGACCGCCACACCATCCACCTTGGGCTGAATCCAGACATCGGTAGCGCGGTCGGCCGGTGCTATCGTCGCCGACTGTGACTCCTGTCTCTGTGGCGACGAAGCTTGCGGCGCCGGCGAGTCTGGAACACCGGTCGAAAGCCAACACTTCACCTCGGCGGCGCCCTGCGCCTTGCGAAGCCCGGTATGCGCCACAGGGTGGCGCTGCCAAGGGGTGGCACTATCCACTGTCGGCGCGGAAGACCTATCCTTGAAGTCCGCCACCTCGAGCTCGGGAAAACAGCGCTGGAGTTCGCGCCACCGACGTTCGGTCTGGTCGAACACATCATCGCTGACAGGCGAGCTGCCGTCCTTGCGGTAGGCCAGCTCCCACTGCCGCAGGTGGCTGGTCAACTCGGTGATGCGACTGGACGCCGTGCTCGCCGTCCAGTCAGGACAGCTGGCGTTGGCCCACGACGGCAGGACCAGCGACACCACGAACAGCAGGCATCGCCAGCTGGCTGAGGAACGGTGAGACGAGAGGGTGGTGCTTTTCTGACAAGATACGAAACTCTGACAAGAGACGAGACGCCCGGCCATCTGGCCCTCCTTGGTCACGACCGAAGGTGATCATCGAAGGCCACGTCCTGACATGACGGCCGAACGCCTCGACCGATCGGCACATTCGAACGGCGTGCTCAGACGACATACCTGAACGGCGCAGCTGTACGGAGAGCCCGTATGCTGAGGTGCTACTGGCGACGCTTTCTCAGGTGGCGATCGGTACGTCGCACCGACCACCATGTCAGCACCAGCAACGGCGAGGTAATAGCGACGCCGAGCAGCACCTGTTGACCGATGCTCATAATCGAATATCTCCCAAGGGTTCGCTCTCGAACATCGTTGCATCATGCCCCAGGCACGAAAGGCGCTGCGTCGACAGCACAAAGGCGGGCACGCTCAGTGCAATGACGATGACGGCGGTCAAGAGTCCCTGGTGCTGAAGCAGAATCATCATGATGGCGGCGGCAGTCACCAGGAACGTTGCCAATGCGGCGGTAGCCTCCAGCGCCAACTTGGTCATGAATAGCTCACGATACTGGAGATAATCATCGTCACCGTCCGGCGATACCACGTCATGGGAGTATCGCCATCCAGCCTCGGTGGTCCCGTCATCGCCAGGCCCCTTACGCGACCGCGACTCCTTGCGCCAGAGTTCCTGCTGTGACGCCAGCCTGGTTCGCGAGCAGGTCGGGTCCGCGTGAAGACGCTGAAAGTGCCCCTGATGATGGCGCTGATAGAAGTGATAGTGGTGCCTTGCTTCGCCCATCTTCTGATCCCCCTGTCGTTGCTACCGTCTTGGCGCAGCGCTCATGTCCCTGATCTGGTCTCACCCGCACTTTGGCTCTTCTTCTCTTCGTGCCGCCCGGGGCACCAGCCAGTATTCCTGTCACGGGCGCTATGGCCTCTTTCCATCGTGCCGACCACACCATCGTGCCGACCACACTTCAATCGCGGCCAAGACATGTGCTTCCACGAACGGCCTCCTGTCCCGCGCCCCAAATGCCAAGGACATGGATATATACCGACGTCCAATTCACACAGGCCATACATGCCTGTCGCCGAAAGCGCCTCTTTCCTGACATCTATCAGGCGGCTCGCCAGCGTTTTTTATCACTAATCATTCTCACGCTCTGGCCACCTTCCAACCGCTTTCCAACCGCTTTCTAACCGCCTTCCAGCCGCTTTCTAACCGCTTTTCCGGCGACGTGGGCGTCACTTTCCCGTGCAGGCCACTTGGCCGCCGATGGTTCTTGAACAGCGGTTTCCCGACAGCGGTTTCTCGACAACGACCTGGCGATGGACGACGACACATCGAACCTTTGACTACCGAGAACCAACGACCATCACTGGCTGCCTGACAGATGATGACGAGCTGATGCGATACTGCGCTGCCGACTAAGCGGCATCTGCATCCTGCCTCCATCTAATATTAGCCGTGAGCCAAAGGCTTCTCCGCCCGCATGCGCGGATATGAAAAGGAATGAGATGATATCGCCGTTTGACGCATAACCCGGCGACAAAGAGGTAGGCAAAGACGCACAATCACCGCCAGGTCACCAGAAAACTTGCGACCGCTCTGCCAACGTCTCTTCGCACATTCGCCGGCCCCCCGCCGCCCCAATGCGACAAGGCCCGCCTGGCGAACCAGGCGGGCCTTGTCATGTCGGCAGGCGCGTGGGCACCGTGCCGCTGATGCCACAAAGAGGGATCAGATACCGGCGGCGGCGCGCAGAGCGTCGGCCCGGTCGACCTTCTCCCACGGGAAGGCGGTAAAGGTCTCGGTGTGGATCTCGCCTTCGGTATCGGTCCAGCTATAGCTGGTCTCGAAGGGCTCACGGCCAAAGTGACCGTAGGCTGCGGTCAGCTGATACATGGGATGCAGCAGATCCAGCATGCGAGTAATGGCATTGGGACGCAGGTCGAAGTGATCGCGCACCAGCTCGACGATACGCTCGTCATCGATACGACCCGTGCCGAAGGTGTTGATCGACACCGAGGTCGGCTCGGCGACACCGATGGCGTAGGACACCTGGATCTCGCAACGCTCGGCCAGTCCCGCCGCTACCACGTTCTTGGCCACGTAGCGGCCGGCGTAGGCGGCGCTGCGGTCGACCTTGGACGGGTCCTTGCCGGAGAAGGCACCACCACCATGTCGCGCCATGCCGCCGTAAGTGTCGACGATGATCTTGCGCCCGGTCAGGCCACAGTCACCCACCGGACCGCCGATGACGAACTTGCCGGTCGGGTTGATGTGATAACGCGTGCTGTCGGACAGCCACTCCGCCGGCAGTACCTGCTCGATGATCTCGCGCTGGACCATCTGGCGCAGCTGCTCCTGGTCGATGTCCGGATCATGCTGGGTGGACAGCACCACGGCATCGACCGCGCAGGGCTTGCCGGCATCGTCGTAACGGAAGGTCAGCTGGCTCTTGGCATCGGGACGCAGCCAGGGCAGCAGGCCACGCTTACGCAGCTCGGCCTGGCGCTCCACCAGCCGATGGCTGTAGTGGATCGGCGCCGGCATGTAGGAGTCGGTTTCGTTGGTGGCATAGCCGAACATCAGGCCCTGATCACCGGCGCCCTGATCCTCGGGCTTTTCGCGATCGACGCCCTGGGCGATTTCGACGCTTTGCTTGCCGATCAGGTTGAGCACCCCGCAGGTCTCGCCGTCGAAACCGACGTCGGAGGAGGTATAGCCGATATCCATGATCACCTTGCGCACCAGCTCCTCGAGATCCACCCAGGCGGAGGTGGTGATCTCGCCGGCCACGATGGCGACACCGGTCTTGACCAGGGTCTCGCAGGCCACACGGGCATTCTTGTCCCGCGCGATCAGGGCATCGAGCACGGCATCGGAAATCTGATCGGCAATCTTGTCCGGGTGTCCTTCGGACACGGACTCGGAGGTAAACAGGGAGTATTCGCTCATGGCGTCCTCGACCCTCTGTAGGATAATCGGCAGGCGGGCCTGGCAAGATGGAAACGGGAGCGACCGTGATCGACGATCGCACTATGCAGATTCCGCGTGGACCTGGCGGGACGAAATTCTACACGCTCGACCGTCCGGTTCCTAGCAACAGGCCGGGCCATGGCAGACCCTGCCAGGCATGGATCAAGTCCCCGGCATTTGATGGATCTGTCATTTCCGGCGACAATATGTCCCCGATCGATCCGCGCCGCCCCTCCCGCCCTCGTTGTCCACAGGCACGACAGGCGGCGCCTATCCTTGACGCCGCTGCGCCGCCCCCACCGGGCAGGCCAACGTCAGATTGCCACTTTGCCCCAGGCGAGGAGCCCTCAATGCCGTCCCGTTTCGAACTGGCCAACGCCATTCGCGCCCTTTCCATGGATGCCGTCCAGAAGGCCAACTCCGGCCACCCCGGAGCCCCGATGGGTATGGCCGATATCGCCGAGGTGCTGTGGAACGACTACCTCGTTCACAACCCTGACGATCCCAAGTGGGCCGATCGCGACCGTTTCGTGCTGTCCAACGGCCACGGCTCCATGCTGCTGTACTCCCTGCTGCACCTGTCAGGCTACGACCTGGGTCTGGAAGAACTGCAGAACTTCCGCCAGCTCCACGCCAAGACCGCTGGTCACCCCGAGTACGGCTACGCTCCCGGCGTCGAGACCACCACCGGCCCCCTCGGCCAGGGCCTGGCCAACGCCGTCGGCATGGCCATGGCAGAGCGCACCCTGGCGGGTCAGTTCAACCGCCCGGGCCACGAGATCGTCGACCACTACACCTACTGCTTCCTCGGCGACGGCTGCCTGATGGAAGGCATCTCCCATGAGGTCGCCTCGCTTGCCGGCACCCACCAGCTCGGCAAGCTGATCGCCTTCTACGATGACAACGGCATCTCCATCGACGGCGAGGTCGAAGGCTGGTTCACCGACGATACCGCCAAGCGCTTCGAAGCCTACGGCTGGCACGTGGTACCGGCGGTGGACGGGCACAAGCCCGAGGAGATCAAGGCCGCCATCGAGATGGCCCGCACCCAGCAGGATCGCCCGACCCTGATCATCTGCAAGACCGTCATCGGCTTCGGCGCCCCCAACAAGCAGGGCAAGGAAGAATGCCACGGCGCGGCACTCGGCGAAGAGGAAGTCGCAGCGGCGCGCAAGCAACTCGACTGGCCCCACGCGCCCTTCCATATCCCCGAGGATATCTACCAGGGCTGGGACGCCTGCGAGCGTGGCCAGAAGCACCAGGCTGACTGGCAGGCTCGCTTCGAGCGCTACCAGCAGGAGCACCCGGAGCTGGCCCGCGAATTCCTGCGTCGCCAGAAGGGTGAATTGCCGAGCGAGCTCAACAGCGAAGCGCTGGTCGAGGCCGCCCAGGAGAAGGGCGAGTCCGTGGCCTCACGCAAGGCCTCGCTGAACTGCCTCAACGAGCTCGGCCCGCAGCTGCCGGAGCTGCTGGGTGGCAGCGCCGACCTGGCGCCTTCCAACCTGACCTTCTGGAAGGGTGCCGAGGCCATCAGCGCCGAAGCCGCAGGCGGCAACTACCTGCACTACGGGGTGCGCGAGTTCGGCATGGGCGCCATCATGAACGGTATCGCCCTGCACGGCGGCTTCGTGCCCTACGGCGCCACCTTCCTGATCTTCATGGAATACATGCGCAACGCCGTGCGCATGGCGGCGCTGATGAACCAGCGCGCCATCTTCGTCTACACCCACGACTCCATCGGTCTGGGCGAGGACGGCCCGACCCACCAGCCGATCGAGCAGCTGACCAGTCTGCGTACCACCCCGAACCTGTGCACCTGGCGCCCCTGCGATGCGGTCGAGACCGCTGCCGCCTGGGCCCACGCGGTCAAGCGCAGCGCCGGCCCCACCGCGCTGGTACTGTCCCGCCAGGGCCTGCCCCACCAAGAGCGCAACAAGAGCCAGCTGGCCAACATCCAGCGTGGTGGCTACGTACTCAAGGACAGCGAAGGCACCCCTGAGCTGATCCTGATCGCCACCGGCTCCGAGGTGACACTGGCCATGCAGGCCGCCGAAACCCTGGAAGCCGAAGGCAAGCAGGTGCGCGTGGTATCGATGCCGGCCACCGACGTCTTCGACAGCCAGGACGCCGACTACCGTGAGTCCGTCCTGCCGCGCAGTGTTCGCGCCCGTCTGGCCATCGAGGCAGGCCATCGCGACTACTGGAGCAAGTACGTGGGCCTCGACGGCGACACCATCGGCATGTCCAGCTTTGGCGAGTCGGCCCCGGCGGGCGACCTGTTCAAGCACTTCGGTTTCACCGTGGACAACCTGGTGGAACGCGCCAAGGCGCTGCTGGGTTAAGTCCAGCGCGGGCCGGCACGCCCGGCCTGTTGCGACCAAAAGCGTGACCAGCAGAAACGAGCAGGGGCACGGCTTACGCCGTGCCCCTGCTGTATCTAGCGACCTTGATGGTCGGCCTAGGCGGCCTGGTCCTCTATCCTGCGCGGTTGTCGAGGCAGGCTTGGATCAGGCGATGGTGACATCCGGCGCCAGATAGACGTCCTGAATGGCGTTGAGCAGGCTTACCCCGTCGCGCATCGGCTTCTGGAAGGCCTTGCGCCCGGAGATCAGGCCCATGCCACCGGCCCGCTTGTTGATCACCGCGGTACGCACCGCCTGGGTCAAGTCGCCTTCTCCGGTGGAGGCACCGCCGGAGTTGATCAGCCCGGCACGACCCATGTAGGCGTTGGCCACCTGATAGCGGGCCAGATCGATCGGGTGATCGCTGGTCAACTCGCTGTAGACCTTCTCGTGGGTGTTGCCGAAGCCGATGGTGCGATAGCCATCGTTGTTCTCGGGCAGCTTCTGCTTGACGATGTCCGCCTTGAGCGTCGCCGCCAGGTGCACCGCCTGACTGGTGAGGTCGGAGGCCACATGGTAGTCGGTGCCCTCATGCTTGAAGGCCGGGTTACGCAGATAGGCCCACAGCACCGTCACCATGCCCAACTCGTGGGCGCGCTCGAAGGCCGCGCTGATCTCTTCGATCTGGCGACGGCTCTCGGGAGAACCGAAGTAGATGGTCGCACCCACGGCGACGCACCCCATGTCGAAGGCCTGGTCGACCTCGGCGAACAGGGTCTGATCGTAGATCGCCGGATAGGTCAGCGTCTCGTTGTGGTTCAACTTGAGCATCATCGGGATGCGGTGGGCATAGCGGCGCGCCACCGACGACAGGCCACCCAGGGTGGAAGCCACGGCGTTGCAGCCGCCCTCGATCGCCAGCTCCACAATGTTGGCCGGATCGAAGTAGATCGGGTTGGGTGCGAAGGAGGCGCCAGCGGAGTGTTCGATCCCCTGATCCACCGGCAGGATGCTGAGGTAGCCGGTGCCCCCCAGACGGCCATGGTTGAACATCGTCTGCATGCTGCGCAGCACCGCCGGCGAGCGGTCGGAGTCCATCATCACCCTGTCGACGAAGTCCGATCCCGGCAGGTGGAGTTGCTCCTTGGCGATACCGCGACATTCATGAGTCAAAAGGTCCTCTGCCTCGGCACCCAGCCAGCTGGCAATATCACTCATCATCAATCTCCCTGTCATGCCCGACCCAGTCGGGCGGTAGGCGAATAGTCAGTCTACACAGGGTAGCGGATGACGCGCTGCAACGAGAGCCCCTGCTGACCAAGGCACCATGAGTCGGCACAATGGCTCAATTCCCCTGGCCCCGGCCAGTGACAATGACCCAAGAGGATTGCAATGTCCGTGTTACGAGGCTTTTTATGGCTTTCGCTGCTGTGGCTGGTCGGCGACCTGGTGGTCAGCCTGGGTGAACTGCCGCTGTCCCCCGGCGTCGTCGGACTGATGCTATTGACTGGTGTCTTCGTACTACGAGGCCGCATGCACGAAGACGTGGCAGCGGCGGCACAGCCGCTGATCATGCTGCTGGCGATGCTGATCATGCCCGGCGTGGTCGGGGTGTTCTGGGTGCTCGACCAGATCTCGGGGCACTGGCTCGCCGTGGGGCTGGCGCTGACCCTAGGCACTCTGTTGAGCGTTGCCAGCACCCTGTGGCTGATGCGCCGCCTGCTGCCGGCGACGCCCTCCGAGGCGACCACCACCGCCCAAGGAAAAACCTCATGAGCCTCGCCGTGGTCGATCACCTCGATACATCGATGCTGGCCATCGCCCTGTCCATCGGCGCCTACTTGGCCGGCATGGCGCTGTTTCGGCGGCTCGGCTCTCCCGGCTGGTGCCCGCCGGTACTGCTGGCCTCGTTGCTGCTCGCCGCGACGCTCAAGGCGGCCGGCATCGCCTACGTCGACTATCGCCAGGGCGCCCAGTGGCTGATGCTGTTGCTGGGCCCGGCCACGGTGGCCCTGGCGGTACCGCTCTACCAGCAGATGCACCACATACGCGCGCTATGGCGACCGCTGCTGGTCTGCCTGCCGGTGTCGACGGTGCTGGCCGCCTGCTATGCGTTGCTGATCGCCTGGGCACTGGGGGCGCCGCCGGAACTGCTGGCCTCGCTGGCACCCAAATCGGTGACCGCTCCCATCGCCATGGGCATCACCGAGCGCCTGGGCGGCTCCGTGCCGATCCTGATGGGGGGATTGTTGATCACCGGCGTCGCGGCCACCGCCTGCGTCAGCCTGTTCGGCCGGCTCTTGAAGATCACCGATCAGCGCCTGCTGGGGCTGGCGCTGGGCATCAACGGCCACGCCATCGGTACCGTGCGCGCCTTCGAGCTGGGCCCCACCGCCGGTGCCTTCGCTTCTCTCGGCATGACGCTGACCGGGGTGTTGACGGCGCTGATGATGCCGCTGGCCTGGCGCCTGGCCGGCATGCTCGGCTGAACCGATTCAGCTTTATTTTTATGCTACCTGCGCGGTTTTATGCCCAGTGTGACGCCGCTGGAGCCGCGACGCGCGGGGCGATTTGAGATAGACTTTCGCGCCTGTGTCCATCCCTCCGTGGAGAGTATCGAGCCCCATGGCCCAGCGTATTGCCATCAATGGCTACGGCCGCATCGGCCAGTGCGTCCTGCGAGCCCTCATCGAACGCAACGACCCCAGCTTCGAGGTGGTGGCGATCAATGAGCTCTCGGGACTCGATACCATTACCTACCTGACTCGCTACGACACCACCCACGGACGCTTCCCCGGCCGGGTGGAAAGCCGCGACGGCCATCTGATCATCAACGGTCATGCGATCCGGGTGCTGTCCGAAGAGGACCCTGACCGCCTGCCCTGGCGGTCACTCGGCATCGACCTGGTGCTGGAGTGCTCCGGCAGCTTCAAGGATCGCGCCACCGCCGAGCGCCATCTCGCGGCAGGAGCCGGCCGGCTGTTGTTCTCCCAGCCGGCAGAAAGCGACGTCGACGCCACCATCGTCAGCGGCATCAATGACGACGACCTGACGCCCGATGCCCGGGTGGTCTCGGCAGCGTCCTGCACCACCAACTGCCTGGTGCCGATCCTGACCGTGCTCGACGAGGCGCTGGGCATCGAGCACGGTGTGACCACGACCATTCACTCGGCCATGAACGACCAGCCGGTGATCGATGCCTACCACCAGACCGATCTGCGCCTGACCCGCTCGGCGATGCAATCCATCGTGCCGGTGGACACCGGCCTGGCCCGAGGCATCAATCGCCTGATGCCGCACCTGGCGGAGCGCTTCGAGTGCCTCCATGTACGGGTGCCGACGATCAACGTCTCGGCCATGGACATGTCCATCTGCGTCAAGCGCGATACCTCGGCCAGCGAGGTCAACCGACTGCTGCGCGAGGCCAGCGAGTCACGGCTTCCTGACCTGCTGGGGTATACCGAGGAGCCCATGGCGTCCATCGACTTCAACCACGATCCCCGCTCCGGTATCGTAGACGCCACTCAGACGCGGGTGGCCGGTGGCCGCCTGCTCAAGCTGCTTTGCTGGTTCGACAACGAATGGGGCTTCGCCAACCGCATGCTGGACGTGGCCGGGCGCCTCGCCAGCCTTCCCCGGGTTCCCGAGCGATGACACTTCCACTGACCAGCCGTTGCCATTCGCTGTCTCCCTCAGACTTTCCAGACGAGGATCTGCCGACATGAACGTGCGCAAGATGACCGATCTCGACCTCAAGGGTCAGCGGGTACTGATTCGCGAAGACCTCAACGTACCTGTCAAACACGGCCAGGTGACCAGCGATGCCCGTCTGCGCGCCAGCTTGCCGACCATCAAGGCAGCTCGCGACGCAGGTGCCAAGGTGCTGCTGATGAGCCACCTGGGCCGCCCCACCGAAGGCGAGCCGGCCGACGAGTTCACCCTGGCACCGGTGGCGGCCTACCTCGGTGACCTGCTGGACTGCCCCGTGCGCCTGGTGACCGACTATCTCGAGCAGGAACCGAGCCTGGAAGACGGCGACGTGGTACTGCTCGAGAACGTGCGCTTCAACCAGGGCGAGAAGAAGGACGACGAAGCCCTGGCCAAGCGCTACGCCGAGCTGTGTGACGTCTTTGTGATGGACGCCTTCGGTACCGCCCACCGTGCCCAGGCCTCCACCCACGGGGTGGCCCGCTTCGCACCGACCGCCTGCGCGGGCCCCTTGCTGGCCGCCGAACTCGATGCCCTGGAAAAGGCACTGGCGACTCCCAGGCGCCCGATGACCGCCATCGTCGGCGGCTCCAAGGTCTCGACCAAGCTCGAGGTGCTCAACGCCCTGTCCGAAAAGTGCGACCAGCTGATCGTCGGCGGCGGTATCGCCAACACCTTCATCGCCGCGGCGGGTCACAACGTCGGCAAGTCGCTTTACGAGGCCGACCTGGTGGACAAGGCCAAGGCGCTGATGGCCAGGGTCGAGATTCCGCTGCCCACCGACGTGGTCGTGGCCACCGAGTTCTCCGACTCCGCCGAAGCCGTCACCAAGCCGGTGGACCAGGTCGCCGACAACGAAATGATCCTCGACATCGGCCCGGATACCGCCGCCCGCCTGGGCGACATGCTCAAGAGCGCCGGCACCATCCTGTGGAACGGCCCCGTCGGGGTGTTCGAGATCGACCAGTTCGGTGGCGGCACCGAGGCCCTGTCCAAGGCCATCGCCGAAAGCGACGGCTTCTCCATCGCCGGCGGCGGTGACACCCTGGCAGCCATCGACAAGTACGGCATCGCCGAGCAGGTGTCCTACATCTCCACCGGAGGCGGTGCCTTCCTCGAGTACGTCGAGGGCAAGGAACTGCCGGCGGTCAGCGCCCTCGAGGCCGCCGCTCGCTGAGGTTTGCCGAAAAAGCAGCGGCGCTCGTCGGTGCTTTCTACCAAGCCTAAGCCCCGGGGCCGGCCATCGCCGGCCCTTTGACAACCCAAGCGACATGGGCGCGACAGCATCGCGCTCTCGACCTCTTCAAGAATCAGGTACCTCCATGGCACTCGTCAGTATGCGCCAATTGCTGGACCACGCCGCCGAACATGGCTACGGCGTGCCGGCCTTCAACGTCAATAACCTCGAGCAGGTTCGCGCCATCATGGAAGCCGCGGACGCCACCGACTCCCCGGTGATTCTGCAGGCCTCCGCCGGCGCCCGCAAATACGCCGGCGCCCCCTTCCTGCGCCACCTGATCCTGGCCGCCGTGGAAGAGTTTCCGCATATTCCGGTGGTCATGCACCAGGACCACGGCACCAGCCCCGCTGTGTGCCAGCGCTCGATCCAGCTCGGCTTCTCCTCGGTGATGATGGACGGCTCCCTGGGCGAGGACGGCAAGACCCCGGCAGACTACGACTACAACGTCGACGTCACCCGCCGCACCGTCGAGATGGCCCACGCCTGTGGCGTGTCGGTAGAAGGTGAGCTCGGCTGCCTGGGCAGCCTGGAAACCGGCATGGCCGGTGAGGAAGACGGCATCGGCGCCGAGGGCAAGCTGAGCCACGACCAGCTGCTGACCGACCCGGAAGAGGCCGCCGACTTCGTCAAGGCCACCGGCGTCGACGCCCTGGCCATCGCCATCGGCACCAGCCACGGCGCCTACAAGTTCACCCGTCCGCCCACCGGCGACACCCTGTCGATCCAGCGTATCAAGGAAATCCACGAGCGCATCCCGGATACCCACCTGGTCATGCACGGCTCCTCCAGCGTGCCCCAGGAGTGGCTCGAGGTGATCAACGCCAACGGTGGTGCCATCCCCGAGACCTACGGCGTCCCGGTGGAAGAAATCGTCGAGGGCATCAAGCACGGCGTGCGCAAGGTCAACATCGACACCGATCTGCGTCTGGCCTCGACCGGTGCGGTACGTCGCTTCCTGGCCGAGAACCCGGCAGAGTTCGACCCGCGCAAGTTCCTCAAGCTTACCGTCAGCGCCATGAAGGACATCTGCATCGCCCGCTACGAAGCCTTCGGCACCGCCGGCAACGCCAGCAGGATCAAGCCGATCAGCCTGGAAGGCATGTTCGAGCGCTACGCCCGAGGTGAACTTGATCCAAAGGTGAAGTAAGCGTCGATCAGGTTCCCGCAGCGGTAACGCAAAACGCCCCATGCCGGCAAGGCTTGGGGCGTTTCGTTGTGCGCCGCTGGTACAACACCAAACCGCTCGTCAGGTGTCAGCAGGTAGACTCTTCCAGCCGTCGCCGCAACGGAATATTGGCCTCCGTGCGGGCCGAGGACACCGGTAGCTCGGCGCGAATGTCCTCGATGGCATTGAGCAGCGGCTCCAGCGCGGTGAGATGGCGCGGAGCACGCAGTCGCCTTTCAAGCGCCCGATAGACCTCATCGGGGTCTTCCCCCGGCGCCTGGCTCGAGGTAAAGGGTGCCCGCCGCGCAGCAGGCGCCACCGAGACAGGCTCGAATAACCGCGCGTAGGGGTCTTCGCCGGACCAGGTCAGACACAGCAGATGATCCCGGGTGACCTGAACGTTCAGTTCCGGATAACTGCGGGCAAGACGCACGAGACAGTCAACGACATCATCGGTAAGAAACGCCGCCAGGGCGTCATGTTCCGCCGTGCAGGCGACGAAATAGCGAGAAAAGGCGCCCTCTCCCCAGCGTTCGCCGGTGGAACCGTGGTGCAACAGTCGCCACTTGCCCTCTCGCGGGTTGCAAAGATCCACCGCCGCCACCTCGAAGAGATCGCAGATCAGGCCGTTGCGATGATAGGTCCGACGGTCCTTGTCCATGCCCTCGTCATAGGCGAAGCGATAGACCCAGTATTCGCCACCGACGCGCTCATCGGCCGCCCTGCGGCAGTACTCAAGCTCGCCATTGTCCGCATAGGTACGCTGAAAGTCGGTGATCTTTCGCCGGAGCGTCGTCAGCATCGCATCAAGATCGACATCGGGCTCGGCCAGTCTAAAGTCGAGCTCCGCCGCACGCCGCACCAACAGTCGCAGGAAGGCGGCCACCCGCTCGGTGGCGTGCCAGTCGAAACCCAGCAAGGCTGCCCCGACCAGCGCCAGCGGAATCAGCCACGGCCAGGAGAGCCCTCCCGCCAGGGTGATGATAAAGCCGAGCGTGCCCAGCAACAGGCAGAGAAGCCCCAGCGCCAGAATCGTGGAGGAAGGACGCGGATTGAGCGACACGTCCTCGTCCCGGGCGCGATCCAGGATCTGGATCAGCGACTCCCGTGATCTGGCCGCTTCCGCGGCATGCTGCTCGCGGCGCGTAAACCGATATGCCTTCCATAGCGGCGTCATCGTCGCGCCTCTCCTTCGCTCATGGTGATAGCTCTCTTGATGGCAACCTTGATGACAGTGATGTCAGCAGCAACAAGTCTAGTGTCCACCAAGACCTGGGCGCCCCTTGGCATGGCCACATCAGGGGTACACGGGCCGTCCCCATGGAGAGTGAAACACATCCTTCGGACCACACCCGGCTGCAGCTGTGCTGAAGCGATAACCTAAGCGCACTTCAGCGCAATCGCCTCGCGCCCACCACCCGGGCTGCCGACTCAAAGACCAGCGCCTAACCTGCGCCGTTCGATCTCCGCCGCTGGTGCTGGCGCCAGCGACTCGGCGCAACCCCAAACCAGCGGCGACAACCTCGCGTCAGCGCGCTCAACTCGGAGTAGCCCAGCAGATTCGCGATATCGGTCAACGGCAGCGACGTTTCCCGAAGATAATGAATCGCCAACTGCCTGCGGACCTCATCGACCAGATCCTGGAAACATCGCCCCCTGGTGGCCAGACGTCGCTGCAGCGTTCTCGGGTTCAGCGCCAGTCGCCTGGCGATGTCATCGAGTCCAGCGCCCCCCTGCCCCAGCTGCTGACGGATTTGCCACGACACTTCATCGACCAGATCTTGAGGGAGTTGTTCCGGCCGATAGGTCAGATACTGCTCCATCAAGCGATGCAGACGTCCGTCGGCGGTCACCAGAGGACGCTCGAGGTCGGAACATTCCAGCAGCCAGCCATCGGAAGGGCTGTTGAAGGTCGGCACCACCCCCAGCAAACGTTGATACAGGAGCGCAGGCACGCTGGGGGACGTCGCCAGATAGATGGCCCTGGGACGCCACTGCGGCCCCAGCAGCAACGACAGCAGGCGCTGGCCGACGCCTACCGGCAACTCGCTGATCTGGCGACCGGGAGCCGCCCCGCCCCCCACCATGGTGTAGCTGAGAAAGGCCTGGCGTGGGCCACGTTCGATGTCGATGACCGCACTGCTCGAGTGGGCGGAAAAGTGATCTGCCAGCGCCTCCAGCGCCAGGCCGACCGTAGCGGCATTCTGAATCAGGTAGAGCAAGGGTCCGAAGATATCGACTCCCTGGTACTGGCCGAACTTCAGGCCGAACAGCGAATCCCCGGATGCTTCGGCACAGTTTTCGAGCAGCATCGCCAGACTCGAGAACTCGATGATGCTTTCCGGCGACTCCAGCAACGAGAGCGATAGCCCCACCCTAGCAAGCTGGGCCTCGGGGTCGATGCCCTGCTGGCGCGCGAAGTTGGCGAAACCGTGCAGTGACGACGCTCGCGAATAGTCGGCCATGCTCTCTCCCTCAGCCTGACTTCCTTACCACCTACGTTGCTCGGATGCTGATTCTCTCTTCAATTTTCGAAGCGGTTCATCGTTTTCGAGGCGGTTGATCCTGGGGCTCTTGCCTCCAGCGCGCTTGGCCTAGGCGCTGTCCGAAAAGTCGACGAGCGAAGGTTAGACAAGGCAAAAATCGGTGAGAAAGCGCAGTTTACGGGGTGTAAATGAGCATTTTGATCCGATTTTTAACGCCGTATTACCGAGCGCAGGCACTTTTCAGACAAGCCCTCTCCATCTAAGGTCTAGCCCTAAGTGTCGCGCTAGGTCAAATCCTTGTCATCAAATGTCAAATCGGAGGATGTCTGGCAGACGAGGATGATGCTTCGAAGACGTTTCTTTGATCCATCCACGAAAAGAGCGACAACAAGATGCCATTTCCTTTCCAGATTTCGCCCCATGATGCCCTGTTGACCCTGGATACCCAGGAACTCCCCATCTATGAAGACGCGCTGCCAGGCATCCCCGGCGTCGACGTCCAGCCGCTGTTTCTCGACCCGCACAACGGCGTCTGGGTGCTGCGGGTGAAGTTCAAACCCGGTGTGGTGCTGCCCAAGCACTACCACACCGGTACGGTGCACTTCTTCACCCTGTCGGGACGCTGGCACTATCTCGAGTATCCCGATCAACCCCAGACCGCCGGCTGCTACCTGTACGAGCCCGGCGGCTCCATCCATACCTTCGCCACTCCCGCCGACAATGACGGGATCACCGACACCTTCATGGTCGTCGAGGGCGCCAACGTCAACTTCGATCAGCAAGGCAACTATCTGGGGCTGATGGACGCCAGCAGCATCATGGGGCTCATCGATGCGCTGATCACCGAGCGCGGCCTCGACCCGGCGCGCTATGTCACGCCTCCCCAACCGCACTACACCGACGCGCCGCGCTAGCCCGCCAAGATCACGCCTCCACGCGGCGTCAATCGACAAGACTCCCTACAACAATTGCGCTCGGTATGTGTCCCGCCAGGCAGGTGCCGCGGGGCCCGTCATCGACGCCAAGGAGATTCCCCATGCGCGCGATCGTCCTGCGCAACGAGCGACTCGGCCTCGAGTCACTGCCCGACCCGACGCCGGAAGCGGGAGAAGTGCTGGTCAAGACCCTGGCCTGCGGTATCTGCGGCAGCGATCTGCACATGGCAGATCACTGTCACGATGCGCTGGCGGGGCTTCGCAAGGGCCGCGTTCCAGTAGCCTTCGAACCGGACCAGGGCGTGGTCTTCGGCCACGAATTCTGTGCCGAGATCCTCGACCACGGCACCGGCAGCGACAAGCGATACAAGGCCGGAACCCGCGTCTGCTCGGTGCCCTACGCGGTCAACGCCCAAGGCTTTCATCACATCGGCTATGCCAACGCCTACCCCGGCGGCTTCGGTGAGCTGATGCGCCTTCAGGAACACAGTCTGCTGGAGGTGCCCGGCGATTTGCCCAGCGAACTGGCGGCACTGACCGAGCCACTGGCCATCGGCCGCCACGCCGTCGCCAGAGCCCGGCTCGCCGGAGGCGAAGTGCCGATCGTGATCGGCTGCGGTCCGGTCGGCCTGTCGGTGGTGATGGCACTGAAGGCGGCCGGCTTTGGCCCGGTGGTGGCCACCGACTTCTCCCCCCATCGGCGCCAACTGGCCGAGTGCCTGGGTGCCGATATCGTTGTCGATCCGGCCGAACGTGCCCCCTTTGATTGCTGGCTCGAGGCCGCAGAAGCGCCACAGGGCTTCGACATGTACGGCCCCATGGCAATGCTGTCGATCGGCGCTCAGCCCAGGCCTTGCGTGGCCTTCGAGTGTGTCGGCGTGCCCGGTCTGATCGCCCGGACCATGCTCGACCTGCCACCAAGAAGTCGGCTGGTGGTGGTCGGCGTCTGCATGCAGACCGATCAGATCGAGCCGATCGTCGGTATTGGCAAGGAGCTGGACCTCAGCTTCTCGTTCGGCTACCGCCCCGAGGAGTTCGCTGCCACCCTCACCGACCTCGCCGACGGCCGCCTCGACGCCGCCCCCTTGATCACCGACCGCGTCACCCTCGACGGGGTCCCTGCGGCCTTCGAGACGCTTCGCCATCCCGGTGATCACGCCAAGATTCTGATCCAGCACGGAGACAGAACATGACCCCGAGCCTTTCCTCTTCTCTCGAAAATGGACCACACAGGCTGTGCGTGCTGGGTGGCGGCGTCCTGGGTGGCCAGATCGCCTGGCACAGCGCCTTCAAGGGCAAAAGTGTCATCGTCTATGACATCGACGACACGGCGCTGGAGCGCTGCCGCGCAAGCCATGACCACTACGCCGGCATCTATCAGGCCGACGTGGGCGCCAAGCCCGAAGCCATCGCCGCCACCCGCGCGCGGCTCGCCTACACCAGCGACCTGGCCGAAGCGGTGGCCGACGCCGAACTGGTGATCGAAGCCGTACCCGAAGATCCCGAGATCAAGCGCCAGCTGTACCGGACCTTGTCACCGCTGCTCAGCCCCGAGACCCTGGTGGCAACCAATTCCTCGACCCTGCTGCCCGCCGACTTCGCCGATGACAGCGGACGCCCGGAGCGCTACTGCGCGCTGCACTTCGCCAACCTGGTGTGGATCATGAATGTGGCCTAGGTGATGGCTCACCCACGCACATCACTCACTACCCTGGAGTCGGTTACGCGCTTCGCCATCGACATCGGCATGATCCCCATCCCGGTCGAAAAGCCGCGCAACGGCTATCTGATCAACAGCTGGCTGGTGCCACTGCTGACAGCTTCCCTGACCCTGCTGCGTGAGGGCGTCGGCAGCGCCGAGATGATCGACCGCACCTTCATGAAAATGTGGAGCTCTGCAGCGGGGCCCTGCGGCATGATGGACATCATCGGCATGAAGACGTGCTTCGACGTCAGCCACCACTGGGGCGAGGTCGACGACAACGACGAAATGCGGGCCAACGCCGACTTCCTCCATCAGCATTTTCTTGCCAACGGAAAGCTAGGTCTGCCCAGTGGCGAAGGCTTCTACCGCTATCCCGACCCCGCCTATTCCCAGAGCACCTTCATGGCGATCCCCGACCACAGCGAAGCAGGTCACATCGCGGCCCAGGTGCTCAAGGGCATGACGGGTTGACCCAGGAAGGGGCGGTGGGCGACGCCCCTTGCTGTACTGTGATCAACGCTTGCCGGGCAGCAGCCTGGCAGAACGCCCGCCCTTGCGGGTCTTGTCCAGCGCCTTGCGCCCGGCGCTACGGCCCACTACGCGGGCCACGCCGACCATCACGCCGGTAGCGGCTCCCCACAGGATCGCCTCGCGCCACTCGACGTCGTCGCGATCCGGATTTTCCGGCGGTTCCTTGTCCGATACCTTTTGATAGGCACGCTTGGCGGCCTTGCGTGACATCACGCTGGCCCCCACCGCGGCCGCGGATCCCACGATGGACCACAGTGTCTCTTCTTTCATGAGTACCTCCTTGAACCATGGCCGGGGCCATCCCGCCCCGAGAATGTGGTGTTTCGAACACCGCAGTGTTTCAGCATAGCGAAGAGGTCCTCGCCGCCTCAAATTCCCCTTTTCCGCACCGCAATAGTGCGGACTGCGCAGCGTGAAAAAACAGTGTTCAAAAATTGTGGTTTTCGACTTCGAACACAGGCAGACTCCGCAGAAATCTGCAACACTGTTCGATAACGCAACGAATCGCGAGGTCGCCTCCATGGCTCGCCCCCTCTGCCTGCTGTTCGACTGTGACGGTACCCTGGTGGACAGTGAACCCCTGCTGGCCGCCGAGATGGCCGTCAGCCTCTCCGCCGCCGGACTGCCGTTCCGGGCCGAGGACTATATGGGCGACTTTCGCGGCGCGCGCTTTCGCAACATCGTCGCCACCCTCGAGGCACAACATGGTCAGGTCGATCCGGACCACCTCGAGGTGCTGGAAGCGAGCATGCGCGCCAACCTCAACCGCCGCCTGGCCACCGACCTGACCCCCATCGCCGGTGCCACCGAGGCCCTCGCCGCGCTGTCGCACTACCCCATGGGCGTGGTTTCCAACGGCCCCGAAAACAAGGTGCGCACCTCTCTTGCCACCGTGGGCCTGACCGAGGTGTTCGGCAATCGCCTGTTCAGCGGCTACACGGCCAACTGCTGGAAGCCGGACCCCTGCCTGTACCTGCATGCCGCCAGCATCATGGGCTTCGCCGCCGAGGACTGCATCGCCATCGATGACGCCATCGTCGGCGTCAACGCGGCCCTGGCCGCAGGCATGACCGTGGTCCACCTCAATCGCTTCGCCGATGCCGAAGAAACGCCCGAAGGCGCCCACATGATCACCAGCATGTTCCAGCTGCCGACGGTCATCTCACGGCTGCAGAAGGATCGCGACAGACACGCCATGCTCTCCAGCGGCTAAATTCCGCTGCATATACCCTGAGGCCCGGCAATTGTCGGGCCTTTTCATTGCTCTACATCACCTCGAGACCATTGTCTAAGGCACGCCTTGTTGCTGGCTTCGGCCTTTAGCGCCTAAGCTTGTCAGCCAATGGGAACGTTCCCATACGGACTTCTCGACGTCCTGCCGTTGTCGCATCACCTGGCCTGCTCACCTCGACAGGGCTCGCCAGCGTCGCCCTTGTAAACGGACGATGCCATCTTATCCAAGAGCCGCCCCATGAATGACCGCCGTCGACCCGCCACCATCCTCGAAGTCGCCCGCCAGGCTGGCGTCTCCAAGACCAGCGTCTCGCGCTACTACAGCGGTGAACGAGAACGGCTGTCCGAGGCCATGCGCGAGCGTATCGTCGCTGCCGCCACTGCGCTGGGCTACCAGCCCAATCCCATGGCCCGGGGCCTCAAGGGAGGCCCCTCCGGCCTGGTCGGCATGCTGGTGGCCGATATCCGCAATCCTTTTTCGGTGGCGATCATGCATGGCGTCGAACAGGCCTGTCGTCAGGCGGGACTGTCGTTGATGGTGTGCAACAGCGATAACGACCTCGAGCAGGAGCGCCAGCAGCTGGCGCTGCTGTCGTCCTACCGTATCGAGGGCCTGGTGGTAAACGCGACCGGCCGCCACAGCGACGCCCTCGCCCAGCTGGCCGACAGCGGCACGCCGTTGGTACTGCTCGATCGCAGCCTCGCCGACGTCCATGCCGACGAGGTAGGGCTCGACAACGACGCCGCCATCGACATGGCCATCGCGCACTTGCGCGAACAGGGCTACGGGCGCCTGTTGTTCATTACCGAACCGCCGGCCCAGGCCAGCTCTCGTCAAGCTCGTCTGGAGCGCTTCAACCAGCGCTGCCGTGACGGCTCGCTATCCGGCGACACCCTGGTCATCGAGCTTGGCGATCGCCAACGCCTGGACCAGGCATTGGCTCGATTTGTCGATAGCGCAGGCGATTCCCGCCCGGCGATCCTCTGCGCCAATGGCCAGGTAACCCTGGCACTGACCCGACGCATGAAGGCCCTCGGCTACCTCCTGGGAGAGATCGGGCTGATGGGCATCGACGAGCTAGAGTGGTGTGACCTGACCGAACCGGGCATCACCACCCTTGCCCAGCCCACCGGTGCCATCGGTCAGGCCGCCGTCGACTGCCTGCGCGCCCGTGCCGTCGGGCCTCGGCAGGCGCCGCAGCGTGCGACCTTCGCCCCGACGCTGACGGCAAGGGGCTCCACCCAGCCCGCTGCCACCCCTTCCGTCACTGCGGAGCCTTCCTCAGTGTCCTCTTCGTCTTCCACCTCAGAGACCTCCTCATGAACCAGAACACTCCTGACATCCTTACCTTCGGCGAGGCCATGACGCTGTTCGCCGCCGACGCCCCGGGCGACCTGGCCGAGGTCGAGCGCTTTTCGCGCAGCTGTGCCGGCGCCGACACCAACGTGGCCATCGGCCTGTCACGGCTGGGCTTCAAGGTGGGCTGGCTCAGTCGGGTCGGCGAAGACTGTTTTGGCCGCTACCTGCGTGCGAGCCTGGAGCGCGAAGGCCTCGACTGTCGCCACCTGATCACCGACGCCGAGCACGCCACCGGTCTGGTGTTCAAGGAGCGCGCGGTGGGCGGCGCGGATCCCCGAGTCGAATACCGTCGCCACAACAGCGCCGCCAGCAAGCTGTCGCCGGCCGACGCCCAGGACGTCGACTTCAGCACCCTGCGCCATCTGCACGCAACCGGCATCCCGCCTGCGTTGTCCGCCAGCTGCCGTGAACTCTCGCAGTTTCTGCTCGAAAAGGCCCGCCAGCATGGCACCAGCGTGTCCTTCGATCCCAACCTGCGTCCGACCCTGTGGGCCAGCGAAAGCGAGATGCGCGACACCCTCAACGGCCTGGCCGCCCAGGCCAACTGGGTGCTGCCCGGTCTGTCCGAGGGCCAGTTGCTGACCGGCCAGACCAGCGCCCACGATATCGCCGGCTTCTACCTGGATCAGGGTGCAGATGCCGTGGTGATCAAGCTAGGCCCGGAGGGCAGCTACTACCGCGGCACCCTGACAGGGCAAGACGAAGCCTTCACCGTGGCCGGCGTCCCGGTGGAGACGGTGGTTGATACCGTCGGCGCCGGGGATGGCTTCGCCGTGGGCTTCGTCAGCGCCATGCTCGATGGTCTCGATCCACGCCAGGCGCTCAAGCGCGCCAACCTTATCGGCGCCGAGCAGGTCCAGGTACCGGGCGACATGGAAGGACTCCCCGACCGCGAGCGCCTGGACCAACTGGAAGCCGCAACCGCGGCCTGACGCGCCGACTGCCGAAGGCCCCCTTGCCTTCGGCAGACGTCACCCGACGCGGCCCCCGGCTGCCCCATGCCGAAAAGGACGGCCGGCAACCCACCGCACCACAACGACAAGAGCACCCCATGACCAAACGCATCCTGGTATTTCGCGAGATCAACCAAGAGCAGCTCGACGCCCTGCGCGAGGAGTTCCACGTGGACTACCTGCCGGGCGTCTCGCATACCGAGGACCCGGCCTTTGTCGACGCCCTGTCACGGGCTCATGGCCTGGTTGGTTCAAGCCTCAAGATCACCTCCTCGCTGCTCGACAGGACGCCGAACCTCGAGGCTATCGCCAGTATTTCGGTGGGCTACGACAACTATCCCCTCGACGAGCTGACCCGCCGCGGCATCCTGTTGTGCAACACCCCTGACGTCTTGACCGAGACCACCGCCGATACGGGCTTTCTGCTGATCATGAGCACCGCACGGCGAGCCGTCGAACTGGCCGAGCTGGTCAAGCAAGGCAACTGGAAGGAAAGCATCGGCAAGCCGCTCTATGGCAGCGACGTCCACGGCAAGACCCTGGGCATGGTCGGCATGGGCCGCATCGGCGCCGCCATCGCCCGCCGCGGCGCCCTGGGCTTCGGCATGAAGATCCTCTATACCAAGGCCTCACCCAAGCCTGAGCTCGAGCGAGAACTCGGCGCCCAGCGACGCGAGCTGGAAGAGCTGCTCGAGCAGGCCGATTTCGTCTGCGTCACGGTGCCGCTCTCCCGCGAGACCGAAAAGCTCTTTGGCGCCGCCGAGTTCCAGCGCATGAAGCCCGGCGCCATCTTCGTCAACCTGGCCCGTGGCAAGGTGGTAGACGAAGCCGCCATGATCGCGGCGCTGCAAGACGGCACCCTGCACGCCGCCGGCCTCGACGTCTACGAGCAGGAGCCGCTGCCCGCAGATTCACCGCTGCCGCACATGGCCAATGTGGTCGCCCTGCCCCATATCGGCTCGGCCACCCACGAGACGCGTACCGCCATGGCCCAGCGCGCGGTGGACAATATCCGCCTGGCGCTCAAGGGCGAACGCCCGTTGAGTCCAGTCAACGACGAAGTGCTGAACGACTGAAGATCCATGGGGTGGCCGGCCCCATCCCCTGAATCGGCCAACGCCTGACAACACAATAAATCGAGGTTTACATGACTCATACCCCCAAGCCCCTTTCCCGCACCTCCATTGCGCGCCTCGGCCACGGTCTGCTGGTCGGCGCTACCCTGTTCGCCGGGCTCGGCCTCGGTGCCAGCGCCCAAGCCTTCGATCTGCGCTTCGGTCACGGCGGCACCGAGGACACTGCCTACCATCTCGGTGCCACCCGCTTTAAGGAACTGCTCGAACAGGCCGACACCGACCTCGGTGTGCAGATCATGGGCAACTCCGTGCTCGGGCACGAGACAGAAATGTTCGAGCAGCAAATGGCGGGTGCCCTCGACATGTCGATCATCAACCCGGGATTGATCACCGACTTCTCGGATACCGCCAACGTCTTCTCCATTCCCTTCCTATACCGCGACCAGGAGCACTGGCAAACCGTGCTCGACGGTGAGGTTGGCCGTGAGATTGCCGACCAGATCACCGCCGAGACCGGAGTCAAGGTGCTGGCATTCTTCGGCGGTGGCAAGCGCCAGATCGTCTCCAGTCGGGCACTCGACAGCCTCGAAGATCTCGAGGGCATGAAGCTTCGCACCAACCCCACCAAGCCGCTGATCACCGCCTGGTCTGCCCTCGGCACCGAGCCCACCGTGATGGCCTGGAAGGAAATCTATACCGGCCTGCAACTGGGCGCCATCGATGGCCTGCTCAACGAGGCGGAGTGGATCCACCGTATGCGCTTCCATGAGGTGGCGCCGCACATCGGCCTTTCCGAACACGACATCACCGTGCGCCTGCTGACCATGTCCGAGATGACCTGGGACCGGCTGGACGAAGCGCAACAGGAGGCGGTCATGGATGCGGCTTACCAGGCCGCAAGCTATGCCCGCGGGGTACAGCTCGATCAGGACTCCGAGGCGCTCGACCTGCTGGTCGAAGAAGGTGCGACCCTGCATGAACTCGACCGCGAGAAGATGCAGGAAATCGTCAGTGAGCCGCTGGCCGAGGTGATCGAGGAGATGGGCCTGACCGAGCTGCATCAAATGATCGTCAACGCCGAGTAACCTCCCCCCCGCACCGGGGCAAGCCCCGGTGCCAACCTTCAAGAGGATGAGACCATGAGGCTCTTCCTGAACGTGCTCTCGCGCGCGAATCGCGCGCTCGAGAAACTACTGCACTGGATATTGCTGGCGTTGCTGTTCGGTTTTATCGCCATGATCATCTACCAGATCGTCAGCCGGAACCTGCCGCTGCTGCCACGCCTTTACTGGACCGAAGAATTCAGCCGGTTTGCCTTCCAGTGGATGATCATGCTGGGAACCGCCATCGGCGTGCTTCACGCCGACCACTTCGTACTCGAGGCCTTTCCCCGTGGCACTCGTGCCGATCGCCTAACCCGCTGGATCCGTGACCTGGCATGCCTTGCAGTCGGTGTCATCTTCGTCGTGTATGGCCAGGAATTCGCCGCCTCAGGCCTGCGCCGCAGCGCTACCGCCTCGGGGCTTTCAATGATCTTCGTCTATTCGGCCTTTATGGTCTGTGGCCTGTTCATTGTGCTATTCGCACTTGAGCGTCTGGCCCGGGCCGTGCTCGACGGCCTTGATGCCATGGAAGCCGCCATGAACACGCCAGATCCCGTGCAGGAGGCCATCGCGGCCCAGCAAGAACACCATCTCGACCTGGATGCGCCTCAACAGAGTACCGGCGCCGGGAGGCCATCATGATCTCCATGGATGCCATCTTTATCCTGCCATGGCTGCTGTTTGGCCTGCTCGGCGTGCTTATCGTTGTTGGTGTACCCATCGCCATGGCCCTGGTGCTGACCGCAGTAGGCATGGTCATCCTCGATCCTCGCCTGACCTACTGGGTCATGTTCCAGCGCATGTACAACGGCATGGACTCCTTTGTGCTGCTGGCTGTGCCGTTGTTCCTGCTGGCCGGCAATCTGATGAACGCCGCACGCATCACCGACCGCCTGATCACTCTTTGCATGCGTCTCGTCGGTCACGTCAAGGGGGCGCTTGCCCACGTCAACGTCATGGTCAGCATGCTGTTCGCCGGCGTGTCGGGTTCGTCCACCGCCGACAGTGCCGGTGTCGGTACCGTGCTGATCCCGGCCATGCAGCGTGAAGGCTACCCCACGCACTTCGCTGTGGCCGTGACCGCCGCATCCTCAGTCATGGGCATCATCATTCCTCCATCGATCAACATGATCGTATGGGGCGCCCTGACCAATACTTCCATCGCCGGGCTCTTCTTGGGCGGGATTCTTCCGGGGGTAATGATTGGCGTCGCCCAGTTGCTGATGAACATGGGCTACGTGCGGCGCTACCAGGTGCCGGTACGCCCCCGAGCCAGCTGGCGCCAACTGGCCAGCTCCAGCAAGGACGGACTACTCGCCGCAGGCATCCCGGTGGTGATCATCGGCGGTATTACCCTGGGTATCGTAACCCCCACCGAAGCGGCGGTAATCGCCGTGCTCTACGCTCTGATACTGGGTTTCATCGTTTACCGGGAGCTGAGCTTTCGCCAGGTTCTCGATGCCTCGACCGATACCGTGCGGTTGTGCTCGCTCTCGCTCTTCAGTCTGGTGGGCGCGGCCATCTTCGGCTATCTAATCAGCTTCTATCAGATCCCGCCCAAGTTGATGGAAGGCGTCAACATCACCAACCCGGTGACCCTGTTGATCATCATGACGCTGGTGATGCTGCTCATCGGCACCTTCATGGATTCGCTGCCCGCCATGGCCATCATGGCACCGATCTTCCAGCCGCTGGCGATGCAGGCCGGGGTGCATCCGGTGCAATTCGGTGTCATCGGCGTCATGGCGCTGGGGCTCGGCCTCATTACGCCGCCCTATGGACTCTGCCTGATGATTTCCGCCAAGATCGGAGGCATTCCGCTGCTGAAAGCGCTCGCCACCACCCTGCTGTATCTAGCGGTAATGCTGGCAGTGATTCTGCTGCTGATCGTCTTTCCCGACATCGTTCTGGCAATCCCGCGCCTGATCGCGCCGGATTTCGTCTGATCATCATCCGCCGCGACCGTCCCCACTGTCGTGGCCTTCCTCCTTTTCTGAGGTATCCATGTCCGACACCACCGCCCCCCTCTGCCTGCTGTTCGACTCCGACGGCACCCTGGTCGACAGCGAGCCGCTGCTCGCCCGGGCCATGGCCGAGACCTTCCCCGACTTCGGCCTGCCGTTCACGCCCGAGCAGTACATGGAGGAGTTTCGCGGCGTGCGCTTTCTCGACATCGTGCTAGAACTCGAGCAACGCTTCGGCGCCCTCGATGACGCCCGGCGCGACGTCATGGAGGATCGCCTGCGGGACAATATGGCCGCGCGCATGAAGGCCGAGCTGACCCCGGTTCCGGGCATCCCGGAAGCCCTTGCAGCGCTTTCCGGCCACCCCAAGGCGGTGGCCTCCAACGGCCCGCTGGCCAAGATCCGCCTGGCCATGGCAACCAGTGGACTGGCGCCGCACTTCGGCGACAATCTCTACAGCGCCTACGAGTTGCAGGTGTGGAAGCCGGACCCCGGGTTGTATCTCGCCGCCGCCGAAGGCATGGGCGCCGAACCGGAGAACTGCGTGGTGATCGACGACGCTGCGGTAGGGGTGGAAGCCGGACTCAAGGCCGGCATGCAGGTCATCCACATCAACCACTTTCCCGACGAGGAGCACACCCCGGAGGGCGCCATCGCCATCACCCACGCCAGCGAACTGGTGACAGCCATCGAGCGCTTGAACCTGGAGCGGCGAGGCCACCAGCGGGGGGTCGCCGCCACCGAGTGACCGGGCCAGGGCGCTGCGAGACACTCGTCCAGCCCCCCCCCAGGCCAACCGGTGGTCTTTTCGCCACTCTTTGCTACTTTAGCGATCGTCGGTGCTCTATGCGCGATTGACCACAACGGCTCGCGAATTGATCTTGATCGCTATACTAAAGTCCCCCGTCGAAACCGGGCATACAGGGATTGCCGCGTTGCACAAGGCTCCCTATGCTGACGGGACAGCCCCTTAAAGTCAGGAGACACTCCATGCAAGAAGTGGTGATCGTTGCTGCACGCCGTACCGCCGTTGGCGCCTTCGGTGGCTCCCTCGCCGGCATTCCCGCCAGCGACCTTGGCGCCGCCGTGATCAAGGACGTGCTGGCACAGACCGGCGTCAAGCCGGAACAGGTCGACGAGGTCCTGCTGGGGCAGGTGCTGACCGCAGGTGTCGGCCAGAACCCCGCCCGTCAGGCGTCCATCAAGGCAGGCCTGCCCGACGCCGTGCCCGCCATGACCATCAACAAGGTCTGTGGCTCCGGCCTCAAGGCCCTGCATCTGGGCGCCCAGGCGATCATGCTCGGCGACGCCGAGGTGATCATCGCCGGCGGTCAGGAAAACATGTCGGCTTCCCCGCACGTGCTGCCCAATTCACGCAACGGCCAGCGCATGGGTGACTGGAAGGCCATCGATACCATGGTCCATGACGGCCTGTGGGACGCCTTCAACAACTACCATATGGGCATCACCGCCGAGAACCTCGGCGAGAAGTACGGTGTCACCCGCGAGGAGATGGACGCCTTCGCCGCCGCCTCCCAGCAAAAGGCCGCCGCCGCGATCAAGGAAGGCCGCTTCAAGGGCCAGATCGTGCCGATCGAGATTCCCCAGCGCAAGGGCGACCCGGTGGTCTTCGACACCGACGAGAACCCCCGCGAAGTGTCCGCAGAAAAACTCGGCACCATGCGTCCGGCGTTCAAGAAGGACGGCAGCGTGACCGCCGGCAACGCCTCCTCGCTCAACGATGGCGCCGCCGTGGTCATGCTGTGTTCCGCCGAAAAGGCCAAGGAGCTCGGCCTGGAGCCGCTGGCACGCATCAAGGCCTACTCCAACGCCGGCGTCGACCCGGCGATCATGGGCATCGGCCCGGCCCCGGCCACCCGCCGCTGCCTCGAGAAAGCCGGCTGGAGCATCGATGAGCTGGATCTGGTCGAGGCCAACGAGGCCTTCGCCGCCCAGGCCATCTCGGTCAACAAGGAACTCGGCTGGGATACCGACAAGATCAACGTCAACGGCGGTGCCATCGCCCTTGGCCACCCGATCGGCGCCTCCGGCTGCCGCGTGCTGGTGACCCTGGTCCACGAGATGATCGCCCGCGACGCCAAGAAGGGCCTTGCTACCCTGTGTATCGGTGGCGGTCAGGGCGTGGCGCTCGCCATCGAGCGCTGATCGGCGTCTCGACGCCAGAGGGCGCTGACCGACAGGCCCTCGCCAATCAAGCACTTGCGAAGTAAGCACTGCCCAGATAGGCCCCTGCCCAGCAGAGGCCTTTTTCATGCCACTTTGAGCGCCCCCCAGGACGCGCTCGCTGTCGCCTCGGGCGCCAGGGATCACACCCCGTTGTCTACCGCCCTACCTCTTGTCGCTCGACCCTGACGCTCTTCCCGGTGGGCTCCCCACCGCTTTTCCGCCCAGGCCGGCGCCGCCAGTCGGAAGAAGCGCTCGACCACTGATTCATCGGTGGGGGCGCTTGCAAGACTCGTCACGACGAACACCGGCAGGTTGACCAACAGCCCCCAGAAGCCGGCATGGATGCCCAGCGGATGCGGCCACAGGGTGATGCAGGCCACCGTCACCACAAAGCCCGCGAGGATGCCGGCGGTCACGCCGCGAGCGTTGGCCCGGGGCCAGAAGAACATGCCGATGAAAGCTGGCAGCACCTGGGAGGCGAAGCCGAGACCGATCAGCAGGATCATCACCAGACTCCCCGGCTCGGCGATCGCCAGCGGCGCAATCACCAGCGCCATCAAGGGCACGATCAAGCGCTTGGCCCAGCGCCCGGCACGCTCATCGCTGAAGCCTGCCCAGGGCCCGATCACGTCGCGGCTGAGGCTCAGCGCCACCGAGTGGATAAAGGGCTCGGACGAGGACATCGAGGCGGCCAGGGTGCCGGCGCCGAGCAGCCCTACCAGCAGCACTGGCAAGTTGGCCATGGCGTACTCGAGCACCACGGTATCGGCCCGCTCGAGCCCCGGCAGGGCGAAGACGCCGATAAAGCCCACCGTGACCAGCGGCAGGATCACCAGATAGTAGCTGGGCAGCCAGGTGGCAGAGAGCCGTAGGGTGCGCGCCGAGGTAGCGCTCATCCACTGGGTCCACACCGGCGGCATGAACGACAGCATCGAGACGATGATCGAGGTGGTCCAGAAGGCAAAGCTCATGTCGCCACCGGCGCCGGGAAGGGTCAGAAACGCCGGGCGCTCGGCGAGGGCCTGACGGTACACCTCGTCAAATCCCCACTGACCGGTGGCGCTGTGGGTGGCCCACAGACCGACGGACCAGGCCACCGCGAACATCAATATGCCCTGGAAGACGTTGGTACGACCGATGGCCCGCTGTCCGCGCAGGGTGAGATAGACCGCAATGGCGCCCAGCACGATCACCACCCCCAGCCAGATCGGGATGCGCCCACCACTCATCACGTTGAGGATGTAGGCCGAGCCGATGGTCTGCAGCACCGCGTAGGCCAGGGAGCCGATCGCCATCACCAGCGCCGCCAGCGCACCGAGCCCCGGGCTCTGGTAACGATCGGCGATGGCACTGGCCTGGGTAACATGGCCGAAGTGGGCACCGAAGGCCCACACCCGGGGGCCGAAGTACCAGGCCACCAGTGCCAGATAGCCCAGGTAGACCACCACGTAGAACACCGGCACGCCCTTGGCGTAGGCCCAGCCCGGCGCCCCCATGAAGGTGTAGGCACTGACGCTGCCGGCGGCGATCAACAGATACAGCGTCACCGGGCCCATGCTGCGCCCGGCCACGCCCCACTCCTCCAGCGCGTTCGACGAGCGCCCGGCGCGACCGCCCAGGCCGATGACCAGGGCCAGCAGTACGTAGCCAAGGGTCAGACTCAGCGGCAACCACTCACTCATCGTCGACCTCGCCCTCTCCCACCTTTCCGATCCTTGCGCCTTTTTCGCCATTGCCAGCTTGCTCGCCGGCTTCGTCCTGACCCCGATGGAGCAGACGATTGCCCAGCAGCATCGTCAGCGTACAGCCGACCAGGATCAGGTAGCTCCAGGCCACCAGCGCCGGCAGGCCCAGCACCAGCCGCGCCTGATTGACCAGCGCGATCACGGGCCAGATACCCGCAGCAAAGACGGCGACGGCCGCCACCAGCACCAGCCAGCCACGCAGGCTCGCTGGCACAACAAGGGAAGAAGACATCGAGGCTCCTCGACTCACGGTAAGTCCATCATCAAACAACAAGAACGAAAGCGAGCCGAGGTTACCCTCTGCCACGACTCGCCATAAGGGCTGACGCCCTGCGCCATGCCCGGGATCAAGTCCGCGAAGACGTCCCGGGCGGCCTGGTTTCCTGCCGGCTGACCACCCGCGCAGGGGTCACGGCGATCAGCAGCGCCGCCGCCACGAACAGCCCTCCCGCCGCCAGCAGCACCGCCGATAGCCCGAGCGCATCCACCACCTGGCCGCCGGACAAGGCGCCGAGGCCTATCGACAGGTTGAACACGAAGGCCATCATGGCGGTGGCCGCCTCGGGATTGGTGGCCGAGCGCAGGATCCAGGTCTGCAGGCTGACCGAGATACCGCCGAACACCAGCCCCCACAACATCAGCAACACCGTGGCGCTGAACGGGCGGGTACCCAGCCAGGGAAAGGCCAGGGTCGTGGCCGCCAGCACCAAGGGTATCAGCAGCACCGTGAGGTAGGGCCGGCGACCGGCGAGGCTACCGGCAATGAAGTTGCCGGCGAGTCCCGCCGCGCCAAACAGCAGCAGCAGGCGAGAGACATCGCCCAGCGCTACCCCGCCAAGACGCTGCAGGATCGGGCTGACGAAGGTGTAGGCGCCAAAATGGCCGACCACGATAAGCGCGGTCGCCAGGGCGCCGATGCACACGCCGGGCACCCTGAGCTGGCCACCAAGACTCGCCAGTCGCACCGGCTTGCGGGCGGGCAGGCTCGGCAACAGGCGCCACAGCCCGATGCACACCACCACACTCAGGCCGCCAAGAGCGGCGAAGGCGGTGCGCCAGTCACTGACGTCGCCCAGCCAGGTCCCCGCCGGCACCCCCAGCACCGTAGCCGCGGCGACGCCGCTGAAGATCAGCGACATCGCCTGCGGCACCTGCTCGAGCGCCACCAGTCTGCCGGCGAGTCCGCCGGCGATGGCCCAGAAGCCACCGATGCAGCAGCCGATCAGCACCCGGGTGGCCAGCAGCCAGCCAAAGCTGTCCATCAACGCACCGAGGACACTGGCCAGGGCCATCAAGGCCATCAGCCCGGTCAGCAGGTAGCGACGATCGAGGCGCCCCACCGCCACCGGCAACAGCGGCGCGGCGAACGCCGCCACTACGCCGGGCACGGTGATCATCAAACCCGCCTTGCCCTCGCTGACGCCCAGTGAGGAGGAAAGCTGGGACAGGAGCCCGATGGGAAGCTGCTCGGCGGTCACCAGCAGGAAGATGCCGGCCATCACACTGACCACGGCCCACCAGTCGCGGCGACGGGTGGTGGCCTTGGCGGGCACGGCCGAAGAGGAATCGAGTTGCGTCATGTCCATCTCATTACCGCCCGCTGATCGCGCCGACAGGCCGAGATCAGCGGGACACACACAAAAACGCCCCCGTGGCGTCAGCGACGGGGGCGTCAGACACCGAGTGCGATCAGATCTCGGTTTCGGCTTCCTCGGCTTCGAAGGCAGCCTTCTCTTCTTCGGTCATTTCCTTGATCGTCAGCTTGACGCGATTGCGGTTGTCGATGTCGAGCACCTTGACCACGATCTCGTCACCCTCATTGAGGTAGTCACGCACGTCATTGACGCGCTCGGGCACGATCTGGGAGATGTGCACCAGGCCGTCGGTACCCGGCATGATGTTGACGAAGGCGCCGAAGTCGGCGATACGCACCACCTTGCCACGGTACAGCTTGCCGATTTCCGCCTCGGCGGTGATCGCCAGCACGGTATCGATGGCCTTCTTGGCGGCCTTCTTGTCCTCGGCGTAGATGCGCACGGTGCCGTCGTCGTCCAGATCGATGGAGGCGCCGGTGTCGTCGCAGATCTTGCGGATGGTGGCGCCACCCTTGCCGATGACGTCGCGAATCTTGTCCGGGTCGATCTTGATGGTGGCCATGGAGGGCGCGTTGTCGGAGACCTCGGCACGGCTCTCGGCGATCACGGTGTTCATCTGCTCGAGGATGCTGATGCGCGCCTCATGGGCCTGGTTCAGGGCCGTTTCCATGATCTGCTCATCGATACCCTCGATCTTGATGTCCATCTGCAGGGCGGTGACACCCTCGGCGCTGCCGGCTACCTTGAAGTCCATGTCGCCGAGGTGATCCTCGTCGCCGAGGATGTCGGTCAGCACGGCGTAGCCGTCAGCGTCCTTGACCAGGCCCATGGCGATACCCGCTACCGGTGCCTTGATCGGCACGCCGGCGTCCATCAGTGCCAGCGAGGTGCCGCAGACAGAGGCCATGGAGCTGGAGCCGTTGGACTCGGTGATCTCGGAGACCACGCGAATGGTGTAGGGGAAGTCCTCTTCCGCCGGCAGCATGGCCTGGACACCACGACGGGCCAGACGACCGTGGCCGATCTCGCGACGCTTGGGACCGCCCATGAAGCCAGCCTCGCCCACCGAGTACGGAGGGAAGTTGTAGTGCAGCAGGAAGCGGTCCTTGCGCTCACCTTCCAGCGACTCGATCAGCTGGGAGTCACGCAGGGTGCCCAGGGTCGCGACCACCACCGCCTGGGTCTCGCCACGGGTGAAGATGGCGCTGCCGTGGGTCTTGGGCAGGGTGCCGGCCTCGATGGCCAGCGGACGCACGGTCTTGTGGTCACGGCCGTCGATACGCGGCTCGCCCTTGATCACGCGGGCACGTACCACGCGCTTCTCGAGACCGGCGAAGGCGCCTTCGACCTCGGAGGCCTCGAACTTGCCGTCTTCTTCACCGGCCAGCTTCTCGACGGCCTCGGCCTTGAGTGCGGACAGGGCATCCTGGCGCTGCATCTTGTCGGTGATGCGGTAGGCTTCGCCGACCTTGGCTTCGAAGCCCTGGGCCAGGGCTTCCTTGAGCGCGGTATTCTCGGCGGCGGGCTGCCACTCCCACTTGGCCTTGCCGGCCTCGGCGGTCAGCTCGTTGATCGCCTGGATGACGGTCTGCATCTCCTGGTGGCCGAACAGCACGGCACCCAGCATCTCGTCCTCGAGCAGCTCTTCGGCCTCGGACTCGACCATCAGCACGGCCTTCTCGGTACCGGCCACGACCATGTTCAGCTCGGAGCCGCCGAGCTCCTCGACGGTCGGGTTGAGGAAGTAGCCACGCTCTTCATTGAAGCCCACGCGAGCGGCACCGATGGGACCATTGAAGGGCACGCCGGAAATCGCCAGCGCCGCCGAGGTGCCGATCATCGCGGCGATGTCCGGATCGTGGTTGCGATCGGTGGACAGCACGGTACAGATGACCTGGACTTCGTTCATGAAGCCCTTGGGGAACAGCGGACGGATCGGACGGTCGATCAGTCGCGAGGTGAGGGTTTCCTTCTCGGTGGGACGCCCTTCACGCTTGAAGAAGCCGCCGGGAATCTTGCCGACCGCGTAGGTCTTTTCCTGGTAGTGGACAGACAACGGGAAGAAAGGCTGGCTCGGGTTGGCCTCCTTTCTGGCCACCACGGTGCACAGCACCACGGTGTCGTCCATGGTGACCATCACGGCACCGGTGGCCTGGCGGGCGATGCGCCCGGTTTCCAGGGTGACGGTGCTGCGACCGTACTGAAACGTCTTCTTGACCGGATTCACGGCGACTTCCTTTACTTTTCGATGTTTGGGTCGTTTTTGACTCGGCGACTATTTTAGGGGGTCAAGCCCGTGAGGGCCACCACAAAGGTCAAGGGAGTTTCAAGTGGCCGCCGCTGCCTGCCGCGACCGCGCACAACGCTGTACCACCAACGACAACGGGCAGCCCCGTGGGGCTGCCCGTTGTCTGACGCCGCTTCCCGAAGGAAGCCTTGTCGCGCTTGCTGCTCGTGCGTCCTGGCGACACTGGCCCAGAACGCTGAATCAGCTTTGGCTCTACCGTCTTAGCGACGCAGACCCAGACGCTGGATCAGGGACTGATAGCGCTCGAAGTCCTTGCGCTTGAGGTAGTCAAGCAGCTTGCGGCGCTGGTTGACCATGCGGATCAGGCCACGACGGGAGTGGTGATCCTGCTTGTTGGTCTTGAAGTGATCCTGCAGGCCGTTGATGTTGGCGCTGAGCAGGGCCACCTGAACCTCGGGGGAACCGGTGTCGCTGTCACCACGGCCGTATTCGTTGACGATTTCGGCCTTCTGTTCGGCGGTAAGTGCCATCTGTCTCTCCAGTAAGCAATATGCCTGAATGATGAATGTCGGAGACCACGCATATTTGCAGTCTCCAGCTGCCGCAACCCCTTGAGGGGGTCAGTCTTGCCCTGAGCCCGCGACGAACGTGCTCAGAAGGCGCCGGGGCACGATATCCCCGGTAGGCTCGACCAGACCGAGACCGATAAAGGACTCACCCTGATAGAGGCGATACAACGACTCCTCGGCCATGGCCGAATCGCCGCCCTCGAGCTCACCGCGTGCCGGGCGTCCAAAGCGCAGGGCCTGGACACCTGCCTCACTGAGGCGATGAGCCGGGAGGTGTTGAAGCAGACTGTCGATCGGTGCCAGGCGCGCTTGGCGCTGGCCGTCGTCCTGGGCCTCGAGCGTGTCGAAATCGACCATGCCGTCGGCATCGAAGGGGCCGGTCTTCAGCCGTCTGAGCTGCGAGATATGCCCTTCGCAACCCAGCGCCTTGGCCATGTCCTCGGCCAGCGTACGCACATAGGTGCCTTTGCTGACCCGGACCTCCAGGTCGAATCCTGGGGACTCGCCCTCGAGGCTGGCGGAAAGTAGCCGAGCATCATACACCCTTATCCGCCGGGTTGCACGATCTACGCTTTTGCCCTCTCGCGCCAGTTCGTAGAGCTTGCGCCCCTGGTGCTTGAGCGCGGAATACATCGGCGGCAGTTGATCCTGCTCGCCGATGAAATTCGCCACTACCGACGCGACGTCGCTGTGCTCCAGCGCCGGCACCGGCGCCTCGGCGATGACCTCGCCTTCGGCGTCACCGGTATCGGTGCTCTGCCCGAGCTCGACCCGGGTGCGGTACACCTTGTCGGCTTCGAGCAGCTGGTTGGAAAACTTGGTGGCCTCGCCGAACAGCACCGGCAGAAGTCCTGTCGCCATGGGATCCAGGGTACCGGTATGACCGGCCTTCTGGGCCTGGTACAGGCGCCTCGCCCGTTGCAGTGCAAAGTTGCTGGACATGCCCTTGGGCTTGTCCAGCAGCAGTACACCATCGATCGGCAGTCCTCGACGACGACGGGCCATCAGTCCTTGGCCCCGTCCTCGCCGCTGTCGTTCTCGTCATCCCCCTCGGGTTGGCGAGAGCGATCGCTGGCCACCGCCTCTTCGATCAACGATGACAGGTGCTGACCACGCACCACGCTTTCGTCATAGTGAAAGCGCAGTTCCGGTACGTGACGCAGCTTGATGCGACGCGCCACCTGGCTACGCAGAAAACCGCCGGCGCGCTTGAGCACCTTGAGGTTTTCCTTGATCCGTTCCGGGTCCTGCTCACCCAGCAGGGTGATGTGGACGTCGGCGTAGCCGAGGTCACGACTGACCTCGACCCCGCTCACGGTGACCATCCCCAGGCGCGGGTCCTTGACCTCGCGCTGGATCAGGACCGCCAGCTCCTTCTGGAGCTGGTCGGCCACTCGGTCGGTACGCTTGAATTCGCGCATGGATGACGACTCCTCGAACGCTTACAGCGTGCGCTCGACCTTGACCTGGTCAAAGACCTCGATCTTGTCGTTGACCTGGACATCGTTGTAGTTCTTCACCCCGATGCCACACTCCATGCCGTTGCGCACTTCCTGGACGTCGTCCTTGAAGCGGCGCAGCGACTCGAGCTCGCCTTCGTAGATGACCACGTTGTCGCGCAGCACGCGGATCTTCTTGTTACGGAAGACCGTACCCTCGACCACCATGCAGCCAGCCACGGCACCGATCTTGGGCGCGCGGAAGACGTCACGGACCTCGGCGATACCGACGATCTCTTCCTTCCACTCAGGCTCGAGCATGCCGCTCATGGCCTGCTTGACCTCGTCGATCAGGTGGTAGATGACGCTGTAGTAGCGCAGCTCCAGACCTTCACGCTCGATGATCTCGCGGGCGGCCGCATCGGCACGCACGTTGAAGCCGACCACGATGGCCTCACTGGCCAGTGCCAGGTTGGCATCGGTACCGGTGATACCGCCAACGCCGGAGGACACCACGGACACCTGCACCTCGTCGGTGGACAGCTCCTCGAGGGCGCCCTTGATCGCTTCCAGGGAACCCTGGACGTCGGCCTTGAGCACGATGTTGACCTTGGCGGCCTCGCTCTGGCCCATCTGGGAGAACATGTTCTCCAGCTTGGCCTTCTGCTGGCGTGCCAGGCGAATCTCGCGGTACTTGCCCTGGCGGAAGTTGGCGACTTCACGCGCCTTCTTCTCGTCGGCCACGACCATGAAGTCGTCACCGGCTTCCGGGGTGCCATCGAGACCCTGGATCTCCACCGGCATGGCGGGACCCACGGCGTCGACCTGCTTGCCGAGTTCGTTGGTCAGGGCACGCACACGGCCGTAGTGCAGACCGGCCAGCACGATGTCGCCCTTCTTCAGGGTACCGTTCTGGACCAGCACGGTGGCCACCGGGCCGCGACCCTTGTCGAGGCGAGACTCGACCACCACACCCTTGCCGGGTGCGCTCGGGACCGCCTTGAGCTCGAGCACCTCGGAGACCAGGTGAACGGCTTCCAGCAGCTCCTCGATGCCTTCACCAGACTTGGCGGAGACGTGGACGAACTGGGTGTCGCCACCCCACTCCTCGGAAATCACGCCGTGCTGGGACAGCTCATTCTTGACCCGGTCGGGATCGGCTTCCGGCTTGTCGATCTTGTTGACCGCGACCACCATCGGCACTTCGGCAGCCTTGGAGTGCTCCACCGCCTCGATGGTCTGGGGCATGACGCCGTCGTCGGCCGCCACCACCAGGATGACCACGTCGGTGGCCTTGGCACCACGGGCACGCATGGCGGTAAACGCCGCGTGACCAGGGGTGTCGAGGAAGGTCACACCATCGCTGTCGTCCTCGACGTGGTAGGCACCGATGTGCTGGGTGATACCGCCGGCTTCACCGGTGGCCACCTTGGCACGACGAATGTAGTCGAGCAGCGAGGTCTTGCCGTGGTCGACGTGACCCATGACCGTGACCACCGGAGAGCGGGTGATTTCCTCGCCCTCGTAGGAGATGGCTTCGAGCACTTCGGTCTCGAGGGCATCGTCCTTGACCAGCTTGGGCGTGTGGCCCATTTCTTCCACCACGATAGCCGCGGTGTCCTGGTCGATGGTCTGGTTGATGGTCACCGCGGCGCCCATGGTGAACATGGCCTTGATGACCTCGTTGGCCTTGATCGACATCTTGTCGGCCAGTTCGGCCACCGAGATGGACTCGGGGATCGAGACTTCACGCACGATCGGCTGGGTCGGCTTCTGGAAGCCATGCTTGCCGTTGCCCTGGCTGCCGCCACGACGGCTGCCACGGCGCTCGGCGCGCTTGGCCTTCTTGCCACCGCCACGACGACGCTCTTCGCGGTCGCTGCGATCGTCGTCGTCACGCTCGCCACGGCCTTTCTTGCCGGTCTTGGCGGCGGCCTTCTTGACGGCGGCACGACGCACGTCGCCACGACCTTCCTTGGGCGGCGCCGGCGGCTCGTCGCCAGCCGGGGCAGAGGTGTCGAGCTCGGGCACCGGAATGTCGGGCACGACGGCGGCCTCTTCGGCCTCGCGCTTGGCCTTGGCGGCCTGCTCGGCGTCCTGGCTCGCCTTCTGCTCGGCGCGCTGCTTGGCTTCTTCGGCCTCCTGGGCCTCGCGACGTGCACGGGAATCGGCCATGTCGCCGACCAGCTGACGCGGACCGTGGTCCTCGACCGGCGCCGGGGCTTCTTCCTGGGCCTCGTCACGCTTGACGTAGGTGCGCTTCTTGCGGACCTGGACCTCGATGGTCTTGCCGCGCTCGCTGGTCTTGATCTTGCTGCGCGTCTTGCGGGTCAGGGTGATGCGATTGCGCGCAGCCGCGCCCACACCGCTGCCACCGCCATGGCTCTTGGTCAGAAAGTCCAACAGCTTGCGCTTGTCTTCCTCGGACACGGCGTCGGCTTCCGACTTGTGCTCGAGTCCGGCTTCTTTCATCTGTTCCAGCAGACGGGGCACTTCACGCCCCACCTTCGCTGCAAAATCCTTAACGGTCATCTCTGACATTACGACCCTCCTCAGCCCGTGACCCTGTTACTGTTCGCTCTCGAACCAAGGCGCACGGGCGGTCATGATCAATGCCGCGGCGCGCTCTTCGTCCACCTCTTCGATGTCCACCAGATCATCGACAGACTGTTCAGCCAGATCTTCCATGGTCTTGATGCCACGGCTGGCCAGGATGAAGGCCAGATGGCGCTCCATTCCGTCCATCTCCAGCAGATCATCCGCCGGCTGGGCTCCGTCCAGTTCCTCCTCGGAGGCAATGGCCAGGTTCAAGAGCTCGTCCTTGGCGCGAGCTCGAAGCTCCTCGATGAGGTCTTCGTCGAACTCTTCGATTTCCAGCATTTCCTCGACCGGTACGTAGGCCACCTCTTCAAGCGAGGTGAAACCTTCCTCGACCAGCAGCCGAGCGACATCATCATCGATGTCCAGGTGCTGAACGAAGTGCTCGACCAGACTGTCGATTTCCTGGTCGCGCTTGGCCTCGGCGTCGGCTTCGGTCATGACGTTGATACGCCAGCCGGTCAGCTCGGACGCGAGACGCACGTTCTGGCCACTACGGCCGATGGCCTGGGCCAGGTTGTCCTCGGCGACGGCCACGTCCATGGCGTGGGCATCCTCATCCACCAGGATGGAGGCGACGTCGGCCGGGGCCATGGCGTTGATCACCAGCTGTGCGGGATTGTCGTCCCACAGCACGATGTCGACGCGTTCGTTCTGCAGCTCGGAGGACACCGCCTGCACGCGTGAACCGCGCATGCCGACGCAAGCGCCCACCGGGTCGATGCGACGGTCGTTGGTCTTGACCGCGATCTTGGCCCGGGAGCCCGGATCACGCGCCGCACCCTTGATCTCGATAAGCTGCTCGGCGATCTCGGGAACCTCGATCTTGAACAGCTCAATGATCATCTGCGGGTTGGTGCGCGACAGGATCAACTGGGCGCCACGCGCCTCGGCGTCGACCTTGACCAGCAGTGCGCGCACCCGCTCGTTCATGCGGTAGCGCTCACCGGGGATCATCTCGCTGCGCGGCAGGAAGGCCTCGGCGTTGTCGCCCAGGTCAATGATCAGGCCGTCACGTGTCGTCTTCTTGACGATACCCGCGACCAGTTCACCTTCACGCTCGGCATAGATGCGCACGACCTCGGCACGCTCGGCCTCGCGCACCTTCTGCACGATGACCTGCTTGGCGGTCTGGGCGGCGATACGACCGAAGGCCGCATTCTCGATGCGCTCCTCGACCACGTCACCCAGGCCCAGCGGCGGATCCCGCTTTTCGGCGAAGGTCAGCTTGATCTCGGCGTCGGGTCCGTCGAAGTCATCGTCCTCGACCACCACCCAGCGGCGGAAGGTCTCGTACTCACCGGTCATCCGGTCGATGTGTACGCGGACGCTGGCTTCCTCATCCTCGAAGCGCTTGCGCGAGGCACTGGCCAGCGCCGCCTCGACGGCTTCGAAGATGACCTCGCGGGGGACACCCTTCTCGTTGGAGATCGCGTCAACGACCGCCAGAATTTCTTTACTCATGCCTTAAAGCCTCGCCAAAAAACCGATCCTTGTTCTCTCTTGTCGCGCATCAGTCGTCGCGCATCAGTGAGCGTCACTCGTCAAACTGAGGAACCACCCGCGCCTGATCGATGCCGTCGATCGGAAAGCAGTATTCCTCACCGTCGATCTGCACCAGCACCTCGTCACCCTCGGTTCCGGCGAGCACGCCCTGGAACTTGCGCCGACCCTCGAAGGGAGCGCGCAGCTTCAGAGCCACGTGATGGCCAGCGTAACGGGAGAACTGATCGAGACGGAACAGCGGACGATCCATCCCGGGCGAAGACACCTCGAGACGGTACTCCCCGGCGATGGGATCCTCGACATCCATGATGGCGCTGACCTGTCGACTGATATCGGCACAGTTGTCGACACTGACGCCATCGGCGTGATCGATGTAAATCACCAGACGGGAATGTTTTCCCTGGGACAGATAGTCGATACCCCAGAGCTCGAACCCCATGGCCGTTACCACCGGTTCGATCAACGCATTGAGCGCAGCATCTTTGGTCGCCACGAATGAAAGCTCCTACAGCCGTTGCATCAGCACCTGGCCGGGAGTGAACAGGAAAGTCAGGTGGCTGATTGGCGTTCGCGCCGCCGGGCGAGCCCCGGCAAGCTGCTAACAAAAAGCCCCTTCACAGGAAGGGGCTTTTTCCAAGAAACCTGTCACCATCTGGCAGAAATTCGCATGCCCCTTGAGGATACCTGCATGCCTGCCAAGAAGATGGTAGCGGGGACCGGATTTGAACCGATGACCTTCGGGTTATGAGCCCGACGAGCTACCAGACTGCTCCACCCCGCATCAATCTAGGCCGGTGAGTATACTGCGCCTTGACCAGGGCGTCAAGGCATTTCACCGAACCGCCAACCCTGAGAGAAGATCACCGGTCATCACCGGGAGAGCTTGTCATCCACGCCGTCATTGCAGAAGACGAGGATGGTGCCGAAGGCGGGACTTGAACCCGCACGACCGTAAGGTCACTACCCCCTCAAGATAGCGTGTCTACCAATTCCACCACTTCGGCTAGGGGAGTTCCGGAGATCAGCCTTGGCTGTCCTCCAGCACTGGCGCTGCATTATCCACGTCGCTTGAACCTTCGTCAAGCGTAGGCGCAGAATTTTCCTGACTTTCTTCCTCAAGCGCAGGCGCACTGTTCTGGGTGCTTTCGTCATCCAGGGTCGGCGCGCTGTTCTGCTGCTCGATCACCTCGGCGTCGGGAATACCCGCTTCTGGCGCGGAATTGCCCGCTTCGGAGGCAAAGTAGGCCAGGGTCAGGGAAGTGGCGAAGAAACACGCCGCCAGCGCCCCGGTCGCCTTGGACAGGAAACTGCCGCTGCCACGGGAACCGAAGACGGTCTGGGAGGCACCGCCACCGAAGGAGGCGCCGGCATCGGCGCCCTTGCCCTGCTGCAGCAGGATAAGAACGACCAGGGCGATGGCGATCGCCACATGGATCATGAGAATGGCAACTTGCATGGATTCAACCTGCTGACTGACAAATGGCTAGAAAATCGTCGACCTTCAGCGATGCTCCGCCGATCAGGCCGCCGTCGATGTCCGGTTGGGCCAGCAATTCCGCCGCGTTGTCGGGCTTCATGCTGCCGCCGTAGAGAACCTGCATGGACGCCGCCAGGGCGCCATCGTAACGTTCGAGTCGTGCACGAATCGCCGCATGCACCTGCTGCGCCTGCTCAGGCGTTGCGGTACGACCGGTGCCGATCGCCCAGACCGGCTCGTAGGCCAATACCAGGCGCGCGCGCTCGTCACCGTCGAGGGCTTCCATCACCGCCTCGAGCTGACCGAGCACCACCGCCTCGGTACGCTCGGCGTCGCGCTCTTCCAGGGTTTCCCCCAGGCACAGCACCGGCGTCAGCCCCTGACCCAGCGCGGCCTGCACCCGTGCCAGCACCGCCGCGTCGTCTTCTCTGAACAGGGTACGCCGTTCGGAGTGTCCGACCAGCACCATGTCGGCGCCGACGTCAGCAAGCATGGCGCCGCTCACCTCGCCGGTGAAGGCTCCGCTCGGCTGGTCGCTCAGGGTCTGGCCGGCCAGCCTGACGCTCTGCGGCAACCGCTCCCTGGCCACCCCGACATAGGGAAAGGGAACCGCCAGGGCCAGCGTCACCGCCTGCGGCAATTCAGCGCCGGACAGCGCCTCGGCGAAGGTATCGATCAGGCTCAGCGAGCCATTCATCTTCCAGTTGCCGGCTATCAGCGGTGCACGCATGGAACATCCTCTTTCAAGGTGGGCCGAAATGGTATAGGAGCGGCCCTGTCAAGACAAGATTTGCCGCGGGATCGAAGCCTTCGGTCCCGCGCTGGAGCAAGCCGACAAGGCGCTCTCGCCGGCATCAGGGTCCACCAGGCCTCGCGTCATGGCACCGCGAAACCGGGCGGTGAGATCAGGGTTCAGCCGACCAGCTCACGCACGTCATCGGCCAGACGCCTGGCCAGCCCTTCGACATCCAGATGAGGGCGCCCCTCGACCATGACGCGAATCAGCGGCTCGGTACCCGAGGGGCGCAGCAGCACGCGGCCCTCATCGCCAAGCTCGGCCTCGACCGCACGGGTGGCCTGTTCGAGACTCGGGTCGGCCATCACCGCCTTGGCGTCGACGCCCGCCGACAAGCGCACGTTGACCAGCGACTGGGGCGCCTTCTCGAAGCCGTGCAGCAGACGTGACAGCGGCTTTTCCTCACGCACCATGTAGGACAGCACCTGCAGCGCCGAGACGATACCGTCGCCGGTGGTCTGCACGTGGCGACAGACGATATGCCCCGAGGACTCGCCACCCAGCTGCCAGTCGTTGGCGGCCAGGCGCTCCATCACGTAGCGATCGCCGACCTTGGCACGTTCGAAGGGCACGCCCATGGACTCCAGCGCTGCAGCCAGCCCGAAGTTGCTCATCAGGGTACCGACCACACCACCACCCAGCTCGCCACGCTCGTGACGGTCCTTGGCGATCAGGTAGAGCATGTCGTCACCGTCGATCTCGTGACCGTCGGCATCCACCATCAGCACGCGATCGCCGTCACCATCGAAGGCGATACCCAGATCGGCGCCTTGCTGGATCACCGCCGCGCGCAGCGCCGCGGGATGGGTCGAGCCCACCTCCTGGTTGATATTGAGGCCGTCGGGCTCGGCCCCGACCAGGCTGACCTTGGCCCCGAGCTCCTTGAACACCGCCGGCGCGATGTGATACGTCGCGCCATGGGCGCAGTCCAGCACGATACGCAGGCCGTGCAGGTTGACCCGGTCGGGGATCGTCGACTTGCAGAACTCGATATAGCGCCCGGCGGCGTCGTCGACCCGGCTGGCCTTGCCCAGCTCCCTCGGTGACACCGTGGTCAGGGTCTCATCCAGTGCGCGCTCGATGCGCTCCTCGATCTCATCGCCCAGCTTGGCGCCCTCGGCCGAGAAGAACTTGATGCCGTTGTCCTGGTAGGCGTTGTGGGAAGCGGAGATGACGATCCCCGCATCGGCGCGAAAGGTCCGCGTCAGGTAGGCGATACCCGGTGTCGGCATCGGACCGAGCAGCATCACGTCAACGCCCGCCGCCGACAGTCCCGCCTCGAGGGCCGACTCGAACATGTAGCCGGAGATCCGGGTGTCCTTGCCGATCAGTACCCGCGCCCGCTGACGGCGTGGCTCGAGCACGCGGCCGGTAGCCCAGCCCAGCTTGAGCATGAAGTCCGGCGTGATCGGCGCCTGACCGACGGTACCGCGAATGCCATCCGTGCCAAAATAGCGTCTAGCCATGGTGTTCTCCTTCCTCGAGAACGGCCCAGGTCATGTTCACCGCGTCCACATGGGGCCCCACATCGTGAACGCGTAGTATCCGTGCGCCTCGCTCCACCGCCAGTGCCGACAAGGCCAGACCGCCCGACAGGCGCTCCTCGACCGCACGGTCGAGCACCTTGCCGATCATGCTCTTGCGCGACATCCCCACCAGCAGCGGCAGCCCCAGGGCTTCCAGGCGCTCCAGGCGATGCAACAGGCGAAGATTATGCTCCACGGTCTTGGCGAAACCAAAACCTGGATCAAGCAACAGGCGTTCTCGCTTGAGACCCGCCGCCTCGCACTCGGCGATGCGCCTTTCGAGAAAGTCTGCCACCTCTTCCTCCACCGGCCTGTCATAGCGGGGCGCATCCTGCATGTCGCCCGGCTCGCCAAGCATGTGCATCAGCACCACCGGCAGCCCGGTACCGGTCGCCGCCGCGACGGCGCCCTCACGACGCAGGTTGCGTACATCATTGATCATGCCAGCCCCGGCCTGGGCGCTCTCGCGCATGACCTCCGGCGTCGAGGTATCCACCGACACCAGGGCATCCAGCTCCCGTACCAGCGCCTCGACCACCGGGATCACCCGGTCGAGCTCCTGCTGCGCGGTAACCGGCGTCGCACCGGGTCGCGTGGACTCGCCGCCCACGTCGATGATGGCGGCACCCTCGGCAAGCATCTGTTCGGCATGGCGCAGGGCGTCGTCGATGACCACGTGATGGCCACCGTCAGAAAAGGAATCGGGAGTGACGTTGAGGATCCCCATGATGCGGGGAAAGGTCAGATCGAGGCGGTGTCGACCACAGGGCAGTACAGCGGGGTAACGAGCGTCCATCGAAGAGGATGTCCTGGGAAAATCTGGGTATTCACTAAAGAATACTAATGCGAGAGGCGGGTCATGCAACGCCAGAGGCGCCCCGCGGGGCGCCTCTGTGAGCGGGCGGGCCGTCAGCTACCGGCGGGGCCGCCAAGGGGGTCGGAGGGGCGACGGCCGGAGCCTTTGTCATCCTCTTCCTCGTCCCCGTCGCTGGTGTCGGCGCTGGACTCCGGCTCCTTCGACGGCTCGGGATCACCGGTGACCGGAGAGCCGCCGCCGGAACCGGGCTCATCCCAGTCCTTGGGCGGACGTGGATCACGCCCCTCCATGATGTCCTTGAGCTGATCCGCGTCGATGGTCTCGTACTGCATCAGCGCTTCGGCCATGGCGTCGAGCTTGTCGCGATTGTCCTCGAGGATCTGACGCGCCTGCTCGTAGCAGCCGTCGATGATCTTGCGCACTTCCTTGTCCAGACGCGAGGTGGTTTCGCCCGACTTCAGCTTGCCACCACTCTGACCAGGGCCGCCGAGGAACTGGTGAGACTCGTCCTCGTCGTACATGATCGGCCCCATCTCCTCGGACAGGCCCCACTTCGCCACCATGTTGTGGGCAAGTTCGGTGGCACGCTTGATGTCGTTGGAGGCGCCGGTGGTGACACCGTTCGGCCCCAGCGTCATCTCCTCGGCGATGCGACCGCCGAACAGCGAACAGATCTGACTGATGATCTGCTGGCGCGACAGGCTGTAACGATCCTGCTCCGGCAGGAACATGGTCACACCCAGGGCGCGGCCACGCGGAATGATGGTCACCTTGTAGACCGGGTCATGCTCCGGCATCACCAGACCGATGATGGCGTGGCCCGACTCGTGGTAGGCGGTGTTGAGCTTTTCCTTCTCGGTCATGACCATGGAGCGGCGCTCGGCCCCCATCATGATCTTGTCCTTGGCCAGCTCAAGCTCTTCCATGCCCACCAGACGCTTGTTGCGACGAGCGGCGAACAGCGCGGCCTCGTTGACCAGGTTGGCCAGGTCGGCACCAGAGAAGCCAGGGGTACCACGGGCGATAAAGGTCGGCTTGACGTCATCGGCCAGCGGCACCTTGCGCAGGTGCACGTTGAGGATATGCTCGCGACCCCGGATATCGGGAAGCGGCACCACCACCTGACGGTCGAAGCGGCCCGGGCGCAGCAGCGCAGGGTCGAGCACGTCGGGACGGTTGGTGGCGGCGATGACGATGATGCCTTCATTGGCCTCGAAGCCATCCATCTCGACCAGCAGCTGGTTCAGCGTCTGCTCGCGCTCGTCGTTACCGCCGCCCATGCCGGCGCCGCGCGAACGACCCACGGCGTCGATCTCGTCGATGAAGATGATGCAGGGTGCCTGCTTCTTGGCCTGCTCGAACATGTCGCGCACACGGGAAGCCCCCACACCGACGAACATCTCGACGAAGTCAGAGCCTGAGATCGAGAAGAACGGCACCTTGGCCTCGCCGGCGATGGACTTCGCCAGCAGGGTCTTGCCGGTACCGGGAGGCCCGACCATCAAGACACCGCGGGGGATGGTGCCACCCAGCCGCTGGAACTTGGTCGGATCACGCAGGAAGTCGACCAGCTCCTCGACTTCCTCCTTGGCCTCGTCACACCCCGCCACGTCGGCAAAGGTGGTCTTGATCTGATCCTGGGACAGCAGTTTGGCCTTGGACTTGCCGAAGCTCATGGGGCCGCCCTTGCCGGCACCACCGCCCTGCATCTGGCGCATGAAGAACATGAAGATGGCCAGGATCAGCAGAATCGGGAAACTCGCGATCAATAGTCGCGTCCACAGACTCTGCTGTTCCGGCTTCTTGCCCACCACGGTGACATTGTTGGACAACAAATCGTCCATCAGCTTCGGGTCCTCCGCCGAGGGGCGGATGGTCTGGAAGCTGGAGCCATCGTTGCGCTCACCGCTGATCGTGTAACCGTCGATGGTTACACTGCGTACCTGCTCATTTTGCACCTGTTCGACGAACTGGGAGTAGTTCATCTGGTTGGGTGCGTTCTCGACGCTGAAGTTGTTGAACACCGTCAGCAGCACCGCCGCGATGACCAACCACAGAATCAGGTTCTTCGCCATGTCGTTCAAGGGACCACCCTCAATTGCAAGAATCTGTCGGCCTAGGTGCCTAAGGGTTCGACACTACATGACCCGGCCTGGTTCAGCCAGCCTGATCGGATCCAACGAAGCGGCGCAAGCGCCCCTTCCGCCGGGACTCACCCTCGGAAAATGCCGAAAAAATGTCGATGCGATGACTGCCTGGCAGGCCATCGCACGCCATCATGTGTCCTTTCCTGCCTGTACCATGCCTCAAGACTGGCACAGCCAGGCCACTTTTGCCGGTATCGCTCCGGTAGGCGCGGTCTATCAGACGTCGACCGGCGCCGATGCTCAGCCCTTGAATCCCTGGGCCAGCAGGTAGACCTCGCGGGAGCGTGCCCGCGATGCCCCCGGCTTGCGCGTCACCACCTTTTGAAAGGCGCCGCGCAGCTCCTTGAGATATTCGTCGAAGCCTTCGCCCTGGAACACCTTGGCCAGGAAGGTACCCCCGGGACGCAGCGTCTGACGAGCCAGGTCGAGCGCCAGCTCCACCAGGTACATTGCCTGAGGCTGATCGATGGCCGCCATACCACTCATATTGGGGGCCATGTCCGACATCACAAGGTCCACCGGGCGATCACCGAGCCTTGCCAGCACCTCTTCCAGCACGCTTTCCTCGGTAAAGTCACCCTGTACGAAGTCGACCCCGGCCAGGGCGTCCATCTCGAGGATATCCGAGGCGATGACCACGCCGGCGTCACCGACACGCTCTGCGGCGATCTGGCTCCAGCCGCCCGGCGCCGCACCCAGATCGATGACGGTCATGCCCGGCTTGAACAGCTTGTCCTTGTCGTCCAGCTCCACCAGCTTATAGCTGGCCCGGGAACGGTAGCCGTCCTGCCAGCTCTGCTGAACGTAGCGATCATCGAAGTGTTCCTTCAACCAGCTGGCGCTGGTCTTGCTCGCGCTGCTCTTGCCGGATGAGGATTTTTTACCGGAGGGGGGACGGGATGCTGCCACTGAGCCACCTGAAAGAAGATTTCCTGAACAATTGCCGGAAGGGCGTTGCTCGAAGTGCATTTGCTGCGGACACCCGGCATGGCCGCCGGAGCCGAACCGCGTGGCGGGGAGGCTCGCCGCAGGAACCGAGGGGCGGGCTGCACGACGCATCGAGCGGCTTTGCCACCGCCGGCGAACGGCTGCCTGGAGATTGTCATGCACAAGCGCTTTCACCGCACGGGGAATCCCCGTACCATGTGCTGTCACGCGCCCTACGGCCAAAACGGAATGAAGCAAGATACCATGAGCTTGTCACAGGCACAAAAGAAAGCAATGCGCAGCATCGGCCACCACCTCGACCCGGTGGTGACGGCCTCGGAGAACGGTATTTCCGAAGGCATGCTGGCCGAGCTCGAACGAGCCCTGAACGACCACGAACTGGTCAAGGTGAAGCTCGCGATCCCCGACCGCGACGACCGCACCGCGGTGCTCGACGAACTCGTCGCCCAGAGCCGCTCCGAGCTGATCCAGAAGATCGGCAAGGTGGCCCTGCTGTACCGCAAGAACCCCAAGGCCAACCCGAAGCTGTCCAACATCACGCGCTTCGAGAACCACCACGGCCGCCACTGACGCACCGGCGCCGCTGCGCCACCACCGGGCGCCGACGAGCCTGTCGCCAGAAAAGACACCGCCCCGCCAGGAATCCTGGCGGGGCGGTGTCGTCTGGATCGAAGGAGCCGGGTCTAGATGTGCTCGACGCCGGTGATCTCGTACTCGACCTCACCACCGGGGGTGCGGACCAGCACGACCTCACCCTCTTCCTTGCCGATCAAGGCACGGGCGATGGGCGAGGTGACCGAGATGCGACGCTGCTTGATGTCGGCCTCGTCCTCACCGACGATGCGGTAGGTCACCTCTTCGTCGGTATCCAGATTCAGAAGCTCGACGGTCACGCCGAAGATCACTTTGCCGGTCTTGGGCAGCTTGGTGACGTCGATGACCTGGGCGTTGGACAGCTTGCCCTCGATCTCCTGGATACGCCCCTCGATGAAGCCCTGCTGCTCGCGCGCGGCGTGGTACTCGGCGTTCTCCTTGAGGTCGCCGTGCTCACGCGCTTCGGCGATGGCAGCGATCACTGTCGGGCGAGCCTCGCTCTTGAGCTGTTCGAGCTCTTCACGCAGGCGTTGCTCACCGGCGACGGTCATCGGGACCTTGTTCATGTATTCGCTCCTGCATGCAGTTCCTGTAGCCGCCGCACGGTCACGGCATTGCCGTACTCGAGCGCCAAACAAACGGCACTGGCCCCTGCCAGCGTCGTGGCATAGGGAACCTTGCGGGCGAGTGCGGTGCGGCGGATCACCGAGGAGTCATTGATGGCCTGGCGGCCCTCGGTGGTATTGACGATATAGGCGATCTCGTCGTTCTTGATGGAATCGACGATGTGTGGCCGGCCTTCGTAAACCTTGTTGACGACCTCGACGGGCAGACCAGCCTGTTCAAGGGCTGCCGCCGTTCCTCGGGTCGCACAGAGTGTGAAGCCCAATGTTACCAGAGAACGCGCCACTTCGATAACACCCGCCTTGTCCGGTTCGCGAACCGACAGGAACGCCTTGCGATCGCCGGTCAGCGCCGGAATCGCCTCACCTGCACCGAGCTGAGCCTTGTAGAAGGCCTCGGCGAAGGTGTCGCCGGACCCCATCACCTCGCCGGTGGACTTCATCTCCGGCGACAGGATCGGGTCGACGCCAGGGAACTTGTTGAACGGGAACACCGCTTCCTTGACGCTGTAGAAGTGCGGCACGATCTCGCGCTCGAAGCCCTGCTCCTTGAGGCTGACGCCGGCCATGCAACGGGCCGCCACCTGGGCCAGCGAGGTACCGATGCACTTGGACACGAAGGGCACGGTGCGCGAGGCGCGCGGGTTGACCTCGATGACGTAGATCTCGCCGTCCTGCCAGGCCAGCTGGACGTTCATCAGGCCCTTCACGCCAAGCTCCACGGCCATGCGCTTGACCTGCTCGCGCATCTCGTCCTGCACTTCCGCCGGCAGCGAGTACGGCGGCAGCGCACAGGCGGAGTCGCCTGAGTGCACACCAGCCTGTTCGACGTGCTGCATGATACCGCCGATCACCACCTGCTCACCGTCGGACACCGCGTCGATGTCGATCTCGATGGCGGCGCTCAGGAAGTGATCGAGCAGCACCGGCGAGTCGTTGGAGACCTTGACCGCGTGGGTCATGTAGTTCTCCAGCTCGCTGGCGTCATAGACGATTTCCATGGCGCGCCCACCGAGCACGTAGCTCGGGCGCACCACCAGCGGGTAGCCGATCGCCTCGGCCTTGCTGAAGGCCTCGTCAAAGCTTCTGGCGGTGGCGTTGGGCGGCTGCTTGAGGCCCAGCTTGTCGATCATCTGCTGGAAGCGCTCGCGATCCTCGGCGCGGTCGATGGCGTCCGGGGTGGTACCGATGATCGGCACACCGGCGGCCTCGAGCGCACGTGCAAGCTTCAGCGGCGTCTGACCGCCGAACTGCACGATCACCCCGACCGGCTTCTCCTTGTCGGCGATCTCGAGCACGTCCTCCAGGGTCACCGGCTCGAAGTACAGACGATCGGAGGTGTCGTAGTCGGTGGACACGGTCTCCGGGTTGCAGTTGACCATGATGGTCTCGTAGCCGTCGTCGCGCATGGCGAAGGCGGCGTGGACGCAGCAGTAGTCGAACTCGATGCCCTGACCGATACGGTTGGGGCCACCGCCCAGCACCATGATCTTCTTACGATCGCTGACCTCGGCCTCGCACTCCTCCTCGTAGGTGGAGTACATGTAGGCGGTGTCGGAGGCGAACTCGGCGGCGCAGGTGTCGACGCGCTTGTAGACCGGACGGATACCGGCGTCATGGCGCGCCCTGCGCACATCGTCCTCGGACACGCCCAGCACCTTGGCCAGGCGAGCATCGCCAAAGCCCTTGCGCTTGAGACGATAGAGTTCGCGCGCGTCCAGCGACGACAGCGGACGGCTGGACAGATCCTGCTCGATCTTGACCAGATCCTCGAGCTGCACCAGGAACCAGGGGTCGATGTTGGTCAGCTCGAACACTTCTGCCACCGACATGCCGGAGCGCATGGCATCGGCGATGAAGAAGATACGCTCGGCGCCGGCGGCCTGCAGCTCGCCCTTGATCAGCGCCATGTTCTCGTCGCTGAACTCGGTGACGATGGGATCGAGACCGTCGTTGCCGGTCTCCATGCCACGCAGCGCCTTCTGCAGCGACTCCTGGAAGGTGCGGCCGATGGCCATGACCTCGCCCACCGACTTCATCTGGGTGGTCAGACGGTCGTTGGCCTGGGGGAACTTCTCGAAGGTGAAGCGCGGAATCTTGGTGACGACGTAGTCGATGGACGGCTCGAAGGACGCCGGGGTGCGACCGCCGGTGATGTCGTTCTGCAGCTCGTCCAGGGTGTAGCCCACCGCCAGCTTGGCGGCGATCTTGGCGATCGGGAAGCCGGTGGCCTTGGAGGCCAGGGCGGAGGAACGCGACACCCGCGGGTTCATCTCGATGACCACCATGCGGCCGGTCTCGGGGTCCACGCCGAACTGGACGTTGGAGCCACCGGTCTCGACACCGATCTCACGCAGCACCGCAAGGGATGCGTCGCGCATGATCTGGTATTCCTTGTCGGTCAGCGTCTGGGCCGGCGCCACGGTGATGGAGTCACCGGTGTGCACGCCCATGGGGTCGAAGTTCTCGATGGCACAGACGATGATGCAGTTGTCGTTCTTGTCACGAACGACCTCCATCTCGTATTCCTTCCAGCCCAGCAACGATTCGTCGATCAGCAGCTCGTGGGTCGGCGAAAGCTCGAAGCCGCGCCCACAGATCTCCTTGAACTCTTCCTTGTTGTAGGCCACGCCGCCACCGGAGCCACCCATGGTGAAGGACGGCCGGATGATCACCGGGAAGCCCAGCTCGCCCTGGATCTCCCAGGCCTCATCCATGCTGTGGGCGACCTTGGCCTTGGGGCACTCGAGACCGATATTCTTCATCGCCTTGTCGAAGCGATCGCGGTCCTCGGCCTTGTCGATGGTGTCGGCGTTGGCACCGATCATCTCCACGCCGTACTTTTCCAGTACGCCGTGGCGATCGAGATCCAGCGCGCAGTTCAGCGCGGTCTGGCCGCCCATGGTCGGCAGCACGGCGTCGGGACGCTCGGCCTCGATGATCTTCTCCACCGCCTGCCAGGTGATCGGCTCGATGTAGGTGGCATCCGCCATGGCCGGATCGGTCATGATGGTGGCCGGGTTGGAGTTGACCAGGATGACGCGAAAACCCTCTTCGCGCAGCGCCTTGCAGGCCTGGGCGCCGGAATAGTCGAACTCGCAGGCCTGGCCGATGACGATGGGGCCAGCGCCGATGATAAGGATGCTTTTCAGGTCTGTACGCTTGGGCATGGTGCTTCCCGCAAGAAAATTGGACGATGAACCGGAGTCTGTGTCGGCGCCTTAGCGACGGCTGCGCATCATGTCGATGAAGCGGTCGAACAGCGGCGCCACATCGCGGGGGCCGGGGCTCGCTTCGGGGTGGCCCTGGAAGCTGAACGCCGGACGGTCGGTACGCTCGATCCCCTGCAGGGTGCCGTCGAACAGCGAGCGGTGGGTGGCGCGCAGGTTATCCGGCAGCGTGGTCTCGTCGGCGGCAAAGCCGTGGTTCTGGCTGGTGATCATCACGTGGCCGCTGTCCAGATCCTGCACCGGATGGTTGGCGCCGTGGTGGCCGTGATTCATCTTGACCGTAGTGGCACCGCTGGCCAGCGCCAGCAACTGGTGGCCCAGGCAGATGCCGAACACCGGCACTTCGGTCTCGAGGATCTCGCGGATGGCGTCGATGGCGTAGTCACACGGCTCGGGATCGCCGGGTCCGTTGGACAGAAAGACGCCGTCGGGGTCGAGCGCCAGCACCTCGGACGCCGGGGTCTGGGCCGGCACCACGGTCAGCTTGCAGCCGCGACTCGCCAACATGCGCAGGATGTTGAACTTGACGCCGTAGTCGTAGGCCACCACATGGAAGGGCCGCTCGGCCCCTTCGGTATCGGCGTAGCCCTTGCCCAGCGTCCACTCGCCCTCGTTCCAGACGTAGCGCTCGCTGCAGGACACCACCTTGGCTAGGTCCATGCCCTTGAGCCCGGGGAAGGCGCGGGCGGCTTCCAGGGCGCGCGCTTCGGCGTCGTCACCCAGGGCCTCGTCGCCGGCCACGATGGCACCGTTCTGGGCACCCTTGTCGCGCAGGATTCGAGTCAGCCGGCGGGTATCGATGTCGGCGATGCCCACCACGTTCTGGCTGGCGAGATAGTCCGAGAGGCTCTGGGTAGATCGGAAGTTGCTGGCGACGAGCGGCAGATCGCGGATGACGAGGCCCGCGGCGGCGATGCTGGCGGACTCGACGTCCTCGGGATTGATGCCGGTATTGCCGATATGGGGATAGGTGAGGGTGACGATCTGTCGGGAATAGGAGGGGTCGGTCAAAATTTCCTGATAGCCGGTCATGGCCGTATTGAACACCACCTCACCACTGGTCTGCCCATCAGCGCCAATGGCCGTGCCGTGGAATACGCTGCCATCTTCCAGGGCCAAGATTGCGGGTTTGTTCAACGCTACGTCCTCCCAAAGCTCGTCAAGGTATCTACGACCGCCGCCATACGCTCGCCGGCGTCGGCGACCTGTCGCCAGGCCATTCGGCACCGACCCGGCCCATCGTGCGTCAAGCACACAAGGAGCCGGGCCGTAAAAAAGCGGGACGAAACCCGGTGTTTGACCGGTTTCATCCCGCTTGTTGTCATTCGCTCGGAATGCAGAGCCGGCACCTATGCTACGAGAGACGTACTGAACGCTCTCGACGCGACACTTTCATGCCCGGCCCGGCCAAAATTTTTGGAATGTTACAGCATCTGGGCCGGGCTGACTACCCCGGAACAAGCACTTTGCCATGGGTAACACCACCTCCGACGTCGCCAGAGGCCCACAAAACTCAGTCCAGGCCCAGCACGTCGGACATGCCGTAGCGTCCTGCCTCGCGCTCGGCGACCCAGCGTGCTGCGCGCACCGCGCCCCGGGCGAAGGTCATGCGGCTGGACGCCTTGTGGGTGATCTCGATGCGCTCGCCTTCGGTAGCGAACATCACGGTGTGCTCCCCGACGATATCGCCGGCACGCACGGTGGCGAAGCCGATTTCCTTGGGGTCGCGAGGACCGCACTGGCCTACCCGCTCGAACACCCCGTGCTCCTTGAGGTTGCGATCCAGCGCCCCGGCGACCACCTCGCCCATGCGCAGGGCGGTACCGGACGGCGCATCGACCTTGTGACGATGGTGAGACTCGATGACCTCGATGTCATAGCCCTCGTCGCCCAGCGCCTTCGCTGCAGTCTCCAGAAGCTTCAGGGTCAGATTGACGCCGACGCTCATGTTGGGCGCAAACACCGTGGGCACTCGCTCGGCATAACCGTCGAGCTCGGCCTGCTCGTCATCGGACAGGCCGGTGGTGCCGATGACGATGGCCTTGCCATGCTCGGCACAGAAGGCCAGGTTGGCCAGGGTCACCTTGGGTGCGGTGAAATCGATCAGCACGTCGAAGTCATCGACGATGGCCTCGAGGGAGTCCACCGCCGCCACGCCCTGGCGGCCGACGCCGGCCAGCTCGCCCAGATCGGCGCCAGCCAGCGAACTGCCCGGCTCGACGATGCCGCCGGCGAGGACGGCGTCGTCGTCCTGCATCACGGCGTTGACCAGGGTGCGGCCCATGCGGCCGGCGACGCCGACGATGGCGATACGGGGGGCGGTACGGCTCATGCAATCTCCTGGAGAAACGAGAGTTCGAACAGACAGGCGGATCAACGTAGATACGCCAAAATGTAAAGGGATTCGGCGCAGTATACCAACGTCGCTCCCTCTTGCCTCGCCCTGGCCTTCACGCTGACATTCCCGCCCGACAGGACCGCCCCATGCCGTTCAGAAAAATGCTCCGATTGCCCCTTATCAGCACGCTGGCAGCGTCCCTGTGGCTTGGCGGCTGCACCGCCCAGGTCAAGCCGACCAGCTTGCAGGGCGAGGCCCCCGCCCAGCCGGGGCTGAGCATGTGCGGCACCCTGGCACTGCCGAGCCAGTGGCGTCCCACCGAAAACGATACCAGCGTTCCCCTGGGTGGTCTCTCGGCCATGGCCTGGGACACAGACGACAACCTGCTGCACCTGGTATCCGATCGCGGGCGGGTACACCAGGCAAGGCCAGTACTTGAACACGGCCGCCTGGTAGACCTGCGCCCGATCACCAGCCACCGATTGAAGGCGCAGGACGGTACGCCGCTTGAGGGCAAGGCAGCAGACGCCGAGTCGCTGGTGCTGGCGGGCGCCGATGATGGCGTCACCGGCAACACCGAACTACTGATCGGCTTCGAGCAGGATCATCGCGTGCAGCGTTTCGCTCTCGACGGGATGCCAGAGGGGGACGCCCTTCGCTCACCGCTTACCCTTGATGCAGGTGCCAATGAAAGCCTGGAAGCACTCACCCGGGTGCCGGGCATCGGGCTGGTGGCGGGCCTGGAGTCACCGCCCGATGGCATGAGCGCGCAAGATGGCGTCAGACACACCCTTCTGTTCAGCCTGGCGGAGAACGCTACCGACACGCGCCGGTGGCGCTACCCGCTGGCCTCACCGGCCGACAGCGCCCTGACCGAGCTGCTGGCGCTGGAGGACACTGCAACCGAGACTCCACCGCGGCTGCTGGCGCTGGAACGGGCCTTTTCCCCGCCACGTCCGCTGACCATCAGCTTAAGCCTGGTGGAGCTGCTGCCACCGCCGCGGGTACGGGTGACACGCCTGGCCAGCCTGTCCGCCGGAGAAGGCTGGCGCGTCGACAATATGGAGGGGCTGGCGCGATTGCCCGGTGGCGAATTTCTGATGGTCAGCGACGACAACTTCAGCGCCCTGCAGCGCAACCTGCTCGGCTGCTTTCGACTGACCGATAAGGCGCTCTCTCTCGACGCTGGATCTACCCGTGCCAACGGCCGGTAATGCCACTGCCCGCTGATCAGCGGCGGGCCACCAACAGGTGGTGATTGAAGCCGTCGGGGCCCCACAGTCAGGCCGACTCAGCATCGGTGAAGCGCAGCGGCTCGCGCCTGACCTGGGAGAAGCCGACCGACTGCAGTGTCTTGACCACGGTGCGACCAGGGATCGCGACGTGGTCCACCGGCAAGACGTCGTCACCGGCGCGCACCTGACCAGGCACCAGGCTCCAGGGCCGGGGCCGCTCACCCGGCGCCACACCCGGGTCGTAGCGATAGCTGGTCAACGCCTCGAGGCGATCCATGCGCGCCGGGTCAAGCACATAGTCGTGGGTGATATCGAGCCACACCAGCAGACCGCCGGGCTTGAGCGCCTCGAACAGGTTTCGGCAGGCACGGGTGAGCATGGCCTGGTGCTGGATAAAGTGGAAGGCGAAGACACTGACCAGGGTATCGAAGGGCGCCTCCGGCAGAACAAGCTTGCGATAGGCGTCCTCGACCCGAAAGCCGAGGCCCGGTGCCTGGTGGCGCCGGCTGGCCAGCGCGACCTGAGAGGGGCTGATGTCGATACCCAGCACCTCTTGCGCGCCCTTGCTTTTGAGTTCGGCCGCCAGCGCTCCGTTGCCACAGCCCACATCAAGAAGACGCTTGCCGACCAGATCTTCCTCCAGATTGAGATAGTGAAGAACGGAACCGGTGAAGGTGCCGTAGCGCTCGTCGCGAGCCAGCTGGTCGTAGCGCTCGCTCAGCGCCTCGGAGAAGACGTCGTTGGCAAGGCCGCGGTCGCCAGGCTGCTGACAAGGGGAAACGGCTTGTGCGCCGAGAAGGGGGCTGGCTGACGGCATGGGGGGGCTCCTTGGCATTGATGCGCCTTTGCCCCACCTTTACAGCTTCATATAACCACCACCACACCGCACTAGGCTAAAACCGTACACCGCCCACCTCTTTGCCCAATGATGCAAAGATGTCTGAGTAAAACTCGCCTGCTCACGCCTGGCTGCGCAGCTTGACGTCCCGCCGCAGCAGCAGCGCGATGGCCAGCACGACCAGCAGACTGCCCGGCAGCCATTCGAGTGCAAGGCGTTCAGGCGCCTGGGCAAACAGCAACAGCATCGACACAAAGGGCACCAGATAGCCGTAGGCGGTAACCGCCGCCGGGGTAAGGATGGCGGTCGCCCGCTGCTGCAGCCAGAAGGTCATTCCGCTGGAGAAGAGCCCAAGATAGGCCACCACTGCCAGATCGAACAGCGTCATGCGGCCCAGCGCGGCAGGATCCCCGAAGACCAGACCCGAAAACCCGATCAGCAGTGCCCCCATCACCAGGCTCCATAGAGTACGCACCCCCGCGTGCTCAGATAGCCAGCCCTTCGCCAACCCCAATTTGGACAACACCGGATACATCGCCGAGGCGATGCAACCAGCGAAGAAGGCGGCTTCGCCCACGCCGAACTGCATGCGGGCAAAGGAGCCACCGGCCTCCGCCCAGGCCAGCCCCACGGCGCCGACGGCGCCAAGTACCAGCAAGGCCAGCAGCGCCAAAGCACGGTGCTCGACCCCCACCAGCCGGCCCAGGCCGTAGGCCAGCAGCGGCACGCTGACGAATAGCGTGGCCATGGACAGCGCCGTGGTCAGGTGCGCCGCCCAGAACATGGTGCCGAAGAAGCTCGCCAGACAGAGCCCCATCAACCCATAGAGCCCGAGCCCGGCCAGACTCGGCCGGAGACCAGGCGCACCCCACACCAGCGGCAACACCGCCAGAGCGGCAATCACGAAGCGCAGTGCGGTCAGCGACAGTGGCGGAAGCCCTTCACTCAACATCCCCACCGCCGGAAAGGACAGCCCCACCAGCGTCGCCCACACCAGCATCCCGACGTGGGCCCACCACACACTGCTATCGCTGGACACCCGGCAATCAGTCGTCATCACGGCTGACCTCCCCTTCCAGCGCCAACAGCAACTGGCGTAGACCAGCCGCCAGGCCTGCCGCCTCATCATCTGCCAGGGTGGCGCGCATCGAAGCGAGTTCAGCCAGGTAGGCGTCCAGCAGCGCCGGCATCATGGCCTTTCCCGACTCACTGAGACGAATCAGTACACTGCGACGATCTTCAGGGTTGGCAACACGCTCCACCAGGCCACGACTGGCGAGCCGATCGAGGCGGTGGGTCATGGCCCCTGAACTCAGCACCACCGCCTCGCACAGGGCGTTCGGTGTCAGCCCCTCGTGCACGTCGCGCCGGTAGAGGGTCGCCAGCAGGTCAAACTCGCCTTCCTTCAAGCCGTGCTGCCGGAATACCGCCTGAACCCGACGGTCGACATGCTTCAGCACGCGATACAGCCGGGTAAAGATGCCCATGTCGCCAGGGTCGCGATCCGGGAGAACCCTGCACCACTCCGCCATCAGTCGATCGATGGCATCGTTCGACCCGGTGGACGGAACCTGCATATCACTTATCTCCAAGAAAAGTATCTTCACTTGAAGATAGTTATTCCGACGCAAAATGCCAAGCCCCTCATGCCCACAACACCGAACAGCGATGGTCGCCTGGGCGCAACATGCAGTCGGCAACCGCGACGTAGCGTCTACCTTTTCCTCAGAACCACGATAACAACCGCAAGGGGACAACGATGATCGTCAACTGCGTGGCGTATGAAGAAGGACGGCGTCTTTGCAACATCGACAGAGGCGAGATCGATGACTACCGCTCGCGCTCGAACTGCTTTGTCTGGGTGGCGCTGCACGACCCGGACGCCGAGGAGCTCTCCACCTTTCAGGACATCTTCGCGCTGCATGAACTGGCCGTGGAGGATGCCCTGGTCGGCGAACAGCGCCCCAAGGTGGAGGAATACGGCGACGCTCTGTTCGTCGTCACCCAGGTGATCAGCGTCAATCAGGGCGAGGTGCAGCATGGCCAGCTGGCCATCTTTGCCGGTCCCGGCTATGTACTGTCGGTACGTCAGCACTCCGGGCGTGGATTCACCGACGTGCGCGCCCGCTGCGAGCGCGAGCCCGAGCTGCTCAAGCAGGGACCGGCCTTCGTGCTCTATGCGCTGATGGACGTGGTCGTGGACCGCTACTTTCCGGTACTCGAAGAACTCGAGGCCGAACTGGAAAGCATCGAGGACCAGATCTTCGTGCGCGGCAGCGCCCGGGCCAGCCTTGAGCGGCTGTATCAGCTCAAGCGCCGCACCATGTGCGTCAAGCACGCGGTGACCCCGCTGGCCGAAGCCAGCTCCCACCTGTTCGGTGGACGCGTCCCGACGCTGTGCTACGAGACCCAGGACTACTTCCGCGACGTCTACGACCACCTCCATCGTATCGAGGCGGCCATCGACACCATTCGCGAAACCATCATCACCGCCATCCAGGTCAACCTGTCGATGGTGGCCATCGACGAGAGCGAGGTGCACAAGCGCCTGGCCTCCTGGGCGGCGATCTTCGCGGTGGCGACCATCCTCGCCGGCATCTGGGGGATGAACTTCACCCATATGCCCGAACTGGACTGGCGGCTGGGCTATCCGCTGGCGCTGGGGATGATGGTCCTGTGCTGTGGCGCGCTCTACCGACGCTTCCGTCGCACCGGCTGGCTATAGCGCCAATCGCGTCCAGCCAAACTCACTGCCAGACGACGCTGAGCGGCTCCTTGCCCGCCATCCGCTCCAGGTGGCTGGCCACCACGTCCTTGAGGCGCTCCAGCCGCTCGGCGTCCTCGGCCTGGAGGTCGACGCTGAGCTGCGAGTCGGACGCCTTCATCCAGCACTCGCCGCCTGGGAACACCACGTGACCGCTCTCGGCATCCACCTCGAGCTTGTGGGCCCAGTGCTTGCACAGGCGATTGATCAAGCGTTGCCCTGATGCGGTCTCGACGAAGGCTCGGGATTCCACCATGCTTTCCACCGTTTCTGAGAATACGAATATATCGCAGAATCATATCCCCCATGTCCTCTCGGCGTCAGGCAACGGCGTGTTGCTGTTCATCGTACCCACGCATGCCTAGCCGTTCCCGGGCGGCGAGCGCCGGCGCGGCCACCCCAGGCGACGACCTTCCATGGCGGCCAGGGCGGCACCGCCGAGCAGCAGAGGTAGCGCCAGCAGAAAGCCACTCGACAACGGCTGGCCAAACAGCCAGAGATCGGCCAGTACCGGCCAAACCAGGGCGATGTACTCGAAGGGGGCAAGCCTCGACACCTCGGCAAAGCGCAGCGCCAACGTCATGCAGATGTGCGCCGCGCCGCCCAGCAACCCGGCCAGGATCAGCAGCGTCAGCGTCTGGGTCGGCAGCGCCACCCAGCCCAGCGGCAGGGTCGCCAGGCCCGCCAGGGTGCAGGCCAGCACGAAGTAGAAGGCGATGGCACCGGCCCCCTCGGTGCGCGAGATGCGCCGCACCGTGACCAGCGCCGCAGCGGTCAACGACGCCCCCAGCACACCCAGCGCGTAGCCCGACAATTGGCCGGCCTTGTCGGCGTTACCGATATCCGGCACCACCAGCACCGCGACCCCGCCCACGGCGAGCACCAGCGCCAGCGCCCGCGACGGGGTAAGGCGCTCGCCCAGCAACACCACGCCGCCGATCGCCATCAGTACCGGTGCCAGTTGCGCCAGCAGGGTGGCTTCGGCTACGGGCAGACGCGCCAGGGCCGCAAAGGTGGCAAACATCGAAGCGGCGCCGAGGCTCGAGCGCAACAGATGGCCCAAGGGGCGCCGGGTCGCCAGCCCCGCCGGAAACTCTCGACGCCAGGCCAGAAACAGCACGATCGGCAACAGCGCAAAGGCGGAGCGATAGAACACTACCTGGCCCAACGGCACCTCGTCGCTCACCCACTTCACGCAGACCAGCATGGCGGCGAACAGCACCCCGGAGGCGATGCGCAGCACGATGCCCGCCAGGGGCCTATCCCTATCACTCATGATCATCGTCCCTGTTCAGAAGAGCCGCGCCGTCCACAAGCTCTGCCCCACCCAATCAAGCTGCACATCAGAAGCGCCCACGAGAACCGCCCGAGCGCGTCGCCCCGCTGACGGCCCTTGTGCTGCCGACAAAAAAAACCGACCCCCGGCGCCAGGCGTCGGGGGTCGATCATCGTCACTAAGCCCTGGTCGGCGCAGGATCACTCCTGGCCCGAGGGTACGCGACTTACAGCTTCATATCTTCGAAGAACTTCTTCACCCCGTCGAAGAAGCTCGACTTCTTCGGCGAGTGCTGGGCGTTGCTGCCACCCAGGCTGTCCTGGAACTTGCGCAGCAGATCCTTCTGTTCCTCGCTGAGCTTGACCGGGGTTTCCACCACCACCCGGCACAACAGATCGCCGGCGGGGCCGCCGCGTACCGGCTTGACACCCTTGCCGCGCAGTCGGAACAGCTTGCCGGTCTGGGTTTCCGCCGGAATCTTCAGCTTCACCCGACCATCCAGCGTCGGCACTTCGAGCTCACCGCCAAGGGCGGCGTCGACGAAGTTGATCGGTACCTCACACTGCAGGTGACGCCCTTCGCGCTCGAAGATATGGTGCGGCTTGATCGCGACCTGCACGTACAGATCCCCGGGCGGACCGCCGTTGATACCGGCTTCGCCCTCGCCATTGAGGCGAATGCGATCGCCGGAATCGACGCCGGCCGGAATCTTCACCGACAGGGTGCGGGTCTCGCGCACGCGACCTTCGCCATGACAGGCGTGGCACGGCACCTTGATGTGCTGGCCGCTGCCGTGACAGGTCGGGCAGGTCTGCTGCACGGCAAAGAAGCCCTGCTGCATGCGAACCTGACCGTGTCCGTGACAGGTCGGGCAGGTTTCCTTGGTGGAACCCGGCTCGGCACCTTCGCCGTCGCAGCGCTCACATTCGATGTGACGCGGCACACGGATGTCGACACTGGTGCCGGCCACCGCGCTCTCGAGGTCAAGCTCGAGGTTGTAGCGTAGGTCGCTGCCCCGCTGGGGCGCATTGGGGTTACGACGTCCGCCGCCACCGCCGAAGATGTCACCGAAGACATCACCGAAGATGTCACTGAAGCCGCCAGCCCCGGCGCCGCCAAAGCCACCACCGCCCTGGCCGTCGACGCCGGCATGGCCAAACTGGTCGTAGGCCGCACGCTTCTCGCTGTCGGTCAGGACCTCGTAGGCCTCGGACACTTCACGGAATTTTTCCGCTGAGGTGTCATCGTCCGGGTTACGGTCCGGGTGGTACTTCTGTGCCAGGCGCCGATAGGCCTTCTTGATGTCCTTCTGATCGGCACCGCGCTCGACACCTAGTACCTCGTAGTAGTCTCTCTTGGACATGGGTCTGTCCGCCTCCGTCGCGACGCTCAGCAACACCAACGCGGGAGTCCGGCTCCCGCGTTGGCGTCATCCGAGGTTCAGATGTCGTGGTTACTGCTTTTTCTGGTCGTCGTTGACTTCTTCGTACTCGGCGTCGACCACGTCATCTTCCTTCTTGGCGCCAGCGTCGGCGTCACCCGCCTGCTGGCCAGCGTCCGCCTGCTCGGCGTACATCTTCTGCGCCAGGTTGCCGGAGGCCTCGGTCAGGGCGTCGAGCTTGGCCTGGATGGCGTCCTTGTCGTCGCCCTGCAGCGCTTCCTCGAGCTCCTTGATGGCGCTCTCGATGGCCTGCTTCTCTTCCTCGGAGGCCTTGTCGCCGGCTTCCTCGAGGGTCTTGCGAGAGGCGTGGATCATGCCATCGGCCTGGTTGCGCAGCGCCACCAGTTCCTCGAACTTCTTGTCCTCGTCGGCGTGGGCCTCGGCGTCGCGGACCATCTGCTCGATCTCGTCGTCGGACAGGCCGCTGGAAGCCTTGATGACGATGGACTGTTCCTTGCCGGTGGCCTTGTCCTTGGCGGACACGTTGAGGATACCGTTGGCGTCCAGGTCGAAGGCGACCTCGATCTGCGGCACACCGCGCGGCGCCGGCGGAATGTCCGACAGGTCGAAGCGACCGAGCGACTTGTTGCCGCTGGACTGCTTGCGCTCACCCTGCAGCACGTGAATGGTCACGGCGGTCTGGTTGTCGTCCGCGGTGGAGAACACCTGGGTCTTCTTGGTCGGGATGGTGGTGTTCTTCTCGATCAGCGGCGTCATCACGCCACCCAGGGTCTCGATACCCAGTGTCAGCGGGGTCACGTCCAGCAGCAGCACGTCCTTGACGTCACCGCCGAGCACGCCGCCCTGGATCGCAGCACCCACGGCCACGGCTTCGTCCGGGTTGACGTCCTTGCGGGCGTCCTTGCCGAAGAACTCGGCGACCTTGGCCTGAACCATTGGCATACGGGTCTGGCCACCGACCAGGATGACGTCGTCGATCTCGGAGGCGGACAGGCCGGCGTCGGACAGTGCGGTCTTGCACGGCGCCAGCGAACGGCTCACCAGCTCTTCCACCAGCGACTCCAGCTTGGCCCGGGTCACCTTGACGTTGAGGTGCTTGGGACCGGTGTTGTCGGCGGTGATGTAAGGCAGGTTGACGTCGGTCTGCTGGGCGCTGGACAGCTCGATCTTGGCCTTCTCGGCGGCTTCCTTCAGGCGCTGCATGGCCAGGTTGTCGCCAGACAGGTCGATACCGCTGTCGGCCTTGAACTGGTCGACCAGGTAGTTGATCAGCTTGAGGTCGAAGTCCTCACCACCCAGGAAGGTGTCGCCGTTGGTGGCCAGCACCTCGAACTGCGTCTCGCCGTCGACGTCGGCCACTTCGATGATGGAGATATCGAAGGTACCGCCACCCAGGTCATAGACCGCGATGGTCTTGTCGCCGCGTGACTTGTCCATGCCATAGGCAAGGGCAGCCGCGGTCGGCTCGTTGATGATGCGCTTGACCTCGAGCCCGGCGATGCGACCCGCGTCCTTGGTGGCCTGACGCTGGCTGTCGTTGAAGTAGGCCGGCACGGTGATAACCGCCTCGGTCACTTCTTCGCCCAGGTAGTCCTCGGCGGTCTTCTTCATCTTCTTCAGCACTTCCGCGCTGACCTGGGGCGGTGCCAGCTTCTTGCCCTTGACCTCGACCCAGGCGTCGCCGTTGTCGGCTTCGGTGATGGTGTAGGGCACCATCTTGATGTCCTTCTGGACGACGTCATCCTTGAAGCGACGGCCGATCAGGCGCTTGATCGCGTACAGGGTGTTTTCCGGGTTGGTCACCGCCTGACGCTTGGCCGCCTGACCCACCAGGGTCTCGCCATCATCGGTGTAGGCGATGATGGACGGGGTGGTACGTGCGCCTTCTGCGTTCTCGATTACCTTGGCGCTGTCGCCGTCGAGCACGGCCAGACAGGAGTTGGTGGTACCAAGGTCAATGCCGATGATGCGTCCCATAGGAAATCCTCGAATTCGTGTCTTGCGTAACTGAAGTTTGGCTTGCGGCGTTCGCCGCGGGGTTGCCGACTATCTGGGGGGCGTCTCCGCCGATTTCAAGTCCCCATGTTCAACTCCTGTCGACAACCCGTATCGGTCAGGCCCCGTGGGCCGGATGTTTCAGCCGGCCGCCTGGCTCACTACCACCATCGCCGGGCGCACCAGGCGTCCGTTGAGCACGTAGCCCTTCTGCATCACGTCGATGACGGTGTTGGGGTCGACCTCGGGGTTCGGCACCATGGCCATGGCCTCGTGGTACTGCGGGTCGAACGGCTCGCCCTGGGGCTCGACGATCTCGACGCCGAACTTGGCCAGTACGTCGAGCTGCATCTTCAGGGTCATGGAGACACCCTCGCGATGCACCTCGGAGGCGTCCTCACCCATGGCCTCAAGCGCCTTTTCCAGGCTGTCGACCACCGGAAGCAGGTCCTTGATGAACTTCTCCAGCGCAAACTTGCGCGCCTTCTCGGCCTCGGCTTCCGCCCGCCTGCGCACGTTCTGCGCCTCGGCGGCGGCACGCAGGGCCTGGTCCTTGGCCTCGGTCACGCTCTGCTCGAGCTCCTCGACGCGGGCCGCCAGCACCTCGGCCTCGGGGTTGTCACCGCCTTCCACGGCCTCGGCCTGTGCCTCATCCTCAGCCTTATCGACGATGTCCTCGAGTTCGCCCTCGACGGCCTCGGCAGCATCGACCGCCTGCTCCGGCTCGCCTTCCTGCTCCTGGCGAGCGAGTTCGTCATCCAACGGGGTCTGGGGATCTTTGGCCATGTGCAGCCTCCTGAAGAAGTCCAACAATTGCGGTAGCACCGCCTGTACAGTGGCTGGTCCGGGGACCAGAGGTTGCAGAGGTATATGGGGTTGGCCACAACAATCTCAAGGGGAAAGACGCAGATCCTGATCAGACTTTCCCCGGCAGGCCCAGGATTTGCCGCAGCGCTGACCCGCAACCACTGAAGTTGCTGCGCAAGGATGCATTGAGGGCGCGCCTGGACTACTGTATAAACAGACACCACATGGATGGATAAACAGTAATGCCAACCCCCATCCATTGCGCCATATCGATGCTCTAGCGATTGCGCGAGCGATTGCCGCACCCATCGCCCTGTACGACCGCCACCCTTGCACTGACCGTCGCACCGCTCGGTGACGCCACCAGGAGGCACGCATGCTGACCGAACTCTCGATCCAGGACTTCGCCATCGTCGACCACCTCGAACTCGAGCTCGAGGGCGGCATGACTGCCATCACCGGCGAGACCGGCGCCGGCAAGTCGATCCTGCTTGGCGCCCTGGGCCTGTGTCTCGGCGAACGCGCCGACGCCGGCAGCGTGCGCCACGGCCAGTCCAGAGCCGACCTGAGCGCGCGCTTCGACATTGCCAACCTGCCCAACGCCCGGGCCTGGCTTGCCAACCGAGAACTGCCCGATGACGACTGCCTGCTGCGTCGCGTGGTCACTAAAAGCGGTCGCTCCAAGGCCTGGATCAACGGCCAGCCGGCCACCATCGCCGACCTCAAGTCGCTGGGCGAGACCCTGATCGAGATCCACGGCCAGCACGCCCACCAGGCCCTGCTGGCCGAGGACACCCACCTGCGCCTGCTCGACGACCTGGCCGGCCACCGTGAATCGGTGAGCCGACTGGCCGAGCTCTATCGGGAGTGGCAGTCCACCCGGCGACAACTGAAACGGCTGGCCGACGACGGCGATGAAATCCGCGCCCGTCGCCAGCTGTTGCGCTATCAGGTGGAAGAACTCGACCAACTCGGCCTGGGCGAAGACGAGCTCGAACAGCTCGAACGTGAACAGGAGCTGCTGGCCCACGCCGAGTCGCGCCTGGCGGAGACCCAGTTCGCGCTCGACTGCTGCGATGGCGAGGAAGGCGGTGCCCTACCCCTGCTCCACCAGGCAAGCCAACACCTGGCCGCCCTGCCCGGCAGCGACAAGGGAGCCCTGGCCAACGCCATCGCCTTGCTGGGTGACGCCAGCATTCAGCTCGAGGAAGCCGGCCGCGAACTGCATCAGGTGGTCGCCGACGTGGAGCTGGACCCGGAGCGCCTGGCCTGGGTAGAGCAGCGCCTGGGCGAGGCTCACCGCATCGCTCGCAAGCACCATGTACTGCCCGACGAGATCGTCGCCCTGCACCAGCGCCTGACGGCAGAACTTCAGGGGCTGGAGGGCGGTGACGAGGACCTCGAGGCGCTGACCGAGAAGGCCGACGCCCTCAAGGCAGAATGGCGTGCCCTGGCAGAGACCGTCAGCGCCGCTCGCCACAAGGCCGCCAAGCGTTTCGGCAAGGAAGTCCAGCAGCAACTGGCGTTTCTGGCCATGGGCAAGGCCCGCTTCGAGGTCGACGTCAGTCGGCGCGATGCCGCTACCCCAGAGGGCATGGACCGGGTGCGCTTCCTGATCGCCGCCAACCCCGGCCAGCCGCCACGCCCGCTGGCCAAGGTAGCCTCCGGTGGTGAGCTGTCGCGTATCAGCCTGGCCATCCAGGTGATCGCCGCCCAGCACTCCACCATCCCCAGCCTGGTGTTCGATGAGGTCGACGTCGGGGTATCCGGTGCCACCGCCGAGATCGTCGGCCAGTTGCTCAAGCGACTGGGCCAGGGCGGCCAGGTACTGACGGTGACCCACCTGCCCCAGGTCGCCGCCCAGGCCCACCACCATCTGCACATCGAGAAGAAGGCACGCAAGGATTCCACCCGCACCCGCATGGCACACCTCGACGAAGCCGGGCGGGTCGGCGAGCTGGCACGCATGCTCGGCGGCGTCAAACTCTCGGACCAGACCCTGGCCCATGCCCGCGAGATGCTCGACGCAAGCCAAAGGGCGCACCACTAGGCCCGGCGAACCCAGGCAGCACAGAAAAGCGCTACTGAAGAGCAGTACGCAAGAAAAAGCAGCATTTTACAGTGAGCCGACAACGCAAGCGCCACGCCCCCAACTGACGGGGACGTGGCGCTTTTGTGTACCCACTGGCCGAACAGCGCTGATCACATCTTCCAGACACGAGAAAGCCTCCGCCCGGGGGCAGAGGCTCTTGCTCAGCGCTACGCGCAGAGGGATCCGTTACTTCTTGGCGATGCCTTCCTGACGCGTCGCCTTGGAACCCTTGGGTCTGACGTAGAGGACCAGCGCGTGATCGACGAGTTCGAAGCCGTGCTCCTCGGCGATCTCCTGCTGCCGACGCTCGATGGTCTCGTCGAAGAACTCGATGATCTCACCGCTTTCCAGGCACACCATATGGTCGTGATGCTCTTCCTGGGAGAGCTCGAAGACCGCATGGCCACCGTCGAAATTGTGTCGGATCACCAGGCCCGCCGACTCGAACTGAGTCAGCACGCGATACACCGTCGCCAGGCCCACATCTTCACCGGCTTCGAGAAGCGTCTTGTACACGTCCTCGGCGCTGAGGTGGTGCTGATCGGTGGCAGATTCGAGGATCTGCAGGATCTTTACGCGCGGCAGAGTGACTTTCAGTCCAGCCTTGCGCAATTCATGGTTCTTGTCGGCCATGGTTGCTCTTCGCAGTATCAGGTAGGGTCGGGTATGATCGACCGACCCCACGATAGTGAAGAACAGGCGCAAATGCAAAAGTTGACCGGAATTGTCACCCTTTCACTGGCCCTGGCGCTGACCAGCGGCTGCACCTACTTCAGCGTGTACAAGCGCGACCTGGCACAGGGCAACCTGGTGACCAACAGCATGGTCGAACAGCTGCGCCCCGGCATGTCCCGACAGGAGGTCATCAACCTCATGGGCTCGCCGCTGCTGGAGGCCCCGTTCAGCGCCGACCAGTGGGACTACGTATACCGTCTCGACGAAGCTTACGGCGACGTGATGCAAAGACGCGTCACCCTGACCTTCGCCGGCAACAACCTGGTCAATATCGACCGGGAAGGCGACTTCAGCATGAACCCGGACGTGGCAGGCAAGCATAGCTACGGCGTAGGCCCCACCAGCGGCGGCGGCGACGATAACCCCGAGGGCGAAGCCAATATCGAGCCGATCTACAACCGCACCGTGGATCCCGAGCGCGAGTAAGCCGTTGGCGCCAGCGAGAACACGCATCAGGGTGGCCACAACGGCCACCCTGGTTGGTTCTACGCCTGGCTGGTTCTACGCCTGGTGGGCTCTACACCTAGGCGCTTCCATGCGCAGCGCCTTCGCTCAGACGGCGACGCACCTGCCCCGGCCGCCCAGGGTCGCTAGGAGGAAGAGCGGCTACGAGCCGCCCTCTCTGCCCTCGCCGCCTTGGGATCGATCTTCAACGGTCGATAGACCTCTACGCGATCACCGTCACGCAGTATCTGCCGTGAGGGTTCTTTCAACGCCTTGCCGAAGATACCGAGACTGGCCTCGCTGAAGGTTTCCACAGGCAGTTCGGGAAACAGCGACGGCAGGTCGGCCAACGCCAGCGCTTCGCTGGCGGTCGTGCCCTTGGCGACGCGCAGCGCGACAAGACGTTGCTTATGCGGCAAGGCAAAGGCCACTTCCACGCGAAGCACCTCGTCGCTTGCGTCCTCCTTTATATCTGGCCCCGCCGAGTGATCGACAGGTGCCGGCTCGACACGAGGAGCCGAGGGTCTCGCGCTGTCAGCGGCCATAGAGCTCATCGGCACGCCGCGTGAAGGCATCCACCTGCTGGCCCGCGATCTGCTGGAAGACCTTGCCAAAGGCCATGCCGAGCAGCCGGCTGGAGAACTCGAAGTCCATCTCCAGGCTGACCTTGCACACGTTCTCGCCCATGGTGATGAATTTCCAGCGCCCGTCCAGTCGCTTGAACGGCCCCTTTACCAGCGACAGCTCGATACGGTCAGGCTCATGCAGGTCATTTCGGGTGACGATGGTCTGCTCGATGCCGGCCCGCCCCAGGGTCATTTCGCCGATCAGGTGCGATTCGTCCTTCTCCAGCAGCCGCGCGCGACGGCAGCCCGGCAGAAACTCCGGATAGCGCTCGAAATCGTTGACCAGATCGAACATCTGCTTGGGGGTGTGCCGCACCATGGCGGACCGATTGACGGTTGGCATTGACCTCTCCGCTGACTTCCAGAAGCCCAGGGCGTATCATGAGCGGTTATTTCGGCCTCAAATGGTAGCACGCTTCCCCGGCAGAACTGGAGACAGCCGAAAGGGGGACCGACGGGCAGCGCCGCCGTGGCAACCGCCTGGCGTCGACCCGGAAGGCTACACATCGGGCCGCATCGGTTACGAAACCGCTTCCACGACCGATTCAGACATCAAGAGGTTCCATGGCCAGCAAGAAGGGAAAGGACAAGGGTCCCGGCAACAACACCATCGCCCAGAACAAGAAGGCGCGCTTCGAATACCATATCGACGAGTCCTTCGAGGCCGGGCTGGTGCTGGCGGGATGGGAGGTCAAGAGCCTGCGTGCCGGCAAGGCCCAGCTCACCGACACCTACATTCTGGTGAAGAACGGCGAGGCCTGGTTGCTCGGCAGCCATATCATGCCGCTCAACACCACCAGCACCCACGAGGTGGCGGACCCCACGCGCACGCGCAAGCTGCTGCTTCACCGCAAGGAGATCGCCAAGATCTTCTCGCGCACCCAGGACAAGGGGCACACCTGTGTGCCGCTGAAGCTGTACTGGAAAGGCAGCCGGGTGAAGTGTGAGCTGGCGCTGGTGACGGGCAAGAAGCTCCACGACAAGCGCGCCACCGAGAAGGACCGCGACTGGCAGCGTCAGAAGGGCCGCGTCATGCGGGAACAAAACCGCGCCTGAGCCGTCAGATGTAGTACAGACCGCCGGATCTTTGGTACACTGGCGGGGCGTTACGGGGGCGACATGGTTTCGACGCTGATGACAACCCCTGAGGTGCATGCCGAGAGCGTGATGTATCTCGTAAATCCAACATCACGATTAAATAGTCGCAAACGACGAAAACTACGCTCAGGGCGCGCTGGCAGCGTAAAAACTGCTAGCTTCTAGTCCTACCCGGCGGCGACGTGCTCATCCGTTGCCAATGGGCTACGAGCCAAGATAGGTGAGATCGCGGTTGGCGCTGTCCTCTCGTCAATCGCTAAACTTTGGAGGAATCGCGTTTCGGGATCCTGCCCGTCGGAGCCCGAGGCGTTAAATCAAATGACGGAACTAAGCATGTAGAGCCAATGGGCGAGTGTCGGCGGACGCGGGTTCGATTCCCGCCGCCTCCACCAACCACAGGTTTCAGGAGTTACCAAGAAACGCCAGAAACCGCATGAACAGGGGCCTCCGGGCCCCTTTCTTGTTTCAGGAGTTCCCAGGTCATCCTTTGACATACCCCCAACGATGGGGGTACATCTGGGGGTACATCGTCGAAACCATAATCTGGTACCCCCAACTCGCCGCAGACCGCATCAGCCGGGCTTCTGAGTCGCCTCGCAGGTGCAAGGCGGCCCACGATGGGGGTACCTGCCAAGCTCGCTGCGAGGTCCCCCATGAGCCGCCAGATCAACAAGCTGTCAGCCACCGCCGTGAAGACGGCGAAGCCCAAGGACAAGACCACCAGGATGGCCGATGGCGGAGGGCTCTATCTTGAGATCCGACCGACTGGCAGCAAGTACTGGCGAATGAAGTACCGCTTTGCTGGCAAGGAAAAGCTACTCGCGATCGGCACCTACCCGGATGTAACGCTGGCGGACGCGCGAAAAGCGCGCGACAAGGCCAAGGAGCAGTTAGCCGAGGAGGTGGACCCCAGCATGGCCAAGCAGCTCGAGCGCCAGCTCGGACAACAGGTAGCAGCCAACACGTTCCAGCTGGTGGCACAGGAATGGCTGGAGCGGGTCCACCAATATGACGTCGTGCCTGATCACTACCAGCGTAACCGCCGACGACTCGAGCGCGACGCCTTTCCAGTCCTCGGCAAAAGACCGCTTTCCGAGATCACCGCTGCTGAACTGTTGACCTGCCTGCGCCGCATCGAGGAGCGCGGCCATGTTGAGACCGCTCACCGAGTCAAGACGCTTTGCGGCCAGGTCTTCCGCTACGGGATATCGACCGGGCGCGCCGAACGTGACCCGACCCCGGATCTGCGCGGCGCCCTGCGGCCCAGCAAGACCAAGCACTACCCTGCCCTGACCGATCCCAAAGAGGTGGCCGAGCTGCTCCGTGCTATTGATGGCTATGGCGGCCAGCCCGTCACCATCGCGGCGCTGAAGCTGGCGCCTCTGGTCTTCACTCGTCCGGGCGAGCTACGCCAGGCCAGCTGGGTCGATATCGACCTGGAGGCCGCCACCTGGACCTTTGAGGCCAGCAAGACCGGACAACCCCTGATTGTCCCTCTCCCCACCCAGGCCGTGGATATCCTGAGCGATCTCTATGGTCTTACTGGAAGATCGGAATTCGTTTTCCCCGGTGCACGCAGTAATAAGCGCCCCATGAGCAATGTTGCAATGAAAGCGGCTCTTGACCGAATGGGATTCAAGAATCAAATGACAGTTCATGGGTTTCGCGCAATGGCTAGAACCATCCTTGCGGAGAGGCTCGGTTACCCTGAAAACTATATTGAACAACAGCTAGCGCATACTGTAAGAGACCCCAATGGTCGTGCCTATAACCGCACTCAATACCTGGATCAGCGCCGAGAGATGCTTCAATCATGGGCAAACTATCTAGACCAACTAAGAACATGATATTAATTTAATCAACTATAAAAAACTCGCCTGCAAGACGTCGCCTCCAACAGCATAAAATATCAACAATCCACCTTTTTCTTTACTTATCATATTATTCAAAGCTTATTACACGCCACACGAAGTAGCACAAAAACTGGAAATTAAAACATTAAACCTGTGCCTTATGAAAATCCTCACGCCCATTACAGCATAATTGCAGGGGCTTGATTCACAGTCGAGAATAGACACACGAGGCACTTAATCCCGCGCATAATCTGAAGCCAAGGCACGATTGGAAAGCGGTCAAACCAAAGTGTGGTCAGCGTCCGCTATAATCCATGAAGCGGCGAACCAGAGAATCCTTACCTTGGGACGCCTTGGAATTCGGCCCAGATATTCCATTTCTATGAAGACCGTGGAGCAGGCCATTTGAACGAGGTACGCACCACTGAGACACTGGGCTGAGACGCTGAGAAACAGCGGTGAAACGCTGTTGAGCCGCTATTGGCCGCCTGTTGGCGCCCTATTGACTGCCTTCTGAAGCCCTATTGACTGCCTTCTGACGTCCTATTGACTGCCTTCTGACGTCCTATTGACTGCCTTCTGACGCCCTATTGACTGCCTATTGACTGACTATTGGCCACCTGTTGGCTGTCGCCCCGCCTCGCCTGGCTATGACGTTCGGGCCGTCCAGGTCAAAAGCTGCCTGACACCCACCTGCGAGCGGCGGGCTGCAAACCGATGCCGGCCAGCGATGGCAAGGTCACCAACCACAGTCCAGTTTTGGCAACCTCACCCCTTTCGTATACGTGGGCCCATCCCAGCCCTGGATATTGCCCCCCAATGCACGCCCTCCTGCGGGTGCCGACCCTGCCTACCTTGTTCACCCAGCAGCCCACAAGCGATCCTGCCCCTCCCTGCGGTGGGCGCCCCCTCCTGTGGCTCAGAGGTACTTTTCGCGGGGTTATGTAGGTACTTCCATTCTGTAAAGAGTTTACCTCCGATGCGGGGTTACCTCTTGGGTGCGTGGTTATCTCCCAAAAGGACCTCCCCCGAGTGGTAGGATGGACCCCATCGCGACAGTCAACGGACGGGTCACACCCACCTACCAGTTCGTCCGCCTGCGGGGGGTATCCCCGCGGGTCGGCCAGCGAGAAGAGCACCCTGGCCTCGGTGCTCGCCGAGGGAAGACGTGAGCCGAGTCACTCCCGGCACGTGGACGCCCCCTCGGTCGAGGTCCCCCCCGTCGATGCCGAGTGGAACTCGATCAGGGAGTAACAGGTCTGGATTGAAACGACCATGGCTAACTCAGTGGATCTCCTGAATGCCCGAGGAGGGAAGATCGTTGAGCGAAAGATTCGCTCTGATGCGCCAGCGCTTGGCACTGTTATTGCGAGCCTCCCCAGTGAAACGAAAGACACGCCCAGGGAGATAATCAGCCGCTTCCGCCAAGAGTGCATCGACTGGTTTAAGGGCTATCTCGAGAACGCAGGGATGCACCTAAAACTGCTGCATCCTCCACCTGGACGAAAAATTACCCACTTGCACCTGTGGTTTACCCCGGGGCGTGAAACGCTCTCTCGCAGGGAGTGGAAGATGGGCAAGGTTACCAACCCATCTCTTCCTGAGAAGGAGAATATGCGCCGCTCGTTCTTTCGTGAGATCGGGAACCGATACTTCGATGAACTTGAGAAGCCAAAATAAGAGCGCCGCCGGCGTATTCCAAGTCGCGCAGTCGCCGCGGTAAATCGTTTACCTCCCGGAGAGCCAAATAGCGATGGATCCATTATGGGGTTACCCGTTGCACAGGGAGCAACTCTTCAGTTGATGAGCAGCAATCAGCGATGACCCCCGGCATGATTGAGAGGCCCCCTTTCTACATCTGGAAAGTCCGCCGCATTATTGAAGGGATACTTCAACAGCGAAAGCGTATTGGGGGTCTTACTGAAGAGCAGATCATTCGCTTATTTTCGGAGCGCTCTGGCGCCTCAAAAGAATGCTCGGCGCTATTATCGACAGCATGCTAGGAGAGCGGAGTAATGATTCCGGTGAATCAACTCATCGGCCGCAGAGATCAGTAATGGATCAGCTCAGGAAGTTTCAGGAAAGCTCCTCAAGACGTCCCTCCCCCGCCGCTGGCGCCAGCGACACTCCCCATACCGGGATCACCCCTGGGGAATCCGAGAATACCCCTGGTGGCGCCAAGGGCACGCCGACCCTCGACCGATTCAAGTCTGGCAGGCGCCTCAAGGGGCACACCACGCCAGAGCGATAGACCCATGACCTGAGACTGACCCTGCGGCCCGCCCATCAGGCAGCAAGGCGTCCACCAGAGCGCATCGCCCCACCAGGCGGTGCGCGTTTTTTTGGTGCTGTCGCCGCAAATTCCCGAATTTGACCCCTGTATTAGAGGTGAGACCGAAACTCACCAACATCAGGAGGTCCCATGACCCAGCTCATTCGTAAATCCACAGTTCTCCAGCGTTGCGGCATCGGCCAGAGCTCGCTGTACCGGCAAATCAAGGCAGGGACATTCCCACGTCCCATCCTGATTTCAGAACGCTGCGTGGCCTGGGTAGAGCACGAGGTAGATGCGTGGATGGAGGCAAAGCGGCGCAACCGATAACCCCTGCCTCCAGCTGTCAATGGCCATCAGAACTGACCCACCAGCGGTCATTAGTTTTGACCCACCCATGATCGTCAGCTGAGCGTCTTCTGCTTCAGCCGGTAACTCTCCCCGCCGAGCAGGTAGAGGTGCGAGTGGTGGATGATCCGGTCTACGATCGGCACCGCCACGTTGTCGTCGTTGAAGAACTCCCCCCAGCTGGAGAAGTCCTTGTTGGTGGTGATGATCAGTGACCGGTGCTCGTAGAATCGGTTGATCAGCTGGAACAGCGCGTAGCGCGCCTGCCGGCTCATCGGCAAGTAGCCCAGCTCATCGATCACCAGAGCGTCGACCTTGGCGAGCTTGTGCAGCGTCTTCTTCAGCTCGCCTTTCATCTCCGCCAGCTCCAGTGCCTCGACCAGGTCCAGAGCGTTGCGGAACAGCACCCGGTAGCCGGCCTCGATGGCCTTCTGCCCGATACCGATGCTCAGATGGGTCTTGCCCACCCCTGGCGGGCCGATAAATACCAGGTTCTCGCGGTTGTCGAGGAATGCGAAGTCCAGCAGGGCGTTGACCTGGCGCTTAGTAATCGTGGTCTGGTGCCGGTAGTCGAACCCCTCCAGCCGTTTGTCGCTGGGGAATCCGGCCTGGCGCCGGTAGAGATCGACGCGCTTCGCCTCACGGGTCTGGCGCTCGTGCTCGACCAGCATGTCGGCGAAGGCCAGGTAGGAGACCTCGTTGGCCTCGGCCTGGGCCAGCAGCTCGGTGAGGCCGCCGGCGATGGCGCCCAGGCGCAGGCTGCGGTAACGCCCGACGGTCAGCTCAAGCTGCCCCATGGGTCACCTCCTGGTGGCCGCTGGAGCGGACAAGCCGGCCGTACTGAGCCAGTTCGGCCGGCGTCGTGCTGGGTCCTTCAGGCACATCGCCCTCGTGATCCCAGCCCCGCGCCTTGGCGAGCCGTGCCGCCGCCAGCCGTTCCTTGACGCCACCGGCGGTCAAGCGCTCCCGAGTGAGCCAGTCAGCGATCAGCGCCAGATCCAGCTGAGCCTCGGCCTCCAGCACCTGCTTGGCGCCCCGAGGCCAGAAAGGGAGGCTGCCAGCAGGCAGGCGGTAACCTTGGTTTTCATTGACGTTCTCCTGAGTAGTGATGTAGCGATGACGGCGGCGAAGAGCGTTCGCAGAGTGAACTACATACCGACTGAACCCATCCCCATCCCTTATGCAGCAAGAAGAGACTTTCGTCTTATGGGGTCGTAACCTCTTGGTTTCCTAATTAACCCCATGACACCTGAAACTGTGGTGCTCACCCCGCAGCATAGTGCCAGCGCCCCCCCGTGCGGCTGATCAAGGTCGGCAAGGGCGGGCCGACGCCCGCCGAGGTCTGCCTTCCTGGTGAAGTGCGAGATGGTGCATGAGAGCGCTATCAGCTCGGCTCCACCATGAAGCGGGAGAAGAACTCGGTGAGTTCATCGAAACCATCGAGCGGCAGAACGAGGGAGACATACTGATCCGGGCGTACCACCACCAGGGCACCGGCCCCGCGATCGATGCCCCTCAGGTCGAAGATGTCCTGATCGGTGCCCAGCACCGGGGCGTGGGCCTTCTGGTAGTCCTGCAGCCCGAGGGCTCCCTTGTGCGGCTTGAGGACATCGTGCATGTCGGCCCAGTCGACCTCCAGGTGGGACTGCTGGATGATGCCGTGGACATCGAAGATCGCATCCGGATCGGCGCCTTGCGGGGTAAAGCGGCTGATCGGTGATTCCTCGCTGGCGAGGAAATCCATCAGGGCATTGAACCGGGAGCCCGGGCGTCGCGGGTCGACCATGTCGGCGAAGGCATAGAGCCGCCACCGGCCGTCGGCGCGATGGACGTGGCCAAGGTGGACCTGCTTGGCATCACCGAGCCGGATCACCTCCGCCGAGTGGAAGCGGCGTCCGGGCGGAAAGCCGGTGGCCAGGCCCAGGTGGGTATCGTCACCGGTAAGCAGGGCCGGCGTGTAGTGAGTGGCGAAGCCCGCGGTGAACTCGCTGTTGGTGACGAACTGGCGCTGCACCTCGGCCAGGCCTTTCATCGCGGCCTGGGGGTCGTCGGAGTCCTGAGCGGCGCCGATCGCCCGCGACCAGCGGGTATCCATCTCGATCAGGTTCTCGGCGATGACGTGGCGCTCGGCGTTGTAGGTGTGCAGCAGGCTCGCCGGGCTGCGGCCTTCCAGCACCGAGATCAACTTCCAGCCCAGGTTGAAGGTGTCCTGCATCGACACGTTCATGCCCTGACCGGCCTTGGCGGTGTGGGTGTGGCAGGCATCGCCGGCGATGAAGACCCGCGGCGTGCGGCTGTCCATCTGATGGTCGTCGACATCGTCGAACTTGTCGGTGACCCGGTGACCGACACGGTAGACGGAGAACCATGCGGTCTCCTTCACCTCGAAGGTGTAGGGGGCGAGGACGGCCTGGGCCTTTTCCAGCACCTGCTCCTGGGTCAGCCAGGCGTCCGGGGCGATGTTGCCCATGTCGACGTAGAGGCGGACCATGTAGCCGCCCTCGCGGGGGATCAGCAGGATGTTACCCGCCTCGGCCGACTGGATCGTGCACTTGAAGCGGATGTCCGGGAAGTCGGTCACCGCCAGCACGTCCATCACCCCCCATGCCTTGTCTTCACCGTGGCCTTGCGGTACCCGGCCGATGGACTGGCGCACGACGCTGTGTGCGCCGTCGCAGCCGACCACGTACTTCGCGCGGACGGTCTTCTCGCCGTCGGGTGTGTTGAGGGTCACGCTCACCCGCTCGTCGGCGGCCTCGGGCACCTCCACCTTGAGTGTCTCGTGGCTATAGTCGACCTGCAGGCGGCTGGGGGAGTTGACCATGTACTCCAGCAGGAAATCGAGCAGTCGGGCCTGGTTGACGATCACGTGCGGGAACTCCGACAGGCCGTCACGAACGTCCTGCACACGGCCGAGCCGGGAGATCCGTGACTTGTCCTCAGGATCCGGTCCCCAGAAGTGGGTCTCGTTGATCCAGTAGGCCTCGGTAGTCATCCGTTCGGCCAGGCCGAAGGCCTCGAACATCTCGACCGTACGGCAGGCGACACCATCGGCACGCCCCACCTCGAGGGGCCCATCGGCCTTCTCCACGACACGGGTGACGATATCGGGGAAGGTGGATAACTGGGCCGCCAACAGAAGCCCGGCTGGGCCGGTACCGACGATCAGGACGTCCACCTCCTCGGGCAGCGGCCCCTGTTCGGCGCTGCGCCCCTCGGCCGCGGGTTGAATCCGCGGATCGCCACTGCGGTAACCGTCGAGGAAGTACTGCATCTGCTCGCTCTCCATCCCGTGCGCTACGGGGATTCGTTGTTGATGGGCAATCAGAGATAAGGATTGTTGCCGGTGTGGCAATTCGCCACGGCATAATAATCAGTATTGTGATCAATTTGCCGGCGAGCAATTAGACTTTCCTCCAAGCCTCGACGACAGTCATCCTCACCGGCGTCTGGAGCACCGGGCGATCCGTCGTTCACTAGGCAAGGGGAACGTGAAACGGCAAGCCTCGGCTCGCCGTTTCAAGTCTCGTCCTGACTGGGTCGGCTTCACATCCAGCAGGCCGCGTCCGGTACCTCGAGCTGTCCGCGGGCCACTTCCAGCACCTCGTGGAGACCCTCGCCGAACTCGCGCAGATAGAGATGCAGGATGGGATGGTGGGACGCGAAGTAGCTCGAGGGGTCCCGCGGGCGCTCGAGCCGTATCTCGGCCAGGGCCGCGCGGGGAAGTTCGAACAGGCCGATGGCGGCAAACGGTTCCCGGACGAGGTCGGCCTCCGTGCCCCAGGAGAAGCTTCTGCGCTTACTGCAGGATCGAGAGGTGATGGCCTACGGCCCTCGGTGCCTGGAGGAAAATACGCCGCAACCCTCCCGATGGAATCGCAACGTGTTCGCCGATAGATGAGTTCAAGGCAGGCCGCCCGGAAGAAGAAACGGCCCGCAAGCCGCGCCATTGGGCAGCGCGAACGCCTCAGATATATGCGAAACGGGAGGCCATGCGGGCCTGATAGCCACGGTAGGCGCCTTCGCTCATCCGTTCCAGTAGACGGTAAGCCACCCTGCCGACGCGCCTGTGTGGGGGAAGCTGGGTAACAGTGGCAGCAGCCTGAGTCTTCATGAGCGGTGGAACCTGTTGATTATGAGCGTGCTAACAGCATACCTGAGGTTTAGACTTTAGTCCAATCCAACGTCCTTCCTTCCAAGGCAATCGCAGCTGTTCATCCTGAGGAGCACCGGGGAAAATCTAATGAACCGGCGATGCCCGAGGCGACGCCTTCTGCTATGGTGAGGCGTTTGCCCTGGCCGCGGCATTTCCTTTACTTCCCGAGAAGGCCGAAAACATGACTGGCTCTCCCCTCTCCCAAGCCAACACCCTGCCCGGCAACCTGCTCAGGCGCTGCCACCAGATCAGCGTGGCCATCTTCCTGCGTCGATGCGAGGCCTACCACCTGACCCAACTGCAGTACGTGATCCTCTCGGCCCTCGAGGAGATCGGCTCGATCGACCAGATCACCCTGGGGCGGCACACGGCGCTGGATCGCAATACCGTGGCAGTAGTGGTGAAGAAGCTGGAGGAACGCGGCCTGGTCAACCGTCGGCGCAACCCCGAGGACCGGCGCTCCATGCTGGTGACCCTCACCGAGGCAGGCAAGAAGCTTCGCCACGACGTCGAGCCGGCCGTCGCCGAGGTGCAGGAGGAGATTCTCGCGCCGCTCAATGAAGCCGAGCAGGACACCCTCTGCCGGCTGCTCAAGCGGATCGCCGACGAGAACAACAGCTTGAGCAGGGTACCGATCAGTCGCGCCGGCTGAGACATGGACGTCATCCCCAGTCTACGCTGCCTGCGCGCCGTAGCCGCCGTCGCCGACCGAGGCAGCGTGCTCGGCGCTGCCGAGACCCTCAACCTCTCCCAGCCTGCGGTGTCCAGGGCGATCCGCGACCTGGAGAAGACCCTTGGCCTGACGCTGTTCGAACGCCACCACAGCGGCATGCTCTGTACCGAGGTGGGCGCACTCGTGGCCCACCGCTACCGACGCGTCCTCCACCAGTTCGCCCGAGCCGAGCGCCAGCTGGCCCAGCTCCAGCTTGACGGCCACTTCCAGCGCCTGAACCAACGCCTCTCCCAGCGCCACCTCAAGGTGCTGGTGACCCTGGCCGAGACCCATAACGAGCGCCAGGCCGCCCGCTGCCTGGCCCTGACACAGCCGACCATCAGCGCCAGCCTGCGTGACCTCGAGGGGCGGCTGGCCACACCGCTGTTCCTGCGCACCCAACGCGGACTGATCGCCACGCCCTGCGGCACCCTGCTGACCCGACACACCAAAGTGGCCCTGCGCGAACTGGCGCTGCTCCAGGACGACCTGGCGGCCTGGCGGGGTGAGGCCCAGGGACGGGTGGTGATAGGTGCCCTACCGTTGACCAGCTCGCTGCTGGTGCCGCGTGCCGTGGACGAGCTGCTGCGGGAGCACCCGGGACTCGTCGTCACCGTTCACGAAGGGACCTATGACGTGCTGTTCGAGGCGCTGCGCAGCGGCGAAATTGACGTCCTGGTAGGGGTCCTCCACCGAATCGACCCCGAGGAGGAGATGACCCAGAAGGTACTTATGCATGACAGGCTGGCGGCCGTGGCGCGCCCCTGGCACCCCTTGATGGATCACCCCAACTTGACCCTAGCCCGGATATTGCACCGGAAATGGAAAAAGCGGCTGAAAATCGGTTATAATTCAAGAGCCTAAGCAAGAATTAGCCGACACAGCCGCCATGACAAAATGTACCACGCCCACCGCCA
>NZ_JAHVHR010000014.1:0-102774 GCF_019802175.1 Halomonas sp. DP5N14-9
GCCATGCTGACCCTGCCGATCTTCGTGCCGATCATCGTGCAGCTGGGCTACAGCCCGATCTGGTTCGGCATCCTGTTCGCGGTGAACATGCAGGTGTCCTTCCTGTCGCCGCCGTTCGGTCCCGCGGCCTTCTACCTGAAGGGCGTGGCGCCACCGGAGATCAGCCTCAAGGACATCTTCGTCTCGGTGCTGCCCTTTATCGCCCTGCAGCTATGCGTACTCGCGGCGCTGCTGGTGTGGCCCGAGATGGCCATGTGGCTAGTCAACTAGGTCTGAACCCTGACGGCGAAGGGCGGCAACAGCCGCCCTTCGCTTTATCATGGGGCTGAGTTTTCCTTCTTTTCGACTTCGAGGACTTTGCGATGAACGACGCTCAACGTCGCGTGCTGGACGCTGCCATGGCCGAGACGCCGCTGGTGGCGATCCTGCGTGGTATCACGCCGGACGAGATCGAGCCGGTCTGTCACGCCCTGGTCGAGGCCGGTTTCCGGCTGATCGAGATTCCGCTCAACTCGCCTGAGCCCTGGGTCAGCATCGAGCGCGCCGTGGCCTGTTGTCCCGACGACGTCTTGATCGGTGCCGGCACGGTGCTCGACGAAGACGATACCGCTCGGCTTGCCGAGCTCGGGGCGCCGTTGATGATCACCCCCAACACGGAGGCCGAGCTGGTGGCGCTGGGCGCCGAGCGTGGGCTTGCGCCGATGATCGGCTGCATGACCCCGACCGAAGCCTTGGCCGCGGCGCGGGCAGGGGCGACGGCACTCAAGCTGTTCCCGGCGGCACGCCTGGGTACCGGCTACTTCAAGGACATCAGTGCGATCCTGCCCAAGGGCCTGCCGGTGCTGGCGGTGGGCGGTATCGATCGCTCCAACATGGCCGAGTGGCATGCCGTCGGCATCGCCGGCTTCGGTTTCGGCAGCAACCTCTACAAGCCCGGACGCAGCGCCGTCGAGGTGGGGGAGATCGCACGCGAGCTGGTGGCCGAATGGCAGCGTCTGGCGGCTGACCAGGCAGGCCAGCAAGGGGGTGGCGCATGAGCCGGCGGCTGATCGCCATTGACTGGGGAACCAGCAACTTTCGGGCCTTTCTGGTGGACCGCGACAGCGGCGAGTGTCTCGATAGCGTGCGCTCGGATGCCGGGCTCAAGTCGTTGAGCACGGACGAATTCCCGCATTACTGCGAGGCCCAGGTCGGGGCCTGGCGAAAGGGCGGTGAAGTGCCGGTCTACCTGTCGGGCATGGTCGGCTCGGCGCGGGGCTGGAGCGAAGCACCGCAGCTCGAGGTGCCGCGTTCGGCCACCGACCTGGCCGACAATGTCGTAGCGGCGCCGGGGCTGGACAACGCCTGGATCGTGCCTGGCCTCAAGGTGGTGCGCGAGGATCACGTCGACGTGATGCGCGGCGAGGAGATCCAGGCCTTCGGTGCACTGGCGCTGCTGGGCTTGTCCGCCGGGGTCTGCTGTCTGCCGGGCACCCACAGCAAGTGGGCCCGTCTGGAAGGAGAGCGGCTGATCGACTTCTCCACGGTGATGACCGGCGAGCTCTATCATGCGGTGCGGTTTCATACCCTGCCGGGAGAGCCGGCCAGGGGCAGCGACGCCCACGACGCCGATGGCTTTGCCCAGGGGCTGGCGGCGGCGGACCATCCGGCGGGCTTGATGCACGCCCTGTTCGAAGGCCGAAGCCGCCACCTGTACGCAGGACTTGGCGCCCACCAGGTGGGCAGTTTTCTGTCCGGGGTGCTGATCGGTGCCGAGGTGCTGGCCCAGCGCGAGCATCTGCTGGACCACCAGGGCGCGGTGGTACTGGTCGGCTCGTCCAGTCTCAATCCGCTCTACCGCCAGGCGCTGGAGCGCCAGGGTATTCGCGTCGAGGAAGTCGACAGCGACAAGGCCACCCTGGCCGGGCTGGTTGCCTTGGCCGAGCGCCACCGCGCGGGCTGATTGTCTGGACCAGGTCACCTGGGCTGAATCACCCAGGCCTAGTCACCCCAGCCTAGTCACCCAAGCCTAGTCACCAAGGCCTGATCACCAGTGTCTTGATCATCGGCGTCATGTCATCAGCGATGACATCTGCACGCCAGCGGTGGGGAGTCGAGGCCGAAGCCTGAGGGGTGGCCCAAATGGGCCATCACAGGCATCAAGGACCGGCGACCGATGCAGTTTCGGGACGGTCCTTGATGTCCGCTGGTGCTTGATGCCTATCTAGACTGTTTTCAGGTGCCAGGCGATTACCAGGTACGGCGTGGCCATATCAAGGCGCGGCCGCCAGGATTCAGGACGGGCGGAACTCGCCACTGGCGGTGGAGGACAGACCGTCAAAGGCACCATGACCGACAAAGGTCATGTCGTTGAAATCCAGCACGTAGCGCAGCGCCAGCTGTTGCTCCTCGAGTCCGTAGACGAAGATCCGGTGCTCATCGACCGGGGTCGCCAGGTAGGCGGAGCTGATGTCCTGAGCTTTCTGGGACGGTGAATTGCCGCCCAGGCGATGACGCATGCGGGTGGCATTCTCGAAGACGACGCCCCAGGTGGTGCCGTCACAGTTGAATTCAAACGTCTTGCCTACCATTGGATCTGTCATGGGAGCCTCCTGTCTGCTGATATCGACGCGCTGGCCAACTGTACTGACTAATCAGTAACGTGCCGTCCGATAACGTGCTGACGAGTTACGTACTGACCAGCGACGCGCTGATGTCGACGTTCCGTTGTCGACGGCCGGTTGTTGCCGCGATTTGCCGGGATGCGGTCAACGCTGTTCGCCGTCGGTACTGGTGGTCGACCAGAGTTGCAACATGACGACTTGGTGACAATTCTACGGGCTTCATTGCTGCTGCATGGGCGAGAAACTTTGCCTTCGCGCTATCACCGATAAAAAAGCTGACAGCAGCCTGTCAGGAAAGGGCGATACCGAGGTCGGGTCGGGTCTCACTGCGACAGGTCGTTCAGCGCTGGCATGCGGGACTACCGGCGGCTCGCAAGCTGTGCCAGGAAGTCATCGATGATGGCATCGGGGGTCATCTGGATATCGCAACGGATGGCCTCGGCATCGCCTGGCATCTCCAGGGTGGCGAGCTGACTCCTGAGCATGTGCTCGCCGGCGAAGAAGTGCTGTCCACGGCTGTTCAGCCGCTCCAGCAGGACCTCGTGGCTGCCATGCAGATAAAGAATCTCCAGCGCGGGTGCTCCTTCACGCAGCAGGTCCCGGTACTGGCGCTTGAGCGCCGAGCAGCCGATGACAAGCGATTGCCCCTGCTGCTGATGCTCCCGGTAGAGCCCTGCCAGGGTGGCAAGCCAGCTCTGCCGATCCTCGTCGGTGAGCGGTTCTCCGCGGGACATCTTGGCGATGTTTTCGGGGCTGTGATGGTCATCACCGTCGATAAACAACGCGCCGGTTCGTTCGGCCAGCAGTTTGCCGATATACGATTTTCCCGAACCGGATACGCCCATGACGAGCAGGCAAGAAGGAGAGGAAAGGCCGCAGGATCGAGACGATGTTGTCATAGGTGGCGCCGAAAATTGTCTGCAAGATGGAAGCGTTATCCTAGCATTTTCACCTTGAGAATTCTCGACGCCTGGCGTCTCGATACCGTTGTCGATACCGGTGTCGAAAGCGCTACGCGAACCGGCGCTGTATCAGCGATAGCCGCTCATCAGTTCGCGAATCAGGGGGCTGTCGGCGTCACGCAGGGTCGGCAGTTCGAAGCGTGCCCTGGCGATGGCGGTACGTGACAGTTCGGCGCAGATCAGGGTCTCGCGATCCTCGGCCTCGGCCAGGCTCTCGCCGCGTGGCCCGAGGATGCGCGATCCGCCCCAGAAGTGGCTGTCGCCTTCGGGTCCATAGCGGTTGGCCATCAACACCGGCGTGCCATAGGTCATGGCGTAAAAGCGCACGTTGAGCGCCCAGTTTTCCTCGTTGGAAAAGTCCTCGGAGACGATGCCGGAGGCCGAATTGATCGGTGCACACAGTACCGTCGGCCGTGCCAGCAGGGCGGCATGCACCAGCGCCGGATTCCACAGGTCGGCGCAGATCATCGAGGTGGTGCTCCAGCCGGGGCGCACCGCCACCTCGGTCAGCCTGGCGCCATGGCTGAACCACTTGCCTTCCTCGAGTCCGCCGTAGGTGGGCAGGTTGAGCTTGCGATGCACCGCCGCGATGCGACCGTCCTGGAGGATCGCCAGGGCGTTGTAGATCTCGCCGGGGCTCGCTTCCTCGACGAAGCCGACGATGACCTGCATGCCGGCGGCCGCCTTGGCCAGCTGGATCAGCCGCGGGTCTTCCGATGGCATGGCCACCTCCAGCACCCGCGGGCCCAGGCCATAACCGGTCAATGAGAGCTCGGGAAAGACCAGCAATTCCACGCCACGACGGCGGGCGTCATGAATCACGTCGAGGTGATGGGCGAGATTGGCCTCGACGTCACCAAGGCGCGCGTTGATCTGGGCGCAGGCGACCTGTAGCTGGTCCTGATGCTGCTTGGCCTGATGCTGCATTGCTGGAATTCCTGAGGGTGGGGGCAGGGCGCCACAAGGTGCCGCAATTTGCCCGGCGGATCAACGTTCCTCACTGCTGTCGCTGTTGTCTCTGCTGCGCCCGGGCGTTGCGTCGCGGGGGGTACCGCTTTCCTGGCGCGGCTGCAGCTTGCGCTTGAGCATGCGAAAGCCGATCCAGTGGAAGACCACCAGCCCTACGAGGACCGCGGCGATAAGGAGATAGAAGCGAGTGTCCATAGAAAGGGCTCCGTTGCGGGCCCCGGATCGCCTGGGGCCGAAAAAATGCCTGACAGCAACATCTTCTATACGTCAAAAAGGCGGACGGCGAGACGACCTGGGTCAAGAGCCGACGAAAGCAGGCGCTTGTCACCCTTCTTAACCCTAGCCACCTCCCGTCATGTTCGACGCTCTGGGCTCACGCATTCAAGGTTGGCCCAGCAACCTCAGCAGATCGCCGATGGGGCGTGTTTCCAAGGTGCCGACGACCTCCTCGATCTCATAGGCGCGTGCGCCCAGCACCGGGCTTGCCAGGGCCTGAAACTTGGCCGCGATCTCGTCATCGCTCAGCGGATTGTGAGGGTTGCCGCGGGCTTCCATGGCAGGGCTTTGAATACGGCGACCATCGCGCAGGTGCAGCGTAGCGCTGGCCCAGCGCTCGGCCGGAAAGCGGGCGTTGCAGTCATCGCATTCGGTGATCGTCACCCGCCGTGACAGCGCCACGAGATCGTCGTCGCCGAGATCCCGGCTGATGGCGGCGACGTCGATGGTGCCTCGATCGAGGGCGCAGGCGACCGACCAGGGCAGGCTGTACTGGGCCTGTTCGGTCGTGGTCGGGGCGACGGTGTGCAGGCGCCTGGCCTCGTGGAAGGTGGTGATCTCGATGCGTTCGATATTGTCCACCTGGCGTTCGGCGGCGGGTATCGCGAGTACCGCCTCCACCGCCGGCTGGGCCCAGCGGCATACCGGATAGGCCTTGAAGTACTGTTGTGACAGGTAATCACGCCGTCCCAGATCACCCCATACCGCGGCTTGCTGCTCGTCGCACAGGGTCACCGCCGGGGCGCCGGTGAAGCCGCCCTCGGCCAGCAGCGTAGCCGCGACGCCGGCCTGGGCACCCCAGCCGGAGCCATCCTTGAGCATGGTGGGGTGATCGATGCAGCGCATCATCTGGCTGCGTGGACCATAGAATTCGGCGATGCCGAGGGCGTGTTCCAGCTGGGCCGGGTCGAGGCCCTTGAGGCGCGCGGTCACCGCTGCCACACCGAGGGCATTCCAGGCCCCCGAGGTGTGGTAGTCGGGGCTCGAGGCGTGCAGCGCGATGCCGGCCCGGGTGGCGATCTCGTAGCCCATCGCCAGCAGGCCGAGAAAATCCCTGCCGCTGACCTGCTCGATCTCGGGCAGCGCCAGCAGTCCCGGCAGGATGGCGACGCCGGCGTGGCCCTTGGTCAGCACCTGGCCGTCGTGGGCGTCGAGTGCATCGATCAGCCAGGCGCCGTGCAGGGCGACGCCGGTAGCCGACGCCGTTGACGACGCGAACAGCAAGGGGCGATCCCCCGCGTGCTGCACCCTGACGTAGCTCCGTGCGTGCTCGGCCAGGGCAGTGTCGGTGGCGCCGGCGGCGACGCCGATCAGGTCGATCAGGCAGCGCTTGGCGTGGTGGCACTGAGCGTCATCGAGGCGGTCGAGGGGAGACGTGAGGATCCAGTGGATGACGTCCCGGGAAGTGCTCATGGGGAGGTCCTTTGTCGAACAGGGGGAGCAGCAATGCAGGAGGGGGGGCGACCGGTCGCTGCTGCTGCAGGTTCCGCTCGCCGCACGCTGGCGAGCTAAGAAAAAGGCCCCCGAACGGGGGCCTTGAAGGGTCACAGCAGGTCGTTGTCCTCGAGGAAGGACTCGGCGACGTCCTCGATGGTCTCGCGCTCGACATCCACTCGGGCGTTGAGGCTCGCCATGGTGTCGTCATCGAGCAGCGCCGACAGCGCGTTCATCTGCTCTGCGAGCTCCGGGTTGGCGTCCAGGGTGTCCTGGCGGACCACCGGGGTCAGGGCGTAGGCCGGGAAGAAGCCCTGGTCGTCTTCGAGGATCTGGAAGTCGAAGGCGGGCACACGACCGTCGGTGGCAAACACCAGGCCGATATCGACCTGGCCGTCGCGCAGCGCCTGATAGACCAGGCCGGAGTCCATGCGCTTGACTGCGCCACGCTCGACGCGGAAGTCGTAGGCGCGCTGCAGCGGACGCCAGCCGTCTTCGCGGGCGTAGAACTCGGCGTTCATGGCAAAGGCAAGCTCTTCACCGTCATTCACCGCGGACGCCAGGTCGGACAGCGTACTGATGCCCGTTTCCTCCACGCTCTCGGCGCGCATGGCCAGGGCGTAGGTGTTGTTGGCGGCGGAAGGCTCGAGCCACACCAGGCCCTTCTCGCCGTCCAGTTCCTTGACGCGCTGGTAAGTCTCGTCGGCGGACAGCGATTCGGTGACGTCGTTGTAGTTGATCAGCGAGGTACCGGTGTACTCCCAGTAGAGGTCGATCTGGCCGTTTTCCTGTGCCTGGCGCAGCACCGCCGAGCCCATGCCGGCGCGGGTGTCGACGTCGTAGCCGAGGCCGTCCAGATACTGGGTGGTCATGCTGGCCAGCAGTTGCTGCTCGGTGAAGTTCTTGCCACCGATCACGATCTCGTCGGCACTGGCGGTCGACGTGGCGGTAGCCGTAGCGGTAAACAGGGCCAGGCCGGTCAGGGTGGTCATCAGGGTCTTCATGCGAATATCTCCTTGCAGGGTGTCGTTGTTGGAAAGCCCAGGTGTTCAGGCCCGCGCCGGATTGACGCCGCGCGGCACCACGATGAAGGCCACGCCGGCCACCAGGGCGTCCACCAGGATCGCCAGCAGGGCGGTGGGGATGGCCCCGGACAGCATCATGATCGGATCGTAGAGATCGATGCCGGTGAAGATCAGCTCACCCAGTCCGCCTGCGCCGATCAAAAAGGCCAGGGGCACCGTGCCGACGTTGATGGTCAGGGCGGTACGGATACCGGCGAAGATGACGTAGAGGGCATTGGGCAGTTCCACCTTGAGCAGGCGCTGGGTCGGTGACATGCCGATCCCGGCAGCGGCCTCCTTGAGCGCCGGCGAGACGCCCTTGAGTCCGGCGTAGGTGTTGCGCGCGATGGGCAGCAGGGTGGCCACGAACAGGCCAAACACCGCCGGCACGGTGCCGATGCCGAGAAAGCTCATGGACAGCGCCAGCACCGCCAGGGTGGGGATGGTGGTGCCGACGTTGAGCACCTGCATCATCGATTCCGCGGCCTTGGCCATGCTCGGGCGCGACAGCCACACCCCCAGCGGGATCGCGACCAGGATCGCCAGGCTGCCCGACAGCAAGGTCAGCCACAGGTGCTGGACCACCAGATACTGGACGTCGGGCAGGTACCACAGGAAGTCATCGATGGCGCCGCTGGCCTGGGCCCATACCCCGAGCAGGAAGATGGCAATCAGGGCAAGGACGAGTCCGGCGCTTTTCAGGCTTCGAATCAGCATCGGCTCACTCCTTGGGCTCGGCGGCCACGGCGGACGTCTCGCGCTGCTTGGTACGGAAGCGGGCGCCCAGGTGGTGGGTCATGGCGCGCTGGGTGATCTGCCCGCAGACGCGGCCCTCCTCGTCGACGCAGGGCAGCCAGGTGATGTCCTGGGCGAACATCAGCGAGGCCACCTTGCGCAGGTCGTCGTCGAGACTCACCGTGGCCGGCACGTTCTGGAAGTGGTCGCGGCAGTAGCCCTTGGTGGTGCGGGCCAGGGAGCGGCTGATCAGGCCCACCGGCTGGCGCTTGTCGTTGATCATCAGGATCGAATTCTGGTAGCCGAAGTCGTCGATGCGTGCGAGCGCCGTGGTCAGGGTGTCCTCCGGCTTGACGGTACCGATCTCATCGCTGACCACTTCGGCGACCTTGACCAGATTCAGCCGCTTGAGCGCGCGGTCCTCGCCCAGGAAGGACTCGACGAAGGCATTCTTAGGCGCCGCCAGCAGGTCGTCGGGGGACGAGTACTGCACCAGCTTGCCCTCGCGGAACACCGCGACCCGATCCCCCATCTTGATCGCCTCGTCGATATCGTGGCTGACGAACATGATGGTCTTCTTCAGGTCCTGCTGCATCTTCAGGAATTCATCCTGGATCACCGCCCGGTTGATCGGGTCGATGGCGCCGAAGGGCTCGTCCATCAGCATCACGGGGGGATCGGCGGCCAGTGCCCGGGCCACACCGATGCGCTGCTGTTGACCACCGGACAGCTCGGACGGATAGCGCTTGAGAAAGGCGTCGGGTTCCAGCGCGATCATGTGCATCAGCTCGCGGGCACGCTCCTTGTAGCGCGCCTTGTCCCAGCCCAGCAGCTTGGGCACCACCGCGATGTTCTCCTCGATGGTCATGTTGGGGAACAGGCCGATCTGCTGGATGACGTAGCCGATGTTGCGGCGCAGGTCCTGGGTGTCCATGCCGGTGGTGTCATCGCCATTGATGAACACCTTGCCGGAGGAGGGCTTCACGATCCGGTTGATCATCTTGAGAGTGGTGGTCTTGCCGCAGCCGGAGGGGCCGAGCAGGATGCAGATCTCGCCGCTGGGGACCTCCATGTTGATGTGGTCGGCGGCGACGACCGCGCCCTTGGGCGTATCGAAGACCTTGGTCAGGTTTTCCAGACGAATCATGAGCAAATCCTTGTATGCAAGTCGGCGTCGGCGAGCTCCGGGTCGTCGATGGGCGTCGACGGTGCCGCTGTCGAGGCGGCGGCTCACCTGTTGTCGTGTCGACGTTCCGGCTGCGCTCGGGCGGTGTGGCGTGCAGGACGCGAGCCGCCGTGGCGGCATTTCCCCGACGTTGCCGGAACACAAATGATCAGGCGGCGTTGGCGGCGCCTTCCATGCCCTTGGGCGTGAAGCGCTTCTGCACCGCGAGCAGGCCGTAGTCGACGATGATCGCCAGCAGGCTGACCGCCACCGCGCCGACGATCAGCTGGCGCGGGTCGGACTGGGAGATACCACGGCTGATAAAGGTGCCGAGACCGCCGGCGCCGATATAGGCGGCGATCGCCATGACACCGATATTGAGCACCACGGCGGTGCGCACCCCGGCCATGATCACTGGCACCGCCAGTGGGATCTCGACCATCCGCAGGCGCTGGCGGTGGCTCATGCCGATGCCACGGGCAGCCTCGCGCAGGGCCGGGTCGACGTTGTTGATGGCGGTGTAGGTGTTACGAATGATCGGTAATTGGGAGTACAGCAGCACCGCGATCACCGCCGGCAGGTAGCCGATGCCCTGACCGATCAGCGACAGCACCGGAATCATGATCCCGAACAGCGCGATGGAGGGCACGGTGACGATGATCGACGCGGCGTAGAGCACCGCCTGGGCGACGCGCTCGTTGCGGGTGATGGCGATGCCGATGGGCACCCCGGTGAGGGTGGCGATGCCGACGGCAACGCCCACCAGCGAGATGTGCTCGAGGGTCCGGGACAACAGCAGGTCGGCGTTGTCCAGGGCGTACTGAATCAGTTCCAAGGCAATAGCTCCTGTCGAGGCCTCGCGGCGGGGTGAGTCGGGCCTGTGAACGGCCCTGGGCCAGGACACACGTCATCGGCTCGGCCTGACAAGAGGCGAGGCGTTGCGTTCACTGGCCGTTGATACGGCACAAGCTTAGCAGAATGAAGTATCTATTTGGTTTGATCATGAATGACGATCTGCAATGACGGGAATTGATGGATCTGATGCTTGGGGGTGAGGCTGTCAACCCGGACGCATAGTTAAAGTAAATGAGAATGATTGGTTTTAATGTGTCTATCGGCGGCGATCGTGCCGAGAACGTGAGGACTATCGACGTGATAGATGTGTGCCGCTCTTCACATGGAGGTTATACAGGACTAAAATGGTCCCCAATCGAAGCAGGGGCTGAGCCCTGCACCGACGAGGGGAACTCCCCGAGGAGATGGGCATGCTGAAGCTTTCCCGGTTGACGGACTATGCGGCGGTGGTGATGGCACAGATCGCACGTCACCCCCAGCAGCCGCACGCCGCCGGAGAGCTCGCCGAAGCGGTGCAGTTGCCTCACCCCACGGTGAGCAAGACGCTGAAGATGCTGGTGCGCGCGGGACTGCTGGTGTCCCGGCGCGGCGCCCAGGGTGGCTACTACCTGGCGCGTCCTGCCTCGGAGATCACCGCCAGCGACATCATCGCGGCCATCGAAGGGCCGGTGGCGGTGACCGAATGCAGCCACGCCGATGGCGAATGCGACCTGGCCTCCACCTGCGGGGTGGCCGACAACTGGCAGCGAGTGTCGCTGGCGATCCGCGAACTGCTCGACAGCATTACCCTGGCGCACCTGGCCGACAGCGCGCCGCTGAAGCTGCCGATTCGCCTGCCGATCCAGAGCATCAGCCTGGCGGCGGAAGCCTGACCAGCGCCTCATCGACATCGACTTCATTACCCTGGGCGGGTAACGCCCGCCGACCGAACCGTCCGGGAGGGGACACATCATGGCAAGTCAGGAAATGGAACAGCTCGTCCGTCGCGAATATAAAGAAGGATTCGTGACCGACATCGAGAGCGACACGATCCCGCCGGGGCTGGATGAAGACACCATCGCCTTCATCTCCAAGAAGAAGGGTGAGCCGCAGTGGATGCTCGATTGGCGCCTGGACGCCTACCGTCAGTGGCTGAAGATGACTGCGCCGTCCTGGGCCCATCTGGACTATCCGCCCATCGACTACCAGGCGATCTCGTATTTCAGTGCGCCCAAGCGCGAGGAAGACAAGCCCCAGAGCCTCGACGAGGTGGACCCCAAGCTGCTCGAGACCTACGAGAAGCTGGGCATCCCGCTGCATGAGCGTGCGGCCCTGGCTGGCGTCGCCGTGGACGCGGTGTTCGACTCGGTGTCGGTGACCACCACCTTCAAGGACAAGCTGGCCGAGGCCGGCGTGATCTTCTGCTCCATCTCCGAGGCGATCCGCGACTATCCGGAGCTGGTCAAGCAGTACCTGGGTACCGTGGTGCCGACCAGCGACAACTACTTTGCCGCGCTCAACTCGGCGGTGTTCACCGACGGCTCGTTTGTGTTCGTGCCGGAAGGCGTGACCTGCCCGATGGAGCTGTCCACCTACTTCCGCATCAACGCCGCCAACACCGGCCAGTTCGAGCGCACCCTGATCGTGTGCGAGAAGAAGGCCCAGGTGTCCTACCTGGAAGGCTGCACCGCACCGATGCGCGACGAGAACCAGCTGCACGCCGCGGTGGTGGAACTGGTGGCGCTGGAAGACGCCAGCATCAAGTACTCCACGGTGCAGAACTGGTATCCGGGTGACGAGGACGGCAAGGGCGGCATCTACAACTTCGTCACCAAGCGTGGCGACTGCCGTGGCGACCGTTCCCACATCAGCTGGACCCAGGTCGAGACCGGCTCCGCCATCACCTGGAAGTACCCGTCCTGCATCCTGCGTGGCAAGGACTCCATCGGCGAGTTCTACTCGGTGGCGGTGACCAACGGTCGCCAGCAGGCCGATACCGGCACCAAGATGATCCACCTGGGCGAGGGCTCCAAGTCCACCATCGTCTCCAAGGGTATCTCTGCCGGGCGCTCCAACCAGTCCTATCGTGGTCTGGTCAAGGTCGGCCCGCGGGCCAAGGGCGCGCGCAACTTTACCCAGTGTGATTCGCTGCTGATCGGCGATACCTGCGGTGCCCACACCTTCCCGTACCAGGAGATCGGCAACTCGACGGCCACGGTGGAGCACGAGGCGACCACCTCCAAGATCGGCGAGGACCAGCTGTTCTACTGCCAGAGCCGCGGTATCTCCGAGGAAGACGCGGTCAACATGATCGTCAACGGCTTCTGCAAGGACGTCTTCCAGGAGCTGCCGATGGAGTTTGCGGTCGAGGCAGAGGCGCTGCTCAACGTGACGCTCGAAGGCGCGGTGGGCTGACCCCCGGCGCTATATACCACCCTTATTCGTTTTTCTCCCGCCGCCCGGCGCGGCGGGCATCGCAAAGGTGTCTACATGCTCGAAGTCAAGGATCTCCACGTCACCGTCGAGGGCTCTGAAATCCTCAAGGGTCTGACCCTGTCCATCCAGCCTGGTGAAGTGCACGCCATCATGGGTCCCAATGGCGCCGGCAAGTCGACCCTGTCCGCCGTCATCGCGGGCAAGGACGGCTACGAGGTGACCGCGGGCTCGATCACCTTCGAGGGCAAGGATGTCCTCGAGATGGAGATCGAAGAGCGCGCCCAGGCCGGTCTGCTGCTGGGCTTTCAGTACCCGGTGGAAATCCCGGGGGTCAAGAACATCTACCTGCTCAAGGCGGCGCTCAACGCCCAGCGCGAGGCGCGCGGCGAGGGCGAGATTCCGGCACCCGAGTTCATGAAGCTGATCAAGGAAAAGGTGTCCTTTATGAAGATGGACAACAGCTTCCTGCAGCGTGCCGTCAATGAAGGCTTCTCCGGCGGCGAGAAGAAGCGTAACGAGATCCTGCAGATGCTGGTGCTGCAGCCCAAGCTCGCGATGCTCGACGAGATCGACTCCGGCCTCGACATCGACGCCATGAAGGTGGTGGCCGATGGGGTCAACTCGCTGCGCAGCGAAGATCGCGGCATCCTGCTGGTGACTCACTACCAGCGCCTGCTCGACTACATCGTGCCCGACCACGTCCACGTGCTGGTGAACGGCCGGATCGTCAAGAGCGGCGGCGCCGAGCTTGCCCATGAACTCGAATCCCGTGGCTACGACTGGGTCGTAGAGGAGCCCGCTGCATGAGTGATGTGCAACGCTTTCTCGATCGTCTGAACGAGCGCAGCGAGGCGCGCCGCGGCGAACCCACCTGGATCGCCGCACGGCGCCAGGCCGGTGCGGCCCGCTTCGAGGCGATGGGCTTTCCCGATCGCCGCGTCGAAGAGTGGAAGTACACCGACGTGCGCGCCATCAGTCGCACCGACTTCCAGCTCACAGGCTCTGCCGAGTTTTCCCAGGCCAGCGCCGCTGCCCTGACGCTGCCGCTGGACGCCCACCGTCTGACCTTCGTCGACGGCGTCTTTTCCAGCGCCCTGTCGGACCTGTCCGAGCTGCCGGGTGGCGTGCAGGTGCAGCCGCTGTCCCAGGCCCTTGAAGAGAACCACGAGGCCGTCGGCGGCCCGCTGGGGCGCCTGACCGGGGTCGAATTCTCGGCCTTCTCGGCGCTCAACACCGCCTTCTTCGAGGAGGGCGCGCTGGTGCGCCTGGCGCCCGGCACCGTGGTCGACAAGCCCATCGTGCTGCAGTTCCTGTCCCGGGCCAACGAGGCGCCGGTGATGAGCCACCCGCGTATCCTGATCGAGGCGGGCGGGCGCAGCCAGGCCACCGTGATCGAACACCATGTGGGTGAAGAGGGCGCCGCCAACTTCACCAACCTGGTGGAAGAGGTGATGCTCGATCGTGGCGCCAACCTGACCCACTACAAGCTGGTGGAGTCGCCCGAGCAGGACCTGCACGTGGCCAGTATCCACGTGGAGCAGTGCCGCGACGCTCAGTTCACCTCCTTCAACATCACCCTCGGTGGTGGACTGGTGCGCAACGACCTGGTCAGCGACCTCAATGGCCAGGGCGCCGAGGTGACCTTCAATGGTCTGTTCTACGGCCAGAATCGCCAGCACGTGGACAACCACACCCTGGCCAACCACAACGCGCCCCACACCTTCTCCCACGAGAACTACAAGGGCATCCTCGATGACCGCGCCCACGGCGTGTTCAACGGCAAGGTGATCGTCAAGCGCGACAGCCAGAAGATCGAGGCCGACCAGAGCAACGCCAACCTGCTGCTCTCCGATCGTGCCCAGATCGACACCAAGCCCGAGCTCGAGATCTACGCCGACGACGTCAAGTGTTCCCACGGCGCCACCACCGGTCAGCTCGACGAGGAAGCGGTGTTTGCCCTGCGTACCCGCGGGCTGGACGAGGCCACCGCACGTGGACTGCTGACCCTGGCCTTCGCCGGTGAGGTGATGGATCAGGTGAATCTGGACGCGGTGTCCGAGCGGGTCGAGCTGACCGTGGCCGGCAAGCTGCCCGAGCGCTTCCACCTGGCCGGTCTGGTGGAAGCCGCCGTGGCCCTCAACGAGGACTGAGCATGACCCACTTCAGCGATCTGCTGCTCGATGTGGCGAGGGTGCGCAAGGACTTCCCGATCCTCGATCGGGAGGTCCACGGCAAGCCCCTGGTCTATCTGGACAACGCCGCCACCAGCCAGACGCCACGTCAGGTGATCGAGGTGTTCGATCACTACTACAGCCAGATGAATGCCAACATCCATCGTGGCCTTCACACCCTGGCCGACGAGGCCACGGCGGCCTTCGAGGGCACCCGGGAGACCGTGCGTGCCTTTGTGAACGCCGCGAGCACCCGCGAGATCGTGTTCACCCGTGGCACCACCGAGGCGATCAACCTGGTGGCCCAGAGCTGGGGGCGCGCCAACCTCGGTCCCGGTGACGAGGTGCTGATCTCCCAGCTCGAACATCACTCCAATATCGTGCCCTGGCAGCTGCTGGCGGCCGAGCGCGGCTTCACCATCAAGGTGATCCCGGTGGATGAGCGTGGCGCGCTGGATCAGGACGCCTACCGTGACCTGATCGGCGAGCGCACCCGGCTGGTGGCGGTCAATCACGTCTCCAACGCCCTCGGTACCATCAACCCGGTGGCCGAGATGGCCCGGGTCGCCCATCAGCACGATGCGCTGATTCTGGTGGATGGCGCCCAGGCGGCACCCCATGAGCCGATCGATGTTCAGGCCATCGGTGCCGACTTCTACGCATTTTCGGGGCACAAGGTCTATGGTCCCACCGGCGCCGGCGTGCTCTACGGCCGCGAGGCGCTGCTCGAGGCCATGCCGCCCTGGCAGGGTGGCGGCGAGATGATCGCCACGGTGTCCTTCGAGACGCCGACCACCTTTGCCGCCATTCCCCACAAGTTCGAGGCGGGCACGCCGGCCATCGCCGAAGTGATCGCCCTGGGCCGTGCCATCGAATGGGTCAATTCGATCGGCCTTGAGCACATCAGTGCCTGGGAGCATCGCCTGCTCGAGCACGCCACCGAAAGCGTGGCGGCGGTGGATGGCCTTCGCGTGCTGGGCACTGCGCCGGACAAGGCAGGCGTCTTGTCCTTTGTGGTCGACGGCGTGCATAGCCAGGATATCGGTCTGCTGATCGACCAGCTCGGCGTGGCGATTCGTACCGGCCACCACTGCGCCCAGCCGCTGCTGGCCCAGTTCGGCGTCGATGCCACCTGTCGCGCTTCCTTTGCGGCCTACAACACCCCGGAGGAAGTCGACGTGCTGGTCGAGAGCCTCCAGCGGGTGATCAGCATGCTGCGCTGAAGCAGCAGGGCGGCTCGGGGCGGCGCGTACCGCCTCGAGCCCTGGTTGGCAAGGGAGTCATTCGGCGTACCCGCCTAAGGAATTGCATGAGCGAACACGATCAGATTGCTCAACTGAGCAAGGGCCAGCAACTGCCGTTGCAGCGGGACGTGGAGGTCATCTCCATTCCCTTCGGCAAGACGGTGACACTTGACGAGGACAGCATCGTCTCGGTGATGCAGGCCAAGGGCAGCACCCTGAGTGTTGCCTACGAGGGACGTCTGTACCTGATCGAGGGATCCAACCTGGACGCGGTGGGCCTCGAGCCGATGCCACGCCCGACACTGGACCCCGAGGCCGACGATGCGGCGATCGAGGCGTTTGTCTGGGATCAGCTCAGGACTTGTTTCGATCCCGAGATCCCGGTCAATATCGTCGATCTGGGACTGGTATACGGTTGTCGTATCGAGCGCCTGATCAGTGGTGAGCGCATCGTCACCATTCGCATGACCCTGACAGCCCCCGGTTGTGGCATGGGCGATGTGATCGCGGCGGATGCGCGCAACAAGATTCTGGGAGCACCGCAGATTTCCAAGGTGCATACCGAGATCGTCTTCGATCCCCCCTGGAGTCGTGAGATGATGAGCGACGAGGCCAAGCTGGAACTTGGCATGTTCTGACCCGGCCCTCTCTGGCCCGCGCAGCGGGTCCTGACCTCCGCTGTCAATTGGAATCGTCATGCGCGAGCCGCTGTTCACGATGTTTCGTCGCCTGCTGCTGTGTCTCGGTAGCCTGGTCCTGTTGCTCGCCCTGGCCTTTGTCGCGGCCAACGCCTGGGTGGTGGCCACCACCCGCGATCGCATCGCTCCTCGCCTCGTCGAATGCCGCCCCCACCAGGTCGGCATCGTCTTCGGCACCTCCCACTGGACCCGCAGCGGTACCCGCAATCCCCACTTCGAAGGGCGCATGATCGCCGCCGCCCGGTTGATGAACGAAGGACGTCTGCGCCACCTGCTGGTGTCCGGTGACAATGCCACCCGCTACTACAACGAGCCGGTGACCATGTGGCGCGATCTCAAGGCGCGTGGCGTGCGCGAGGTCGACATGACGCTGGACTACGCCGGTTTCAGCACCTTCGATACCCTGGCCAGGGCCCGCGACGTGTTCGAGGTGGAGCGCGCGCTATTGATTACCCAGGACTGGCACCTGCCGCGGGCGCTGTTCATCGCTGATGCCCTGGGACTTGAGGTCGAGGGCTGCCCGGCGCCCGAGAGGGAGGGTTCTCGCTGGCTGATCCTGCGAGAGTGGGTGGCCCGGGTGGCGACCCTGGGCGATCTCTACCTGTGGCAACGAGAGCCGCGCTTTCTTGGCCCGCTGGAGCCTTTGAAGATCGCGGCGCCGGCAGCTCGCATCGAGGCTCGGAGTCTTCACGAGATCATCGATGAGGTGTTGACCAGAGGCGACGCCAGTGTGGCGCCATTGCTGCTGCGCACGCCCGACGCCGACAAGAACTGAGAGCAGCCCCTTTCCCCAGGCATCCGCTTCACCAATAAAAACGCCTTGCCGGCAGAGCCTGGCAAGGCGTTTTCGTGGATTGGCGTTGTGGTCGGCGGCGTCAGCGTTTGACGGTTCGACGGCCTGCGCCACGCTTCTGGGCGGTCGACTTCTGCAGGTCGTAGAGCTCGCGAATCAGCGCGCGGCAACCCTTCCATACCTCTTCGATCACCGGCTCGATGGGGCCCGGCAAGGGATGGGTAAACAGGGTGGAGAGGGACTGCATCAGCACCCGCTCCTGCTCGAGCAGCTCGTTGATCAACACCTGTGAGTCGTTGCCGACAAAGCTCTTGAGACGACTCCACAGCCACATGTAGTCGTCGCGTTCGACGTCGGCATCACGCGGCAGCAGGTCGAGGTGTTCGCGCGCCAGCTCCTGGAGCTCGCGCATGGTCTTCTGGCGCGTCTCGAAGTGGGGCTCCAGAGCGTCGCGCAGCGAGGGTCGCAGGCGCTCGAGATTGTCCTGGAAATAGTCGACGCTGTCGGCCAGGGCCTCCAGCAGGCTGTCCATCGCCACCTGGCGATTATCGAGAAACATGCGCGTCACCTCCTCCGGTGACGCAAATTGTGGGGCTCCAGCAGGAGTTTTGCCACCCCTAATGTGGCAAATATTTATGATTCTTGCGGTGGGGGGGGCGATCGCTTCGACCTTGGTCGAAAAGCGCTGACAAAGTTGGCCCGGTTGCGGCGAGATATCGTCGTAGGCGAAGGGCCGCCTCGCGCTTGTGAGCGGTAAGTGAGCGCCAATGACAAGACGGGCGACCGTGCTATCGGTCGCCCGTCGGCGTCATCCTTTACGGGGTGCTGTTATCTTCAGCCCTTGGGTTTGGCCGGCGTACGGGTCCGTGGACGCGCCGTTGCGCTCTTTTCCAGGTGTTCGATGACCAGGCCGGCGATGTCCTTGCCGGTGGCGCTCTCGATGCCCTGCAGGCCGGGCGAGGAGTTCACCTCCATCACCACGGGGCCATGGTTGGAGCGCAGCAGGTCGACACCGGCCACGCGCAGACCCATGGACTTGGCCGCGCGGATGGCGGTGGAGCGTTCTTCCGGGGTGATACGGATGACGCTGGCGCTGCCGCCGCGGTGCAGGTTGGAGCGGAACTCGCCTTCGGCCGCCTGGCGCTTCATCGCTGCCACCACCTTGTCGCCGATGACAAAGCAGCGGATGTCGGCGCCCTTGGCTTCCTTGATGTACTCCTGAACCATGATGTTGGCCTTCATGCCCATGAACGCCTGGATCACCGATTCCGCCGCCTGGTTGGTCTCGGCCAGCACCACGCCGATACCCTGGGTGCCTTCCAGCAGCTTGATCACCAGCGGGGCGCCCTTGACCATGGTGATCAGGTCCGGGATGTCATCGGGGGAGTGGGCGAAGCCGGTCACCGGCAGGCCGATGCCCTTGCGAGACAGCAGTTGCAGTGAGCGCAGCTTGTCGCGGGAGCGGGTGATGCCGACGCTGTCGTTGAGCACGGTGACGTTCATCATCTCGAACTGACGCAGCACGGCGCAGCCGTAGAAGGTGACCGAGGAGCCGATGCGCGGGATGACGGCGTCGAAGGGCTCGAGTTCCTCACCCTTGTAGTGAATCGACGGATGGTGAGAAGCGATGCTCATGTAGCAGCGCAGCGTATCGACCACCCGGGCCGTATGGCCGCGTTGTTCGGCGGCTTCCACCAGGCGACGAGTGGAGTAGAGATTGCGGTTGCGGGACAGCAGCGCGATATGCATGTGCGAGTCTCCAGGTCAGGGGCGGTGGATCCGTCAGGGTTCGCCGTGCAGAAAGGTAGCGCCGGGCGCCACCAGCAGGCGGCGCAGTGCGCGGCGACCGAGAAGCATGGGGTGGCGCATGTTGCGCCGGTCGGTCAGGGATAGCTCGACGGGAAATTCCAGATCCCCCATCTGCATCTGGGTGCGAATAAAGTAGCGCCACTCGGCCTGGCCGTTGGAGCTGGTGACCTTGCGCCGATCATGCAGGTGCATACGGTACTGGTGTGACGGACTGTCGGGGCCGCCGGCACGGGTGACGAAGCTGACCCACAGGATCTCGTCCTCCTCGAAGGACTCGATCTCCTCGGCGTGCAGCGCCGAGGTGCGAGCGCCGGTGTCCACCTTGGCACACAGATGCAGGTGCATCTGCGGCAGGATCACCATCTCGCGGCGACCGACGACGGCCTGAGCCTGAAAGGGCAGGTCCTTCATGTCTTCTCCTTGTCGCGGGATGCTGCTTGTTGTTCAGGCGACGTCCGTTGTCGAACTGTCAGTGGCAACGAACGTCACACGGGCAAGCGAATCAATGACCGCCTGTGCCCTTGACCGCCGCCAGTCGGCGAGCGGTGGCGGAGTCCTTCGGGGCCTGACGCAGCGTCATCAGTACCGGCAGACGCAGCCGGGGGATCTGCGCCAGGTCCCTCGCAACGGCCAGGAAGTCGGCCCCGTCGCATTCGGCGACCCGCTCCAGAAACAGCGGCAGGCGCTCGGCGTGCTCCAGGTGTTGCCAGCCCCGTGCGGCGATTGCCGCGAGGGTGTCCGGGCCGCAGGCATCGCTATCGGCCAGCAAGGCGTCGAACCAGTCTCCGGCCAGGCTGTCGGGCGCGTTGCCCACGGCGCGTACACAGGCGCAGAAGGTCTCGATGTCGCCCTGGCTGGCGGCCTGTTCGCCGCGCTGACGCAGCGCCTCTGCAAGCTCTGCTGATAGTGCTACATGTTCCAGACAGTAGCATAGCGATGTCAGCACTTCGCTGTGCAGCTGCGGGATAGCGGCCACCAGCGAGGCCTCAGTCTCGGGGGTGAGACGCGCCACATGGTCGGCCAGCCCCTGCAGGCCCAGCGCCTGCCAGTCGTGGCCACCCTGGCCCGACAGGAAGGCTTCGACCGGCTCAAGGTGCTCGCTGGCGGGACGCTCCAGATCGGCGCTGGCTCGGGCGTGCAGCATCGCCTGAAAGGTCAGGGAAGGGGTGAAGGCCAGCGGGTTGTCCTTCATCAGGTTGTCGATCTCGCCGCCGTCGGACTGCTCCAGCGCTTCTGCGCTGCGGCCCAGGGTGGACAGCAGGCGCTCGAGGAAGGCGTCCCGCTGGGCGGCATCCAGAAGGCCCTGTTCGTCCACCGGCAGCGCCAGGAACCAGATCAGCGGGTCGCTCATGTCACCCAGGCGAAACACCAGCGCCAGGCGGGCACGACCCTGCCAGGGTTCCGGCCAGGGGACCTGGCCGCTCTCGAAGTCTGCCAGGGTCTCGAGCGCGCAGGGGTGCACACGCCGTCCCATATGATAGAGACGCACCTCGGCACCGGTCAGGGTGAAAAAGTCGTGAAGACGATGGATCGCTTGCATGGCCCCTCCGAAAGATCAGCGTGCACTCTATCGCGCCGCTCGAGGAGTGTCAGCCGTCCACGGCGGAAATTTGTGCATCCCTCGCACTGTATTTTGCTGCACCGTTGGTGAATTTTTGATCAAGCGCCGCGAAAGAGCGTCAGAAGCGGCTCGCCGTCATCTGTCAAAGGGTTATCCACAGGGACATTCAGCGCTTCTGTGAATGAATGATGGTGGGGATAAGTCGGTGAGGTGACAGTTAGCCGACGGCTGTCGGCGGTTGTTCCCGGAAAGGGCGGTCGCAATAGCAGGAGGCTATGGTTCACCCTGGGATTTTTCACTGCGTCTGCTATCGATTTGGAATATAATGGCGGTCGTTTATTCCAAATCATGCTGAGCCATCGAGCAGCCCAGGGTTGAAGTGGCGATGGATGCCTCCACCTGTCACCCTCCTGGGCCATGCCGCACTGGCCGCCCCAATCGTTTTCAAGGAGCCGTCCATGGTTCGTCATCTGGCTGTTTCTTTTGCCGCCGCAGGTGCCATCGGTCTCGCTGCCGGTGCCCACGCCGACACCCTGAAAGTCGGCATGTCCGGTGGTTACTTTCCCTTTACTTTCGTCGAGCAGGACACCCTCAAGGGTTTCGAGGTCGACGTGATGGAAGCGGTGGCCGAAGAGATGGGCACCGAGGTGGAGTTCGTCACCGCCAACTTCTCAGGGTTGTTCGGCATGCTCGAGTCCGGGCGCATCGACACCATTGCCAACCAGATCACCATCACCGAGGAGCGTGAGCAGAAGTACCTGTTCACCTCGCCCTATGTGTATGACGGTGCTCAGGTGGTGACCAAGGAAGGTAATGACGAGGTCTCCGGGGTCGAGGATCTGGCGGGCAAGACCGTGGCCGTCAACCTGGGCTCCAACTACGAGCAGTTGCTGCGCGAGCTGCCCTACGCCGACGAGATCGATATCCGCACCTATGAGAGCAACATCGAGCAGGACACCGCGCTGGGTCGTGTCGATGCCTTCGTCATGGATCGCGTCAGCGCCACCCAGGTGATCAAGGAAAAGCCGCTGCCGCTGGCGCTGGCCGGCAAGCCGTTCTCCGAGATTCGCAATGCGCTGCCGTTCCGCCAGGACGACCAGGAACTGCGCGATGAGGTCGACCAGGCGCTTGACACCCTGCGTGAAGACGGCACCTTGAGCGAGATATCCGAGCGCTGGTTCGATGCCGATATCACCACGCCCTGAGCGGTGATCGACTCTCCATGAGCATTCTCGACCTCGACTACATGGTTGGGCTGGTGCCCATCCTGCTCAGCTACCTGCCCCTGACCCTGGGGATGGCGCTGGCCGGGATGGCGCTGGCTCTGGTGCTGGCCTGTGGCCTGGCGGTGATCCGGGTACTCAAGATCCCGGTTCTCAACGGCCTGACGCTGTGGTTCATCTCGTTCTTTCGCGGCACACCGCTGTTGGTGCAGCTGTTCCTGTTCTACTACGGGCTGCCCCAGGTGCTGTCGTTTCTGACCACCATCGATGGCATCACCGCCACCATCATGGGGCTGACGCTGCACTTCTCGGCCTATATGGCGGAGTCGATCCGCGCCGCCATCGTCGGAGTGGATCGCAGCCAGACCGAGGCGGCGCTGTCCATTGGCATGACCAACGGCCAGTTGATGCGCCGAATCGTACTGCCCCAGGCCACTCGCATAGCGGTGCCGACGTTGATGAACTACTTCATCGACATGATCAAGGCCACCTCGCTGGCGTTCACCCTGGGCGTCACCGAGCTGATGGGGGCGACCCAGAAAGAGGCCGCCGGCAGCTTCCTGTACTTCGAGGCCTTCATCACCGTGGCGCTGATCTACTGGGCCATCGTCGAGGCGCTGGCCTGGCTGCAGCGGCGCCTGGAATCCCGACTCAACGAGGCCTATCGTCGATGATCAAGCTAGAGCGACTGACCAAGCGCTTCGGTGATACCACCGTGCTCGACGGTATCGATCTGGAGATCCAGCAGGGCGAGATCATCGTGGTGATCGGCCCCTCCGGGACCGGCAAGTCGACGTTGCTGCGCTGTCTCAACTTTCTGGAGCAGCCCGATGGTGGCCGATTGACCTTGGGTCCGCTGAATCTGGACCTGACCCAGGCCAGCAAGTCCGAGATCCTGGCTGCCCGTCGACACACGGCCTTCGTGTTCCAGAACTACGCGCTGTTTGCCAACAAGACGGCGCTTGAGAACATCGCCGAGGGTCTGATCGTGGTCAACCGCTGGCCCAGGGCCAAGGCCCACCAGCGGGCACGGGAGATCCTCGAGCGCATCGGCATGTCGGACAAGGCGGACGCCTATCCGGCGTCGCTGTCCGGGGGCCAGCAGCAGCGGGTGGGGATCGGCCGCGCCATGGCCGCCCAGGCCGAGGTGATCCTGTTCGACGAACCCACCTCATCGCTGGATCCCGAGTGGGTCGACGAGGTGCTGGCGTTGATGAAGCAGTTGGCGCGTGAACGCCAGACCATGCTGGTGGTCACCCACGAAATGGCCTTTGCCCGTGACGTGGCCGACCGGGTGGTGTTCATGGAGGGCGGGCGCATCGTCGAGCAGGGGCCTCCCTCGGAGCTGTTCCATGCACCGCAGGACCCGCGTACCCGAGACTTCCTGCGCAAGGTACTGCCCGCCGCCGAGCCCCTGTAGGCCGAATCGCTCATCCATCCGGCGAGATCCTCGTTCGAGAAAGTCTGCGCGTCGAGGCGTGCCCTTCGAGGTGCCGCATTTGCAGCGGTTTCTTGGGGGGCGCGTGTTGCTGCCGGGCTGGCCCTCGCTGGTCCGGCACGCGACAATGACGTGCACCAAGCCCATTTTCAAAGCGGAGGCATCATGCCCACCGAACCTTCTGTCCACGACGCCCTGGGCGCGGCCCTGCGCGAGCTCGAGGCGACCATGAAGGCCGCCAACATGTGGCGTATGGATAAGCCGGAGGCCGCCGCCTTCAACAGTCGGCAGCCGTTCTGCATCGATACCATGTCGCTGCCCCAGTGGCTGCGCTTCGTGTTTATCGCCAGGCTCGATACCCTGGTCGAACAGCGTGCGCCCCTGCCCGCCAGTTGCGATGTGGCCCCGGCGGTGGACGCCTACCTGATCCAGGAAGGCGCGCGCGCCCAGGACCGGATGCTGTTGCAGAAGGTTGTCGAGGATATCGACCGGCTGATCACCGAGAACTGAATCGCCGGTAACGGAAGAAGTCCCCAGCGAGGAGAAGGCGATGCCCTGGTACTTTGCCTATGGCAGCAACATGAACATTGAGCGTGTCGCCGCGCGCATCGGTGAGACCCGGCGTGTGCTGGCCGGCAGCCTGGAAGGCTACGCGCTGCGCTTCAACAAGGCCTCTCGGGTGCCGGGCATTGCCCACGCCAATGTGGTGCCGGCGCCAGGCGATCGGGTCGAGGGCGCGCTGTTCGAACTCCTCGAACCCGAGCAGATCCGGCAGATGGATCCCTTCGAAGGTTACCCGCACGAGTACGACCGTCATCGTCTGCCGGTGATCACCGAACAAGGGCCGATCGAGGCCTGGGTCTATATCGCCGGCGCCGAACGCCAGGGGGATGGCCTGCGGCCCGCCCGCGAGTACCTTGAGCACCTGCTGGCCGGTCGTGACTTCCTCAGCGAGGGCTACCACCAGGCGCTGGCGGCGGTAGAGGCCGTCGAGCACCTCGATGATGCCACTCTGGGGAGGTTGGGGCTGTCACGTTATCATCCCCGCTAAGGCTTGTACGAAAAGTGCCTGCGCTCGGTAATACGGCGTTAAAAATCGCGTCAAAATGCTCATTTACATCTCGTAAACTGCGCTTTCTTATCGATTTTTGCCTTGTCTAACCATCGTTCGCCGGCTTTTCGTACTAAGCCTAGGCCTCTGCTTGCCCTGTTACCGCAGCCCCTCCCTCGAGAATTGCAGTGGCAACTGCCACGCGAGCGACCACAGAAGCCATCTTGTGACGGTGACAGCACAGCGCCCGCTCCTGCCAGGCAGGAGCGGGCGCTGCGTGTTAGCGGTCGAGCCCTGGATCAGAAGCGGTAGCTGATACCGGCCATGATCACGTAGGGGTCCACCTCGATCTCGCCGATGTCATCGCCGTTGAGGTCGACGTCGCTGTCGATATCCAGATACCACACCGCCATGTTGGCCGCCCAGTGGTCGTCGATGACCAGGTCGAGGCCGGCCTGGCCGGCCCAGCCCCAGGACTCTTCCAGATCGAGATCGGCACCTTCCAGCGCGATATCCTCGTCGGAGAAGTGGGTGTAGTTGACCCCCAGGCCGACGTAGGGCTGCACCCGCGCCTCGGTGCCACCGAAGGGGTAGTACTGCACGGTCAGGGTCGGCGGCAGGTGCTCGACGCTGGCGCCGATATCGCCATCTGCAGTGCTAAGGTCGACGTCATGCTCGAAGGGCTCGGCGGCCAGCAGTTCGACGCCGAACTTGTCGTGGAAGCGGTAGCCCAGGGTGAAGGCGAAACCGTTGTCGTCATGGACGTCGGTATTCATGCTGCCGCCGGCCAGCGAGCCGTTGTCGGAGTCGGGCTTGACCTTGGCCACACCGATGCGGGTGTAGATGTCGCCCTTGCCGTAGGCGGCAAAGGCCTGGCTGCTGGCGAGGGCGCTGCCGGCGATGGCGGCGACCAGGGCGGTGGTGATCAGGGGATGGCGCATGGTGTTCTCCTTGCGTACTGGCAAAAGTGGGCGAGCCCGATTGCCAAGCAGTGTATGCCGCATCGAGAACGTGGTTATTGATCTACCTCAATACCTCCTTTGGTCGACAAAAATGAACCGGCAACGCACCAGAAAAGGCGCCTGGCAAAGCCAGACGCCTTCGATGCTGCGGTTGGAATGCGGCGCGATCGAGCTAACCGGTCAGCCGCTTATTTCAAGATCGCGCAGGCGTTTTGTCAATACAGCGCAAGCGCTTAGAAACGATAGGTGACGCCGGCACCGATGGTCATCGGATCGATCTCGGCCTCGCCGACATCGTGGCCGTCGACCTCGATATCGGAATCGACATCGGCGTAGCGGGCGTAGGTGCCGACCAGCAGGTTGTCGGTGACGCTGAGGTCGAGACCCACCTGGGCTGCGGCGCCGTAGGAGCTATCGAGGTCGGCGTTGAAGCTCTCGTCGGAGAAGTGGGTGTAGTTCATGCCCACGCCAACGTAGGGGTGGACGCGAGCGTTTTCCACGCCGCCCAGCGGGTAGTAGTTGAGCATCAGGTTGACCGGGGTACGGTCGACGCTGCCCACATTACCGCCGTTGACCGCGATATCGTGCTCCATGGCCTCGGAGCCGTTGAGCTCGACACCGAACTTGTCGTGGAACAGGTAGCCGGCGCCGTAGGCGAAGCTGTTCTCTTCGGAGACATCGAGATCCTGGTTGGCGATATCGCCGTTGTCCGAGGTGGGATCGGCTTTCTCGAAGCCACCGCGCACGTAGATGTCACCTGCCTGATAGGCCAGGGCAGACTGGGCGGCGAAGGTGGTGGTAGCGAGCAGGGCTGCGGTGCCCATCAGTCGAGTCATGTTCATGCGGGACCTCCTTGATGATCCGATGGCATCCTTCCCGAGGGAAGTAACCTTGTACGCTTCGCAGTTTACGAACAGTGTTTCTAAATGTCTTGTAGAAATATTTAATTGGCCAGATAGCAGTAACTAGCCAGAATTTATGGAACTAAATCGACTTGGGCGGGTAGGTAATGTAAATGCTGTACAATTTTTTTGCACATTGTGGCGTAGACATCGATGCGCGCTTGTGCACTGCATAAACGCTCGCCGTCCGGCGATAAATCGTCTTCACTGTGGGAGAAGACTCCGGAGGAGAGTGCGGGATGGTGGCCAGACGAAGGCGTGAGAGGTTGCTCGGCATGTCGACGCTGCCCTGGGGCGGGGCGGCACTGGTGCTCGCACTGACCGCTCTGTTGGCGGTGTGGCTGCTGCTGGAACCCTGGCTGATTCGTGATCTCCCGACGCCGGCGAGGCTGGCCATGGTAGTTCTGGGCGTGTGGGCGCTGGGCGGGGGGTTGTCCATGCCGCTGCACTTCTCAGCGGTACCCGGCTGGTGGCGTCTGGCGGGGGCCATGCCCTGGTATCCGCTGGCGCTGGTCAGCTTTATCGTGCTGCTGCTGTGTCGCTACGCCGGCCTGTTTTGAACGGGGCTGATGTGCACGGCTAAGGTGGGCAGGGCGGTTCGACCGTCAGTGAGCGTTGAGCGCCAGGTGCGTGCTGGATGTGTCCCGTAACGAAGAAGGCCGCCCGAGGGCGGCCTTCTTGCGTGGCAGACGATCACTGACGATCAGGCGTCTTCCAGGGTGTCGAACTGCTCGGTGATCTCCTTGCTCGGCTCGGCGGTCATCAAGCTCACCACCACGATGGCGATGTAGGCGAAGATCACGCCGGGCACGATCTCGTAAAGATCGAACAGCCCGCCGGACATCTCGGCCCAGGCCACCACGGTGATGCCACCGACCACGATACCGGCCAGCGCACCCCACTGGTTCATGCGACGCCAGTACAGCGACATGATCAGTGCAGGACCGAAGGCGGCGCCGAAACCGGCCCAGGCGTAGGACACCAGTCCCAGTACCGTGGAGTCCGGGTTCATCGCCAGCAGGTAGGCGATGACGGCGATGCCGATGACCGCAAAGCGGCCGACCCAGACCAGCTCGGACTGGCTGGCGTCGGGGCGGAACAGCGCCTTGTAGAAGTCATCGGTCAGGGCGGAGGAAGACACCAGCAGCTGGGAGTCGGCGGTGGACATGACCGCGGCCAGGATGGCGGCGAGCAGCACACCGGCGACCAGCGGATGGAAGATGGCGTTGACCATGACCATGAAGATGGTCTCGCCGTCACCCAGGTCGCGGGTCATGTAGACGAGGCCCAGCAGACCGACCGCCATGGCGCAGACCAGGCACAGGCCCGACCAGGTCACGGCGATGCGACGGGCGGCGGGGATGTCGGCTTCGGAGCGGATGGCCGCGAAACGCGCCAGGATGTGCGGCTGGCCGAAGTAGCCAAGGCCCCAGGCCAGCGAACTGATGATGCCGATGGCGGTCAGGGTTTCACCGGTGGACGCATCGACGAACCAGCTCAGCATGTCGGGGTTCTCGGCCAGGATCTGCTGGCCACTGCCGCTGAAGCCACCCAGTTCGGTCAGGGCGATGACCGGCACGACCAGCAGCGCCGCTGCCATCATCAGACCCTGGATCAGGTCAGTCCAGGAGACCGCCAGGAAGCCGCCAAAGAAGGTATAGGAGATGATGGCCAGCGTACCGACGGTCACCGCGATGGTGTAGTCGAAGCCGAATACCGTCTCGAACAGCTTGCCGCCGGCAACCAGGCCGGAGCTGGTGTAGAACAGGAAGAACAAGAGGATGAAGACCGCCGAGATCACCCGCAACAGCGGTGCCTTCTCGCGAAAGCGCTTGGCGAAGAAGTCCGGCAGGGTCAGGGCGTCATTGGCCTTGAAGGTGTAGACGCGCATGCGCCGGGCGACAATCAGCCAGTTGAGCCAGGTGCCGATCAACAGGCCCACGGCGATCCAGGAGGCCGACAGACCGCTGACGTAGGCCGCACCGGGCAGACCCAGCAGCAGCCAGCCCGACATGTCCGAGGCGCCGGCAGATATCGCCGACGTCCAGGGGCCAAGCGAGCGGCCACCAAGGATATAGTCGGACAGATTGGTGGTGCGCTTGTAAGCAATGATACCGATGACCAGCATCAATATCAGATACAGCGCGAACGTGATGCCAATGGTGGCGTTGTTTTCGACCATGGGAGCGTTCCTTGTGGTTTTTGTCGTGGGTGGTTGGCGTTCTCAAGTCACCGGCCCTGTGTCGAGCGCGATGATCTCCCCGTGTGGGCGCGGTCGTCACGCGCGTCCCTGCGATCCGGCGCTCCCCTCGGGGTAGTGGGTGAGCGCCGGTTGCCGACGGTGCGCCGACCGTCGGGTGAGTGCGTTGGACCAGCAGGCCAGGGCCTGACTTACTCGTCCCCTAGCGCCAGCAGCGAGGCGTTGCCGCCGAGTGCCGCCGTGTTGTTGGTCACCGTTTTCTCGGTGGCGAAACGCAACAGGTAGTTGGGGCCGCCGGCCTTGGGACCGGTGCCGGAGAGCCCCTGACCGCCGAAGGGTTGAACGCCTACGACAGCACCAATGATATTGCGGTTGATGTAGACGTTGCCAACGCGCACTTTCCGCGCTATTTCATCGGCAAAGGATTCGTTGCGGCTGTGCACGCCGAAGGTCAGGCCATAACCACGCGCGTTGATCGAGGCGATCACCTTGTCGAGCTCGCTGGACTTCCAGCGCACCACGTGCAGCACCGGGCCGAACTGTTCACGCTCGAGCGCATCGATACCATCGATGGTGAAGGCCGCCGGGGCGACAAAGGTGCCTTCACTGGTGTGCTCGGGCTTCAGCGGCGTTTCGCTGATCAGACGTCCTTCACCCTTCAGCCGATCGATATGCGCCTGCAGGTTCTTGCGCGCGTCCTCGTCGATCACCGGGCCTACGTCGGTGCCGAGGTCGCGTGGGTCACCCACGTGGAGTTCGGCCATGGCGCCGTCGAGGATCTGTAGCACACGGTCGGCGACGTCGTCCTGCAGGTAGAGCACCCGCAAGGCCGAGCAGCGCTGTCCGGCGCTCTGGAAGGCCGAGTGGATTACGTCGGCGACGACCTGCTCGGGCAGGGCGGTGGAGTCGACGATCATCGCGTTCATGCCGCCGGTCTCGGCCACCAGTGTCGGCAGCGGCGCATTCTCACGCTCGGCCAGGGCGCGGTTGATGATCTGGGCGGTATCGGTACCGCCGGTGAAGACCACCCCGGTGATCCGCGAATCGCCGGTCAGCACGCTGCCCACGGTGGGGCCATCGCCGGGCAGCAACTGCACCACTTCACGCGGCATGCCGGCCTGGTACAGCAGCTCGACCACCCGGTGGGCAACGATCGACGTCTGCTCGGCGGGCTTGGCCAGCACGGTATTGCCGGCCACCGCGGTGGCGACCATCTGGCCGCAGAAGATTGCCACCGGGAAGTTCCACGGGCTGATCGCGGCGAACACCCCCTTGCCGCCCATGTGCAGACGATTGGACTCGCCGGTGGGGCCGGGCAGCTCGGTGGGCTCACCGAAGATCTCCTCGGCGCGCACCGCATAGTAGCGACAGAAGTCCACCGCTTCGCGGATCTCGTCGACGCCGTCGGTCAACAGCTTGCCACCTTCACGCGAGCACAGCGCCATCAGCTCCGCCAGGTGCTCTTCCATCAGGTCGGCGAAGCGCCTCAGGATGTCGGCGCGCTCCTTGACCGGGGTGACCTCCCATGCCGGGAAGGCAGCCCAGGCCGCGTCCACCGCCCGCTCGGTCTGTTCGCGGGTGGTCCACTGCACGCTACCGACCACCTGGCGACGGTCGTAAGGACTGGTGACTTCGTGGGTCTGGGCGGGGTCCTCGGCGACCTCGAAGGCCAGCAGCGGACGCGCCTGGTAGCGGGTATCCATGTGCTTGCCCATGGCCTCCATCAGCGGCTGGTACTGGCTGTTGATGGTCAGGTTGACGCCGCGGGAGTTGGGGCGGTGCTCGCCATAGATGTCGCGAGGCAGCGGAATCTGGGGATTGGACAGGCTGTCGAACTGTCGCAGTGTCTCGATGGGATGGACGCACAGCGACTCCACCGGCACCTTGGGGTCCACCAGCTGATGCACGAAGGAGGAGTTGGCACCGTTCTCGAGCAGTCGGCGAACCAGGTAGGGCAGCAGGTCCTTGTGGGCGCCCACTGGGGCGTAGATACGGCAGTAGGTGCCTTCAGGTGCACGCTTTAGCGCGGCATCGTAGAGTGCCTCGCCCATGCCGTGCAGGCGCTGGAACTCGAAGGCTCGGCTGGTGTGGTTGGCCTGCTCGAGGATGGTGGTGATGGTATGGGCGTTATGGGTGGCGAACTGCGGGAAGATGCGACCCTTGGTGGCATCGGACAGCAGGAAGCGCGCGCAGGCCAGGTAGGCCACATCGGTGGATGCCTTGCGGGTGAACACCGGATAGCCGTCGACGCCGAGCTGCTGGGACTCCTTGATCTCGGTGTCCCAGTAGGCGCCCTTGACCAGACGCAACGGGATCTCGTCACCCTGGAAGTCGGCCAGACGGTTGAGGTAGTGCAGCACCGGCAGGGCGCGCTTGGAGTAGGCCTGCACCACCAGACCGAAGTGGCCCCAGCCGCGGCAGATGTCGCTCTCGTAGACGGCGCGGAAGACCTCCAGCGACAACTCCAGGCGGTCGACCTCCTCGGCGTCGATGGTCACCGCCACGTCATTGTCCCGGGCCAGCTTGGCCAGCTCCTTGACGCTGCCCACCAGCTCCTCGAGGACCTGTTCGCGGCGGCCGAACTCGTAGCGCGGGTGCAGCGCGGACAGCTTGATCGAGATCGACGGTGCCGGCGTCCTGTCACCCAGGTTGCGGCTGGTCTTGCCGACCTGGCGGATGGCGGTGGCGTAGTCGTCGAAGTAGCGGCCGGCATCACGCCGGGTACGGGCGGCCTCGCCCAGCATGTCGTAGGAGTAGGTATAGCCCTTGTCGAACAGCGGCTTGGAGCGCTTGAGCGCTTCGTCTATATCACGCCCCAGCACGAACTGCTTGCCCATCACCTTCATGGCTTCGACCATGGCCCGGCGAATGACCGGCTCGCCCATGCGGTTGACCATCTTGTTGATGAAACCGCTGGGCTTGCCATCCTTGGGCTTGTCCAGGCTCACCACCCGGCCGGTCATCAGAAGGCCCCAGGTGGAGGCGTTGACCATCCAGGACTCGCTCTTGCCGAGGTGGGCCTTCCAGTCGGCCGGGCCCAGTCGATCTTCGATCAGTGCATCGGCGGTGGCCTTGTCGGGGATGCGCAGCATCGCCTCGGCCAGACACATCAGCATCAAGCCTTCGTGGGTATCCAGGCTGTACTGCTGCAGCAGCTCGTCGATGGTATCGACGGCGGTGTCCATCTCGCGCACCTCGCGCACGAGAGAAGCCGTCTCGTCGGCGACGCGCTCGATGTGCTCGTCCTTGCCATCGATCAGCTTGATCAATTCACTTACGAAGGCGTTTTCTTCGACCACGTAGTGATCGCTGATGCGCGCAAAGAGTGTATCCAGATCCTGCTGCCAGGTGGAGTTGTCGAGCATATTGTTGGCGTTGAGCATGTCAGTCCCCAAATGGTGAACCGCCGCGGGCGGAGAAAGGGCTTGCCGCAAAGTCGATCGCGGACGTGCAGTCACGCAATCCGGGCATGTTGGCAAGCCTAGGTTGCATGCCTCTTCCATGCTTGCCAAATGCACCGAAGGATTTGGCAAATCCACGGGCGTTATCGACTAACCCTAGCTTTAATGTGCCGATTTGGCAGTCAGATGGTGGAGATTCGGTGACGAAATCTCGCTGACATGACGACGGGTCTGGCTGGGGGGATGGCCATAGTGCTTGCGGTAGGCGCGGGACAGGGCGCTCTGGTGGGCGAAGCCGGTGAGGGCGGCGATTTCCGACAACGGCAGGCGACTGCGCATCAGCAGCTGACGTGACGCCTCCAGGCGTCGACGCATCACGTACTGCCAGGGGGACAGGCCCGTCTGGGCGCGGAAGCGTTCGGTAAAGTGGGTTTCGCTGAGGCAGGCGAAGGCCGCCAGATCGGCGACCTTGAAGCGACGCGCCAGGTGATCGTCGATGTAGCGATCGAGCGCGCGCAGGTCGATGCGCCGGTGGTGCATCGCGCCGGTTTCATCGCCGGCCAGACGCGCATGCAGCGAGCCCAGCAAGGTGGTCGCCAGGCGCTCCTGATGCAGGGCAGGGACGGGGCCCTCGAGCGCCAACTGGTTCATTTCGGCCACCACGAAACCCAGGAACTGTTTCAGAGGTGCGTCCAGGGTGAAGAAACGTGGCGCGTCGAACAGCCTGGCCAGTTCATGATGATGGCCGGTGAGCGCCAGGGCGTCATCGGGAAGGTCGAGGATCAGTTGGCGGTTGTTGCCGGTGCCGGCGTAGTAGTGGAGGTGGTTGGCGGGCACGATGCAGCCGCAGAATGCCTCGATGGTGCCGCCAAGGCCTTCGATGTCGAAGTCGGCGCGCCCGGCCAGGGCGATCACGATCTGATGGTAGTCGTGGGAGTGATGCCGGGTCGCGGTGTCCAGAGGGATCTGCCTGATGGCGCTGCTCATCGGGGGGCTCCCGCAGGCGGTAACGAGGACGTCATCATACCCGATGGGTACAGGATTCTCACTGACTGTCAGTCCCCCTGGGCTGCTCCCTGAGGCGGATACGAGCGGCCAGGTGGTCGCGTAGTGCACGCAGGTCCTCCTGTCCGGCGCTGTCCAGCAGGGCCTTGCCTCGGGTCACCCGGCCAAAGCGCCCGTGTTCATCGACCAGGCTGCGAGCGCGGCGTCGGACGCCGTCCAGGTACTCGTCGTGGCGAATCGGATAAAGGATGACGGCATTCCATTCATCTTCGCCAACTGTGCTGTCGAGAGCACGGTCGAACAGGTCAAGCAGGTGCTGTGGCTCGGTGCGGTATCGTGGCGTGCCGGACAGCATCAACACCGCGAGCACCGCGACGAAGACGACCAGACAGACGACGAACACGAGCAGAAACAAGGACAAGGTCATGGCACGGTAGATCGCTTGAAACGGGAAAGGACGGCTGATCGCAAGGCTCTCACATCCAGCCGCACATGTCGCGGGTCCCGATCTGCGTTGACGCTGGTGTGGTGGCAGGGGCGTTCATTGCATATTGTTACATTATGGATGGATGAGAGGCCGCACGACCTCGAGATCGTCGTCGGGGTGACGGCCTGTCCGGCCATCCGCCGCGACACCAGCTCTGACCCCCGTTCTGAACAGACAGGAATGCAGAGAGGAATGCCGAAAGTAGAGGGACACCGGGCAACAGCATGGCGTGCCGGCCAGTATCGCACCATCGCCGGCCATGATCGTCAGATAGTGTTCCGCCCTTGTATTTCCGGAACCGTGTAAACGAGGAGATGTGATGGCTCTGTTGGTCTCCCTGCTGCTGGCTGTCGCGCTGGGGTGGCTCGCCCAGCGTACCGGTCTTTGCATGGTGCGTGCGGTTCAGGGGATACGCATGTGGCGGCCGGGTCTGTTGCTGACCATCGTCGGCTGCGGCGTCTGGTTCTGGCTTGCCAGCCCCCTGTTCATCCATTTCCCTCTTGGCGAGGTGCTCAGACGTCACGCGATCGGGTGGCCCTTCGCCGTCGGTGGGCTGCTGTTTGGCCTGGCCGCGGCGGTCAATCATGGCTGTTCGATCTCGACCCTTTCCGCCCTGGCGCGGGGGCAGTGGCACATGCTCGCCACCATTCTGGGCTGGGTTCTGGGGTGGTGGATGCTGTACCTGGGCGCCCCTGATATCTCCTACACCCGTCTGACGACGACCTTCACGCCGGCCTGGTGGCTGGTACTGAGTATCGTCGCAGTCTCGCTGCTGGCGATCTGGCGGCTGTCGCCGGCTCACCGCCGTATCTACGCGGGTGTCATGGTGTTCGGCGCGGTAGGCGGTCTGTTGGGCGTGCTGGAACCACTGTGGTCACCGAGTCAGTTGATTCGAGACGTCACCGAGCGGCCGCTGGCGATGGACATGGCCGTCGCCTGGCCTAGCCTCGGACGCGTCCTGATCAGCGTCGCGATCCTGGCGGGAATGCTGGTGGCGGCGCGAGCCCACTTCCGACCGGGCGAGTATCAGGGGTCCCTGTGGCGCTGGGTGAAGCATCTGCTGGCCGGAATCGTGATGGGCATCGGCGCCTCGCTTGCGCTGGGTGGCAACGATCTGCAGTTATTGATCGCGCTGCCGGCCGGCTCGCCGGGAGCGGTCGTCGCCCTGATCTGCATGATTGCCGGCATCTGGATCGGGCTCGCCATCGAGGAACGTTGGGAGCGACGCCAAGACCAAGACTAGGCGAGGCCAATGGCGGTCGTCAGACTGGCGGCGCGACCAGCGCTTGACGCTCTGCGGCTGGCACTGTCCCTCGAATGTCAGCCGTACAAGGTTCAGCTGGCCGACGGCAGCAGCACCTTGAGCGCGGCGATGCGAGCGTTGAGCACCTCGATGGCGACCTCGAGAGCCTCGCGTTTACGCGTTATCTGGCCGATATCACCTTCGTCGAAGGCCTCGTTCAACTCCTGCTGGCGCTGTTCCACCATCTGCTGACCCTCACGTACGCGTGACTCGGCCTGGCTGAGCACGTCTTCGCTGGTGCAGCCGCTTCGGACACCATCCAGGGCGAGTTCCAGTTCATTCACCCGTGCGGTGTCCTCGGCATGACGAGCGAAGGCGAGGTCATGCTCGAGTGCCTGCGCGCGCTGATCGCAGCTATCCCTCGAACCATCGGCCATGGCAAGTGTGCTCAGCAGCAGCCAGACAGGCGTCAGCAGCAGGGTGTGGCGATAAAAAGGCATACGGCGTCCCCACGACTTTATGATTGTGGCGCCAGCCTAGCGTGCGAAAACCGAGCTTGAACAGGGGCCCATCGAAGGGGGGGCGTAGTCTTTAAGTATGAGGCCGATTCAGCGGTAGCGGCATGAATGGCGACATGCCGGGGCTCGCAGTACCCGGGGCGCTGAACAGGCAAGGCCAAAGCACGAGACAGTGCTCGAAAACGACGCTTGATCGCAGGATGAGGGATAGGTCAGGGGAGCGCGCAGCGGGAAGGGAGCGCTGTGAAAGCCAGAGCGAAGCGAACTAAAGGGCGCAGCGAAATAAGGGGCGTAGCGGGTCAGCTTGCTAAGCAAGGATGCAAGAGCACTGTGACCGAGAAAGGGGAGGCCCTGGAGCGGGTGAAGGGAATCGAACCCTCGTCTTAAGCTTGGGAAGCTTCTGCTCTACCATTGAGCTACACCCGCAAGGCGTTTTTGATAGTAATCTCCGTTGGTTACGCCTTGCAAGCAAAAGGCTCGCGCGGCGTGATTTTCGTCAACCGGACGAGCCCGGAGCCACGCCGCAGTCATGTGGCTTGTAGTGGCGACAATGACTGCGGTGCGGTATTGGTGCCTATCACACGCCACGATCAGAGCTTGCGAATCGCCGCCGAGACGTTGTGGGCGCCGTCCAGGATCTCGCGTATCACCAGTTGCGCCTCGCCGACCCGTTGCTGGCTGAGGTCACTGCGGGTGGCCACCTCGGTGATCTTCTGGTTGGCCAGTCGAATGCGTTGGTTGTTGTCGTTGAGCACCTGGGTGATCTGCTCGGCGGCGCGGGTGGAGCCCTGGGACAGTTCGCGAACCTCCTGGGCCACCACCGCAAATCCGCGGCCATGCTCGCCAGCGCGCGCCGCTTCGACCGCCGCATTCAGCGCCAGCAGGTTGGTCTGCTGGGCGATCCGCGAGATGGAGTCGGTGATGTTGTTGATTGCTTGCGTCTGCTCCTCCAGGGCGGCCACGATGGCTTGGGTCGCCTTGATCTCGTCGGCGGCCTGGCGCGACGACTCGACAGCCTCTTCGAGCTGGACCAGACCATTGTCGGCGATGGTCTCGGTCTGCTCCGCGGTGACTCGGGCGGACTCCACGGCACTGCGAGCGGCATCTTCGGCCTCGACAGAGCGGGTGATGTCGGTGGCGAACTTGACGACGCGTGTCACCCGGCCGGTTTCGTCGATCACCGGGTTATAGGTGGCCTCGAGCCAGACGGTGCGCCCACTGGCGGTTATGCGTCTGAAGCGTCCCTGCTTGAAGGTGTTGGCGGCCAGTTCCTGCCAGAAGTCGGGGTGATCTCGATAGAAGGTATCGTCGCAGAACATCCTGTGATGCCGTCCAAGGATGTCGTCGAGACGATAGCCCATGGTGGTCAGGAAGTTGCCGTTGGCACGCAGTATTTCGCCTTCCGGTGTGAATTCGATCACCGCCATGGACGCGTCGAGGGCGCTGAGCACAGCATCCTGACCGGACGCCGCAAGGCGATCGTCGGTGACGTCATTGGCAATCTTTAGAATGTTGTGAATCTTGCCTCGAGCGGAGCGCACAGGAAGGTAGGTCGCCTCCAGCCATAACGGATTGCCATTGGCGTCGATGCGGCGAAAGGTGCCGGTTTTCGACTGGCCGTCCGCCAGCCCCCGCCAGAATGCCTCGTAGGCGGGGTCCTGATGCACCTCTGGCGGGCAGAACATGCGGTGGTGCTGGTCGCGAATCTGATCGAGCCGATAGCCGACGGCGGCCAGAAAGGTATCGCTGGCTTCGCGGATGGTGCCGTCTGGACGAAAGACTATGCAGGCGGTGTGGCTATTCAGTGCGCGATACAGGGCGCTTATTCTTCTGGCCGATACCATCAAGTTACCTCGGGAGTGGAAGGTGCTGGGAGCAAGGTCGAAGCAGGTTCTTGTTTTTTCTTTTTAAAATGCCTTTTCCATCCTGGAGCCGGCACTGGAGCCGAACGAGTATCGGCCGATATCGCTCGAGCTTTAGTATCTTGCGGGCATAAATGAGGGAGAGCGCCTGGCCGCGCAGGAAAAGCCTGCGGGTCAAACGATGGAACACGGCGAGTTGGGGGCAGGAAGGCAGCGGCCCGCCACCATTCGGTGCGGGCCAGACGGAAATAGGCCCAGGGAAAGGAAAAGGCAAGACCGCTTGGGTTGCGGACAGCAATACCCGGTAGGCCTTTTAGTGTCAGCGTCGATTTGAGTGTCAGCGTCGACTTGAGTGTCAGAGCGAACCGGCCAATACCAGCGTCAGTCCGTAGGCGGCCACGCCGGCAGCGACCGGCCAGCCCAGCGATCGCGTTCGATACCATACCGCCAGCGTCGCCAGTACCCCCACGCCAGTGGCGCTCCAGCTGGCGATGCTCGGCTGTGCCGGTACCAACGAGACGCCCAGCACGGCGGCGATCATCAAAGGTCCCAGCACCGACAGCCACTGCGGCATCGGTTCGACGCTGTCTTCCGTCTGGCGCTCGGCGAGACGACGGCGCATCCATATCAGGGGCGCCATTCTCATCAGCAGGGTGCCCAGGGTGGTCGCTACCACCGCCATCCACAGCGTAGTGGTCATGATCGACTCCTTGTGACCGGTGAACGTTTGACGATAAAGAAGCACAGTGCGCCGCACAGAGCCGCCAGGGGGATGCCGGCATTGGCCACCCCCAGAACCGCCAGAAGGGCGCCTGCGGCGATGGTCACCAGGGTCGCCAGGCCCCAGCGGAAGCTGGACAGGCGAGGCACCACCAACACGAGAAACAGGGCAGGCAGGGCAAAGGGCATCACCTCGCCCAGCAGCGGCCAGCGTTCCACCACCCATTCGCCCCCCAGTGCACCCACGGCGGTACCGGCGATCCAGGCCAGCCAGGCCAGCAGGGCGGCGCCGGTGTACCAGCCAAGCCGAGCCGCCTCCGGCAGTTGCGGCAGACGCGTCAGCGCCAGGGCGAAGACCTGGTCGGTCAGACCGTGCATCAGTGCAGGCCACCAGCGGCTCGTGCTCATCGAGGCGGCAAGGTTCGGGGCGTAGACCACGTGACGAACATTGATCAACAGGGTCATGGCGACCACCAGCCATAGAGGAGCGCCACCTGCCACCATGCCGACGAACACGAACTGGGAGGCGCCGGCATAGATCAGGGTAGAGATGGCGACGGCTTCCCAGGCACTGAAGCCCGCCTGGACGGCTACCAGGCCAAAGGAGATGGCGATGGGGATATAGCCGCCGAGCAGCGGGATCGCCTCGCGGACGCCGGTCACCCAGGGGCTGGCACGCAAAGGAGTCGTCGTGGTGGTCATCGAGAGGTTTCCGGTGGATGGTAGACGATGGTCAGGGTGGCGGAAGTGGCCTGGTTGTCGGACGCGTAGAGGTGTGGACGATCCGCCGCGAAGGTGACGCTCTGGCCCGGGCCCAGGGTGTGGCTCTCGTGCTCGGGGCCGGTGGTCAACCGGCCGGAGATCACCGTGACGGTCTCGTGCACGCCCGCGGGGTGCGCTTCGCTGAGCCGATAGACGTCAGGGTCCAGGCGCATCCAGTAGACGTCGACGGCCGGTTGGCTATCGCCCTGATCGATCAACTGGACCTGCACGCCCTGGTCATCCAGCGCCGTGGTCACGGGTTTTATCAGGGTGCCGAAAGGCACCTCGAGGCAGCTCGCCAGGCGCCACAGGGTGTCCAGGGTAGGGTTGCCGTTGCCCTGTTCCAGCCGAGACAGGTTCGACTTGGCGACGCCGGCGTCGCTGGCCAGGCGGGATAGCGACCAGCCACGCAATTGGCGCAGATGCTGAAGATGCCGGCCGAGTGCTTCGGCATGCAGCGTGTCGTCGCTTGAGAAGCTAGCTTGGGAGAAAGGCTCGATCATGAGGTCACTGTTCGGTTGAGCTGTTGTTCCATTTATCGAACGTTCTGTAAAAGGAACATAGGACGAATGTTGCGATGGCGTCAAGCCTGAGCTCGCACTGGGGCAGGAGCAGACTCATGCGCTGTATCCGTCATGGACCAAACCGCAAGGGGCGTGATTACGTCGTCGGTGACGTGCACGGCCAGTACGCCCAGTTGATGGAAGCGCTGGAGAGAGTCGACTTCGATGTCGCCCGGGACCGGCTGTTCTGCGTCGGTGATCTGGTCGACAGGGGAGAGGCATCGCTCGCCTGTCTGGCGCTGGCGCTTGAGCCCTGGTGCTTTGCGGTGAAGGGCAATCACGAACAGATGGCGATCACCGCCCTGGCCGAAGGCGGAGGAATGGCCTGGGATCTGTGGCAGCGCAATGGCGGCAACTGGGTCTTTCTCGATGGCGTCGAGGAGGCCCGTAGCACCATGAACGCCGCCCGTCCGCATCTTCCGCTGGCTCGGGAAATCTGTGCGGGACAGCGTCGCCTGGGCGTGGTGCACGCCGATCCACCCGACGACTGGGGCCAGATCGAGCAGACCCCGGCCGAGCACCTGCTATGGTCGCGGCGTAGATTCCGACGTGACAGCGGCGGCAGCCTGGACTCGACCCGCGTCGAGGGCGTCGAGGGCGTCGATGCGGTGGTGGTGGGGCACACCATCGTCGAGGCACCGCTGTGGCTTGGCAATGTTCTGCATCTGGATACCGGTGCCTGTGCCGGCGGGCGCCTCACGCTGGCCGCTGTTGACGACATCCTTGATGCCATTCCCTGATCGACCTGGCCGGCGGTGCCCATTGATGGCCGTCGCGTAGTGGCAGCGTCGATCTCTTGCCACAGACCTTGGAACCGACGCAGAACGCTGTGGTCAGTAGGGCGCTTCTCTCACCGCTGTGCACCGTCGGGCCCAGGAGAGGAAAAAAAATTTTCGATGAAAGGAGAACTTTTCTGGTGACGACTGTCATATGTGGTACAGACAGCATGCGCGATGGCAGTCGTTAGCAGTGTTGATCTGGTTTGCTAAATCGATCGTTGCGCCTCATGGCTTCCATGGGGCGTTTTTTTTGCTTTGGCGAAGGTGCTCTCCCTCTCTTCCTTACCTGTGAGCCCGGGGCATATCAGGCATGCTCCATGAACGCCCTTACGGTTTGCACAAGCGCCAGGGGCATCTGGAGGATCGGGGAGGCCGATGCACGGCGGTGGTGCCAGGCAATGGTGTCAGCGTTGGCGCTAGCGACAGCACGCCCACCGCCGGCATCGTGATGCCGGCGGTGGGCGTCTACAGAAGGTGTTGCGCAACAGGAGGGGTCAGGCGCTTCGTTGATGGCGTCGCATGGTGAGCACGGCGGTAAGCACGTCGCGGCGGGTGACGATACCCACCAGTCGGCCCTGTTCGGTGACGGGATACACCTTGGGTTTTGCTCCCAGCATTTCCTGGGCCAGATCGACGATGCTCTTGGTGGGAGACACCGACAGCACTTCGTTACGCATCATTTCATGGACCAGCGGTGCCTCGTGATCCAGATAGAGGCTCTCGATCACCTTGCCCAGCACGTCCTGCTCGGAGATGAAGCCGATCAGGTGATCGCCGTTGTCCACCACCGGGGCCCCTGGCAATCGGTGCAGAGCGAGACCTTCCGCCAGGGTGGAAATGGAGGTCTTGCCGCTGACGCGGTAGCAGTCCTTGGACATGATGTCCCGGACGATCGATGGAGGTGCCTTGTGTGGCATAACCGCTCTCCTTTGAAGCGGCCCGGCGCCATGCGTCGGGCCCTTGACCGTCAAGCGCCTGGACCGCACTCCAGGCAGCGTTCGGTGATCGCCGGACCCCTGCGCAGATGCACGTTGAGGTCCCTCAGTGCTGTTCTCAGGCCTTCTTCGACCACCGGGTGGTAGAAGGGCATTTCCAGCAGGCGATCCACGGTCAATCGTTGGTCGATGGACCAGGCCAACAGGTGGCCCAGGTGTTCCGCCCTTGGGCCGAACATTTCCGCGCCGAGAAGAATTCCCGAGCCGTGCTCAGCGTAAAGCCTCAGCATGCCTCGGTTCTGCCGCATCACCGTGGACCGTCCCTGGTCCTCGAACGAGACCTCGCCGATGGCCACGTTGGTCAGTTGTTCATCCCGGCGCTTGAGTTCAGCGTAGCCTACTCCAGCGCTTGCCATCTGCGGATCGGTAAACACCACCGCCAACGGAGTACGCCTGCGACCGGCGCGAATATCCGGGTAGCGTCCGGCGTTTTCGCCAGCGATGCGTCCCTCGTCGGACGCCTCGTGCAGCAGGGGAAGATCCTGGTTGGCATCACCGGCGATAAAGATCGGTGCGGGCGAACCGTCATCGAAGCGACACTGCATGGTCAGCCGGTCGAACACCGGCACACCGCGGTCGTTGAGTTCCAGACCGGTCTTCGGCAGGTCCAGCTTGTCCACGTTGGGCCGACGTCCGGTGGCTGCCAGCAGGTAGTCGAAACGCTCGGTCTTCTCGGTGTTGCTGTCGCGACAGTGGAAGGTCACCACCACCTGATCGCCGTCCCGGTCGACCTTCTTGACGGTGGCGGCGGGGTCCAGCGGAAACCCTGTGTTGAACTCCTTGTCGGCGAGCGCCTTGAGATCGGGGTCGCCGAGAGGACCGATGGCGCCGCCGACGCCGAACATGCGCACTCGCACGCCCAGGTGGTGCAGCGCCTGACCGAGTTCGAGGCCGATGACGCCGGGCCCGAATACCACCACCGACTCGGGCAGGTCATCCCATTCGAACAGGTCGTCGTTGATGATCAGGCGATCCCCGGCGGCATTGAGAAAGTCGGGCCAGGAGGGGCGGGAGCCGGTGGCGATGACGATGCGCTTGGCCTTGATACGCGTATGGTCGCCCACCACCAGGGTGTTGGCGTCTTCGAAGCGAGCGGCACCGACGATGCGGTCGTCTTCCTCGATGCGGGCCATCGAACTCAGTACGCTGCCGACGAAACGATCCCGCTCCCGCTGGAGGCGTTCCATGACTGCGGGGCCGTCGACGCTGACGCCGCTGACCTTGACCCCGAAGCCCTCGGAGTCCCGTGCCTGCTGGGCCACGTCGGCGGCGGAAATCAGCAGCTTGGACGGCATGCAGCCGACCCGTGCGCAGGTGGTGCCGTAGGCGCCGGATTCGATCAGCACCAGCTTGTCGGTATGTTGTCGCGCCGCGTGCCAGGCACCAAGGCCGGCGCTTCCTGCTCCGATAATGGCGATCTCGACCTGTCTTTCCTGCATGATGTCTCTCCTGGGAGCTGAACATGGCGCTGTGGGGAACCCGTGGGGGTGACCTCTATCAAAACAGTAGGACAGTTGAGGCGGGTTTCTCTATCAATCAGGCGTTGCTGTTACATCAAAGCCTGTATTGGCACACTGAAATGGGCCATCGGAGATACCGGTGGCGTCATTCGACCCTGGAGGTAAGTTCTCTGATGGACGCGCGAGAGTATCTGGCCCGCAAGGGGCTCGACGGTGAGCGAGACAAGGAAAGGCCCAACACCCTCGAGGAAAAGGCCTGGGACCGAGCGCGGGAGTCCCACGACCATCGTCCCAGGGCCGGGACACCCCATGACTGGGAAGACTGGGAGCGTTACCACGATGTCCTGGCCGAAGGCGCGGAAAGCCTGGAGCAGAAGATTGACGCCGAAGCCCATCGCCAGGCCCAGGAGCAGGCAGCGCGTGACGCGCAGCCGCAGCGTGCGCAGGCTGGGGCGATGGATAGCCCTTCAAATAGCCCGGCGGTGCAGCACTTCACCCCACCGCCTGTGCCCGAGCAGAAGGAAGGCACCGATGCGCATGCGTCCAGAACCAGTGACGAGCCCATGACATCCTCGCCCCAGGTGGCGTCGGCGTTGATGGCGTCGCCAGCGGCCCGGCTCGCCTTGATGGTGCTGGTGCTGCTAATGCCCCCGCTGGCGGTGGCGGTAGCCGAAGGTGGTTCGCGCCGGATCGCGATTGCGTTCCTGCTGACCCTGCTGGGCTGGCTGCCTGGGGTGGCGTACGGGGCCTGGTGGTTGAAGCAGGTCAATCATTGAGGCGAGCAGGGCTCAGGGGGGGGCAAGCGTTGGGCCGGAGAGGGTGTTCGCGTATACTGCCGTAAACCTTTTTGACTAGTGGGAGTTTACGGTGGGCTATCTGGTGGTGGTCACCGCCCTGTGGGCGTTCTCGTTTTCGCTGATTGGCGTCTATCTGGCCGGTCAGGTGGACAGCTATTTCGCGGTGATGATGCGGGTGGGGCTGGCGGCGCTGGTGTTCCTGCCGTTGTTGAAGCCCGGCCTGCTCGATCTGCGCCACAAGCTCGCGCTGATGGCACTTGGTGCCGTCCAGCTTGGCATCATGTACATCTTCTTCTACCAGTCCTTCGTGCTCCTGTCGGTGCCGGAGGTGCTGCTGTTCACCATCTTCACGCCGCTGTACATCGCCATTCTGGATGACCTGGCGTTTGGTCGTTTCACTCCCTTCCATCTGGTCACTGCAGGGCTTGCGGTGATCGGCGCGGCGGTCATTCGCTACAAGGGCGTCAACGACGACTTCTGGCTGGGATTCCTGGTGGTGCAGGGGGCCAATCTCTGCTTTGCCATGGGGCAGGTCGGCTATCGGCGCCTGTCGGCGGCACTGCCCCCCTCGTTGCCTCGCCACCATGTATTCGCCTGGTTCTACCTGGGTGCGGCCTGCATAGCGCTGCCGGCCTTCGCGCTGTTGGGAAGCACCTCGGGGCTGCCGACGACACCCCTGCAGTGGGGGGTGCTGCTGTGGCTGGGACTGGTCGCCTCGGGGCTCGGCTACTTCCTGTGGAACCTGGGCGCCGTGCGGGTGGATGCAGGCGCCCTGGCGATCATGAACAACATGCTGATTCCTGCTGGCCTTGCGGTGAACCTGGTGATCTGGAACCGCGAGGCTGATCTGGTGCGTCTGGCCATGGGAGGCGCCATCATCGCCGGTTCGCTGTGGCTCAACGCCTGGTGGCAGCGGCGTCACAGGACGGCGCCGGTCTAATCGATCGTTAGTCTGGGTGATCATCGATCTGGGCCATGCGTTGGCCTGAGGCGCCGGGCGCGGTTTGCTCCGCCAGGCCCCCCTCGCCATAATGAGCGGTCGCCAAGGGAAGGATGCGTGGATGCAATCGTTCAAGAACATCGGACTGATCGGGCGCCTGGGCAGCGCCAAGGTGGTCGAGACCCTCAAGCGGCTGATTCGTTTTCTGGATGACGCCGGCTACCACGTGATCGTGGAAGACCGTACCGCCTCGGCGTTGCTGGAACGTGGCCATGCCGAGGCCAGTCGCCGCATGCTCGGCGAACTGTGTGATCTGGTGATCGTGGTCGGGGGCGACGGCAGCCTGCTGGGCGCGGCCCGCACCCTGTGTCGTAGCGGAACCCTGGTGCTGGGGGTCAATCGCGGACGGCTGGGCTTCTTGACCGATATCTCGCCGGATGAGCTCGAGGCCCGTGTCGGTGAGGTGCTGGCGGGACAGTACGAGGTCGAACAGCGCTTTCTGCTCGACGCCGAGCTCTACCGCGGGGATTCCCTCGTGGGCAGCGGCGATGCCCTCAATGAAGTGGTACTGCACCCGGGCAAGGCGGTGCGGATGATCGAGTTCGAACTGTTCATCGATGGCCAGTTCGTCTACAGCCAGCGCAGCGATGGCCTGATCATCGCCACGCCGACCGGTTCCACCGCCTACGCCATGTCCGGCGGTGGCCCTATCATGCATCCGAAGCTCGACGTGGTGACGCTGGTACCGATGTTCCCGCACACCCTGTCGAGCCGGCCCATCGTGATCGACGCCGGCTGCGAGATACGCTGTCATATCGGTGAGACCAACCAGACCTATCCCCACATCAGCTGTGACGGCCAGACCCGTGCCGTGGCCAAGCCCGATGATGTTCTGGTGATCCGGCGCAAGCCCCAGAACGTTCAACTGGTGCACCCTCTGGGTCACAACTTCTATGACGTCCTGCGCAGCAAGCTGGGCTGGAGCAACAGGCTGGGAGATTGACGTGAGCAGGCGACTGGACGGCTACGACCTGATCGGTGACGTTCATGGCTGCGGCGCCACCCTGGCGGCGCTGCTGGAACGGCTGGGGTATCACCTGCGCGGCGGTGTCTATCGTCACCCCCAGCGCAAGGCGATCTTCCTCGGGGACCTGATCGACCGTGGCCCGCGTATCCGCCTGGCGGTCTCCATCGCCAGACGCATGGTGGAAGAGGGCGAGGCCTATATCGTGCTGGGCAATCACGAGATCAATGCCCTGACGTACACCCAGAAGGCCCCGCCTGAGCACGGCAGGGAATGGCTACGCCCGCATACACCGCGTCACAACCGCATCATTCGTGAAACTCTCGAGCAGTACCATGACCACCCTCAGGAGTGGGATGATGCCCTGGCATGGTTTCGCCAGATCCCCCTGTGTCTCGAGATCGACGGCATCCGGGTGGTCCACGCCTGCTGGGACGACCGCCTGATCGAATCCTTCAGGCGGCTCCGGCCCGACGGCTGTCTGGACCACGACTTCCTGCTCCAGGCCTCGAGCCCGGGTACCGAAGAGTCGAGGATCCTCGAGCGCCTGACCCGCGGTGGTTCCATCGACCTGCCCGGGGACACGGTCATCCATTCCGGAGACGGTTTCACTCGACGAAGCTTTCGGACCCACTTCTGGGCACGAGACCCTCGCACCTGGGGTGACGTGGTGTTCCAGCCGGACAATCTACCGGGAGACCTCGAGGACCGGCCGTTGAGCGACAGCGAACGGGCCAGCCTCAGCTACTATGGCCCCGACCAGCCCCCGCTGTTCATCGGCCACTACTGGTGCGAAGGCGTCCCGGCCTTGCCGGCACCGAATATTGCCTGTCTCGACTACAGCGCGGTGAAGTTCGGTCGACTGGTGGCCTATCGCTACAGCTTTGAGTCCCGCCTCGACGCCAACCACTTTGTATGGGTGCCGGTGCCCAGGGACGTGCGTGCGAGGCCCTTGCCCCGAGAGATCGTCTTCGATTGATACAAAACGTTACATTAAAGTCGAGCAGCCGACTGAACCCTTTATCAAAAGCGGCGTCTGAGTAGGTGTTCCCTTGAATGATCCCTTGCTCTTGTCCGGCGGCCCCCTCCGCCGGACTTTTTCTGTGTGGATGAAAAAGACATCCTGCCATGCCCGGCTTGCCATCGGGCCTTTCGCCCATCTGTGCCGCGCGTGACCGCTGCCCCTACCGGCCAACGTCATTTCAGGCCATCATCTCTGGGCCGCCACCCTTTTTCGCGCTGGAGACGCCATGTTCCGGGTCATGCTGATCCCCCACGATATCGATACTCGCGAGCTGCGACAGGCGCTCTGGTCGCACCGCATCGGACACCGTATCACCGACGAGGACGACGGCCAGGTACTGTGGCTGATGGACCCGAAACAACAGGACGCTCTGGCCGAGGTGATCACTCGCTGGCAGCGTGGAGAGGCGATACCCGCGCCGAGGGCCTCGAAGCCGAGACCGGCACGTCACTGGTGGCCGCTGCTGCGCCAGCATCCGGTCACGTTGTCGGTGCTCGGGCTGTGTCTGCTGGTGTTTGGTGCCATCGCTGTGTGGGGAGACATGGTGCTGGCGTGGCTGGCGATCGTGCCTGTGGGCATCCGTGGCGGGGCGCTGGCCGTCGGCAGTATCCCCGATGCGCTGGCGGCGGGGCAGGTATGGCGCCCGCTGTCGCCGATCTTCCTGCATTTCGGCTGGATGCACCTGATCTTCAACATGATGTGGTTGTGGTATTTCGGCCGTCAGGTGGAGACCCTGCATGGCCCATTGCGCATGCTGACGCTGGTGGTGGTGGCGGGGCTTGCCGGCAACCTGGCCCAGTACGCCACCGGCACGGTGCTGTTCGGTGGCATGTCGGGCGTCGACTTTGCGTTGCTTGGCTACGTCTGGTTGATGTCCCGTCGCGCGCCGGCCAGCGGCTTCTTCGTGCCGCAGATGCTGGTGCTGTTCATGCTCGGCTGGATGGTCTTCACCATGACCGACGTCGCCGGGCTGGTGGGCTTTGGCAATGTGGCCAACGAGGCGCACCTGGGCGGTCTGCTCGTGGGGCTGGTGCTGGGCTGGTATCATTCCCGCAAATCACGTCTTCACTAGAGCGATGCCATGAGCGACATGACCTTCGAGCGAATGATTTCCCAGATGACGCCGTCGATCTACCAGAGCCTCAAGCAGGCGGTGTCGCTGCGCAAGTGGCCGGACGGGCGAATGCTGACGGCCGAGCAGATCGAGCTGTGCATGGAAGCCGTGATGCGCTACGAGCACGACAACAATGTGCCCGAGGAGAGCCGCATCGGCTACCTGGAGCAACGCACCTGCGGCGCTGGGCCCGGTGGGCCATCGAGCAGTGCCGGGGTTTCCGAAGACATGGCGGGGCTCGCCCGGGATGCTAGTCGTGACTGAAGTACTTGCCCACGGATGTCTGTCCAAGATGGGGGTCGAACCCGACTCCCCCGCGCGCTACACCCTCAAGGCCGGCGAGAACCGTCTGCCGCTCAACGACTACCTGGGCCGCACCCTGCGTCTCGAGTGGAGCGGGGCGATCGCCTGTACCCACTGTGGGCGTGCGACCAAAAAGAGCTTCGGGCAAGGCCACTGCTATCCCTGCTTCAAGCGCCTGGCCCAGTGCGACAGCTGCATCATGAAGCCCGAGCTGTGCCACTTTTTCGAGGGGACCTGTCGCGAGCCCGAGTGGGGCGAGCGGTTCTGCTTCCAGCCTCACGTCGTCTACCTGTCCAACGCTTCCGGGCTCAAGGTCGGGATCACCCGCAATACCCAGATGCCGACGCGCTGGCTCGACCAGGGCGCGATCCAGGCGTTGCCGATCCTCGAGGTGGACAGCCGTCAGCAGTCTGGCTTCGTCGAGGTGCTGTTCAAGAACGAGGTGTCGGATCGCACCAACTGGCGGGCGATGCTCAAGGGGCAGGTCGAGGAACTGGATCTGGCCGCAGAGCGCGACCGTCTGCTGGAGAGGCTGTCGGCGGGGCTGGGCGATCTACGTGAGCGCTTCGGCGCCGATGCTATCCGTCCCCTGGACGGCAGCCCACGACGCTTCGACTACCCGGTACTGGAGTACCCCACCAAGGTCACGTCTCACAACCTCGACAAGAATCCGCGAGTCGAGGGCACGCTGATGGGAATCAAGGGCCAGTATCTGATCTTCGATACCGGAGTGATTAATCTTCGCAAGTACACCGGCTACGAGATGTCGCTGGCGGCTTGATCAACGTCACCGGCAGCGACAGGCGCTGCCAGCGACCCAGGGAGCGCTGTCATGTACGTCCTGCATATCGCCAATCGACAGACGTCGTCGTGGTCGCTGAGGGCCTGGCTGACCTTGCGCCAGCTCGAGATTCCCTTCGAGCTGGCCTTTCACCCCTTCGATGAGCAGGGCAACAGTCACGCCGACTTTCGTCGGTTTTCGCCCTCGGGGCGAGTGCCCTGTCTGCATCATGACGAACGGGTGGTGTGGGACTCGCTGGCCATCATCGAATACCTGGCCGAGCGTCATTCCGATATCTGGCCTGAGCATGTGGACGCCAGATGCTGGGCCAGAAGTGCCTGTGCCGAGATGCATTCAGGTTTCAGCGCGCTCAGGCAGCAGTGTGCGATGCACTGCGCGCTGCGCGTACGCTTGAACGAAAAGACGCCCGAGTTGCTGGATGACCTGCATCGGCTGAACGAACTGTTTGAAGACGGCTTGACGCGCTTTGGTGGACCTTACCTGTGCGGCGAGCGGTTTACCGCCGCAGACGCCTTTTTCGCCCCCATCGCCTTCAGGATGCGAACCTACGACCTGCCCATGGGTGGCCCGTCTCGCGACTACCTCGAGCGACTCCTCGCGCTGCCCGCCATGCGCCAATGGCAAAGCGAGGCGGTTTGCGAGCCGTTCCGTGAGTTACCTCTCGAGGCGCAGATCCTCGCCAGCGGCACTGTGCTCAAGGACATGCGCTGAAGGATCTGTGTTAGGGCATCTGACTATCTGTCAGAGCATACGATGCCCGATTCCGCTGTCGCAGAATCGGGCCGATCAGCCGCCTTTCGACCACGTCCGTTGTTTCAACCTTCTGCGCTGGTCTCGCTGGCCTGTGGTGCCGGCGGCATCAGATGCTTGGGCAGGTTCTGCCGCCTGGCATCGGTCCTCGGGCCGTAGTGGGTCGACAGGTAGTCGAGGATGGTGGCTTCCATTTCGGGATTGAACTGCCACAGGCCCTGAGTCTCCTGCATCCAGTCGATCAGGTAGGCCCAGTGCTCGCGTGACCCCCTGTTCTGGGTGACCAGGGCGGCGGAGTGGCAGACGGTGCAGTTGCCCTTGACCGTCTGCCAGCCCTCGGCCATCACGAACCCGCTGTCCGGGTCGGTCTCGAGGGGGGCATCTGTGGCTTGCCCAGAGGCCTCGCCTGTCGATTGAGCCAGGCCAAAGGGGCTGAACAGCACCGCGCCGAGTAGCAGACCGGTCATCAAGAGCGGGCGGGCCGACGACCACGCCCTATGCCTTCTGGTGGTACGAATTCCCATGCCAGTCTCCTCCCTCAGCCGACCTGAACCGCGATGCGGTGACAGGCGTTGTTGAGGTAGCCCTTGGGGTTCCAGCCGGGCACCACCATGGGCTGGGACTGGCCGTTTTCGTCCACCGCCCGGGCCCACACCTCGTAGTAGCCAGGCTCGGGGAACTCGACCTGGGTGGTAAAGCGCTGCCAGGCGAGGCGATTGGGTGCGTCGTTGAGGCTGGCCTTCTGCCAGGTGGCGCCGAAGTCGATTGAGGTGTGCACCTCGGTCACCGACAGATCCCCCGCCCAGGCGTGGCCGCGCACCTCCATCGGCTGGCCCTGGGCGTGCTCGATCCCTGATCGCGGGTAGGTGATCAGGGACTTCACCGGCATCGACTGGATGGTGACGAAGTCTTCCTTGGCCACCTCAGTGCCCGGTGCCACCGGGTTCGCCGGCACGCTGTAGGAGGGAGGCGCCATCTTGGCCCCATCGTGCTTCTGGTTGCGTACGACGATCTGCTTGAGCCACTTGCCCGAGACCGAGCCCGGCCAGCCGCCGCACACCAGGCGCAGCGGGTAGCCGTTCTGGTAGGGAATGTCCTCGCCGTTCATCGCCCAGGCGATCAGCGACTCGTCCTCCAGGGCCTTTTCCATCGGCACACCGCGAGAGATCGCTTCCTTGTCGGCGGCGCCGCTGGCGTGGCGATCGGCGCCGTAGTAACCGATATAGACGGCGTCGTCGGCGATGCCACAGGCCTCCAGCACATCGCGAAGTCGTACCCCGGTAAAGGTCGGGCAGGCCACCGCGCCGGTGGTCCACTGGTTGCCGCTGGCGGCGGGGACGTACTCGCTGCGACCATTGCCGCCGCACTCTACCTGAAGCTGGTAGGTGTGCTCGGAGAAGCGCTCCTTCAGCTCGGCGATGGTGAAGGTGGTGGGGTTCTGGCACGACTCGCCGGTGATTTCCAGCGTCCAGGTGGCGGGATCGATTTCGGCTCGCTCCGGGGGCAGGCCGTTGTTGCGCACGAACATGTAGCGCGCCGGGGTAATGTCATCGTCGAGCAGATGGGCCGGTGTCTCGGCGTTGATCGGACGGTCGTTGAGGACCCTCAGCCCCTCCTTGCCCTCGATCTCGAAGGCTTCGTCGCTCTGGGCCAGGGCTGCAGGAATCAGGCCTCCCGGCATGAAGCGTGCGAAGGGAATGCTGGCGCCGAGTACCGCGCTCATGGCCAGCAGGCTGGAGCCGGTGAGAAATCCACGACGGCTGACGGGATCCACCAGCCGCCCCCACAGCTTGCGATCGGCGTCCACGGGATCCTTGGCGTAGAGGGCGTGCAGGCCCTTGGTCTGGCGGCGCATGCAGAACTCCTTATATTTTAATTGTAGGTCGTTATTCCAGAGGATCCTTGTAGCGTAGGTGGTGGCACCGGCGGCGGCCAGGGACAGTTGGAAGGCGGCAATGGGTCCAGCGCTGGGGCATAGCGGCCTGGAGGCGGTGGCGACTCGCTAAAATAACGATCCCTGACGATGGGGCGCCCTGAAGCTCTCGGTATCAAGCTCACTATCAGTATCAAGACCGCTATCAAGGCCACTATCAAGGCCACTATCACTACGTCGTGACAGGCCCAGGCGACGGCAGGCCTTGCGGAAGCGTTGGTCGAGCAGTTCGGCGAAGACGCCCTGGCCGCGCATGCGGTGGCCGAAGCGACTGTCGTAGTCCTGGCCGTTGCGACACTGGCGAATCAGGCTCATGACCTTGGCGGCGCGCTCAGGATAGTGGGACTCGAGCCAGGCCTCGAACAGCGGCGCGACCTCGCGTGGCAGTCGCAGCAGCATCCAGCCGGCGGTGCTGGCGCCGGCGTCCCTGGCGGCCTGAAGCAGGCGCTCGAGTTCATGGTCGGTAAGCCCGGGAATCACCGGCGAGACCAGGGTGCCCACCGGTACACCGGCATCGGCAAGTTCGCCGATGACCCGAAGTCGGGCCCGGGGTGAGGCGGTGCGCGGCTCCAGTTGACGCTTGAGTTCGGTGTCAAGGCTGGTGAGGCTGACCATCACCCGCACCAGGCGGCGGCTTGCCAGTTCACTCAACAGGTCCTTGTCGCGCAGGATCAGCGCGCTCTTGGTCACCAGGGTGACCGGATGACGCCACTCCAGCAGCCGTTCGAGCAGTGCCCTGGTGGTTCGGTGTTCGGCCTCGATGGGCTGGTAGGCGTCGGTGTTGCCGGACAGGTTGATCGGGCGGCAGACGTAGCCGGGCTTGCACAATTCCTCGGTGAGGCGTTCCACCAGGCCGGTGCGGGCGATCAGGCGGGTCTCGAAGTCGAGACCGGGTGACAGGTCCCAGTAGGCATGACTGGGCCGCGCGTAGCAGTAGATGCAGCCATGTTCGCAGCCACGGTAGGGGTTGATCGAGCGATCGAAGGGCAGGTCTGGCGAGCGGTTCCACGACAGCGCGCTCTTGGCGCTCTCGGTGGCGGTGACGGTGGCGATGCGATCAGGCGTTGCCTCTTGCCACCAGCCGTCGTCCACCTGTTCGCTTCGGGTGGGAGAAAAACGATTGGCGGGATCATAGGTCGCGCCTCGGCCCTTCAAGGGGCCTGTAGCGCTTCTTTGCTGGCCGTCGTCATGATAGTGATCCATGCCTGCAAGGCTAGTCGAATACTGTCTATATATCCAGCAATGTGATATCTCGAACGAACGCGGAGCAGAGCTAGGGGCTGAATAAGGAGATAAACGGGGGCTGAACAAGAGCTGAACGGGGAGCACAACGGCAAGAGGCCGCCCAAGGGCGGCCTCCTGTCGACTTGCCGGTGGAAGCGTTATTGCTTCGGCGTAAAGGAGCCGGCTTCCTGACGCTGGGGGTATTCCTCGAAGGTGGCCATGAAGTCCGCCACGATCTTGCCTACAGGGGAGAAGGCATACATGCGGCGCAGCTGCCAGTCGTCGTAGTAGGAAGAGTCTTCCGGGGCCATCTCGAACGGATCGGCACGCAGGTCGATCAACAGCGGTGCCTTGAGCTGCGTCTGCTGACGGCGCCAAGCGTCCATGCCCTCGTGCTCCTGGATGCTGAAGTGTGCCTTGTACTGGCCGAAGCGCACGGCACCCAGGGAACCATCATCGACGAAGGCGAAGAAGGTGTCGCGCGGCCACTCGCCGGCGTCCTCGGCGCCAGTCAGGTGGGGCAGCACGTTATAGCCATCGATGTGCACGTTGAATTCCTTGTCACCGGCGGTGTAGCCGTCAAGCAGCTGCTCCTTGATGTCCGGCTCGCCAGCGGCGGCGATCAGGGTCGGGAACATGTCCTCAAGCGAAAGGATCTCGTTGGACACCTGGCCCGGTTCGATCTGCCCCGGCCACCTCATCATGAACGGCACCCGAATGCCGCCTTCCCAAGTAGTGGCCTTCTCGCCACGGAAGGGCGAGGTGCCGCCATCCGGCCAGGTGAACTTCTCGGCGCCGTTGTCGGTGGTGTAGATGACGATGGTGTTCTCGTCGGCACCCAGTTCCTCGAGCTTGTCGAGCAGTTGGCCCACCAGGGCGTCGTGCTCGGTCATGCCATCGGCGTAGATGCCAAGTCCGGTGCGGCCTTCACTCTCTTCCTTGAGGTGGGTGAAGATGTGCATGCGGGTGGTGTTGTACCACACGAACCAGGGGGTGTCGGAAGATTCCTGGCGCTCGATGAAGTCCTCGGCGGCGGTCAGGAATTCCTCGTCGATGGTCTCCATACGCTGTTTTGTCAGCGGGCCGGTGTCCTCGATCTGGCCATCCGCGGAAGAGCGAATGACACCACGGGGGCCGAACTGTTCACGGAAGCCAGGATCGGTGGGGTAGTCGGCGTTCTCCGGCTCTTCCTCGGCGTTCAGGTGGTAGAGGTTGCCGAAGAATTCGTCGAAGCCGTGGTTGGTCGGCAGGTACTCGTCGCGATCGCCGAGGTGGTTCTTGCCGAACTGGCCGGTAGCGTAGCCCATCGGCTTGAGGATCTCGGCGATGGTCGGGTCTTCCGGCTGCAGGCCGAGCGGATCGCCGGGCATGCCGATCTTGAGAAGACCGGTACGCTTGGGTGACTGCCCGGTGATGAAGGCCGCGCGCCCAGCGGTGCAGCTCTGTTGGCCATAGGCGTCGGTGAAGCGGATTCCTTCTTCGGCGATGCTGTCGATGTTGGGCGTGGTGTAGCCCATCATGCCGCTGTTGTAGGCGCTGGTGTTAAACCAGCCGATGTCATCGCCCATGATGACCAGGATGTTGGGCTTGTCTGATGACGCCTCGGAGGAGGTTTCTTCTTCGGTAGCGGACGCTGGCTGAATGCTGGCTGCCAGGCCGACCGCAGCAATCGATGCCGCCACGATGCCCTTCCAGGGCGAAGGTATTGCCGACGAATACACTTTCATGATCGTTCCCTTAAATTAAATGATGTCATTGACATGGCATTGATACAGCGGAGTGATGTGTTGGCCTGCTCTCCTTGCTGGTCGACGTACGGCTTGCTGGTCAGGTCCTGACAGCCGACGCGTGAAGGCCGGCGGTATCGTTGTATTTCCTCCGATCCCCGCCCGCTGGGCTGGAACCAGGGGGAAGGAAGGCTGAGTCTGCTGGCTCAGCTAAAAGTGTGCCTTGATGGGCATGCAAGACAGCATAGTAAACGATCATTGCTTGTGCATGACCAACTTCCCCGAGCCTGCCCAAATGGTTGTCTCATTTGCTTTGCCATCGTCGACTCGACCGTCAGGGTGCCAGTGACCTCGCCCTCTGTGTCGTTGGTCATCGCCCTCTGTGTCATTGGTCGTGGCCCTTGGCACCTTCTCCCTTGGCTGAGTTTGAACCGCTGTTTCTGCCTGGACCCTCCCTCGGGTGGGGCGGACCGCTGAGGACACAAGAGGGAGCAAAAGCTTGCTCCACGACAAATAGGCCCCTCTCATGCCTGAATGTTTGTCCAGTAGTCTAAGGGCGGACACCTGGCGTAGCCGCACCGAGAGTCACCAGGAGGGTGTCCTTCGAGGGCGAAGGAGAGCGAAGGCAGATGAATATAGGCTTGAACGCAGTGGAAACAATGGCGCTGGCGCTGGTCCTGCTGATGGTGGGCATTCAGCTTCGGCGCCGGGTGGAGTGGCTCGAGCGCATGTGCGTACCGACGCCGGTGGTCGGGGGCATCGGCTTCGCCGTGCTGGTATGGCTGCTGCGATCGATGGACGTGCTGACGCTGGATCTGGACACCAGCGTTCAGGATCCGATGATGATCGCCTTCTTCGCCACGGTAGGGCTCGGTGGCAGCCTCTCGGTGCTGGCCAGGGGCGGGCGTTCGCTGGTGATCTTCCTGTTGACCTGCTGGGCCCTGGTGCTGGTGCAGAATGGTATCGGTATCGGCGTCGCCTCGATGATCGGGCTCGACCCCCTGATCGGCCTGATGGCGGGCGGGCCTTCGCTGGAAGGCGGCTTTGGCGGTGCGGCGGCCTTCGGGCCAGAGGCGGAAGCGCTCGGTGCCGACGGCGCCCTGACCGCCGCCATGACGGCGGCCACCTACGGTGTCATTACCGGTAGTCTGCTGGGCGCGCCTCTCGCCCGCTGGTTGATCGAGCGGTTCAAGCTTCGCATCGAGGCCGAGGAGGTCGGCGGGCTTGCCGATCTGCACGAGGAGCACCTGAGCGAAGATGATCAGACGCTGACCCCGCATCGGGTACTGAAGGCCATGGCGGTGGTGGTGCCGGTGATGGTCATCGGCCTGGCCTGTCGCGAACTCATGAAAGAGAAACTCGGCATCGTGCTGCCAAGCTACGTCGGGGCCATGTTCGTGGCCATCGTGTTGCGCAACCTGAACGATCACCTTCGCCTGGTCGAGGTCTCCGAGCGCGCCATCAATCTGATCGGAGAAGTCAGCCTGGCGATCTTCCTGACCATGGCCATGATGAACCTGAAGATCTGGCAGCTGCAGGGCATGGGACTTGGCCTGGCGCTGATCCTGATGATCCAGACGCTGGTGATCATGGCCATTGCGGCGCTGGTGGTCTTTCGTTCGCTCGGCAGCAACTACGACGCCGCCGTACTCTCCGCCGGCTTCATCGGCTTTGGCCTTGGCGCTACGCCCAACGCCTTCGCCAACATGGGCGCCGTCTGCGACCACTACAAGGTGGTATCGAGCAAGGCCTACATCATCGTTCCGCTGTGTGGCGCCGTCTTGATCGACATGGTCTCCGTGCCCGCCATCACCTGGTGTCTCAACGTCTTTGCCTGAGGTCACGCTCGAGCGGTATCACCAGTAGAACCGTTTCATGAATAGATACCGACGCCGCGCACACCCGGGCGCGGCGTCGGTCGTCCTGGCCAATCATGATGAATGCGGTGGCCTCGACCGGGGCTCGAACGGGGGGTGAATGAGGCAAGGCGACCCGCAGCGCGACCCTCAGCACGACCCTCAGCATGACCCGCAGCATAGACGCTCGATCTCGGATCCGTTTCCGAGGGAAGATCGCCTTTCGGTGATCTGCTAAGCTCGGCGGCTTGTTGCCCGCCTGTTCGCGTGTCGGAAGACTCGGGCGGTCTTTTTCTTATTCGCCGCCCGGGCGGCGTTAGTGCCATCAGGATATCGCCGTGCGTGACCAGCCCTCGTCCTCGTCTACTACTCCCGCCTCGACGCTTGACTCGACCCTCGACTCACCCCTTGCTTCAACTCTTTCCTCCAATATTGGCCGCATTCCTTCGCTGGACCTTGAGGCCCGCCGCCTGGCCTGTGCTCGTCTCGATAGCCTGACCAAGCCCCCCGGCAGCCTGGGCCGACTCGAGAAGCTGGCAGCGGATCTGGCGGCGATGACCGGCGAGCCGTTACCCCGGGTCGACCCTGCGGCCATCATCGTGTTCGCCGCAGACCACGGGGTGGCGGCGGAAGGCGTGTCGGCCTTTCCTGCCTCGGTCACCGCCCAGATGGTCGCCAACTTCGCCCGTGGGGGCGCCGCCATCAACGTTTTCGCCCGCCAGATCAATGCCCGGCTCGAGGTCGTCGACGTTGGGGTGGCCACGCCCAGCGATCAGGTGCCGGGTGTGGTGCTCGATCGGGTGCGGGCGGGCAGCGGCAATATCGCCTGCGAGGACGCCATGAGTCCCGACGAGGTAAAGGCGGCGCTTGAGGTCGGCATTCGTGCCGTCGAGCGCGCCCGCGCTGCGGGTGCCCGCTGTGTCATCCTGGGGGAGATGGGCATCGCCAACACCACCGCAAGCAGCGCTCTGCTGGCCGCCTTTACCGGCCTTTCCGCCGAGGAGGTGGTGGGGCGTGGCACCGGTATCGACGATGCGCGCCTGGACCACAAGCGCAAGGTCATCGCCAGGGCGCTGGCAAGGGGCACTGGCGATACCGCCCTCGATACCCTGGCGCGTCTGGGCGGGCTCGAGATCGCCGCCATGGCGGGGGCCTGCCTGGCCGCAGCGGCGGGTCGCACGCCGGTGCTGGTGGACGGTTTTATCGCCACGGTAGCGGCCCTTGCGGCGACTCGGCTGGCGCCTGGCGTGCGCGACTACCTGGTGTTTGGCCATCGCAGCGATGAGGCCGGTCACGGTGAGGCGCTGGCCGCACTCGGCGGTGAGCCGCTGTTGTCGCTTGGCCTGCGCCTGGGCGAAGGCAGCGGCGCGGCCCTGGCCTATCCGCTGCTCGCCAGTGCCTGCGCCATGCTCAGCGAGATGGCGACATTCGCCGACGCCGGAGTCGAGGGTGGCCCGTCGGCATGAGGCGAGCAGACGTCGTGAGAGTAGAGGACGACAGCGCGGCCAGGGGGGGGTGGTTCCCATGACGCTGCCACCACTGAGTCCCGAGTTGCTGGTGTTGGTGCTCGCCGCCCTGGTGCTGGACCTTTGGCTGGGGGATCCACGCTGGCTGCCGCATCCGGTGGTCGGCATGGGCCGACTGATCGGCGCCCTGGAAGCGCGGCTCAACCGTGGCAGGCCGCAGGCGCGCAGAGCCAAGGGCGTGGTGCTCACGCTGGTGGTGGTGGGGCTTGCATGGACGCTGGCCACTTTGGCGATTGGCCTTGCCGGTGTCGTCTCGCCCTGGCTGGCGCTGGTGGTGGAGGGCTTGCTTTTGTGGACTTGCCTTGCCTGCCGGGGCCTGGTGCAGGCGGCCCGTGCGGTGGCCACACCGCTGGCAAGGGGCGATCTGTATCAGGCGCGGCGCGCGGTCTCGGCCATCGTCGGGCGCGATACCCGGGCGCTTGACGAGGCAGGGGTGAGCCGAGCGTGCGTCGAGAGCGTGGCCGAAAATACCGTCGATGGCATCACCGCACCGCTGTTCTGGGCTCTGCTCGGCGGTGCGCCCCTGGCCTTGGCCTACAAGGCAGCCAATACTCTGGATTCCATGGTCGGCCATCGCAGCGATCGCTACCGCGAGTTCGGCTGGGCCTCGGCTCGCTTCGACGATCTGGTCAACCTGCTGCCGGCTCGGCTGACGGCGCTGGCCATGTGGTGTCTTGCTGCGGTGGTTCCGGGGCTGCGCAGGCGCGGCGCCTGGTCGGCGACGTGCCGGCAGGCACCGGCCCACCCCAGTCCCAACGCCGGCTGGCCGGAGGCCATGGTGGCCAATCTGCTCGGCGTCGAGCTGGGTGGGGTAAACCGCTACGGCGATCAGATCAGCGACCGGGCGCGGCTGGGCACGCCCACCGAGACGTTAAAGGCGCGTCACATCGACGCCGCGATTCGCTGTCTCTACGCCGGCACGGCGGGCGTGCTGACACTGCTGGCCTTGATCATCCTGGTGCTGGAGGCCGTGCGATGACATCGACCCACACTCGGCACCTGAGCGACACAAGCGCGAGCCAGACGCCAACACAGGGGCAGGGCTCTTGCTGGCCTGATCACGGCGGCCAGGGCGCGGCGCTGCTCGACAGACTTGGCCTGTCGTCGGTGACACCGACCATGGATGTGAGCGCGAGCCTCAATCCGCTGGGCCCGCCGGCCTGGCTTGCTGATTGGCTCGCCCGCGCCATGAACGAGGTGCGCCACTATCCTGACCCCGAGTATCGGGACGCCGTGGCGGCTCTGGCGGCGTCGCTGGGGATAGCGCCACTGTCGTTGGTGTTGACCAATGGCGGCGCCGAGGCGATCCACCTGGTGGCCCGGGCCTATCGTCGCGCCCGCGCCTTGATCGTCGAGCCGACCTTCGGCGAGTACGCCCGGGCATGCCGACTCAACGACATCGAGATCGAGCGTTTGCAGCTCAGCGGAGATGACTTCCGGCTGGACGTCGAGGCGCTCTCGGCGCGCCTTGCCCCTGTCGATCTGGTGTTTGTGTGTCGCCCCAACAATCCCACCGGCACGCGCCTTCCCAGAAGTGACGTGGAAGCGCTGGTGGCCGCGGCCAGGCGCAGCGACACCCTGGTGGTCATCGACGAAGCCTTCGTCGACTTTGCCGACGATGAAGCCCCGCTCACCGATCTGGTGGAACAGGGCGAGCCGCTGGTGCTGTTGCGCTCGTTGACCAAGTTTTACGCCCTGGCGGGGCTGCGGCTTGGCTATCTGGTGGCGTCCCCGCAGCGCTGTCGGGCGCTGCAACACCATCAGGTGGCCTGGAGCGTCAACGGCCTGGCTGCCGCCGTAGTGCCCGAGCTGCTGGCCGATGGCGACTTTGCGCGTCGCACGCGCGACTGGCTTCACTCCGAGCGCGCCTATCTGACGGCCGGCCTGCGCGATCTGGGCCTGACGGTGGTGGACTCCCAAGCCAATTTCGTGCTGTTCAGGCCGCCGGGCCAGCCGTCGCAGGCCAATGGCGAAGCCTTGTTAGCGTATCTGGCCCGTCATGGCTGTCTGGCTCGCCACACCCACACCTTCAGTGGGTTGGACGGCGCCTGGATTCGCGTGGCGCTGCAGCGCCGCGCCGACAATGATCGCCTGCTCAGATGGCTTGGCGACTGGCTCGGCGACTGGCTCGGCGACGCCCAGTCTCGTGGAGAGAACCGATGATCGCCTTTGTCAGCGGTGGCGTGCGTTCGGGCAAGAGTCACGTTGCCGAACAGGCGGCACTGGCGCTCCACGCCGACAAGCCCCGGGGGCAGCTCTGGTACCTGGCAACCGCCAGGGCCGAGGAGGGCGAGATGGCCACGCGGGTGGCGCGCCACCAGGCCCGGCGTGACAGCCGCTGGCATACGCTGGAGGCACCGCAGGACCTGTTGGTCGCCTGGCGTCAGGTGAGCACAGGCGACACCGTGCTGCTGGATTGCCTGACGCTGTGGTCGAGTCAGCGCCTGTTTGCCGACGGCCTCGAGCGTGACGACCGGCGCGCTGCGGCGAGAGACGCCTTTAACCAACTAGCAGCGCTGCTCGCGGACGCTCGCCGACGTGATATCGCGCTGGTGGTCGTATCCAACGACCTCAACGAGGAATTGCCGCCGAAGGACGCCTTGGTGCGCTGGTACCTGAGCGAGCTCCAGCGTCTGCACCTGCTGTTGGCGCGGTGTGCCGATCGGGTGGTGGAGGTGGTCGCGGGGCAGGCCATCGAGTGGAAGCCGGCGGGGGAACGTCCCGCTGACGTGAGGGCAGGAGCGGGCAACAGGCTGGGTAGAGGAGAGTCGAGTGAGTGATCAAAGGCCGCGAGTGCTGCCGGCACTGGCCGGGCTGGGGCTGGCGATCCAGTTTCTGACCCGGATACCGTTGCCGGTGATGATCGACTGGAACGGCGCCAACCGCCGCTGGGCGGCGCGTTGCTACCCGCTGGTGGGGCTCTTGATCGGCGTGCTGCTGGCCGTGGCCGTCGCGCTGACCTCAGCGCTGCCCACGCCGATCCAGGCACTGGCGCTGCTGACGCTGTGGGTGGCGCTGTCCGGTGGGCTGCACCTGGACGGTGTGATGGACCTGGCCGATGCGCTGGGCAGCAATGCGCCGCTCGAGCGCCGCTGGCAAATCATGAAGGACCCGCAGGTCGGCAGTTTTGGCGTGCTGGCGCTGGTGTTCCTGCTGGCCTGGAAGGCGGTCCTGTTGTGGTGGTGGCTCACGACCGATGGGGCTCTGCTGTGGCTGGTCGTGGTACCCGCCCTGGCCAGAGCCAGCGCGGTGGCGCTGCTGATCGGCGTACCCGCTGCTCGGCCCGAGGGACTCGCCCATAGCTGGCAGCAGGGCCTTGGCTGGCGCGACCTGGTGCTTGCCCTGGTTCCTCTTCTGGTGGTTGTTTCTGCGGGACTGCTGCTGGAGCCGGGCGGGACGAACGTAGCCGGGCTGGTGGGGGTTCTGCTCGCCAGCGGGGGCTTTACCTGGGTCTTCGCCCGGGGGATGATCCGAGCCTTTCACGGCATCAACGGCGATATGCTGGGCAGTGCCATCGAGGGAGGAGAACTATGGCTTCTGATGTGTGTCTCGAGCTGGTGGTGGTTCGCCACGGGCTGACCCAGTGGAACCTGGACAAGCGCTACCAGGGCCAGCGCGATATCGAGCTGTTGATGCCCGACGCCCTGGCCGATATGGATCGGTTGCGCCTGGAACTGGAAGGCGAGCGCTTCGACGCCGTGGTGTCGAGCGACCTGACCCGCTGCCGCCAGACCCTGGCCCATATCGCCGAGGGCCGTGGCTGGCCGGAGCCTCGCCTGGACCAACGCCTGCGCGAGAACGACTTCGGCGAGTTCGAGGGGCGCAACTGGGAAGAGCTCAAGGACGATCCGGTCTACCGGGAGTGGATCGACAGCGCCGGTGAGCTGGCGCCTCCCGATGGTGAATCCGCCCAGGACCTGCGTGACCGGCTGGCGTTGGCCCTCGGCGCCATCTTCGATGCCGCCGTCGAGGCCGGCCATCGGCGCGTGCTGGTGGTCACCCACGGCGGGGTGATCCGCGAGCTGCGCCGAGAGTTCGAGGGCGTGCCGTTCTGGGAGGGCGTCGTCGGTCAGGCCGCCGGTCGGCGCTGGACACTCATTCGACAGGCAGAGGGCATCACATGTACGTCTTCATCGGCGGTACCGCGTCAGGCAAGCGTCAGCGGGTAGCCGAGCGCTACCCCGAGGCACGCTGGCGCGACGCCGACGAGATGATGAGACGGGTGCCCGGTGCGGGCGCTGGTCCCGCCATCGACGATGGCGACACCCTCGTCATCAGCGGCTGGCTTGCCTGGCTCGAGGCCGAACTAGAGAACGAACTTGAGAACCAACGTGAAAACGAGTCAGCAAGCGCCGACGATGACCGGCTGGGCCGGCGCTGGCGCGAGGCCTTGACTGGCTGGGCCAGTTCGCCGGGACGGCGCGTGCTGGTGCTTGACGAGGTGGGGCGCGGCATCGTCCCGGTGGACCCGGCCCAGCGCCGCCTGCGTGATCTGATGGGCTGGCTGTCCCAGGACGCGGTGCGCCTGGCAAGCCAGGTACACTACGTACGCCATGGCCTGACCATGCGGCTCGATGGGAAGGAGGCTACCGCAGCGGGCCGAGCGGACTGAGCGAACAGACCCGGCATCGAACCAGTCGAACAAGCCGAACGGCGCTTTTCGTTGACGCCCGCTGTGCCGATTGCTAGCTTACGCGCACTCTCAGGTGCCCCGAAACGTGCCAGCATGACCACGGCGTCAGTCCTTTCTGACGCAAGACGCCGTGGCCAGAAGTAGACACGAGGGGTGAAACGGGAAGTCGGTGCCAATCCGACGCTGCCCCCGCAACGGTGATCGAGTCAAGCGCGCTCACCACGCCACTGTGACAGGGTCCTTGACCCCTGATGCGACCGGACCCTGTGTCCCGCTCAGCCAGTCACGGGAAGGCGAACGCGCCGAACCGTCGAAACGCTTCGATGGTTCATCTCGTCAGCCCGGAGACCGGCCTGAAGAGCCATGCCAAGGGGCGGTGGGGTCCCGACGCGCAGCGCTTGCCTGTCAGTTTGGTGTTCTTGACGCTCCCGGGTGTCCTGTCCAGCGTTCTGTGTCCCCTGTTCGCTCCTCGGCCTTCGAGGGTCTACGCCGTGCGGGTGCGCACGGTGCCAAGGGATACACCATGTCGTCTGCTTTCTTCGCCCCTGCTCGTCTTTCTGTTGCCTGCCGCTCCCGTGGCCTGCGTCTGTGCGTCGGCCTTGCCGCCGCCCCCTGGCTACTGGTGAGCCAGGCCAGTGCCCAGCAGTCCGCTTCCTCCGACGTGACGACCGCCGAGCCGTCCTCCGTCGAACAGGTCTCTATCGAGCCCACCACCGAGCCCGCCACCGAACTCGACCCGCTGGTGGTGTCGGCGACGCTTTCGCCGCGTACCGCCAGTCAGTCGCTGTCCTCCGTCAGCGTCATCGATGAAGAGGCGCTAAGGCGCCGCGATCCGGTCAGCATTACCGACGCCCTGCGTGGCCAGCCCGGTGTGGATATTTCCACCAACGGTGGCTTCGGCAAGCAGGCGAGCGTCTATATCCGTGGTACCGGCAGCACCGCCTCGGTGATGATGATCGACGGTATCCGCCTGCGCTCCGCCACCAATGGCGGGCCTGCCTGGCAGTACCTGGAGCCGCGCATGTTCGAGCGTATCGAGGTGGTACGCGGGCCCCGCGGTGCGCTCTACGGCGCCGACGCGGTGGGCGGGGTAGTTCAGCTGTTCACCGACAAGCCCGATGAACAGGGACCGACGCCCAGCGTGCAGCTCGGTACCGGCTCCTTCAATACCCAGCGGGCCTCGGCCAGTCTGTCGGGCCGCGAGGGTGGCACCTCCTACCAGTTCAGCGCCACCCGCCTGGACAGCGACGGCACCGAGATTCGCGACGGTGGCGAGGACAAGGCCTACGACAACACCTCGGGTCTGGTGAGTCTGTCTCACACCTTCGACAACGGCGCCAACCTCGGGCTGCTGGGACTGCGTGCCCGCGGCAACAACGAATACGAAGGTGGCGACTCCGACTACGTGCAGCAGGTGGCGGGTGTCTACGCCGAGGTGCCGGTGACCGATATCTGGTCGTCGCGTCTTACCCTGAGCGAGGCCCGCGATGAGCTGGAGGACCACTCCGAGCCCAACGACTTTGGGCCTGGTAGCACCACCGAGTTCGACACCGAGACCCATACCGTTCGCTGGGACAATACCCTGCAGCTCGGTGCCCACGAGCTGATCGCCGGCGCCGAGTATCTGGAAGACAAGGTCGACAGCACCACCGATTACGAAGAGACCAGCCGCGACAACGTGGCGGTGTTTGCCCAGGCACTGATGGACTTCCATCCGTTCTCGTTGCAGGCGGGTCTGCGCCACGACGACAACGAGGCCTACGATGAAGAGGTCACCGGCCACCTGGCGCTGGGCTACGCCCTCGATGATCAGCACACCCTGCGTGCCAGCTACGGTACCGCCTTCCGCGCCCCGACCTTCAATGAGCTGTACTTCCCCGGCTTTGGCAACAGCGATCTTGAGCCCGAGGAGTCCGAAACCTGGGAGCTTGGTCTGCGTGGTCAGTACCAGCGGCTGTACTGGGATCTGGCGCTCTACCAGACCAACGTTGACGACCTGATCGCCAATGAGTCGAGGGATGGCCGCTTTGCCCCCTTCAATGTCGACGAGGCGCGTATTCGTGGGGTCGAACTTGCCACCGGGCTCGAGCTCGACCAGTGGACCCTGGCGGCCAGCGTCGCCTATACCGACCCGGAAGACCGTGACACCGGCAAGCAGCTGATTCGCCGCGCCAGCCAGACCCTGCGCCTGGACGCCGATCGCCAGCTGGGTGACTGGAATCTGGGGGCCTCCTTCGTCGCCCAGGACCACCGCTACAATGACGTCGACAACGACGAGCGTCTGGCCGGCTACGGCACCCTGGACCTGCGCGCCGGCTGGGCCTTTGCGCCGGACTGGAAGGCCAACCTGACGCTCGAGAACGTCTTCGATCGCGAGTACGCCACCTCGCGTGCGTCTGCCTTTCAAGGTGGCTGGGACTACGAAAACCCCGGACGTGCCGCCTACCTGAGCGTCGGCTTCAACCTGTGATCATCCGCCGCTCGCTTGTCTCGGCCAGCATCGGCCTGGTGCTGTCGGCGCTGGCCAGTGCCGCCATGGCATCCTCCTTTCCCGGTGGGGACGGGGACATCTGCGTGGTCGATGACACCGAGCGGGAGCTATGCCTGGCGGCGCCGGCAGAGCGCATCGTGGCGCTGTCGCCCAGTGTCACCGAGATGCTGTTCGCGGCGGGGGCCGGCGAGCGGGTGGTGGGGGTAGTCAGCTTCAGCGACTATCCCGAGGCCGCGCGCTCGCTGCCCCAGGTGGGCAGCTACGATCGACTCGACCTCGAGTCGCTGTTGGCGCTTGACCCCGACCTGGTGGTGGCCTGGGCCGGGGGTAATCCCGGACAGCAGGTCGAACGCCTGGATGAACTCGGCCTGCCGGTGTTCCGCTCGGACGCCGCCAACTTCGAGCAGATCGCCACGACGCTTGAGCGGTTCGGTCGCCTGGCCGGTTCGGCGGATACCGGCGACACCGCGGCCCGGGAGCTGCGAGAATCGGTAGCGGCCCTCGGCGAACGCTACGTTGACGCAGCACCGGTCGAGGTCTTCTATCAGGTATGGGAGCAGCCGCTGATGACCGTCAACGGTGAGCACTGGATCAGTCGAGCGCTGTCACTTTGTCGCGGCGTCAATCTATTCGCCGACGAGGCGCCGCTGGTGCCTCGACTGTCGCGGGAGGCGGTGCTGGCCGCGGACCCGGAAGTCATCATCACCGGCGGCATGGGCAAGGCGGACTCCACCTGGCTCGACGCCTGGCGCCAGTGGCCGCAGATGACCGCGGTGGTCCGCGACAACCTCTATTTCATCAACCCTGACCTGGTGCAGCGGGCGACGCCGCGCCTGGTCGAGGGCACCCGAACCCTGTGCCAACATCTGGACTCTGCCCGTGAACGCCGCTGACTCCAGCGCTACCTTTCGGCCCAGCCGGCGACGTCGTCCGCTGGGCCTGCTGGCTCTGCTCGGTGTGGTGTCGGTGGTGCTGGCCGTGTCGGTGGGCAGCGTCGCGCTGTCACCGATGGAGCTGTGGCTGACGCTGACCGGGCAGGGCAGCCCCCTCCACCAGACCCTGGTGTGGGAGCTGCGCCTGCCCCGTGCGCTGGCCGCCTTCGGTACCGGTGCCTTGCTGGCCCTGGCCGGCGCCCTGATGCAGGTACTGCTGCGCAATCCGCTGGCCGACCCCTATGTGCTCGGGCTCTCCGGCGGGGCCTCGGTGGCGGCGCTGTGTGCCATGCTCGCTGGCCTTGGCGCGGCGCTGGTCTCAGCCTCGGCCTTTGCCGGTGCGCTGGTGTCGATCCTGGTGGTATTCGGCCTGGCCCATGGCAGCGGCAGCTGGTCGCCGGCCCGCCTACTGCTGACCGGGGTCGTCATGGCCTCCGGCTGGGGCGCGATCATCACCTTCCTGCTGGCGGTCAGCCCAGTAGAAGAGCTGCCGGGCATGCTCTACTGGCTGATGGGCGACATGGCCTACGCCCGCAGCCCCTGGCCGGTACTGGTGATCGCCGCGCTGTCGGCACTGGTGCTGGTGCCGCTGGGGCGGACCCTCAACGTACTTGCCCGGGGTGGCCAGCAGGCGCTGGCGCTGGGCGTGGCGGTGCGCCCGCTGGAATGGGGGCTGTATCTGGCGGCGAGCCTGGCCACCGCCACCGCGGTGACCACCGCCGGATCGGTGGGATTCGTCGGCCTGATGGTGCCGCATATGCTGCGCCTCCGCCTGGGTGCCGACCAGCGCCTGATCCTGCCGGCCTCGCTGCTGGCCGGCGGCTGCCTGCTGACCCTGGCCGATACCCTGGCGCGGACCCTGATCGCCCCCCAGCAGTTGCCCGTAGGGGTGATCACCGCGCTGATCGGGGTGCCGAGTTTTCTCTACCTGCTGCATCGCAGCCACGGCAAGGGATAGGGGCGCTCATGGCTGTCACACCCGCATCCACCGACCAGGCGCTGCCATCCTGTTCGCTGTCCTGCGAAGCTCTGGTGATCGACGTGCCCGGCAGGGCGGACGGTCAGCCGCTGTCCTTTTCCATCGAGCCCGGAAGTCGCTGGGGCATCCTCGGGCCCAACGGCGCCGGCAAGAGCACGCTCCTGCATACCCTGGCCGGGTTAAGGGCGCCGCGCCATGGGCGCTTGAGGCTGGACGGCCGGCCGCTGACCGACTGGCGCCGGCGTGCCGTCGCCCAGCGTCTGGGCGTGGTGTTCCAGGAGCGCCATGACGAGTTTCCGGCCAGCGTGCTGGAAACCGCGCTGATCGGCCGCCATCCCTTCCTCCGGGCCTGGCAGAACGAAAGCGAGGACGACGTCCAGCGCGCCCTGGGGGCGCTTGAACGCCTCGATATCGCTCATCTGGCCCACAGGCCGCTGGCGACCCTGTCCGGTGGTGAACGTCAGCGGGTCAGCCTGGCCACGGTACTGACCCAGGCGCCGCAGATCTGGCTGGTGGATGAACCCACCAACCACCTCGACCTGCATCATCAGGTGGCGGCCATGGCGCTGCTCGACGAACAGGCAAGCCAGGGTGCCGCCTTGGTGATGTGCCTGCACGATCTCAATCTGGCGGCGCGCTGGTGCGACCACCTGCTGCTTTTGTATCCCGATGGCGCGGCCTGCTGGGGACCACGCGACGATATGCTGGTGACGTCGGCCCTCGAGCGGCTCTACGACCAGCCGTTGAGCGTCGCCGAGGTCGATGGCGCCGCCGTCTTCATGCCGCGGGTGGCTTCGTCGATTAATCCGCCGCGCCCCACCAAGGAAGTTTCCCATGACCCACACGTCCCCCACGACACAGACTCCGAAGAACGTTGATCCCGAGCGCCACGCCCGGCGCATGGCCGCCAAGCAGCGGATCATGGCCGAGCGCATCGCCAGTGCCGACAAGGAACAGGGCGTGCTGCTGGTGCTGACAGGCCCCGGCAAGGGCAAGAGTTCATCCGGCTTCGGCATGCTGGCCCGGGCGCTGGGCCACGACATGAAGGTGGGCGTGGTGCAGTTCATCAAGGGCGCCTTTTCCACCGGGGAGGAGGCCTTCTATCGCCGCCAGCCCGGAGTGGCGTTCCACGTCATGGGCGAGGGCTACACCTGGGACACCCAGGACCGGGAGCGCGATGTCGCCGCCGCCGAAGCCGCCTGGGACAAGGCCCGCGAGTTGCTTCAGGATCCCGATATCGCGCTGGTACTGCTCGATGAGCTGAACATCGCCCTGCGCTACGGTTATCTGGATCTCGACCGGGTGCTGGACGACCTGCAGGCCAGACCGGCGATGCAGCATGTGGTGGTGACCGGGCGCCACGCGCCTCAGGCGCTGATCGAACTGGCCGATACGGTCACCGAGATGAAGGTGGTCAAGCACGCCTTCAAGGATCAAGGCATCAAGGCCCAGAAGGGTATCGAGCTTTGATCGAACCCCCAGAAGGGTATCGAGCTTTGATCGAGCATTGATCGAACCCCAAAAAGGGTATCGCGTTGCGATCAAGCTTTGATCTAACTCCAAGAAGAGCATCGAGCAGTAAGGGAGCGCTAGCATGGCAACGCTGATGATCCAGGGCACCACCTCGGATGCCGGCAAGTCCACGGTGGTCGCCGGTCTGTGCCGGGTGCTGGCACGGCGCGGGTTCAGCGTGGCCCCGTTCAAGCCCCAGAACATGGCGCTGAACAGTGCCGTCACCGTGGACGGCGGCGAGATCGGTCGCTCCACCGCGCTGCAGGCCCAGGCTGCCCGCGTAGCGCCCCACAGCGACATGAATCCCGTGCTGTTGAAGCCCGAAAGCGACAAGGGCGCCCAGGTCATCCTGGCCGGTCGCGTCCACGGCAGCATGGCCGCGCTGGACTATCACGCCTACAAGACCACCGCCCGACAGACGGTGATGGACTGCCATCGCCGGCTGTCCGAGCGCTTCGACGTGATCATCGCCGAAGGGGCGGGCAGCCCCGCCGAGGTCAACCTGCGCGAAGGCGACATCGCCAACATGGGCTTCGCCGAGGCGGTGGACTGCCCGGTACTGCTGGTCGGTGATATCGACCGAGGCGGCGTCTTTGCCCAGCTATGCGGCACCTTGGCGCTGGTCAGCGCGTCCGAAAACGCGCGGATCAAGGGCTTCGTGATCAACCGCTTTCGCGGCGATATCGGGCTGCTGGAACCGGGGCTTGAGTGGCTGGCCGAGCGCGAGGCGAGGCCGGTGCTCGGTGTGCTTCCCTACCTGCAGGGGCTGTGGCTCGACGCCGAGGACAGCCTGTCGCTGGAGCAGCGGCTTGATCACGCAGGGGGCGACATGCTCAAGGTGGTGGTGCCGGCTCTGCCGCGCATCAGCAACCACACCGACCTCGATCCGCTACGCCTGCATCCTCGCGTCAGCCTGAGCCTGGTCGGCCCCGACCAGCCGATGCCCGATGCCGACGTCATCCTGTTGCCGGGCAGCAAGAACACCCGGGCGGACCTGGCCTGGCTGCGCAGCCAAGGGTGGGATGAGCGTATCCGGCGTCATCTGCGTTACGGCGGGCGGGTGCTGGGTGTCTGCGGCGGTTTTCAGATGCTGGGGGAATGGATCGACGATCCTGACGGCATCGAGGGCGAGCCCGGCGGCGTCGAAGGGCTCGGGTGGCTTGCCATGTCCACCACCATGCGCCCCGATAAGCGCCTGAAACGGGTCAGCGGGCGCATCGACACCGCCGACGGCTGCTGCAGCATCCACGGCTACGAGATTCATCAAGGCGTCAGCCGGGGCGAGGCGCTTTCGCGGCCACTGATGCGCCTCGAAGGACGAGACGAAGGTGCCGTCAGCCAGGATGGCCAGATCATGGGTACCTATCTGCACGGGCTGTTCGACGGCCCCGACGCCTGCGAAGCATTGCTCGCCCGCCTCGGGCTCCCGCCCGAGGACACCCGCCGGGTTGACCTCGACGCCCACCGCGAACGTCAACTCGACCGTCTGGCCGACGCCATCGAGCAGCATCTGGATATGGAGATGGTTCTGCGCATGATCGGCTGAGGAAGATGGTCCGAAGTGGCGCCCGGCGTAAACTGAGGGGGTGCCACTGCTTTCCCTGTACAGATGGCACCATGGCAACTGCGTCGAGGGCTTGGTCATGAAGGTGACATCGAAACATGTGGTTAGCAGAGACAAGGGATGGGCAGTAAAGACCAGCGGCACGTCTCGTGCCGGCAAGGTTTTCGAGAGCAAGGCTGAAGCCGTGGAATATGCGCGCCGCGCGGCCAGGAAGGAGCACGGTGAGCTATACGTGCATGGGCTCGATGGCACTATCCAGGAGCGCAAGAGCTATCGGCGCGCATCCGAGGCAACCAAGTCTCTGCGCTCGAAGAAGTGACGGCATATGCCATTTGAGCGCAATGTCTTTGTCAATTGCCCGTTCGATGAGGCGTACTATTATCCGCTATTGCGTCCCTTGCTCTTCACCATCATCTACGTTGATTTGCTCACCCAGCAGGCTCGTGATGTAGTCAAGGACTCTGTCAGGCTGCTCGCGATGGGGCACGTGGCCACACCCCTCCAGCAATACCATCCGTGACGACCCTTGAGGCAGTTGCGCGTAGCGTTTGGGCTGCTGTGGTGAGCCGTATTCGTCCTGGTCACCGTGCAGCGCCAGTACAGGACACCGGACCCGTCTGAGGGTGTCATCCAGGGCCCAGCTCCGAAAGTCGGGGTCCAGCCAGGTCTCTACCCAGGTGTCGAGCACCCAGCGGGCCTTGTCGCCATGGTACTTCTTCAGGCGCTCGATCTGGCCGGGCAGGGCGAACGTATCGCGGGCCTGGCGTATGCCCGAAAGCGTGCGTTCTTCCACAAAGGCCTGGGCCGCCAGAGTAATCAGCGCCTGGCAATCGTCGAAGTGGGCAGCGATACCGGCAGCCATGCAGCCGCCCACGCTATGGCCCAGAACAACGAAACCCTCGAGCTTTAACGCACGATGAAGCGCGGCAAAGCCCTGGTGCGCTTCGTCGGCGATAAAGGTGTAGGTCAGTAGGCCTGGGTGGCGCATGGATTGGCCGAAGCCCAGTCGATCGTAAGCGATCACTTCGCGGCCGGTGGTCTGGCACAGGGCTTCGGGGAAGTCGCGCCACAGCTCAACGCAGCCCAGCGAGTCATGCAGCAACACGATGGGCGCGCCCTGGGTATCAGGCTCGGGACGCCATCGACGAACAAACAGCGATTGCCGGTCTGTGTCGTGAAGTGACACCTGAAGGTCAGATACCTGGGGCATGAAGTGGCTCGCTGGCAGCAACATATCAAGCTCACTCTAGCGAGTGGCCGCTGGCCTGCCAAGCAAGCGCTAGGTTTGGACAGGTTGCTTTCAGGACGGGTCGCTTTCAGGACAGGTCGCTTGTAATACAGGGCCATGCCAGTGTCAGAGCCGCTTCAAGGATACGCCTTGGCAAGTTACGTCTTGTCGGCAAAGCGTTCGGGGTCATCGGAAATGACGGTGGTCACGCCCCATTTCCAGTACTTGGCGAAGGCCACCGGATCATTGGCGGTATAGCACAGCAGCGGTGTGCCGCTCTGGGTAACCTCCCGAGCCCGCTCTTCCTTCAGCTTCTTCCAGTCGCAGTGCAGACTGTAGGCCTGCACCGCTTCCATGTCGTGCCGCCAGTTCTTGCCGATCTTGTCGACCAGCACCCCAAGGGCGAGCTGGTCGGGCGTGGCGATGCTGCGCGCGTGATCGAGGGCCGCCGGGCTGAAGGAAGACACCAGTCGACGTTCGAACGGCAGCGCTTCCAGCAGACGCGGGATCACCGATTCGGCCAATGCTTCGGGGTCGCGTCCCCGGGTCACCTTGAGTTCCAGGTTGACCGCCATACCGCGTCGATCGATCAGATTGAGCATGTCGTCGAGTGTCGCCATGCGCTCACCGCGAAAGCGCTCGGCGTACCAGGCGCCGACGTCGTATTCCCTGGCCTGTTCCAGACGCAACTTGCTCAACTTGCCGCGCCCGTTGGAGCAGCGCCGCATGCCGGGGTCGTGCCAGATCACCGGGGTGCCATCACCCAGCAATTGCACATCGAGCTCGACCCAGGTGATACCGGCTTCCCAGGCAAGCTGGACGGCACTCAGGGTATTTTCCGGTGCATGGGCCGACAGGCCGCGATGCGCCATCAGGCGGGGCAGGTCGATAAGGGGCGTGCGAGATGTCGTCATGGGCTCTCCTTGGCTTGGCGTCACAACATGGCACCGGCTTTCGTCATCATCGGACATGACCGTCCTGCTAGCCAGAGGCTGCACGCCTCCATGTTGGGCCACAAAGATGACCGATCGGCGACGACATGAACACCCCATCTGTCGCAGCGGTACGCCGAGGGCGGTGTCGCTGCCTGGAATATGCTAGTCTCGCCGGTTTCGACAAGTGGGTCAGCGCCGGTCGGCGCCAGCAATTAGAGGTCAGTGATGAAGGTCGTCAAAATCAACGAGCCCCAGCAGCGGGAAGCCTGCCTGGCACGCCTGTGTGCGGAAGCCTACGGTCATCAGGCGGGTATCGCCCCCCTAGTCACCTTCGCCGGCGTCATCGGGGTGCTGTTCAAGCAGGAAGCCGCCCGGCTTCTCGCTCTGGTGGACGATCAGTCCCGTCCCATCGCGCTGGCCCTGCTGGTCAGCGACGAAGCCGGTACCAGTATGAATGTGGCCCAGTTGACGTCGCTGGATCCTGACGCCGAAAGTGCGGTCGACGGCGGCAACAAGACCAGCGCGGAAAGCGAGAGCCAGGGCGAGGCGCAAAAGCCGGCCGGCAAGGGCAAGCTGAATCCCGCCCTTCGCCTGGTGGCGGAACTGGCGCTGCGGGCGCCGCTGCGGGTGGACGTGGTCAGCGATGCCCAGAAGGCCGAGTTTAGCGCCGCCGGTATCCAGCGCTGGATCAAGGGCCCGGGCGAGCTGCAGATCGGTCTGGGGCCAAAGCATACGGCCACCAGCCTCGACAATCTGCCGCGTACCCTGACCGTGGACGAAGCCTCCGTGGTGGCCAACTTCAAGCAGGACAAGGCGTTGTTCGAAGATTACAAGAACCGCTTCGTCAGAGGCCTGGAGTCCTTCCCGCGGACGTTGTGATCAGCGACGGAAGGGCACCTGTTGGGTCCTTCCCGCGTACGCTATGAACTAGTAGAAGTGGTAGCAACAACGAAGCCCCGGCCCTTACCTCTTTTGGAGGCGAGGGCCGGGGCTTCGTCGTTGGGCAAAGGGTCGGCGCTTGCCGGGCCGAGGTGGTTGTTGATCCGCTCGCGGGCAGCATGAACGGAGGTGGCTCGGGTCACGCCGTCAGGGATCGATGCCCGTCGATCCGTATAGGTTGCTCAGCCCTCGCTGGTGAGGCTGAACGATCCCTTCATCATCGAGGAGTGGCCGGGGAAGGAGCAGAAGAAGGTCAGATCCTGGTCGGCGAGTCCTTCGGTGTCGAAGGTGATGCTGGTGGATTCGCCGCCGCCGATGATGTCGGTGGCGGCCAGGATGCGGTCATCCTCCGGCAGGTAGTTGCTGTCGAGTCCCGCCTGCATGCCGGCGGAGGCGATCTCCTGATAGGCGTCGGTAGGGGCCAGCACCCAGTTGTGTCCCATCACGTCTTTCGCCATGGAGCCCGAGTGGGTCAACGTCAGACTGACGGTCTCGCAGCTGGCGGGTACGCTCAGCTCGCTCTTGTCGTACTGCATCTGGTCAGTGGAATCGATGGTCAGCCGGCACTCTTCGGCGACGTTGTCCGCGGCGCCGTCATCCGCTACCGCCATGGCAGAGAACAGCGGCACGGCGGTGATCGCGAGGATGGAGGCGGAGGAAAGCAGGGCATGTTTCATGACAGCGTCCTTTTCATTGCTGGATAGGGTGGGTGCAGGGTTTGCCACGACCGTGCACGGCGTTCAGCAAGGGGAAGCGCGGTGCACCACACAAGATGTATCCATGTTTATATATGAACTGTATACAGCTGGTGAGTCTCGTAGACATCAATGGAGCTGTCAAGCGCCGACAGTGATCCCGTGGCCACGGCTGTGCCGACGGCAAATCCAGTTTGGACTTGACCGAGGTCGAGCAGAGCGCTTGACTGGGCGTACATACCCGTTAGCAGCGTAAGGAAGCCTTTCATGGCCAAGCGGATTCAATTCGCACGCACCGGCGATTCCGAGGTGCTGGAACTCGTCGATACACCGGCGGCCGAGCCGGGCCCCGGCGAGGTACGCGTCGCCAATGAGGCGGTGGGCCTCAACTTCATCGATATCTACTTCCGCACCGGTCTGTATCCGGCGCCGTCCCTGCCGTCGGGCCTGGGAACCGAAGGCGCTGGCGTGGTCGACGCCGTGGGCGAGGGGGTCGATCATCTGCAGGTAGGCGACCGCGTGGCCTACGCCCAGGGGCCCCTGGGCGCCTACGCCGAACTGCACACCCTGCCGGCGGACAAGGTGGTGGCGCTGCCCGAGGGGATCAGTTGCGAGACCGCAGCGGGGGCCATGCTCAAGGGGCTGACGGTGCAGTACCTGCTGCGTCAGACCTACCCGCTGCAAGGTGGCGAGACCATCCTGTTCCACGCCGCCGCCGGTGGGGTGGGATCGATTGCCTGTCAGTGGGCCAAGGCCCTGGGCGTCAAGCTGATCGGCACGGTCAGCTCCGTCGAGAAGGCAGAGCTTGCCAAGCGCAATGGCGCCTGGGCGACCATCGACTACACCAAGGAAGACGTGGTCGAAAGGGTGCGCGAGCTGACCGGTGGCGAGATGGTCGACGTGGTCTACGACAGCGTCGGCAAGGACACCTGGGAGACCTCGCTGGACTGCCTGAAGCCGCGCGGCCTGATGGTCAGCTTCGGCAACGCCTCCGGACCGGTCGAGGGGGTCAACATCGGCATCCTCAACCAGAAGGGCGCGCTCTACGTCACTCGGCCGAGCCTCAACGGCTACGCCGACAGCCCGGAGCGGCTGCAGGACATGGCCGACGAGCTGTTCGACATGATCGAGAGCGGCAAGGTGAAGATCGACGTGGCCCAGCGCTTCGCCCTGGCGGAGGCCGGCAAGGCCCAGGACGCCCTGGCGTCACGCAAGACCACCGGGTCTACCGTGCTGCTGCCCTGAGCGATCGATCGCCGATCCCTGTCTTCCTGATCGAACCTGTCCTGTCGGACATAGCGGGCCCGCCACGTTGGCGGGCCCGCTTGCATTTCAGGGAGGCGTCGGCCTGACGGCGGTGTGGCTTGCGTACCGGCTGCCCTGGTCGCCGTCGGTTCTGCCTTGGCGCTACAGCGACGCCCCCAGCTCGCGAATCATCCTCTCGCGCCGCTTGAGGGCGGCCAGTCCCTCGTCGCCCAGGCGATCGGCCACCTCGGTCAGAAGCCCCTGGGCCAGCAGGAAGAAGGCGCCCATGGCGTTGGAGAAGAACAGGCTGTCGGTAGGCACCAGGAAGCGGTATTCGGCGACCCGGGCAAGCGGAGACGACTCGCTGTCGGTCAGGGCGACCACCCGAATCCCCGCCCGCGCCGCCACCCGAGCGGTTTCCAGCACGCTGGTGGTGTAGGGAAAGCAGCTGATCACCACCAGCAGGTCCCCTTCATCCAGTTGCGCCAGGGCATCGGCCACCCCCTGGTGTCCCGCATCCAGCTCCCCGGTATCGGCACGCAGCATGCCAAGCCCGTAGGCTATGAACTGCGCCAGCGACGCAAACTGGCGTTGCCCGTGGACCCTGACCCGACGGGCGAGGGCCAGCAGCTCGACCACCCGGTCGTAGTCATCGGCGTCGAGTCGCTCGAGCAGGCCGGCGAAGTTGGCGCTCTCCTGGCGTCCGAGCCGGGCCAGCCGGGCGACACCCTGGCCCTGGTCGCGATCGGTCGAAAGCCTCGAGGCCAGGTCGCTGTAGAAGTGCTCGCCGCCATCGGCCAGGTCCCGCCGAAACACCGCCTGCAGCTCGCCGAAGCCGTCGAAGCCCAGGCGCTGGGCCAGCCGGGTCAAGGTCGAGGGGTTCACCTCGAGCCGCCCGGCCAGCTCGCTGATCGAGGCCACCGCACTCGCCTGCGGCGACTCCAGCAGCGCCATCAGCACCCGCAACGATCGTTTGCCCAGGCGAACGTCGCCGTCACCGGCCTGGATCTGCGCCGCCAGTTCCTTCAGGTCGCCGAGGGTGCTCGATTCGCCGAGGTGAATAGGGCGGTGCCGAGCGCTCCGCTCGGTCGGTGGCTTGGTGGCGGGCTTCGAGTCGCGAGAGGGCATGGCGTCTCCTTGAATGACGAGCGGGCCAGTGTGCCAGCTTGGCGGGCGTCTGTCCGGTGAGGCGTAGACACGATTTGCAAATATGCATTGTGTAAAAATAGAATGCATTTAATATTTGCATTTATGCGATGTCGTATCTACCCGCTGGAGGTTCCATGAGCCGCGTCTTTCACCGCCACCTCAAGGCGTCCTATCCCACCGCGGTGGCAGGCGATGGGCCCTATCTGATCGATGCCGCAGGCAAGCGCTACCTCGATGCCTGTGGCGGCGCGGCGGTGTCCTGCCTGGGGCATAGCGATCCCGAGGTGCAGGCCGCGATCAGCGAACAGGTCAAGCGCATGGCCTACGCCCATTCAAGCTTCTTTACCTCGGAGCCGATGGAGGCGCTGGCCGACTTCCTGGTCGATCGCGCGCCCCAGGGCATCGGCAGCGTCTACTTCGTCTCCGGCGGTTCCGAAGCGGTGGAAGCGGCGCTGAAGATGGCGCGCCAGTACTTTCTCGAGATCGGCCAGCCAGAGCGCACCCAGGTCATCGCCCGGCGCCAGAGCTACCACGGCAATACCCTGGGGGCGCTGGCCACCGGCGGAAACGCCTGGCGTCGGCGTCCCTTCGAACCGCTGTTGGCCGACACCACCCACGTCAGCCCCTGTTACGCCTATCGCGGCCAGCGCGCGGACGAAAGCGCCGAAGCCTACGGCGAGCGACTCGCGGTGGAACTCGAGGACACCATCGAGCGGCTGGGGCCACGCCGGGTCATGGCCTTCGTCGCCGAGCCGGTGGTGGGGGCGACCCTTGGCGCGGTGCCGGCGGTGCCCGGATACTTTCGGCGGGTGCGCGAGATATGTGATCGTCACGGCATCCTGCTGATTCTCGATGAAGTGATGTGCGGCATGGGGCGCACCGGTCGCCTGTTTGCCTGCGAGCAGGAAGGCGTCAGCCCCGACCTTCTGACCGTGGCCAAGGGCCTGGGCGGGGGCTACCAGCCCATCGGCGCCACCCTGGCCAGTGCGCGTATCCGCGACACCATCGCCGAGGGCACCGGCTTCTTCCAGCATGGCCACACCTATATCGGCCACGCCACCGCCTGCGCCGCGGCGCTGGCGGTGCAGCGCGCGGTAGAGCAACGCGGCCTGCTTGAGCAGGTGCGCGCCAGGGGCGAGGCGCTGCATGCTCGGCTTCACCAGCGCTTCGGCGACCACCCGCACGTCGGCGATATTCGCGGACGCGGGCTGTTTCTGGGACTCGAGCTGGTGGCGGACCGGGCCAGCCAGGAGCCCTTCGACCCCGACCGACGCCTCAACGCCGCGGTCAAGGCCGCCGCCATGGACCAGGGGCTGATGTGTTACCCCGCCGGCGGTACCCTGGACGGACGCCGTGGAGACCATGTGCTGCTGGCGCCGCCCTATATCGTCGAGGAATATCATCTCGACGAGATCGTCGACAAGCTCGACGCCGCCTTGCAGCAGGCGCTTGGCCAGGTGGGCCATTGAGTCCGTGCCTGGCGCTTCGGCCCGCGCGACACCACTGACACACCAGGCCCGCCAAGGGGCGGGCTTGCTACCTTTTTTCCCACGTACAGGATGACAGCATGACCCTTCGTTCCCGCTTGCCCGAGCTTGATGACGCCACCATGAGCGCGGAGCAGCGCCGGGTGCTCGACGATATTCTCAGCGGCCCCCGCGGCAACCTCGATGGTCCCTTCCTGGCCTGGGTGCACAGCCCACAGCTTGCCGACCATGCCCAGCGCCTGGGCGCCTTCTGTCGCTACCATACCTCGCTTCCGCTGCGCCTCACCGAGCTTGCCATCCTGACCACCGCGGCCTGGTGGAAGTCCCAGGCGGAGTGGCAGATCCACGCCCCCATCGCCCTCAAGGCCGGCCTGTCCGAGTCGGTGGTCGAGGCCTTGCGAGAAGGCCGTCAACCGACCTTCGAGCGCAGCGACGAAGTCATCGTCCATCGCCTGGCCAGCGTGCTGTATCAGCATCGGCGCGTCGATCAGGCCACCTACGACAGGGCTGTGGAGGCCTTCGGCGAGGAGGCCGTGGTGGAACTGGTCGGGGTGCTTGGCTACTACGCCCTTGTGGCGATGACGCTGAACGTGTTCGAGGTTCGCCGAGGCGATGAACCGCTGCCCTTTGACGAACCCTAACCCTTTGCCGAACCCCAGCTCGTTGACGAAGCCTGCCCTTCGTCGAACCCTCCCAGGCGCGCTGATGAGGTGTTTTAGGCTACGCTGAATCAGCGGTACCCTGGCGCTTTCTCGGTGACGCTTTCGCGACCTCCAGCACTCTGCAATCGCCCGTCAGGGCGCCGCCCAGGGAGGGGCCGGCATGGACGACAGTCTTCTGGTATTTATCGTGCTCGGGCTGACGCTGGCGGCGTTCGTCTGGGGGCGGTTTCGTTTCGATCTGGTGGCGCTGGCCTCCTTGCTGGCCTCGGTGGTGCTGGGGCTGGTGCCCGCCGACCAGGCCTTTTCCGGTTTTGGCCATCCGGCGGTGATCACCGTGGTGGCGGTGCTGGTGCTGTCCCGTGGCTTCGAGCGGGCCGGAGTGGTGGACGTGATCGCCGCCCAGGTGCTCAAGGTTGGCGACAGGCTCCTGTACCAGCTATTGGCGCTGACCGGCCTTGTCACCGTGCTGTCGGGCTTCATGAACAACGTGGGGGCGCTGGCGTTGCTGCTGCCGGTGGCCCTGCGGATGTCGCGCGAACACGATACCTCGCCGTCGATCCTGCTGATGCCGCTGGCCTTCGGCTCGCTGCTGGGTGGCCTCACCACCCTGATCGGCACCCCGCCCAACATCATCATCTCGAGCTACCGTGCCAGCGTCGCCGGCGAGCGCTTCAGCATGTTTGACTTCTTCCCGGTGGGCGGCGCCGTGGCACTCGCCGGGGTTGCCTTTATCGTGCTGCTGGGCTGGCGCCTGGTGCCAAGGCGCACCGGCCAGGCCAGCCGCGACGCCATGTTCGATACCGCCCACTATCTGGTGGAGGTACGGGTCGACGCCGATGCCCAGGCCCTGGGCTGGTCGCTGCACAAGCTCAGGCGCAAGCTCGACGACAACGTGCCGGTGCTGGCGCTGGTGCGGGGCGGTCATCGCTACGCCGGTCACTCTTTCTATGGGGTGCTCAAGGAGGGCGACATCCTGCTGCTGGAGGCCGGTCCCGAGGAGCTCAAGGCGCTGGAGGATCGGGCCGGACTGCGGGTCGGTCTGGCACCCGAGGAGGCGCCGGATCCTGATGCCGAGCAGAGCGACGCCGAGCCGACCGACACCGAGCCAGCCAACACCGAGCAGACCGGCAGCGATGATCAGGTGCGGTCCTCGGACAACGCAGCGGCCACGTCGACGTCGGCCCAGCCGTTGAACGCAGACGGCAATGCCGGGTCCGCTTCGCTGGCCCAGCGTACCCGCCAACTGGTCGACGAGGACGAGCAGGCGCGAGAGCGCCGCATCACCCTGGACGAGACCCGTGAGGCGGCGCGGGGCACCGAGGACGGTGACGAGCGCCAGGACGACAAGGCCCCCGAGGACCTGCACCTGATCGAGGCGGTGGTGCGCAACGACGCCGCCATCAGCGGCCGCACCGCCGCCGAGCTGCGCCTGCACCATCAGTACGGCCTGCACCTGGTGGCGGTGGCCCGTGACGGTGGGCGCCTCAAGCAGCGTCTGCGCGATATTCGTTTTCGGCCCGGCGACGTGCTGCTGCTGCAGGGCGATCCCGAAGGGCTGGGGGAGAGCCTGACGGTGCTTGGCTGCCTGCCGCTGGCAGACCGGCGCCTGACCCTCGGCCAGCCGCGCCAGCTTGCGCTGTCGGTGGGCATCTTTGCCGTCGCCATCACGGCCATGCTGTTCGATCTGCTGCCGGCGGCGGTGGCCCTGTCGCTGGCCGCGCTGGTCACCCTGCTGGTGGGGGTGCTGCCGCTGCGTGAAGGCTACCGTGCCATCGACGGCCCGGTGGTGGTGTTGCTGGGGGCGATGATTCCGGTGGGGCAGTCGCTGGAGTCCAGCGGCGGGGCAGGTCTGATCGCCGATGCCATGCTCGGGCTTGGCAGCCAGTGGCCGCCCATCCTGGTGTTGGCGGGGCTCTTCATGGTCAGCACCTTGCTGTCCAACGTCATCAACAATGCGGCGGCGGCGCTGTTGATGGCGCCCATCGCGGCGAGTCTCGCCAGCGGTTTCGAGCTGTCGCTGGACCCCTTCCTGATGGTGGTGGCGATCAGCGCTTCCTGCGCCTTTCTGACGCCCATCGGCCACCAGTCCAACACCCTGGTGATGGGCCCCGCGGGCTATCACTTCAGCGACTATTGGCGCCTTGGCCTGCCGCTGACCCTGGTGGTGATGGTGGTCGCCATCCCGCTGATCATGCTGGTCTGGCCGCTGCAATAACGGCCAATAAAAACGCCCGGGCTGGGCCCGGGCGTCGTGGTGGTGCGCGAAACGTCGGCGTTACGCGGTGACGTTGTGGTGGTTCATCTTTTCCTTGTCGGTGACGAAGGCGTCGAAGGCGAAGTCGTCCACGCTCAGCATGTCGAGCACCTCGGCCTCGCGCTTGCGCATGAAGTCGGCATCCTCCTCGCTGATCAGACCCTCCTCGAGCGCGGCTTCCAGGCGTTCTTCCGGGTGCAGCGCCTGCACCGGCAGCTTGCCCTTGGAGTACGCCTTGTTGATCTGGCGATAGAGCACCTCGGCGCGGTCCTGGGTTTCCAGCAGGGCGTTGTAGCGCGCCACCGGGTTGTCCTGGACCTGGTCGTTGCTGTCCCAGGCGCCGACCAAGAGCTTCTTGCGCAGGGCGCTGTCGGTGGACACCGCACGGGCGATGGACCGGGCCAGGTCGTCGTGGGGGCGTGCCCAGCGGCGGCCCAGCGGCATCACCAGCACCTTCAGGGTCTTGCCCAGCGCCCGGTTGGGCAAGTTGTCGAAGACCTCGACGAAGGCTGTCTCGGCGCGGTTGAGCAGGAAGCGGCAGGCGTAGTGCATCAGTTCCGCCTCGCCCTCGACCTTGTCACCCTCGTGCCACTGCTTGATCACCATGCTCACCAGATAGAGGTTGGAGAGCACGTCACCCAGACGCGCCGAGAGCATCTCGCGCTGCTTGAGTTCGGCGCCCAGGCTCGCCATGGCGGCGTCGGCGCACAGGCTGAAGCCGGCAGACAGGCGGGCCACGTCCTGGGCGTAGGGGCGGGCGACCTCGTCGAAGGGGCAGGACGGCTTGCCGATGCCCAGGCCCATGGTGAGGGCGCGGGCGGCGTTGCCGAAGATCAGCCCGGCATGGCGGAAGAACGCCCGGTCGAAGGCCTTGGCGTCATCGGCGTCCTTGGCCGCCAGTTCCTCCAGCACGTAGGGATGGCAGCGGATCGCGCCCTGACCAAACACCATCAGGTTGCGGGTCATGATGTTGGCGCCTTCCACGGTGATCGCCACCGGGTTGGCGCTGTAGCCGATGCCCAGGTAGTTGCGCGGTCCCAGGGTCACCGCCTTGCCGCCGTGGATGTCCATTGCATCGGCCAGGATGTCCCGCTGGAACTCGGTCAACTGGCTCTTGAGGATGGTCGAGGGCACCGCCGGCGCCTGGCCGTGGTCGATGGTGTTGGCGGTCTGGTAGACCGCCGCCTGGGCGATGTAGGCCTTGGCGGTAAGACGTGCCAGGGGCTCCTGAATGCCCTCCATCTCGGCCACCGGCACATTGAACTGGCGACGGATGCGGGCGAAGCCGCCGGCCCAGCCGATGGCGTAGCGGCCGGTGCCGGTAGCGCCGGAGGGCAGGGTGATGCAGCGGCCGACCGACAGGCACTCGATCAGCATGCGCCAGCCTTCGCCGGCCATCTCGGGGCCACCGATGATGGTGTCCAGCGGCACGAACACGTCCTTGCCGCGAATCGGACCATTCATGAAGGGGCTGCCGATGGGATGGTGGCGGCGGCCGATCTCCATGCCGTCGGTGTCACGCGGGACCAGCGCGCAGGTGATGCCGAGGTCCTCGGTGTCGCCCAGCAGGTGGTCCGGGTCGAACATGCGGAAGGCCAGGCCGACCACGGTGGCGATGGGCGCCAGGGTGATCCAGCGCTTGTTGAAGGTCAGGCGCAGGCCCAGCACTTCCTTGCCGTCGACTTCCTGCTTGCACACGATGCCGACGTCCGGCAGCGAAGTGGCGTCGGAGCCGGCGCGGGGGCCGGTCAGGCCGAAGCAGGGGATCTCGCGGCCGTCGGCCAGGCGCGGCAGATAGTGGTCCTTCTGCTCCTGGGTGCCGTACTTGAGCAGCAGCTCACCCGGACCCAGTGAGTTGGGGACACCCACGGTGGACATCAGGGTCTCGTTGACCGCGAGCTTCTGCAGCACCGCCGACTGGGCCTTGGCCGAGAAGCCGAGACCGCCGTACTCCTTGGGAATGATCATGCCGAAGAAGCGTTCCTTCTTCAGGTAGTCCCACAGCTCCGGCGGCAGGTCAGCGCGCTCGCGGGCGATGTCCCAGGCGTTGCACATGCCGGCGGCCACGGTGCACTGATGGTCGATGAAGGCGCGTTCCTCGTCGCTGAGGCCGTCATCCTTGAAGTCGAGCAGGCGCTGCCAGTCAGGACGGCCGGAGAACAGCTCACCGTCCCAGGCCACGCTGCCGGCCTCAAGCGCAGTACGCTCGGTATCCGATACGCGGGGGGCGACCTTCTTGAACATGGCGAACAGACGCGGCGACAGCCAACCTTGGCGCAGCGCCGGCAGGCCGCAGACGGCGATGACGGCGGCGGTGATCAGCAGCAGTACGCCGACGAATTCGGCGTCGAGGACCAGGCCCGCGACCCCGAGAATGGCGGGCAGGGCGGCGGCAGGCGCGGCCCCGGCCTCGCGGCGGGCGATGGCGATCAGGCCAACGACCGCAAAGATGAGCAGGAGCAGGCTGAGCATGGGCGGTTCTCCTTGGAGAGCGATGAGAGGAAGTGTGGTTGTAATAAAACGCCTGTTTGAATTCTTGCAGATTAGCCCATCGCCTGACAACCGGCCATCGAAAACCTTGCCTCTTGCACCATGGTCGAACTAGAGGTCTCTTAGCTGCACAAAAATGGCCCCGTGAAAGTCACGGGGCCAGGTCGATGTCGTCTAAATCGTGTCGCCGCCAGCGGCAGCTTTTCCGGCGTCAGCCAGGCTGCGCTGTGCTATCAGAACTTGCACCAGCACCAGCATCGGCGCGCGCGGAGAGGCGCCGCTCGCTCTGGGTCGGATGGGCCTCCTCGAGCCGGCGCTGCGGCGGCTTCTGGGCCGGGGCGCCGTTGGCCACGTAGTAGGGCGCCTGGCTCGGCGGCAGCGGCTCGCGGCCACGGATCTTGTCGGCCATGCGCTCGGCCAGCATGATCGTCGGCGCGTTGAGGTTGCCGGTGGGAATCACCGGGAACAGCGAGGCGTCGACCACCCGCAGGCTTTCTACCCCGTGCACGCGTCCGGCGCCGTCGACCACGCAGTCGTCACCGTCGCCCATGCGGCAGGTGCCACAGGGGTGATAGGCGGTCTCGGCGTGGCGGCGCACGAAGGCGTCGAGCTCATCGTCGCTCTGCACGTCCGGCCCCGGCGAGATCTCGCGGCCGCGGAACTCGTCCATGGCCGGCTGGGCGATGATCTCGCGGGTCAGGCGAATGGCGTCGCGGAACTCTTCCCAGTCCTTTTCGGTGGACATGTAGTTGAACAGGATCGAGGGCGCGGCCTTGGGATCGACCGAGGTCAGCCGTACGCGGCCTTCGCTCTGGGAGCGCATCGAGCCGACGTGGGCCTGGAAGCCATGGGCCTGCACCGCGCTCTTGCCGTTGTAGCTGATGGCGATCGGCAGGAAGTGGTACTGCAGGTTCGGCCAGGCTTCCTCTTCGCTGGTGCGGATGAAACCGGCGGCCTCGAACTGGTTGCTGGCGCCCACGCCGCTGCCCTTGAACAGCCACTCGGCGCCGATCGCCGGCTGGTTGTACCACTTCAGCGCCGGGTACAGCGAGATCGGTTTCTTGCACTCGTACTGGATGTACATCTCCAGGTGGTCCTGCAGATGGGCACCGACGTTGTCGTTGACGTGGACCGCCTCGATGCCGAGCTCCGCCAGCAGGTCCGCCGGGCCGATGCCCGAGCGCTGCAGAATCTGCGGCGAGGCGATGGCGCCGGCGCACAGCAGCACCTCGCGACGGGTGCGCACTTCCTGGGTCTGGCCCTTGCGCTGATAGCGCACGCCCACCGCACGCTTGCCCTCGAACAGGATGACGTCGGTGGTGGCTCGGGTCTCGATGGTCAGGTTGGGGCGCTTCTTGGCCTCGTCCAGATAGCCACGCGCGGTGGAGGCGCGGCGTCCCTGGGGCGTGACGAAGCGGTCCATGGGGCCGAAGCCTTCCTGCTGGTAGCCGTTGACGTCCTCGGTGGCCGGGTAGCCCGCCTGCTGCCCCGCCTCGATAAAGGCGTGGTAGAGCGGGTTGTTGCCGGGCTTTGGGGTGGCCACGCACACCGGGCCATCGCCGCCATGGTAGTCATTGGGGCCGATATCGCGGGTCTCGGCCTTCCGGAAGTAGGGCAGGCAGTTGGCGTAGTGCCAATCCTCGAGCCCGTCGCGCTTGGCCCAGCCATCATAGTCCAGGGCGTTGCCACGGATGTAGCACATGCCGTTGATCAGCGAAGAGCCGCCAAGGCCCTTGCCGCGACCGCACTCCATGCGGCGATTGTCCATGTGCGGCTCGGGGTCCGTCTCGAAGGCCCAGTTGTAGCGCTTGCCCTGCAACGGGTAGGCCAGCGCTGCCGGCATCTGGGTGCGGAAGTCGAAGCGGTGGTCCTTGCCGCCGGCTTCCAGCAGCAGGACCTGGACGTCCGGGTCCTCGGTCAGACGAGTGGCGAGGACGTTGCCGGCGGAGCCGGCGCCGATGATGACGTAGTCGAATTCACGGAGCTGTGACATGTGACGCCTCCCTGAAGGCAATGGGGTGACCGGGTCAGGCGTGACGCGGTGTTCGAGTGCTGTCGCGACGGGCCGGCCTTAGAAGACCGACTCGAAGGGGCCCATTTCGACCTGGACCGACTTGGTCTGGGTGTAGTGGGCCAGGGTCTCGATGCCGTTCTCGCGGCCGACGCCGGACTGCTTGTAGCCACCCACCGGCATTTCGGCCGGGGACTCGCCCCAGGTGTTGATCCAGCAGATGCCGGCTTCCAGGCGATGGATCAGGCGATGCGCACGGTTGAGGCTCTCGGTGAAGACGCCGGCGGCCAGGCCATAGGTGGTGGCGTTGGCGCGCTCGAGTACTTCCTCGTCGGAGTCGAAGCCGAGCACCGACATCACCGGGCCGAAGATCTCTTCGCGCACGATGCGCATGTCATCGGTGCAGTCGGTGAACACCGTGGGGGCCGCCCAGGCGCCCTTGGCCCAGTCGCCCTGGTCCCAGGCGTCGCCGCCGGCCAGTACCCGGGCGCCTTGCTGCTTGCCCAGCTCGATGTAGGACAGCACCTTCTCCTGGTGTTCGAAGCTGACCAGCGGGCCGAAGTTGACCGAGGGGTCCATCGGGTCGCCGGCCTTGATGCGCGCCACGCGCTCCTCGAGCAGTGCCTCGAAGTCGTCCTTGACGGCGTTGTCGACGAACACCCGGGTGCCGTTGGTGCAGATCTGGCCGCTGGAGTAGAAGTTGGCCATCATCGCCGCGTCGGCGGCACGGACCAGGTCGGCGTCACGGCAGACGATCAGCGGCGACTTGCCGCCAAGCTCCATGGTGACGTCCTTGAGGCTGGAGGCGGCGGAGGCCGACATCACCTTCTTGCCGGTGCCTACCTCGCCGGTGAACGAGACCTTGGCGATGTCCGGGTGGCCGGTGATCGCCTGGCCCACCTCGGCCTCGCCATGGACGACGTTGAACACGCCATCGGGCAGACCGGCTTCGGTGAACACCTCGGCCAGGATCATGGTGGTCAGCGGGGTGACCTCGCTGGGCTTGAACACCACGGCGTTGCCGGCGGCCAGCGCCGGGGCGGACTTCCAGCAGGCGATCTGGATCGGGTAGTTCCAGGCGCCGATGGAACCGATGACGCCCAGCGGCTCGCGGCGGGTGTAGACGAAGCTGTCTTCACGCAGCGGAATCTGGCTGCCTTCGATGGCGGCGGCGAGGCCGGCGTAGTATTCGAGCACGTCGGCGCCGGTGACGATATCGACTGTGGACGTCTCGCTGAACGGCTTGCCGGTGTTGCGGGTCTCGAGCTCGGCGATCTCGTCGTTACGCTCGCGCAGCAGCGCCACGGCGCGGTTGAGGATGCGTCCGCGCTCCATGCCGGACATCGCGCCCCACACCTTCTGGCCGCGCTGGGCCGCGGCGACAGCGGCGTCCACGTCGGCCTGGCTTGCCACCTGCACGTCGGCCAGGTGGCTGCCATCGTAGGGGTTGGTGACGCTGAAGGTCTCGTTGGAGGTGGCGTCGGTCAGACGGCCGTCGATGTAGAGCTTCTGGAGTTCGAGAGTTGCCATGGCATCCTCCTGTCGAAAGGGCATGTGTCAGCAAGCTGACAGCGATGTCGGGGCGATAAGTGAAGAGCAAGAATGTGCGCGTGAGTGGCGCAGGTGTTGAGCCTGCCCACTCGGTCTGCCTGAGATCCGGCTCGAGGCTCGAGGCTCGGGGCCTGAGCCTGAAGACGACTCAGGCCGGTTCGGGTTTGCGAGCCGCAGCGGGCGCGTGGCTGTCGAGCAGTCGATTCAGGTACTCCCGCGCCAGCTGGCGGGCCTGGACCGCGTCCAGGCCTTCCGGCGACAGGGTGCCGCGCAGCCACAGACCGTCGATCATCGCAGCCAGGCCATTGGCGGCGCGCTGGGCCTCGTGTCGGGGCATCAGCCGGCGAAACTGGTAGCACAAATTGGCGTACAGCCGCCGGTCGTTGATCTTCTGCAGCCGCTGCAGGTCGGCCTTGTGCATCGAGTTGGCCCAGAAGGCGAGCCAGGTGCCGGCAGCGCGGGCGTTGGTCTGGGAGGCGTCGAAGTTGCCGTCGATGATCGCTTCCAGATGGGCACGGGGGCTTGAGTCGCTCAGCGCCTTGCGCCGCGCCGCCACGGCCTGGCCCAGGTCATGCTGGATCTGGCGCATGGTCGCCTCCAAGAGGCCATCCTTGCCACCGAAGTAGTGGCTGATGATGCCGGCGGAGACCCCGGCGTGGCGGGCGATGCGCATGATGGTGGCATCGGCAAGCCCCACCTCGTGGATCGCCGCCATGGTCGCCTGGATCAGCTGCTGGCGGCGGATCGGCTCCATTCCTACCTTGGGCATGACAGACCTCCGTGCCGTTCGCCCTCGAACATTGAGGTGCCCGAGAGGTGAATCTGTTGATGCGCGTCCCGAGCGGTATCGAGCTCAAGAGTTGAATCTAGTGACTTGCTCCTCGAGGCACCCCCGAGGTTAGGATGTAGAGAGTATGCCTTTTATTGATTGGACGTTCAATCAAAATCTGGTCGATTCAACGGCACAGTCGTGAACAGGCCACCATACTGCAACCGATAACCTCAACAAGGAGTGCATCATGACGACCCCGACGATTCCCGCTCTGTCCGTGCTGGCGGCTGCCATCGCCGGCCTTGCCGCCCCCCAGGCGATGGCCGCCGATGACAGCTGCCAGCCGGTGCGTTTCGCCGAAGTCGGCTGGACCGACATCACCGCCACCACCGCCTTGACCACCGAAGTGCTGAAGGCCATGGGCTACGAGACGCGTATCGACACCGTTTCGGTGCCGATCGCCTACTCGGGCATGAAGAACGACGACTTCGACGTCTTTCTTGGCAACTGGATGCCGTCCATGGCGTCCATCAGCGACCCCTACGTCGAGCAGGGCGATGTCGATCGCCTGGGGGCCAACCTGGAAGGGGCCAAGTACACCCTGGCGGTGCCGCAGTACGTCTATGACGCCGGCGTCACCTCGGTGGCGGATCTCGACGAGCACGCCGACAAGTTCAATAGCGAACTCCACGGCATCGAGGCCGGCAATGACGGCAACGAGCTGATCCAGCAGATGATCGACGATGACGCCTTTGGGCTCGGCGACTGGTCGCTGATCGACTCGAGCGAGGCCGGCATGCTGGCGGAGCTGCGTGCCCGCGTCCCCGACGAGACCTGGATGGTGTTCCTCGGCTGGGAGCCGCATCCCATGAACACCAACTTCGACATGGCTTACCTGGAAGGCGCCGACGACTACTTCGGCCCCAACCTGGGCGGCGCCACCGTTTACACCAACACCCGTGCCGGCTACACCGACGCATGCCCCAACGTCGGTGCGCTGCTCAACAACCTGAGTTTCACCCTGGAGATGGAAAACCAGCTGATGGGCACCATCATGGATGACGGTACCGCCCCGGACGAGGCCGCCCGCGACTACCTCAAGGCCAACCCGGAGCTGCTGGACGCCTGGCTCGAAGGCGTGGAGACCGCCGATGGCGAGCCTGCCCTCGAGGTGGTCAAGGCGGAGCTGGGTGTTGAATAAGCCAGAGCTGGGTGTCGAATAAGCCAGCACTGGGGCGCTGAACAAGCCTGAGCTGACTGTCTAACAAGCCCAGAGCGTTCCAGGCCGGGGGAGAGCAGGGCAGGCCCGTCGTCGAAAATTTCGCGGGCGGGCTTGCCAAGTTCATGAACGGTGTGCATAATTCTCCCCCGTCGACACGGCGCTTTTGCCGCATGACGACCCAAAAGGCTACGTAGCTCAGTTGGTTAGAGCACATCACTCATAATGATGGGGTCCCCTGTTCGAGTCAGGGCGTAGCCACCAGGATTTAGAAAGCACCCGCTGACCTCGGTCAGCGGGTGCTTTCGTATGCGGCGGGTTTTTTGCCTCCCGTCAGCCATCGTCTGGCACGGCCTTTCAGCGTTTGTGACCCGCCAGCACCAGGCCGGTGGGCGAGGGGCCAACGTTCAGGGCAGGGCTTCAGGATAGGGCTTCAGGACAGTGCAGTGCATCGTGACGGCAGCCCGAGCCGCCCGAACCCAGGTTACGAGGCGGATCAGCGGGTTAAGCCAGTCCTTGGGTCAACAAAAGCGCAACCGGGCTTGACGATCTCGGAGCGATCCGTATACTACGCCCCGTGCTTGAGGCGATTCCCCGATAGCTCAGTTGGTAGAGCAAATGACTGTTAATCATTGGGTCGCAGGTTCGAGTCCTGCTCGGGGAGCCAACCGCAACGGTTGATCCCGCGTCACGCACCGACAATTCAAGGTAATTCCCCGATAGCTCAGTTGGTAGAGCAAATGACTGTTAATCATTGGGTCACAGGTTCGAGTCCTGTTCGGGGAGCCATCTTGCCTTGCAGCAGTTTTGCATGAATTGTCGCCAAGCTTGAAGTACTGCACATCGTTGTTCCCCGATAGCTCAGTTGGTAGAGCAAATGACTGTTAATCATTGGGTCACAGGTTCGAGTCCTGTTCGGGGAGCCAGTGCTGATTTTTGGTGTTATCCCTTTCCTGCCGTCTCTTCTCTTTATTGAAATTATCCGGGATTTCCGTCCCAGGATTTGCTTCATGCTTTGCGTTTTTCTGCCGCATTCTTGCTGAGGCTTGCGATGCCTGAGTGTAAAAAGCGGTGTCGCAGAAAGTTTGCACTCGGGGCGAAGCGTTCTCTCTAGCCTGTCTGCCAAGTCACCATTTTAGTTCTCGCTCGCACTGGCCGAGATCGGTTTCCAGCCCTTCCCTGACCGATTCGCCCATGGCAGGTAGGGAAGCCAGGTGGAGGCTTTCCAGGATGGCACGCCAGTCATCTTCCGCCAGCAAGACGGCGTCACCTCTTCTACCGGTGATGAAAATAGGTTCGTGGCTTTCCAATGCCTTGTCGATCAAGGCTTCAAGCTCAGCGCGAGCATTCTCGACGGTTACTGTAGTCATCGGTCACCTCCTGTTGGATAAGCTTAGGTCAAGATGGGCATCTGGCCGTCAGGCCGCGCGGCTCAGATAGCGTTGTTGGCACCCGCGTATGATTCAGCAAAAAAATCGCCCTCGTTGCCTGATCGGCAGCGAGGGCGATGTCGTTTCTGCGTGGGCAGGGTGCTGGTGGTCAGCCAATGTGTGGCTTTATCGCCTCATCCCATCGCAGCGGCCCGGTTCCTCGCCCGCTTGCGCAGGGCAATGACGATGGTGGTGCCCAGAAGCAGCACGGCGATGGCGATCAGGCTTGCGCTGATCGGGCGCGAGAAGAAGATGCCGAGGTCGCCCTGGGACATGGCCAGCGAGCGACGCAGCTCGCTCTCGGCGATGGGGCCGAGCACCAGGCCAAGGATGATCGAGACCAGCGGGAACTTGATCTTCTCCAGGAGGAAGCCGAGCACACCGAAGCCAAGCATCAGCCAGACGTCGAACATCGAGTTGCGCACCGAGTAGGTACCGACGATGCAGCACATCAGGATGATCGGGCCCAGTGCCGAGTAGGGCACGTTGAGCAGTCGGGTGAACAGTTTGATGAACGGCTTGGAGAACGCCAGGATCATGAAGTTCACCACGAACAGCCCAGCGAACACCGCGTAGATCAGGTCGCTCGAGGTCAGCATGAACATCGGCCCCGGCTGCAGGCCATGCATGATGAAGGCGCCGAGGATGATCGCGGTGGTGCCGCTTCCCGGAATACCGAGCGCGAACAGCGGCACCAGGGCGCCCATGGCGGCGGCGTTGTTGGCGGCCTCCGGTGCAGCGATGCCTTCCGGTGCGCCCTTGCCGAACTTCTCCGGGTGCTTGGACCAGCGCACGGTCTCGCTGTAGCTGACCATGGCGGCGGTGCTGGCGCCGATGCCCGGCAGGATGCCGATGATGACGCCGAGGATGGATGAGCGCGACAGGGTGACGCCGATCTTCTTCAGGATGGGGGCGTCGAAGATCTTGATCTTGACCTTGGTCAGCGGCTGTTCGGCGTCACGGCTCAGGGAGCGCTTCATCACCTCGGACACCGCAAACAGACCGACGATGACCGGAATCAGCCCGACCCCCTCGGCCAGGTTGAGGTTGTCAAAGGTGTAGCGGCTGGTGCCGGTGAGCGGGTCGATGCCGATAGTAGCGATCAACAGGCCCAGGGTGGCACCGATCAAGCCGAGGATCAGCCGGCCACCGAGGGAGGCCACTACGGTCAGGCCGAGGATGGCGAGTGCAAAGTACTCGGGGGAGGAGAACTTCAGCGCCACCGAGGCCAGCATCGGGGTGAAGATGATCAGCGCGATGGTGCCGACCAGCCCGCCCACCGCGGAGCTCAGCACACCGATGCCCAGCGCCTTGCCGGCCTCGCCCTGCTGGGTCATGGGATAGCCGTCGAAGGCCGTCATCACCGCCTCCGGGGTGCCCGGGGCGCGATAGAGGATGGCGGTGATCAGCCCCGAGAAGACGGTGGAGCCGTAGATGGCGGTCAGCAGCATGAACGCCTGGGTGGGCTCCATGCCGTAGGTGACCGGCAGCAGGATGACCACCAGGATCACGCCGCTGATGCCCGGCAGCGCACCACCGATAAAGCCGATAAACACGGCCGAGGTCAGGATCAACAGGTTCATGGGCTGGAAGACCACGCCTAGCCCACTGAGAAAACTCTCCAGCATCGTCAGCTCCCGCGAAATACTGGTGGAAAATCGTACCGGCTGGGTGTCATGGCAAGGGGATGCCCAGCAGGGTGGAGAACACGCCCTGGATCAGCGCAACGGCGATGACCACGGTGGCAAGCAGGGCCGCCCAGTGGCGCGCGCCAAGCAACAAGGTGCAGGCCAGGGTGAAGATCACGGTGGCCAGCAGAAAACCGATGGCTGGCATCAGCAGGGTGTAGGCAACGGTGGTGCCCATCAGCCACCAGTGGCGGTTGGCGGCAAGATACCCAGGGTCAAGAGCAACGCCAGCGGCTTCGGTGGTGCTGTCGGTGACGTTGTCGGTGGCGCTGTCCTGGCCGGCGTCAGCCTGTTGGCCAGTTTCGGTCGCGGGGTCTTTCGCCATCGCGGCCTTGGCCTCGGCGTCGCTGGCACGCTCCTTGGCCTGGCTCATGCGGGTGGAGACCAGCAGGGTCGCCGACAGCACGATCAGCAGGAGCAACAGCGACAGCGGCCACAGGCGTGGGCCGATAAAGGTCGAGACGTCCTCGGAGCTCGGGAAATCAAGCGTCGGCACCAGGGTGACGGCGGCCAGTACCAGCAGCAGGACGGCAAAGACGGTGAACTTGGTATGCATGGTGAGGCTCGGTTCACGGCGGGCCAGCGGGAGCGAGTCCCGTCAGCGCAAGGTGAGGGGCCGGGTAGTACCCGGCCCGCCAGTCCACGGGATCAGGTGTTTTCCAGAAGCCGCGTGTAGAGTTCCAGGTTCTGCTCGAGCTTCTCGCGGTAGTCGTCGCTACCCAGCCAGCCCTCGCGGTAGTGCAGGTTCACCCGCTCTTCGTACTCCTGGTAGGTCTCGGAGTCGTAGACGCTCTTCAGCGTGGATTCGAGCTTCTCGACGATGGCGTCCGGGGTGTCGGCGTGGACGAAGATGCCGCGCTCGTTGCCGTCGGTCAGGTCCCAGCCGTTCTCGACGGTGGTGGGGATGTCCGGGAAGTTCTCCAGACGCTCTTCGGCGAACACCAGGATCGGCATCATCTCGCCGGATTCCATGTAGCTCAGCACCGAGCTGATCTCACCGAACAGGCCATCGATGTTGCCGCCCATGACGTTGGCGGCGACGCTGCCTTCCTCGTCGTAGGGAATGAAGCTGATGTCCAGGCCGGTGGCGTCACGGAACGACAGGAAGGCCATGCGGTCGGGGCTGGCCGCGTGGGTGCCGCCGATGATGACCTGACCCGGGTTGGCCTTGGCGTGCTCCATGAAGGCGTCGAAGTCGGCGTACTTGTCCGGATCGACGATCAGCGTCATCACGTCGGACTGCATGCGCGCCACCGGGGTGAGCTGGTCGAGGCCGGTGGGGTTCTGGCCGGCGGCAAGCGAGGTAACCAGAGTCGAGGAGGCGAAGTCCAGGGTGTGGCCGTCGGCGTCGCCGTTGGCGGTACGCTGGTGGGCCAGGGCGCCGGAGGCGGACGGCAGGTTGACCACCGTCACGCGGGTGTCCATGGCCTCTTCAAGCAGCGGCTTGATGGTGCGCGCGAAGTTGTCGGTGCCGCCACCGGCGCCGGCGGCGACCAGGAACTGCAGCGGCTTGGAGGGGAAGTCCGCCGCCTCGTCGGCGGACAGCGCGGCGGGGCTCGCTACGACGAGCGACAGGCCGAGGGCGCTGGCGGTGATGATCGCGTTTCGGGTGATCATGGCGTTCTCCTGGGGGTGGTTGTTGTGGTTGAGCATGGGCATCTGCCCAGTGGTTGCCAGGTGGCCTGACATGACGTCAGGCCGGTTCGGAGGAAGATTCGGCGGTGGAGAAGAACATCGCGTCCTGCTCGCGGCGAAGGTGGAGCAAGGTGGAGTCCGGCAGCTGCACGTCGGCCACGCTGATCAATTGCCCTGCAGCCACATCGCGCTTGAGCACGGCGCCGGGCAGCAGATAGAAGGGCACCGGGGTGGCATCGAGTAGCGCAGCGGCGGGATGCACCTCGGGCTGAAGGCCGGCGATGTGGCGATGGTGGCCCTTCATCTCGAGTTCCTGCCCCTTGCTGAGTGACAGCGTGGCGCGGGCGACCAGGTCAACCGCCGGGCGGGTGGCCTGGCCGCCGCCGGAGGGCAGGCCCTTGAGTACTGCGTCGAGCAGCGAGATCGGCGCTTCCAGGCCCAGCAGGTGGCGCGGCAGGTAGACCATGGCGCTCTTCTTGCTGCGACTCAGGATATGGCCCTTGCCGTCCAGCACCTCCCAGGCGTGGGCATCCTCGCAGCGCACCACCACGAAGACGCCACCGGCGAAGCTCAGCTCGTCCGGGCGGCGCAGGCAGTTGAACACCTCCAGACGCCCCGTGCCGGAGAGCACGCCGCCGTTGCCTTCCAGGTCCAGCAGGGTCGGCACCTCATGGGTACGCAGCACCAGGGCGTGGAAGGCAGGGTGGTCGGGGGTAAGGCCGGTGGCGTTGGCCACATTGGTCATCTCGCACAGGTCCGGTGCGGAGATCTGCGGAATGGCGCTCAGGTGCTCGCCACGGGCACGCACCACGCTGCGCTCGTCACCCTCGGGCAGCGTCCACAGCTCAGCCATGTCCGGGGCGTCGAAACGGGTGCCGTTGCACCAGATCGCCTGATCCGCCTCGTCCCAGACAAAGTCGTATTCGCTGCTCTTGCCGGCGGCGATGATCTCGAAGCCCAGCGTCTGGGCCCAGGTCACCAGGCCGATCAACAGGCTCGGTTGATCACCGTCCAGCGGAGTGAACAGGCGACCATGGCGGTTACCGAGGCGGGTCAGGTAGGGACCGACCACCGATTCGGTTTCCTTGGTGGCGATACCGACGTGCTTGCCGGCCTTGAGTGCACTGGCCGCGTGGGTGGCACCGGCGTTTGGTATACCAGTGCTTTCCACCAGGATGTCGAAATCCAGGTGCTTGACCACTTCGAGATCGCCACAGGCGACAAATTTACCCGCCTGCCAGGCGTCGCTTGCCTCGTCCGACGTTTGGCATACCGCAATCTGAGAGGCCGGAATGCCGGCCTTCTCGAACGCCTGGGCGGCCGTCTCGGCGCTGATGTCCACCGCGATACGCGCGTTCATGCCGGGCATCTGCTGGGCCTGACGGAGGATGCCGCGACCGAAATCGCCAGCGCCCGCGACGCATGCCTCGACGGTGGTGGCGGTATCAAAGTGGTGAAGGTAGTTCATGGTCGTAGAGCGTCTCCGTGCTGGCCTGGCCCACCGCTGGCGCGTTGCCGGGGGCTGCCTGAGCGGGTTGAAGGCCTCGGTCTGGAAGGATCGGGCGGGATCAAGATGCAGAGAAATGTAGTGGTATACCATTTTGGTGGTCAAACGATTGGGGCATAGACCTTGGTCGAATAAAGCAAAAGATGTGTGTTATATCGTTGAATATCAAAGAATAAATGCAGAGGGTAAAACCGCGTAAATGTTTGCCCACCAAAAAACGGTATGCCATTCTTTAGGCATCGAAGACCATGACGGCAATAACGATGGACGAAGCGGCAGTGGACGCACGCGAAGGACTGGTGGAGAAGGTCGCCAACTACCTGCGTGAACATATCGTGATGGATCACTTCCAGCCCGGGCAGCGGCTGCCCGAGCGCAAGCTGGCCGAAGAACTGGACGTCTCGCGCACCCCCATGCGCGAGGCTTTCAAGATCCTCGCAGCAGAAGGGTTGGTGGTCATCTCCCCACGCCGGGGTGCGGTGGTTGCCGACGTCAGCCCCCAGGACGTGCAGGAAAAGGCCTATGTGCTGAGTGTACTGGAGCAATCAGCCGCGGAGCTCTGCTGCGCCAATGCCAGCGACGACGACATCGCCGAGCTGCAGGCGTTGCACTTCGAGATGAAGGCCGCCTTCCTGCGTCGTGACCGCCAGAACTACTTTCGCCTGAACCAGGCGATCCACAACCGCATCGTCTCGCTCTCCGGCAACAACTCCCTGATCGAGATCCACGCCACCCTGAGCCGACAGCTCTACCGCGTGCGCTATCTTTCCAACCTGAAAAACGAGAAGTGGTCCGTGGCCATGGACGAGCACGAAGCCATCATGGCCGCCCTGGAAGCCCGCGACGGCAAGCAGGTCGGCAATGAACTGCGCAACCACCTCGGCAAGACCTGGATGAAGTACGCCACCCCCGCACCCGAGGACCAGTCCCTCGCCGATGTCGACACCGAGAGCGGCTAGTAGGTGAGGTAGGTGCGGCAGGCGACGCCGGCCAGCCAAGGGCGTGATAGCGAGACACTGATGGGCAGGATGCAGAGCAGGTGAAGTAATGACGCTTAACGGATATCGAGCGAAGGGGGGGGGCGGCTGACTCCGTCCATCAGCCGAGCCAAGAAGCTACGTCCGCTTCGAGCCTTTGCGGTCAGAGAGTGATTAGCCGTCAATCGGCGGGCGGGAATTGCTGCTTTTGGTGAAGGACGCGCATGATCCGGATATCTAAGCCTGCCAACTGATAGGAGATCAGAAGCGATACTTCCGGAAGGATCAGCAAGCGACCAGGAATACCTTGGCGCTCTACGCCGAGTAGCGGTTGCAGCATCAGCAGTTCTGCCCTTTCCTCAATCTGGCCATCAGTCCGTTCGGCGACCACAGGATTGAACTGGTAGAGGAAGTCGAAAATGGCTTCACGCATTGTCAGACCCTCTTCTTCCCTTGGAATCGCCGATTACCGGGGCAAGGTCACGGGCGCGGAGCCGTGACTTTCGTTCTGCCATCCGGGATTTTGCGGTTTCATGATCGACAAAGGTCGCTGCACCGGCTTGGAGTCTGTCAAACGCTCGCTTGACCTGAAGCGATAACCAGTCATGGTGTGACGTTGCTTGGCGCTGTTGCTCGGCGAGTTGTTCTGCCAATTCCCTGCAGGCGCCACTGAGCGTACGCCCCTGGCTCTCTGCCATCTGCTGGGCTAGGCGCTTTGTCTCTTCATCGATGCGAAACTGTATACGGGTATCCATCTGAAGCCTCGCAGCTCATTCTGACGTATTCACGTATATTGGCTCGTTTTGGTGCTCAGTATGGCAACCCAGGCCCGCTTGCCGCGCAGACGCCTCCTGGTAGCGATACCTCGAAACGTTGCCTCACAGGCGCGCGGAGCCGTTCCCGTCAATGGCGGCAAGGTTCGGTGGTGGATCAAAATCGCATCGCGGTTACCTGGCGCCGAGCTGAACAAGCTATACCACCCATTCGCCATATGCGAGTGATTGCTTGCTCGCGCTGGGCAGGGCAGTCGTATCAGCTTCAAATCTCTATCCCCGAATTTTATTCGAGCAAGTGCTTCCAAAAAGCAGTTTCCGAAATTCAACAGTTTGTAAGACTTAAGCCAAAAAACGCGTAAATTCGTTCCCATTCCTCACATCTTTTGTCTATTCTGCTGCTAATGGCCAACGCCAAGCTATAAACAGTGCCGCTACGAGCACGAAAACAACGATCATGCGCAGGGATAGGAAAGCCGTATACGGCCAAGGGATGACCAGCCAACGCTAATCTGACGTTCAATGCAGGCGCCTTGCCGCCTGTATGGAACGTGCTGCCTACTTCGGTTACACGTCCTCAATTCCTTCCGTACTCGTGATCGCACAGCGGCATTCGTCGCGCTGGGTGGTCATGTCGTGTGGCCGCCGGGGCGGTAGCGTGCCTGTTTGAAGGTTAGTATGTGGAGGGGAGGTGTGCCTTTCTCCCGGTGACATGGCGTAGGTGTTTCTCTGCGTGCGGTATTCATTCGTGTATACGAAATGCAGCACAGAATTTAATGGCGCGCTCGAATTGATGTATCTGAGGGCGTGTTTATTGCGCACATGCGCTTTAAAATTACGGCCAATCAATGGCTTTGTAATCGCTAAAGAGCGATTTTGGGCATGCGCGCTTTGAACATGAGTATGCGCGTTTTTTCTCAGATTACGCCGCAGTAAAGTGAGAAAGATACGGAAGAATTCAAAGGCATAGGCTGCAATTTGGGTGCGTTCATGCGGAAGAGAAATGAGCATGCCTATGAATAAAAATGTTATGCATCCCGATAGCTGACTGATAGTGACCATAGAATGAGTGAACCGCTGCTAAAGCCCTACTATGTTTACGAACTCGTCGATCCACGTTGCGGAACTACCTTTTACGTCGGCAAGGGGAAGGGGCAGCGGGCTTTGGCCCACGGCGCTGAAGCTGGAACATCAACTGATCACAACGAAAAGCTAGCCAGAATCCGTGAGATACGGGCGGCCGGAGAGAAAGAGCTAGCAATAGTCATCGGTAGGTATGAAACCGAGGAACAGGCGTATGCTGTCGAAGCCACACTTATACATTGGGTGTACGGCTTTTACAGTTTAACGAATGTTCAGGGAGGGCATGGTGGCTCTACGATTCGCCCGAACGGAGCTATGGACGAGATTCCAGGCATAGATATCCCGAGGCGGGCTTACCGCCAATCGGGAGAATATTCTAGCGCCATGATTCGCGCTCGCGAACAAAATGACACTGTATCGTTCGCATTGGAGATTAAGCGAGCGCTGGAGGAAGAACTCGATGTGGGTTTTACTGAGCCGGATCTCGGTGAGAGCAATAAGACAAAGATCTACTCATACTTCGATGCTGCGAGGCTTCGAATTGGTATCACTCACACTAAGAATCCAACCATGTGGTTGGCGTTTGAGCCGACTGGAAAATCGGCAGAGGAAAAGGATAGATTTCTGAGATTCGCAGTCGGCGCTGAGCTATACATCACCAATGCTAAGAATCTAGCCAGGTATCCGGACTATAGTGGCACTCGTGAGATTGACGTGATTATCAGGGAAGCTAGAAAAGGAATTCAGCTGTTGGAACACGGTGATGCATAACAAAGCGCTGCTGCCGGACAATTTTTCCGCTGCGCTCAAAATTTGCCGCAGAGCGCGGCGTTATACGAAGTAAAGTATGAGGTGAAAAATGTTCGAAAAATCTTTTCCTATTAGGTGCCCAAACCATATTCGGGAGACATGTTCTTTTAAAGTATTTAGCAATAATATACCGAATCATTGGTTGATTAGGGAAGTAACTGAACGAGACTATGGTATCGATGCATTAATAGAGGTGGTTGAAGCTACAGGACAAGTGACAGGTGAATTTATATCAATTCAACTTAAATCTAAAAAAACTGTACCATTTAATGATAATGGAAAGTTTAGAAATTATTCAATAAATAAAAATAATACCAATTACTGGTTAAATTCAAATTTGGTTACATTTATTATTCTTGTCGATGAAGAAACGAGTTTGATGTATATGAAATCGGTGGATATTCATGTTAGGGAGAATTATGACAGATATCGAATAAATGATAATTTTTATTATGATTTTTATTCTTGTGATTTATTCTCGGTCAATGAATTACTCCGACTACATGCGTGGTCTAAAAGTTTACGCTCTCTAGATCGTGAACTTTGTTCTTTTGATAAGGTACATAGAGTTCTTTGTGACCTGTACGATTCTCGTATAAGAAGAGATTATCATATGTTAGTAGATGAAGATGATGTGTTAAGTGATTTTGATTATGTATATCAATCTATGCAGGGATTTTGCTTGTTACTGAATATTTGTTGGGATATTCCGGAGCCAAGAGCATTTGTTGATAATAATCCAATTGGAATAGATGCTGCCTACGGTCCTTACTTTATGTACGAGTATCATATGACAAAGCTACTATTGATGCTTGATAAAAAAATGGTCGAACTACTTAAGTTGCTGCACCAGTTAATATTGACAGATTATTATCAATACTGGGTACAAAAGCAGTGTTCGTTTGTTAATTTTTTAAATAACGTATCTTTAGTATCTATGGATGAACGGTATTGGAGTTCAAAATAGTATAATTGTTTCTTTTTGGGTGAACAGAAAAACATCTATTTTCATGGTTTTTATTTATTCCAAAAAAGAAGAAAAATATTCATTCGTAATTAATGGCGATTACATTGGAATCTTTATAGAAAATTAATATCGTTTTTGTTGTAAAAGTGGCGAAAGCTTCGTATAACAAATGCATCAACACGATTTACTACACTCGGCATCTCAGGTTGTCGGGGGTTTCTCGTTTTAAGGCGTCAATTTTAAGTATAACGCATAGTAGTAAACGTGTTATGCAGGCGTTAGGTATCTCATGAGTCGTTATTCATTTTTATTTCTCTTGTTTGTTTTTTGCTATTTTTTAATAAACTCGGTGGTACTATTTTTTCAAGGTGAAAATTGGAGAGGGCTTTGCTGCTTAACCATAGCAATTGGCTTACCTTACTCGATATTGAAAAAGGATTATTATCTTATTATAGGGGGTATTTTAATGCTCTTTAGTGTTATAGGGACTTTTAGTGACTTTGTTGAAAGAACAGATAGTCCAGAGTATCAATATTTCGATTATGTTATAGAAACCTTTGAAGGCGGTTATTTTGGCGAGCATGAAAAAAAGGTAACGCTAGCTTGCGGCATTCAATCTAACATCGACAATATGCAGTTGGTTTTCGATTTGTTTAAGTCAATTTATTATGATGTATTTCTGTCTGCCATTGACTTTGTAGTATCACAGTTTTCAGAGCCCTTACAAAATAATTGCTTAAATGCAGTCGAAGAACTAAGAAAAGATTACCTAGGATTTAAAGCGATACCTAACAAATAAATTAAAGCGGATTCATAAAGCTAGGCTCGGCTCGTACCTCGCCAATTTTAGCCTAACTTTATTCACCGTTTATTTAGGCGTTAGGTGTGTAGTTTCAGGTACCGAGAATAAACTCAATCAGAAGCAGGGGGATATATGAAAGTCCTTATTATTGCTATCGTTCTTACCTTGGTTAGCGGCACTGCTCTGGCCCACGGGGGTGGGTGCCGGAAAAGTTCTCCACCCGGGCAGTGTTGCCATATGGATAATAGTGTCGGAACGGTTCATTGCCATTAACTGTTAATAGCAGAACACTCACACCTAACAAGGCCAGGCAAGCGATGCAAAAAGCCGCACGCCTGCTGGCGGTCGTTATGCATCTTAGGGAGAAAGGTAATGGAACCAGTATATGATCGTAATGGGAGAGTTGTTGCTTGGGTAAATGGCGACAATATTTATCATCTAAATGGCAGACATGCAGGCGTTCTCAACGGTACTAATGTTTATGGTCACAGAGGTCAGCATCTTGGTGTTTTCGAAAACGGTTTATATCGAGACCACCGAGGCGGAGTAGTAGCATTCATTCGGGGTGGTTCAGGAGGTCCTGTCCTTCCTGTTCCCTCTGTACCGCCAGTGCCACCAGTACCTTCAGTTCCGCCTGTCCCAGCAGTGCCCTCCGTACCTCCTGTTCCAGCGGTTCCGTCACTGGGCTGGGGGATCGATTGGGACCAATTTATAAATGCATAACAAGGCGCTCAAGCAAGGACGCGCTGACGCGCGCCGCTTAGCTTGGCGTTAATGGGATATCTATGTTCGGAACATTTGATGATCTGAAGGCTAAAGTCGATGAGTATTTTTCGTGCTACCGACATCCGGATATGAGCGATTTCAGTTCCGGTCCTCTTTACGACCTATTTCCAGAGCGAGAGGGAGGTGCATTGAAGGCGCAGTATTGTTGGAATGACACTTGGCCAAGTAATGGTAAAGCTGGAATCTATGCGTTTCTTGATGATGATGGTCGCGTTGTATATATAGGAAAATCTTCAATGAAGAGTTCCGTGAGCGCTCGGTTGAATTCGTATTGCCAGTACGGCAAAGATAAAAAGTGCAAATTGAAACACGACCAATGGAAAGTACAGCCACGGTACGTATGGATTGTTGGTGTCCCCAATGAAACATCATTTGAGGCAGCCGCTCTTGAAGAGTTCCTGATTCGAGAGATTGTAACGTCGGACAATGTGAATGGAATTTCAGCCTCCCATTAACAAATCGCGAAAGGCGGACGGCTTTCAGCCGCCTCTTCGCTCAGCGTTATGTGTTTTTCATGGTTTCGAGGTGTAGATGAAGAAATTCTATACGGTGGATAGGCTTGGAACTCTATCTAGTGGTGCCTTAATTGATGTCACTAAGTATGATGATGTTAATCCTGAGGTATTGCAGTCGCACGTGGATGAACTCTTTCCACATGAAGTATCAGCTCACGGCGAAAACTACCTTTTAAAAAACGGTAGTCATGGGGGAATCTTTAGCTCAGCGATAGAATTATTATTTGAATACGTTAGAAGAGCACATTTTCCAGATGTTAAATCTAGATTTGAGTGTTTCTTTGCTTGCGAATCGATAGAAGAAGCTATGGCTTTTCGTGATAAATTTGGTCAACCAAGTAACAGAATCTTTGAAGTATTTTCTGAAAAATCATACTTTAAAGGAAATATGGTGCTCTTAGATAATAATCAAACTTTACTTGTCTGTTCATACTTTGCAGATGAATACTGGAAAGGAAATCGGGGATCTATTTCCGAAAGTTTCTGGGAAATTCTGCTTGAGTTACCCGTTACTATCGGTGAGCAAGTGGGGTAATAAAAACATAACAATCTGTTGAAGAGTGATTCGCAACGCTTGGCATTTTTCCTATTCATTGCGTTTAGTGTCTAAGGTGGTATGCGGCGGCTTCGGTATTGCGTTGCTCACTCCTTAACAGGGCGTTATTCCCTTTCAGAAACTAAGGAGAAATGAGTGTCCGACATAATGGAATCAAATTATGCTCAAATGAAATCATACGTTGAGCGAAACAAATTCCCTTTTCAGGAAAAGGATGAACAAGGTTGTAAACGCCTTGACATCCAAAATGGTAAAGCCAAAAGTGTTGTCAAAGTCTATTCAACTGGAACTATTCAGATTCAGGGCGCGGAATCTAATCTTAAGACGGCATTAACTCAGGCTAAGGACGCAGTAGAAAACGAAGAAAATATCGGTGAGATGCTTCCCTTTGAAATCGAGCGATTTCCTGAGGTTCTTAAAGAAAATATCCCCGATGTAGATCCTATCGTTGTCCGATTCATCGAAGAGGCTATTGTCACAATCAAAGCAGGCTCAAATTTAGGTTGTGCTTTTTTGCTGGGTGGCGCTTCGGAAAAGGCAATTTATCTATTAATAGACGCTTACACGCAAGCCATTCCAGATCAAACAATGAGAGATAGATTTGTATCGAAAACTTCGAAGAAGTTTATTTCGAAAGTATTTGAAGAGTTCAAAGCGTCTTGGAAAAGCTCTATCAACAAGCCGCAAGGCTACGGCTGGACGAATGATATTGAAGTCAAAATTGAACAGATTTTTCAGTTTTGCCGCATTTGCCGAAATGAATCAGGCCACCCACACCTCCCGCCAAATTTAGATAAAGGTGTTCTTCTGGCTAATATGGGGCAATTCGTAAAGTACATCGAAGATATGTACGGAATGATTAACTACTACAAAGAGAACAACGTCCAGTTCTAGGCATAACAAAGCGCTGCTAGGGAAAAACCTACGCTGCGCTTCGGTTTGCACCAGAGCGCGGCGTTAGCTCAACCCTATTTGGACACTATCGATGGAATTCAAGGCTAGGAAAGTTATAATTGACCCAAGCAACCCGGCGGTCTCAATGAGCAAGTGCAACACCTGATCGATCAGGTACGCTATCGCTATGACTCATTGCTACCACCACCTTACTGCTGAAGAACGTGCCACCATCATGCTGATGCGTGAAGGTCACTC
>NZ_JAHVHR010000034.1:0-57573 GCF_019802175.1 Halomonas sp. DP5N14-9
ACGCCATGGTCCACGGTGGCCCCTATCCGGCCACCTCTGACTCGCGCACCACCTCGGTCGGCAGCGCCGCCATCCACCGCTTCCTGCGCCCGGTGTGCTATCAGAACCTGCCGGACGCCCTGCTGCCGCAGGCGCTCAAGGATGGCAACCCGCTGAACGTCAGCCGCCTGGTGGACGGCAAGCGCGAGGCGTAAACCGCCTGGCACACGTCTTCAACCAAGGGTCTTGAACCGACGTAGTTGAAGACATCGCTGAAAACATGGCTGAACACGTAGCTGAAGCCATGGTTGAAGCGAACGGACGGAGGCGCCGATCATCGGCGCCTCCTGTCTCGTTTTCTTTTTCTTGTTCTTGTCATTCTGTCCTGGTCTTTCTGGCCCCGCCTTTCTGTCATCGTCCTTCGGTCCGTATCGCCTGATAAAGACCTGCAGGGAACGATGGCCTTGGCTCATGATTCAGCGACGGCTATTGGCACACTTACCCCCCAAATCACGTCGCTTATCAAGATAGCCTTGAAGACAGTCATCGAGACATCTATCCAGACACCTATCCAGACATCCTCCCGCTACCGTTCCCTCCTGCCTTTGCAATCACACCCAATCCATAATCGGTGACATTTCACGCTTATTCAGCGAATATTCTGGTCATTATTGCCGGCATGAAAAGCCCAACTTATTGGCCAAGACATCCCCGAAACATCCTTTCACGCCCACGATCATTCCTGCCCACGATATTGCTCAGGGCGCATCCTCTTCTCCGACCAGGCTGGCGACAAACTCGGTCAGCAGTTCAGGCCAGGGCTCGCCCTTGCGCGTGAGCACGCCGTAGTAGCCCAGCGGCTCACCGATGGTCAGCGGCAGTACCGCGAAACGGCCTTGAGAGAAGGTGGTCTTGACCACCGAGCTTGGCAACAGCGACAGGGTATCGGTACTCGCCACCAGCTGAAGCGAGGCCTGGGTGGAGGTGGTCTCGATGACGTTGCGCGGCGAGGCGACGCCGGCCTCGGCCAGGGCCGCCTCGAACAACCCGCGCATGGGGCTCGCCATGGGGTGCAGCACCCAGGGCCAGCGCACCACCTCGGCCAACTCAGGCGTCCCCTGACACAGCGGATGGTCGGGTCGTGCCACCACCGACACCGGCTCCTCCTTGAGCGGCAGAAAGTCGAACAGATGACGCTGGGACGGCTCGGTATAGCGGCCGATGACGGCGTCGAGCAGCTTGTATTCGAGATCCACCAGCAGTCGATCGCTGGAGTTCTCGATCAACGAGATCGCAAGCCGCGGCCGGTGCGACTTCAGCTCCGCCATGGCCCTTGGCAACATCACCGGGGCGGCACCGGGTACCGAGCCAAGCGCCAGCCGACCGTGCCCACCTTCGCGCAGTGAAGCCAGTTCTTCGACCAGCCGATCGGTGTCGTTGAGCAGACGCCGTGCATAGCGCAATACCGTCACACCTGCGTCGGTCGGTTCCATCCGCCCGGGCTCACGCAGAAACAGCGGTATTCCGAGAAATCCCTCGATGTCCTTGAGCATCTTGCTGGCCGCCGGCTGGCTGATGTTCAGCTGCCTTGCAGCCGCGTGCATGTTACGACTTTCGTCCAAGGCGACCAGCAATACCATATGCCTGATCCGCAGCCACGTCTTGGCGTGAATACCGCTGTCATGGGGCATGTAGCGCATCATCCCGATGATTGAAAAACACATGATAACCTGAGGTTATCAAATGGCCAAAAACTTGGATTGGCCGTTCTTTTAGCGCTCTGTTTAGACTGCCCTCACTGACAATAGAACGACGGGACAGCAGCGAGAGACAGCAGCAAGAGGTCAGCGAGATAGCAACCAGAGAGGCAGGCGCTTTCCGCAAGGAGCCAACCGCTGATCGACGCCCACAATGCTTTCCCTGGCCACTCGTCGGACAACCAACAATATTCACCACAAGGCCGCCAGCATGACCACCATCACTCGGGTCGACGCCCGCGATATCCGCTTCCCCACCTCACGCCAGCTCGATGGCTCCGATGCCATGAACGAGGCACCGGACTACTCGGCCACCTACGTCATCCTGCACACCGATCAGGAAGACGAGGGCCACGGTCTGAGTTTCACCATCGGCCGCGGCAATGATCTCTGCGTCGCTGCAGTCAACGCCCTGGCACCCACCCTGGTGGGCCGCAAGCTCGAGGACATCACCGCGAACATGGGCACCTTCTGGCGCGAGCTGACCAGTGGCGATAGCCAGCTGCGCTGGCTGGGTCCGGAAAAGGGCGTGATGCACCTGGCCAGCGCCGCCCTGGTCAATGCTATCTGGGACCTGTGGGCCAAGCGTGAAGGCAAGCCGATCTGGAAGCTGCTGGTCGACATGAGCCCGGAACAGCTGGTGCGCTGCCTGGACTTCCGCTTCGTCACCGACGCCATCACCCCCGAGGAGGCCATCGCCCTGCTGCGTCGCAAGGCCGGCACCAAGGGCGAGCGCGAGGCCGAGATGAAGGCCGAGGGCTACCCCGGCTATACCACCTCCGCGGGCTGGCTTGGCTATTCCGAGGAAAAGATGCGTCGACTGTGCCGCGAAGCCCTGGCCGAGGGCTGGCAGCACTTCAAGCAGAAGGTCGGTGGCGACATCGAGGAAGATCGCCGGCGCGCCGCGATCCTGCGTGAAGAGATCGGCGAACAACGCACCCTGATGATGGACGCCAACCAGATGTGGGATGTGGACGAGACCATCGTCAACATGCGCCGTCTGGCCGAGTTCAATCCTCACTGGATCGAGGAGCCCACCAGCCCCGACGACATCCTCGGTCACGCCGAGATCCGTCGTCGCCTCAGGGGCGGCCTGGAAGGTGGCATCGGCGTCGCCACCGGCGAGCACTGCCACAACCGGGTGATGTTCAAGCAGCTGCTGCAGGCAGGCGCCATCGACTTCTGTCAGCTCGACGCGGCGCGTCTGGGCGGGCTCAACGAGGTCATCATCGTGGTGCTGCTGGCGGCCAAGTACGGCGTGCCGATCTGCCCCCACGGCGGTGGCGTGGGCCTATGCGAATACACCCAACACATCTCCCTGTTCGACTACATCGCCGTCTCCGGTTCGCTGGAAGGTCGCCTGCTGGAGTACGTCGACCACCTGCACGAGCACTTTGTCGACCCGGTGCGTATCCGTCAGGGTCGCTACCTGGTGCCCGAGGCGCCGGGCTACAGCATCACCATGAAGCCCGAGTCCCTCGAGATGCATCGCTACCCCGAAGGCGCGGCCTGGCAAGACGCCTGAGCCGCTCCACCGGCCAGCGGCCCCGGGATGAAACGCTTCCCGGGGCCGCTGGCCAGCACGCCAAGCAAGGGCCAGAGCGCTACGCAATGGCCAGCACGCCACGCAAATTGGAGAGAAGCATGACAACAATCACAACGTCCGTCGCCCCCTTCACCCGTCGCCGCCTGGGCGCGGCCATCGCCGCCCTGACCATCGGCAGCCTGACGCTGGGTGGTGTTGCCACCGCCCAGGCCGCCAGCGAGATGCCGCCGATCCCCGAGGTCGACGGACCCGTGGTCGAAGGTGACGGCAACGACTACACCCTCAAGTTCAGCATCGGCACCACCCAGTCCGGCGCCCAGTACCGTGGCCTCGAGTACTTCGAGGACATCGTCGAGGCACGCAGTGACGGCCATATCCAGGTCGAGCTGTTCCACAGCGCACAGCTTGGCGATGACCTCCAGGCGGTCAGCGCGCTGCAGTCCGGCACCCTGGAGATGACCGCGCCGTCCACGTCGCCGCTGGTCAACATGTTCCCGGAATTCGCGGTCTTCGACCTGCCGTTCCTGTTCCCCACTCCGGAAGTGGCCGACGAGGTGCTCGACGGCGAGATCGGTGATCGCATGCTGGAAACCGCCAGCACCAATGGCCTCAAGGCCCTCGGCTGGGCCGAGAACGGCTATCGCCAGCTGACCAACAGCCAGAACGCGGTGGCCTCGCCCGAGGATCTGGATGGCCTCAAGGTCAGGACCATGCAGAACCCGATCCACCTGGATATCTGGAAGACCCTGGGCGCCAACCCGACGCCGATGTCCTTCGCCGAGCTGTTCACCGCTCTCGAGCAGGGCGTGGTCGACGGCCAGGAGAACCCCTGGATCACCATTCAGTCGTCCAAGTTCAACGAAGTGCAGGACTACGCCACCGAGTCCAACCACGTCTACACGCCCTTTATCACCCTGGTCTCCGAGCGCTTCTGGAGCCGTCTGCCCGAGGGCTATCAGGATCTGCTGTCCGACGCCGCCAAGCAGATGGGCGACTACCAGCGTGAAGTCAGCCGCACCCTCAACGACCAGATCAAGCAGGAGCTGATGGACGAGGGCATGAACATCACCGAGCTGACCCCGGAACAGGTGGCCACCTTCCAAGAGACCCTGTCGCCGGTCTATGACGAGTGGCGCGAGAAGATCGGCGGAGAGCTGATCGACGATATCCGCGCTGTTTCCCAGTAAGCCCTAGCCCGACCCCGCCGCTGTCGGCGGCGGGGTCGTCGTCACCACGGAGGTGACCCATGACCACCCTATCCTCCACTTCCACCCCGGGACTCCTGGGGTGGTTGATTACCACGCTGCGCATCGCTGTCGGATTGCTGGTGCTCGGCGTGGTGTTCTGCGTGACCGCCAACGTCTTCGGTCGCTTCGTGCTCAATACCTCCTACGCCTGGGCCGAGGAGCTGTCCCGGGTGCTGTTCATCTGGCTGGTACTGCTTGGCGCCGGGCTCGGCAGCCTCGAGAAGGAGCACGTGGCGGTGACCTACTTCAAGGACCTGGCCCCGGCCGGGCTGCGCCGCATGCTGGGACTGACCGCCGTGGCGGTGATCTACCTCGTCTGCATCTGCATCCTGCTCGGCTTCAAGGAGCTGATCTCCGGCTATACCAGCGCTACCCCCATGCTCGGCATCCCCAAGACCTGGCTCTATAGCGCCATGCCGGTGATGGCAGGGCTGACCCTGATCGCCAACACCCTGGCCCTGGTGGCCCTGCTCAGGAGGTCCGAACCATGATCCTGTGGAGCATCCTTATCGGGCTTGCCATCTGCATCGTCATTGGCATGCCGATCTCGTTTGGCCTCGGCGCCATCAGCCTGTTCATCTTCTTCTATTCCGACTATTCGCTGTCGCCCATCGTCGCCCAGGCAGTCAACGGCCTGGACTCTTTTCCGCTGCTGGCCATTCCGCTGTTCATCCTGGTCGGCGAGGTGATGAGCGAGGGCGGCATCGCCACCCGCCTGGTCCGACTGGCCAGCGCCATGGTCGGCTTCGTCGCCGGTGGCCTGGGTCAGGTGGCGGTGATGACCTCGATGTTCTTCGGCGGCATCAGCGGCTCCGCCGTGGCCGACGCCTCGGCGGTCGGCAGCATGATGATCGAGCCGATGAAGCAGCATCGCTACAGCGCGCCCATGGCCACCGCCATCGTGGTCGCGGCCTCGGTGGTCGGCATCATCATCCCGCCGTCGATCCCGATGATCCTGTTCGGCGTGGTCACCAACACCTCGATCTCCCAGCTGTTCCTGGCCGGCATCGTGCCCGGCATCCTGATCACCCTGGGACTGGCGGCCACCACCTACGTGCAGTCACGCAAGAACGGCAAGGGCCAGGCCTTCTCCTTCCCGGAGCTCGCCAGTGCCCTCAAGGACGCCATCCTGGCGCTGTTGCTGCCGGTGATCATCGTCGGTGGCATCCTCACCGGGGTCTTCACCCCCACCGAGAGCGCCGCCATCGCGCTGGTCTATGCCTTCGCGGTGTCCTTCTTCGTCTATCGCAGCCTGTCGCTCAAGCGCTTCTTCGAGCTGTGCGTGAGCACCGGTCGACTGACAGGTGTGGTCATGCTGCTGCTGGCCTTCGCCAGCGTGCTGGCCTGGCTTCTGACCGCCAACATGATTCCCCAGCAACTGGTAGTGAGCCTGTCCGCCATCACCGAAAACAAGCTTCTGCTGCTGCTGATCCTGTCGGCCTTCCTGCTGGTGGTGGGCTTCTTCATGGACCTGACCCCGGCCATGGTGATCCTGGCACCGCTGATGACGCCGGTGGTGGTCAAGCTTGGCATCGACCCGGTGTACTTCGGCGTGCTGATGTCCTTCATCCTGGGTATCGGCCTGATCACCCCGCCGGTGGGCACCGTGCTCTATGTCGGCTGTGGCGTCGGCAAGGTCGGCATGGAAAGCCTGGTCAAGAGCCTGCTGCCCTTCTACTTCACCCTGGTGGCACTGCTGGTCGTGTTCCTGCTGTTCCCGGGAGTGGTGCTGTGGTTCCGATAACCCCGAACTTGAACAACCCGGGCGGCCCCTGGCCGCCCGCCGAGCGGAGAAGCCCCCGATGAGCGCCAACGACGACCTGCTGACCTTTCTGCGAGAGACCCTGGGCAGCACCGGCGTGCTGACAGACGACCTCGAGCGCTATCGGGTCGACTGGGCCGGCGCCCGCGGCGGTCTGCCGTTGGCGGTGGCTCGCCCGGCGACCTCTGAGCAGGTGGCGCAGGTACTCGGCTACTGCCATCGCCACGATATTCCGGTGGTCCCCCAGGGCGGCGGCAGCGGCCTGGTCGAAGGCGCCCTGCCGGACAGCCAGACACCGGAGCTGGTCATCAGCCTGGAGCGGCTTAATAAAATTCGCTCCATCGATCCGATCAACTTCACCGTGAGCGTCGACGCCGGCTGCGTGCTGCAGACCATCAAGGACGCCGCCGAGGCCGAGGATTGCACCTTTCCGCTGGCCCTCGGCGCCCAGGGCAGCTGCCAGATTGGCGGCAATATCGCCACCAACGCCGGCGGCCTGAACGTACTGCGTTACGGCATGATGCGCCAGCTGGTACTGGGTATCGAGGTGGCGCTGCCGGACGGCCGCCTGCTCGACGACATGAAGGCCCTGCACAAGAACAACACCGGCTACGACCTGAAGCAGCTGTTCATCGGTGCCGAGGGTACCCTGGGCATCGTCACCGGCGCGGTACTCAAGCTCTACCCCCGTCCCCAGGTGACACGCACTGCGTTGATCGGCTGCCCCGACGTGGCCTCGGTGCTGAAACTCTACGCCCAGGCAAGACGCAGCTGCTGCGACCTGCTGACCGCCTTCGAGCTGATTCCGCGGGCCTGCATGGAACTTGCCCTGGAGGCTGATCCCTCACTGCCGGACCCGCTGGATGCGCCCCACTCGGTGTACGTGCTGATGGAAGTCGCCGCCAGCGGTCCTGCCGATCTCGACAGCATGATCGAAACGCTATTCGAGCGAGGACTCGAGGACGGCCTGCTGGAGGATGGTGTGCTGGCCACAAGCGATACCCAGGCGGCCCAGCTATGGCAGCTGCGCGAGGCCATGCTGGAAGGCCAGCAGCGCCGCGGCGAGCACCTGCGTACCGACGTCTCGCTGCCGATCTCCCAGCTTACCGCCTTCCATGACCAGGCGGAGGCGGCGATCACCGAGGCCTCGCCAGACTCTCAGGTCATCGCCTACGGCCACGTCGGCGATGGCAACCTGCACTTCAATATCCTGCCGCCGGCGCATCTGGACGACGACGACAAGCGCAGTCTGCTGCATGAGCTGGAAGAGCAGCTGTTTGCCATTGTCGCCGAGTTCGACGGCAGCATCAGCGCCGAGCACGGCATCGGTCGCGTCAAGCAGCCCTACTTCCTCGAAAGCCTGTCGGCGCCGGAGCACGACATCATGCGTGGCCTGAAGCGCCTGCTGGACCCCCGCGGCCTGATGAGCCCCGGACGCATCCTGCCCAGAATGCAGCGCTGAGCCATCGACTTCCCCTTTTCAACAGATAGAGGCCCTAACATGAGTCCCCGCCTTACCGCCCGCGACATCCTGCCCGACGACGCCGACCGTGCCCTGCTGGTCGGCCGAGTGTGGCGCGACGACCAGCAAGGCCCCGTCCTGGTAACCGTTCGCGATGGCCAGCTTATCGACCTGTCGGCCACCATCAATGTCATGGCCGACCTGCTCGAACGCGACGACGCCGCCGAGCTGATCGCCAACGCCGAGGGCGAGTCCCTGGGTAGCCTGGACAGCCTGCTGGAGAATTCCTGCCAGACACCCCAGCGCGCCCCTCACCTGCTCGCGCCCTGCGACGTCCAGGCGATCAAGGCCTGTGGAGTGACCTTCGCGGTCAGCCTGCTGGAACGCGTCATCGAGGAGCAGGCCGGTGGCGACGCCGCCCGCGCCGGCGAGCTGCGCGAAGAACTCAAGCGCGTGATCGGTGGTGACCTGTCGAAGATCCGTCCCGGCTCCGACGAGGCCATGGCGCTCAAGGCCGAGCTTCAGTCCCGTGGCGCCTGGTCCCAGTACATGGAGGTCGGCATCGGCCCCGACGCCGAGGTCTTCACCAAGTCGCAGCCGCTGTCCGCGGTGGGCCAGGGCGCGGCGGTGGGGCTGCACCCGTCATCGCGCTGGAACAACCCCGAGCCCGAGATCGTGCTGGCGGTGGATGCACAAGGCAACGCCCGCGGCGCGACGCTGGGCAATGACGTCAACCTGCGCGATGTCGAAGGACGCAGTGCCCTGCTGCTGGGCAAGGCCAAGGATAACAACGCCTCCTGTGCCATCGGCCCCTTCATTCGCCTGTTCGATGACCACTTCTCGATCGACGACGTGCGCTCGGCCATGGTCAGCCTGCGCATCGAAGGCAACGACGACGACTTCCTGCTGGAAGACCAGAGCGACATGCGCGAGATCAGTCGCGACCCGCTGGACCTGGTCGGCCAGACCATCGGCGCGCATCACCAGTACCCCGATGGCTTCATGCTGTTCCTCGGCACCATGTTCTCGCCGATTCAGGACCGCGACGGGCCCGGCCAGGGCTTTACCCATCACCTGGGTGATGTGGTCACCATCTCGACGCCTCGCCTGGGCGCTCTGGTCAATCGCGTCGAACGCTCCGACCAGCTGCCCCCCTGGACCTACGGTATCCGCGCCTGGCTCGCCCACCAGCGCGGCTGACACCACGCAAGACCCGCACGAACCGACATCTCCCTTCTGCCTCGCCCTCGGCGAGGCTTTTTTGTTTCAGGCCGCCAACTGTGCCATTACGCGCTGCTACTCAAGCATTTGCGCATGCGGTATGCGAGTTCCCGCGCCGGACATGGCGAGTGACATGGCTCTGACATATACCTTCAAGACCCCTCCCGCCGATGTCAGTCAGTGTTTCGACATATGACGGTTGTTCTTGCGCATGGCGCGTTGCATCGCGAACGCAAGGTCAGGAACAACGCAAGGCCAGGAACAAGACCGGCAACGTCATCGCTGCACTCGCGCGAGCGAGGGGACCAAGGAACATCGACCATCATCAGACAAGGGCCTCAAGGCCCGGATAAAGGACAGGGAGCAAGCCAAAGGCCACCCAAGAAGCCTGCGCCGCCCTTGCCGTGACTCGTCGCCGTCAGCGCAGCACCCGTGGATGGATGCGTCTAGGTGCGCCTCGGTGACCAAGGAGGACAGACCATGCTCAGGATTTCCCGTCTCACCGCCATCGCCGCCGCCATGGGCGCCAGCCTGATCGCCTTCGACGCGGTCGCCGAGACCTACTTCGAGATCACCGACGGGGAGCTCACGCGACCTACCGGTTTCCGCGAATGGGTGTTCGTCGGTACCCCGCTCACGCCCAATGACATGAACAACGGCAAGGCGCCGTTCCCTGAGTTCCACGCCGTCTACATCGATCCGGAAAGCTGGGATCACTGGAAGGAAACCGGTGAATTCCGCGATGGCGCCATCATGATCAAGGAACTGATCAGCGTCGGCAGCAAGCAGGCGGCCAGCGGCAACGGCTACTTCATGGGCGAATACATCGGCCTCGAGGCGACCATCAAGAGCAGCGAGCACTTCCCGGATGAACCCGGCAACTGGGCCTACTACAGCTTCTCGACGCCGGACCACTCGAGCCTCAAGGAGACAGCGGCGCCCTTCCCCACCGCGGCCTGCAACGCCTGCCACGCGGCGGCGGCAGCCGATGACTTCGTCTTTACCCAGTACTACCCGGTACTGACCGCCGGCAAGGGCGCCGGCGACGACGCCGGTGGCGGCACCCAGTCCCAGCTTGGCAACGACGGCTGATCGCCTGTCTGGCCCCGTTCCGACAGTCCAGGGCCTGAACCATCGGCCAGGGAGTCAGAGTCAGGAACGGGGACCATCTGGAATATGGTGCCTAAAGGTGCCAATGAAAGGTGCCAATGAAAGGTGCTATGTAGAAACGTGCGGTACGTGCACATGCGAACCGCAGCCGGCCGTATAGACATATAAACACCCGATACCCAGTAGCACGAAGGCCGGCAAGACAAGCACCTGGCACCACCGAGCATGAAGCGATGACGGTGACCCTGCGTCACCCTATGGCCTTGCAGGGTACGTCTACCGGCGAGCCACTGGATTCGCCCCGGAGTCCAGAAGTGGCATAGGGGCTGCCCCGAGAGAAGGATGTCTCTCGGCAGCGATATCCGCCATCCTTCTTGCGTTCCCTGCCCTCCTGGCGGCCCTCCCCGGCCGCCTTTTTTTATGTTCTCGGCGCCCTCTTCCCGCGGACCAGCGATATCCGTCCCCGCTCTTTGCTATCAGCCATATTCCGCTACCCCGGCACTCTTGATCCCTTGCGACCAAAGTCGGCCCTTGGCGCCAATTGCAATCCAGCCAACCTGCGCCATACTACGGATAACGTCATGCTAGCAGCCTGTCATACCACCTAGCGAAAACCCGCGGCACCAGCAGGCTTCAGCTAGAGGGAGAGCACCAGGCCTTCGTCACTACGACACCTGATGTTTCGCCGCCATGACAACAACCTCGTCGCCCCTGCCAACAGGAGACATCATGCGTCTGTCAGGAAAGACCGCCTTGATCACCGCCGCCGGCCAGGGCATCGGTCGCGCCACCGTCGAGCGCTTTATCGCCGAGGGCGCGGAGGTCCACGCCACCGACCTCGATCCGGCCAAGCTTGAGGATCTGGCAGATCGCCGGGGTGTCCGCTGCCACACCCTGGATGTGACCGACCCTGCGGCGATCGCCGAGCTGGGGGCGAAGATTCCGACACCGACCATCCTGTTCAACTGTGCCGGTTACGTGCATAGCGGCAGCCTGCTGGAGTGCTCCATCGAGGACTTCGATCGCTCCATGGCGATCAACGTCACCGCCATGTACCACACCATCTCGACCTTTCTTCCCGGTATGCTGGAGGCCGGTGGTGGCAACATCATCAACATGGCGTCGGTCGCCAGCAGCCTGAAGGGTGTTGCCGGACGCTTTGCCTACGGCACCAGCAAGGCCGCCGTCATCGGTCTGACGCGCTCGGTGGCGGCGGACTACGTGACCCACGGCATCCGCTGCAACGCCATCTGTCCGGGTACCGTGGAGTCGCCCTCCCTGGCGCAGCGTATTCGCGCCCAGGCCGAGGCTCAGGGACAGGACGAAGCCCAGGTGCGCCAGGCCTTCCTCGACCGCCAGCCAATGGGACGCCTGGGCAGGCCCGAGGAAATAGCCGCACTGGCCGTCTATCTGGCCTCCGATGAATCGGCGTATACCACAGGCACCAGCCAGATCATCGATGGCGGCTGGCTGGCGTGACGACACTGATCGACGCAAAGCGATGACATCGGCGCGATATAACACCATCAACTCAGCAAAAACATCCATCCAATCAACGACAAAGGACACCCCATGAAACTGCTGCGATTCGGCGCCCCCGGCCAGGAAGCTCCCGGTATTCTCGACACCAACGGACGTGTCCGTGACCTGTCCGGCGTCATCGACGACGTTGCCGGAGAGGCCCTCGGACGTGACAGCCTGGCGCGCATCGCCGGCCTCGATCTGGAAAGCCTGCCCGAGGTTCCCGCCGACACCCGTATCGGCCCCTGCGTCGGTCAGGTCGGCAAGTTCATCTGCATCGGCCTCAACTACGCCGACCACGCCGCCGAGAGTGGCGCCGAGGTGCCGCCGGAGCCGGTGATCTTCAACAAGTGGACCAGCGCCATCTGCGGCCCCGACGACGACGTCATCATTCCCCGCGATTCCTCCAAGACCGACTGGGAGGTCGAACTCGGCGTGGTGATCGGCAAGGGCGGTCGCTATATCGACGAAGCCGACGCCCTCGAGCACGTGGCGGGCTACTGCGTGATCAACGACGTATCCGAGCGGGAATTCCAGCTCGAGCGCAGCGGTACCTGGGACAAGGGCAAGGGTTGCGACACCTTCGGTCCCCTCGGCCCCTGGCTGGTGACCCCGGATGAAGTGGAAGATCCCCAGGCGCTGAACCTGTGGCTCGAGGTCGACGGCAAGCGATACCAGGACGGCAATACCCGCACCATGGTCTATCAGGTGGCCTACCTCATCAGCTACCTGAGCCGTTTCATGAGCCTGCAGCCAGGCGACGTCATCTCCACCGGCACGCCGCCTGGTGTCGGCCTGGGCCAGAATCCGCCGGTGTTCCTGCGTCCGGGTCAGACCATGCGCCTGGGCATCGAGGGCCTCGGGGTGCAGACCCAGAAGGTCGTGGCGGATTCGGACGCATGAGCCAGCGCGACCAGCCCATGACCGTGGCGGTGTGCGTCGAACCAGGGCAGATGGCCCTGGAACAGCGCCCCCGCCCCGAGCTTGCCGGCGGCGAGGCCCTGGTGCGCATTTCGCGCATCGGGGTCTGCGGCACCGATATCCACGCCTTCGGCGGCAACCAGCCCTACTTCGACTACCCCCGGGTGCTGGGGCACGAACTGGCCGGTACGGTGGAGGCCCTTGCCGACGACGTGGACGAGGCGACCCGTGCCCGCCTCGAGCACCAGCCGGTGTACGTGATCCCCTACCTGCACTGTGGCGAGTGTCGCGCCTGCCGGCGCGGCAAGACCAACTGCTGTCAGGCGATGCAGGTGATCGGCGTCCATCGCGACGGCGGCATGGCCGAGTGGCTGAAGGTTCCGGTCGATCATCTGGTGGCCTGCCCGGCACTGGAACCAGACGAGCTGGCACTGATCGAGTGCCAGGCCATCGGTGCCCACGCGGTGCGCCGGGCCGCGGTGGAAGCGGATGAACTGGTGGCGGTGGTCGGCGCCGGCCCCATCGGCATCGGCGTCGCCCAGGTCGCGCGGGCCCGCGGTGCACGGGTACTGCTGCTCGATACCAGCGCCGAACGCCTGACCTTCTGCCGCGAAGCGCTCGGCTTCGAGCAGACCCTGGTAGTGGGCGAGGACGATCCGCAGGCGCGCCTGGCCAGTCTCAACGACGGCGCACTGGCCGACGTGGTGTTCGACGCCACCGGCAACCCGAGCGCCATGGAGGCCGGCTTCGGCCTGGCCGGACACGGCGGCCGCTACGTACTGGTCAGCATCGTCAAGTCAGACATTCGCTTTGACGACCCGAGCTTTCACGGCCGAGAACTGACCCTGCTCGCCAGCCGCAACGCCACCCGCGAAGACTTCGACTGCGTCACCGAACTGCTGGAAGAAGGCCGTATCCAGGTGCGCCCGATGATCACCCATCGTGCCAAGCTCGAGGCCCTGCCGGAGACCATGCCGGTGTGGTGCGGCGGTGAGGCCGGCGTGATCAAGGCGATGATTCACCTCGATCGATAAGTCGGCACCAGGACCGGCAAGCCCCCTTCGACGGGCACCGAACACTCTTTCACCAGGCGGCGTACGGCACCCACCGTCATCTGCTGCACCCGATCACCAGGCCGTCACGATAACAACGTCAACGCCTTTGCCGAGGACCGTCCCATGTCCACACAGTCATCGACCACCACGTCATCGACCACCGCTGCATCGAACAAGGCAGCGTCGTCCAACGCGACCATCGCCAGCGACCAGCCCGCCCAGGAAAGCCTGCGGGTCCATCCTGCCGACAATGTGCGTGTCGCCCTGCGCGACCTGCCCCAGGGGCACCGCATCGACGAGGGGGCCGACACCCTGACACTGGTGGAAGCCATCCGCCACAAGCACAAGTTCGCCCTCGAGGATCTGGCCGTCGGTGACACCGTCACCATGTACGGCGTCACCGTCGGCCGGGCCACCCGGGCGATCGCCCGTGGCAGCGTGATCCGCACCGACAACCTGGAGCACTTCACCCACTCGGATACCCCGGTCACCCGCCGGGAACACTGGCAGGCACCGGACGTTTCCGCCTTCGAGGATCACACCTTCGATGGCTTCCATCGTCCGGACGGTGGCGTGGGCACCGCCAACCTGTGGCTGGTGGTGCCGCTGGTGTTCTGCGAGAACCGCAATATCGAGGTGCTTCGCCAGTGTGTGGCGGACGCCCTGGGTGACGACCCTTTCCGCGACTACAAGCAGATGGCACGCCAGATGCTTCATGGCGATAGCCCGAGCCATGTGACCGAGCCTCCCTCCTCGCCCTTTCCCAACGTGGACGGCGTGCGTTTTCTGACCCATACCCTGGGTTGTGGCGGCACCGACGACGACGCCCAGGCGCTGTGCAACCTTCTGGCGGGCTACATCACCCACCCTAACGTTGCCGGCGCCACGGTGCTGAGCCTTGGCTGCCAGAAGGCCCAGATCGCCATGCTCAAGCAGGCGGTGGCAAGCAAGGACCCGCAGGGCCTGCGCCCGGTGCACTACCTCGAGCAACAGGCCAGCACCAGCGAAGACGCCTTGATCGAACAGGCCCTGGGCACCATCTTCGATGGCCTGCGCGAGGCCAACCAGGTGACCCGCCAGCCGGCGCCGCTATCGGCCCTGCGCATCGGGGTGGAGTGCGGCGGGTCCGACGGCTTCTCGGGTCTGTCGGCCAACCCGGTGGTGGGCGGTGTCATCGATCGCCTGGTTGCCCTCGGCGGCAGCGGCATCCTCAGCGAATTTCCCGAGCTCTGCGGAGTCGAGCACGAACTGCTGTCGCGCTGCGTCGACGACACCACCGCCGAACGTTTCTCGTCGCTGATGCAGGCCTACCAGCGCCACGCCGACGCGGTCGGTGCGAGTTTCTCGATGAACCCCTCGCCGGGCAATATCCGCGATGGTCTGATCACCGATGCCATGAAGTCCGCCGGGGCCGCCAAGAAAGGCGGCGACAGCCCGGTGGTCGAGGTCCTCGACTACACCGAGACCGCCACGCGGCCCGGCCTGGCGCTGCTGTGCAGTCCCGGCAACGATGTCGAGTCCACTACCGCTCTGGTCGGCTCCGGCGCCAACCTGGTGATCTTCACCACCGGGCTCGGCACGCCCACGGGTAACCCGGTGGCACCGACCCTAAAGGTCGCCAGCAACTCGGACCTGGCCCGCCGCATGGCGGACATCATCGACTTCGATAGCGGAGCGGTGATCCGGGGCGAGGCCTCCATCGACGAGCTCGCCGATGACCTGCTGGCGCTGTGCATCGAGACCGCGTCTGGGCGCTACACCACCCGCGCCGTGGGGCTGGCCCAGCACGACTTCATTCCCTGGAAGCGTGGGGTGTCCTTGTGAGCGTTCCTGTGAAAGAGCCTGTGAGCGTCCCTGTGAGAGAGCCTGTGAGCGTCCCCGTGAGAGAGCCTGTGAGCTTCCCTTGAGAGAGACTGGCAACATGCAAAACGCAACCACCGTCACCCTGATGCAGTTCGGCATCGGCCGTTTTCTGCTGGCCCACGTCGACCTGTTCGCCAGCCAGGCCCGGGACGAACACGGCAGTGATATCCGTATCATTGCGGTACAGAGCTCGGACCGTGCGGCCGGGCGAACCAAGGCCCACGCCCTGGCCCGGGACCCGGTCTACCCGGTCAAGATGCGCGGCCGACGTGATGGCGAACTGATCGATACCACCCATCAGGTCGACAGCATCACCACCGCGCTGGTTGCCCGCGAAGCCTGGGCAGAAGTGGAGCGGCGTTTTCGCGATGAGGTGACCCACGTGGTCTCCAACACCTCCGAGGCGGGCTATCAGGTCCCGGCGGGCGATGGCCCACGGCGGAACTGCCCCGAGAGCTTCCCCGCCAAGCTGACGCACCTGTTGAAGACCCGCTTCGACGCCGGCCGTCCCGGCGTCACCCTGCTGCCATGCGAGCTTCTGACCGACAACGCCCTCAAGCTCAAGGACGTCATCCTGGAATTGGCACAGGCCCACTACGACGACGATGGCTTCATGGCATGGCTCGAGCGGGACTGCGTGTGGGCGGTGACCCTGGTGGACCGCATCGTCTCCGCCGAGCTGGATCCGGTGGGCGCCGTCTCCGAGCCCTATGGCCTCTGGGCGATTCAGCAAACGCCCGGGCTGGTGATGCCGTTCTCCCACCCGGACGTACATCTGGTCGACGATATCCGTCCCTTCGAGCGTCGCAAGCTGCACCTCTTGAACCTGGCTCATACCTGGCTGGTCGCTCGCGTCATGGATCTCGGTCTCGGCGAGGAGGTGACACTGGTTCGCCAGGCGATAGACGACCCCCGCCTGGGAGACGAACTGGAGAAGATGCTGCGCCAGGAGGTGGTACCGGTACTCGATCAGGAACTTCCGGGCATGGAACTCGAGGACTACGTCGACAGCATTCTGGATCGTTTCCGCAATCCATGGCTGGACCACCGACTGGCCGATATCGCCCAGAATCATCCCCAGAAGCTGGAGCGAAGGCTGGCGCCGGTGGTACAGATGGCCGCCCGCCAGGGTCGGGACGTACCACGCCTGGCCAGCGCTTTCCCCTCGACGGCTTCCGCGTCGACCTCGTCCCTGTCCTCGACCTGACAACGTCCTGGCCAGGCTGGCGGCTCACTCAAACAAGGCACCCTTCAATAACACGCCGCCGCCGGATGTCATCCGGCGGCGGCGTATGGCTTCGGCTCACGCCCTTGGCCCAAGGCCGTTCTCATTGCCCGGTGCAGCACGGGTGCTTCCGCTCCCTCAGGCTCAGGCGTCGTCCTGGCGACCCTTGAGGCGTTGCTTGAGCTGCATATAGGTGCCGTAGTGACGATCGAGGTGCCGTCGCATGGCGGCCTCGGCGGCTTCCGGGTCCCGGGCGGCGATGGCCTCGACGATCTCGGTGTGGGCCTCCAGGGCAGCCAGGTCCTCCCCGGACTGCTGCAGCGCCAGGGCGCGACGGTCATCGAGCCACTCGGATAGTGCCTGATGGATGGCGTCGTAGATGGGGTTGTGCCCGATACTCGCCAGGACGCCATGAAAGTCGTTATCGGCCCGCTTGACGGCGGCTTCATCGCCGATCACCGAACGCTGATGCGCCAGAGCGTCGCGCAACGCCTGGATCTCCTCATCGCTTGCGTGCTGCGCCGCCTGACGGGCCAGCGCGACCTCGAAAAGCGCCCGAGCCTCCTGAAAGTACTGCTGCCCTTCGGGTTTGGCCAACAACTGTCGGGTGACCCCGGACAGCCTCGCCATCACGGCCTCGGCGGTGGGCCGGATAACCCGTGCCCGGGTGCCGCTGTTGATCGCGATCAAGCCTAGCTGCTGCAGGTAGAACAGCGCCTCCCGCACCGCCGGGCGCCCGACCCCGAACTGCTCCATCAATTCACGTTCGGACGGCAATTGATCATTCTCGCCCAGCCGCCCTTCGAGGATTTCAGCCTCCAGTTGTTCGGCCACCTGCTCGGACAGCGTCTTGCGCTCCACCCGATATTTGCTCATCGACGCGGGTCTCCCTCGATCCATCACCCGGAGCGTCTCCGGGACACGGCGCACATGGTACTGCAAGGCGCACCCCCTGGGCAGCAAGGCGTCACTGCGGCACACTCACCCCCCGGGCCAGGCCAAGCCTCGACGGCGCTCGGTCAGTGCTCGGTCAGCGCCGTCAGCGCAAAGCGCTCGGCGATCTGGCGATACTGATCGCGCTGGGCATGGTCCAGGGGAATGCCGGTCTGCTTGCGCTCATCGCGGGTCTGCCACTCGCGATCCCCCGGCGCCAGCACCCGCTGACCCTCTAGCGGCGTCATCTCGCGCAGATCCTTGAGGTACTCGGCCAGGCGACGCTCGAAGGCGCTGCGCTCCTCGAAGGCGCCCGGGTCCATCACCAGAAAGAAGTGGCCGACGCCGCGCGGAGTCGACATGTCCGGCCCGCCCATCGGCAGCAGGCGAAAACCGTGGACCATGTTGGCCAGGGTCGAACTCAGCACCTCGACCATGCCACCGAGCCCGGCCCCCTTGAAACCGAAGCCGGCGCCACCTACCGGCAACAAGGCGCTGACCTGGCGGGCATCGGTGGTCGTGCTGCCGTCGCTGGTCGCGGCGATGTCCGCCGGCAAGGGCCGTCCGATGGCCGCATACTGCTGCACCCGATTCATGGGCACCGAGCTGGTGGCCATGTCCAGCAGATACGGATCCTCGCCGGCCACCGGTGCAGCGAAGGCGATCGGATTGGTGCCGTGGAAGGCCCGCTGACTACCGTGGAGCAGGACGAACGGATCGGAATTGCAAAAGGCCATGCCGAGCATGCCCTGCTCTGCCGCGGCGAGGGCGTAGCAGCCGGCGGCACCGAAGTGCGACGAGTTGCCGACCGCCACCGCACCGATGCCGACCTCCCGGGCCATGCTGACGGCATGATCGATGGCCCGATACCCGGCCAGGTGGCCGAAGCCATCATCGGCGTCCAGTACCGCAGTGCCGGCCAGACGCTGCTTGATGCTCGGCGTCGGGCTGCCCTTGATCCGCCCGCCTTGCAGGGCGTTGAGGTAGTGCGGCAATAGCCTCAGGCCGTGGCTGTCGGTGCCCATCAGCGAGGCCGTGACCAACGCCTTGGCCACCGCTTCCCGGGAGGCCTGATCGGCGCCGGCAGCCGCCAGCGCCTGTTCGATAAAGCGATGCAGATCCTTGTAATCGACCCGACAGGCCTCGTATTGACTGGCACTCATGGGGATTCCTTGTGAGGGGGATAAGGGCCGCAAGGCGCGCGCCGATCGCTCGGCGCCGCCTTGACTCGGCCATACCGCGTCACCGCCGCAGCGGCGACCCGGGACTCAGCGGTAGACCAGCGTCGGCAACCACAGCGAAATCGCCGGAATGAAGGTCACCAGCAACAGCGCCACCACCAGAGGGATCAGGAAAGGCAGGGTGCCGCGCATGCACTTCTCGAAGGAGATATGCGACACCCGCGACAGCACGTAGAGCACCATGCCCACCGGCGGGGTCAACAGGCCGATCATCAGGTTGAGCACCATGATCACACCAAAGTGCACCGGGTCCACCCCGGAGGCCACCGCTACCGGCAGCAGCACCGGCACCAGGATGGTAATGGCGGCGATGGTCTCCATGAAGCAGCCCACCACGATCAGCACCAGATTGATGATCAGGAGCACGGCAATGGGATTGTCCTGGAAGGGTCCCAGCAGTCCCATGACGTGCTGGGTGACCTGGTTGCTGGTCAGGATCCAGGCGAAGATCGAGGCGCCGGCAACGATGAACAGGATCACCGCGGTGGTCTCGATGGTTTCCATGCTGACCTTCAACAGTCGCCGCCAGGTCAGGGTACGGTAGACCAGTCCCCCCAGAATCAGCGCATAGACCACCGCCGCGATCGCCGCCTCGGTCGGGGTAAAGGCACCGGTGACGATGCCGCCGACGATGATCACCGGGGTCAGCAGCGACAGGAAGGCCCGCGAGAACGTCTTGCCCAGCACCGAGACCGAGAACCGTGCATCGCGCTGGTAGCCGCGACGCCGCGACAGCCAGGTGATCATCACCATCAGCGTCAGACCCATCAGCAGGCCCGGCACCAGGCCGGCGGCGAATAGCTGCCCCACCGAGACCGACGCCATCACCCCATAGATCACCATGGGCAGGCTTGGCGGAATGATCGGGCCGATGGTCGAAGACGCTGCGGTGATGCCGACGGCGAACTCCTGATCGTAGCCGGCGTCGCGCATGGCCTTGATCTCGATGGTGCCAAGGCCACCGGCATCGGCCACGGCGGCACCGGACATCCCCGAGAAGACAATGCTGGCACCGACGTTGACGTGGCCCAGGCCCCCACGCATCCAGCCCATCAGCGCCTTGGCGAAGTCAAAGATGCGGGTGGTGATGCCGCCGTTGTTCATCAGGTTGCCGGCGAGGATAAAGAAAGGGATCGCCAGTAGCGGGAAGCTATCGATGCCGTTGACCATGCGGTGCACTACGACCACGTCGGGCACGCGTCCTGTCAGCAGAACGTACATCAGGCAGGAGCCGGCCAGGCTGATGGCGATGGGCACCCCGCAGACCAGCAGGGTAAACAGGGCGGCAAACAGAAACGAAAGGTAGTTCTCGAAAAACGCCAGCGCGATGCAGCCGACGACCGCCAGTGCCGCCACCACCGGAGGCACTGGCGATCCGCGCCGGGCACTGATCATTGCTTCAGTCATGGGGTTGTTCCTTGTTCGTGGCGCTCAGTCGTCATCGTCGCGAAACATCAATTCGCTCTCGCCGGTGCGCCAGTGACGCACCGCCAGCTGGATCGAGCGCACCAGCATCAGCACCACCCCGAAGAGCACCACGTAATAGAGCAGACTCTTGGGCAGGTCCACCGACACCATCATCGAGTTGGTGCGCTGGGCCAGCTGCCAGGTGATCCAGGCCAGCATGCCGAGAAAGGCGATACGCACCAGATCCACCAGGGTCCACATGACCCGGGCGGTGGGCTCCGACAGGTAGCGATAGAAGAATTCCACGGCGATATGCGAGCCCTTGCGGGCGGCCATGGCGCTGCCGAGAAAACCCACCGCTACCAGCAGGTAGCGGGCGATCTCCTCGGTCCAGGCGATGGAGTTGCCGAGCACGTAGCGACTGAAGAACTGAACAAAGACGTCCAACGCCAGAAGCCAGAAGACCACCAGCGTCAGATAGTCCTCGATGCCGTAGTCACCCGGCCGGATCCGGTCGTCGTCATCGGGCACCTCGAAGGCGCTGGTGGTCTCGTGTTCGACGCCAGGGTCACTCACGTCAGATCGGGTCATGAAGGATCTCCCGAGGGAGGGCGCACGGCGCCCTCCCCTCCGTCGTTTACTGGCCGATAGCCTGGAGGCGATCGTAGGTTTCCTGGTCCCAGGTCGCCGCGTCACCGTTGTGAGCCGGCATCACTGCTTCGCGGAACGGTGCGGTGTCGACCTCGTTGACGGTGACGCCCTGCTCCTCGAACCAGGCCACCAGGTCCTGCTCCTGCTGCACGATGTCGGCGGTGATCTTCTCGCCGGCCTCTTCATAGACGTCGCGGAAGATCTGCCGATCCTCTTCGGACAGGCGATTCCACAGCGGACCGCCGGCAATCGTGATCAGGGAGTCGGTGATATGACCGGTCAGGTTGATGACGTCCTGCACCTCGTAGAAGGCCTTGGCCTTGATCGTGGGCAGCGGGTTTTCCTGGGCGTCGACGACACCCTGCTGCAGGGCCAGATAGACCTCGGCGAAGGCGATCGGCGTAGGATTGGCGTCGACCTGCTCGGGGAACATCATGTACATCGGCGCGTTGGGGACGCGGATCTTCAGGTCCTGCATGTCCTCCGGCGTATTGATCGGCTCGTTGGACGTGGTGTGGCGCTTGCCGTAGTAATTCATCGCCAGCGGCACGTTGCCGGTAGCGTCCTCATAGCCCTGGGCGATCTCGGCGAACAGGTCGCTGTCGACGTAGGCCTGCCAGTGATCGAAGTCACGGAACATGTAGGGCGCACCGGCGATGCCGATGGGACCGTAGGAACGGCCGGCGAACTGATTGCCGGTAAAGATGAGGTCGACGGTGCCGAGGCTCAGCCCCTCGTTGATGTCGGCTTCCTTGCCCAGTGAAGAGGCTGGGTGCACCTCCACCGAGTAGCGGCCATCGGTGCGTTTCTCGATCTCTTCGCCGGCCCAGACGGCCCACTCGTGGTAAGGCTCCGAGGTCTCGTAGACGTGGGCGAAGGTCAGCGTTTCCGCCTGGGCGGCCGCCGACAGGCTGACGCCGACCATGGCGGCGATCAGGCTACGACGAATGAAGCGGGCGGGCGGCTGGCAGTGATTGGGGCGCATCTTGTTGTTCTCCCGGGCTCTTGTGGCGTGTGGAGTGTGCAAGGTGGATGCACGCAATCGAATCGACAGGCTCCATGCCTGGGCGACTGTATACGTGTCATACCACCGAGACTGAATCTAGTTGTCCCCACTGGCCCATGCAAGGAAGTGACGACGAGACTTTGGTCGATGCTCCACCAACGTCGGCCATGAAGAGGCACCAGTGCAAGGGAGCTTTGCAGGCGTGTGCGGAAGATCATGGCGCCTACCCACAGGACCTGGGACTTATCCTGCATCGCCCTGACATCACCGGCCTGAGCCTGGTCCCGCAGACGCTCGCCCTGGACGCCAGCAGCCTGCCGTCAGACTCGCTGGCCGGCGAAACGAGGCGACCTCACCTATGCTCCAGTAAGCCACGACGCGATCCCCAGAGGATCCCTTCGACGAGCCCGGAGACACGCCGTGACCGACAATGCCTATCTTGCCCCTCGACTCACCCTGCGCGTGGGCGTGACCGGGCACCGCCCCAAGGACCTGGCGGAGGCCGACCATGATGCGCTGGGCAAGGCGGCTCAGGACATACTCGAACGCCTCGCCACCGAGACGCGCCGGCTGGGAGCACAGGCCGAACCCGGCCTCTATGCCGATGAGCCTGCCTGCATGCGACTGGCCAGCGCCATCGCCGAGGGAGCCGACCGGCTGGTCGCCGAGGCGGCGGCCTCACGTGGCTACGAGATCAACCTGATCCTGCCCTTTCGACGTCGGCAATACGCCGACGACTTCAATGGCGACGCCCTGGCCGACTACTGGCGCTGGTTCGAGCATCCGGCGGTGACCAGCTGTACCGAACTCGACCTCGGCGAGCCCTGCGATCAGCGGGAAGCCGGTTACGAGGCGGCCGGCCATCTGGTGCTGGCGCATTCCGACGTATTACTGGCGGTATGGGACGGCAAGCCCTCCCGAGGGCGTGGAGGTACCGCCGAGATCATCGACGAGGCACGCCTGCGTGGCCTGATCACACTGTGGCTCGACCTGCAGGGCCAGTTGCACCTGTGGGTCCCCCGAGAGCACGTCGTCGAGCCCCTGGACGACGGCGACTGGAAAGCCCTGACGCCAGGTGACATCAGCCAGCTACTGAACGACCGACTCGAACAGCTGCTGTTGCTGGGCCGCGGCCCCGACGACGCCAGCTGCCCGCTCAAGGGCCTTGGCGACTTTGCCCGCCAGACCCCACGGCCGCGCACCCGTCACTGTGTTCATGAGTGGCTGCGCGCCCTGCTGGTGCGCGACGTACCCTTCGCCACATCGGTCGACCTGGGGCTTGAACGTGAACGCAGCGGAGCCTGGAAGGAAACACTCAGAGCCGCACACCATCTTGGCGGTGATAGCTACGAGGCGACCCTGGACCAGCGCCTGCGACAACGCTGGATCGCCGCAGACAATCGCGCCATCGACTACGCTCACCGCTTTCGCAGCGCCTACACCACCAACTTCCTGCTGGCAGCGCTCGCCGTGCTGGTGGGTCTGCTGGCGGTGCTGGCGTGGGACAGCAAGGGCGTCAAGGCGCTGCTGGTCAGCATGGAGCTTGCGATCATCGCCAGCATCCTGCTCATCACCTGGCTCGGGCGTCGTGGGCAGTGGCAGAGCCGCTGGCTGGCCTACCGCAGCCTGGCCGAGGCGATCCGCCCGGCACGGCTATCGCTGCTGATCGGTACCTCACCCGTCGGCGCCGCCGAGCCGCCGGTGGACAACGGTCGCTTCGACTGGATTCCCTGGTACGTGCGCTGCTCACTGCGGGAAATCGGCCCACCCGACGCCGTCGTCTCCGGTGATAGCCTCAGGCGGGCCCTGGACGTGGCCCTGCACGAAGAGATCGACGGCCAGATCGGCTATCACCGAAAAACCGCCGAGCGCCTGGAGACTCAGGACGATCGCCTCGAGTACCTGGCGAAGGGGGCGCTCTGGCTGACGCTGGCCAGTGGCGTCCTGTATCTGGTGTGCTATCTGGTCTACCTCAACGGTCCGGCACTTCCGGCGGAGCTCTACAAGCCCGTAGCCACCCTGCTCGGCGGCTTTCTGCCGGTGCTGGGCGCGGCCATCTTCGGCATCCGCGCCACCGGCGATCTACGTGCCGCCGCTCAGCAGTCCCGGCGCATGAGTCAACGCCTGAAGCGCCTGGGCAGCAAGCTGACCTCTCGCCTGAACACACCGGAGCGCCCCGTGGTCCGTCGTCTGCTCGGTCAGCTGCAGCTGACGATGGCCGACGACCTCAAGGTCTGGAGCATGATCTACAGCGAGCGGGAGCTGGTGCCCGGATTCTAGGCCCGTCGGAAAAGTACCTGCTGACCTGGCCGCCTTGCACACGGGATTCATGATCGAGAGACACCAGATTTTTGCCGCTCTGATTGGCGCCGAAGCCGTTGCCAAGACGACAGCGGCTATCTAGGGTGAAGACAGCCCCCCGGCCCCTGCTGCACCACCGGGGCTTCTGAAGCGGTAGCCCCGATACAGGCGGAGGCCTGCATGGACCGAGATCGCTGGGAGACATTTCTCGAGAAGCACCTCACGCCTGCAGACCAGGCCTTTCCCAGCGTGCCGCCCGTCCCGGGGGACTGGAAGACGCTGTCCCCCGAGGACAGTCTGCCGCTGTTGCTGGACCTGACCCAGGCCCAGCTCGCCGACGATATCCGGCCCACCTGCGAGTGCTTTACCGCCCTGGCGATCCGCGCCATGCCACTGTTGTGCTATCGCCGCCATCTGCTCTGCGACGTCCTGCTGGAGACCGAAGAAGGCCCCGGCCTGTTCGCCTTCATCTATGGCCAGAGCGGTGTCTGGCCGCTGGACCTGACCAGCAAGGCGCTGTTTCGACTGAACAGTGTCTATGGCGATCCTGCCACTTCCCCAGCCGCGGCGCTGGAATACCTGCACCTGTTCACCGGGTTCATCATCGGAGGTGCCGAGAGCGGCCGTTTTCGTGTGCTGGAATCCGCCGACTATTTTCCCTGGGTCGATGCCGATCCGCCGCCTCAGGCGCTCGATGCGGTCCGTCAGGCGCTGTCCAAGGTGAGCTATCCCCCCCGTGTGGTATGCGCCAACGACGAAGCCGACGCGCCAGCCCCCATGACCTTGCACAGCGGGGATCTGGCTGAACAGCGCTCCCTCAACAGCGACGTCGACAGTCCGGTCGTCGCCTGGCACATCCAGGTACCGGTGGTCTACGGGCGCTCGCTGTGGGACTGCGACTTCACGGTGCTGCGCGACGGCGAGGTCCACATGGAAGAGGACCGCACCCTGCTCGACGATCTGCCGCTGCGACTGGAACGCTTTATCGGCGCGGTGCGCCTGCCCTGAATCAGCTTACCTGCGCTGAGCCCCCTTGCCTGCCCACGAGGACCCCACACCATGACCCTGGTACCGGATGATTCGCCTCTGCCCCCTCGTCGCCTGCCGTCATCGGTGGAGGGGGACGGTCTGCTGGTGGGCTGGTCGCTGGAGCAGGGTCAGCCTCATCAGCCGTTCGGTTTCCGCATCGGGGCGCCAAGCACCAACGCGAACCAGGAGCAGCTCGATCCGATCCTGTTCGAGGGCAGCGGCCATCTGATGACCATTGCCCCCACCGGCTCGGGCAAGGGAACCGGCTGCATCATCCCCACCCTGCTGCGTTATCCGGGGCCGGTGATCGTGGTCGACCCCAAGGGCGAGAATGCGGCGGTGACCGCCCGTCGCCGCCGCCAGATGGGCCACAGGGTCATCGTGCTCGACCCCATGGGCATCACCGACCTGCCGGCAGATCGGCTGGACCCCACCGACATCGTCATCCCCAATTCACGCACCGAGCTCGATGACATCGCCATGCTGTCGGAGCTGATGATGGAGTCACACGGCTTCGACGGCCGTGACCGCTTCTGGCTGCAGCGCGCCCAGCAGGTGCTCAATGGTCTGCTGCTCTACCTGATCCGCAGCCAGCCGGAACAGCGCAAGGGGCTGCTCGGCAAGCTACGCAAGATGGTCAGCCAGGATACCGAAGAGCTGGCCAAGCTGGCCGAGCGCATGCGCCAGATGCAGGATCCGGACCTGGAAGCCACCGCCGCCAGTCTGACTCTGCCGGCCGAGACCACCCTGGCCGGCTACATGGCCTTCGCCCAGAACAGTCTCGGCTTCCTGCGCGGTGAAGCGGTACTGGAGGCTACCCAGGACTCCACCTTTTCGCTGGACGACGTCACCCGCGGGGAACTGTTATCGATCTACCTGGTGATTCCCCCGGAGAAGCTCGAATCCCACGGCCGCCTGCTGAGACTGTGGATCGGCGTACTGATCGCGGCGGTGGTGCGCCGACGCCGGGCGCCAGCGCTGCGTACCCTGTTCCTGCTCGACGAGGCACCCCAGCTCGGTCCTCTGCCGCAGCTGCGACAGGCCATCACCCTGCTGCGCGGCTACGGCCTGCAGACCTGGAGCTTCTGGCAGGACATGAGCCAGTTGCGACAGCTGTATCCCCAGGACTGGCAGACCATGCTCAACAACTGTCGGGTGGTGCAGTCCTTTGGCGTACCCAACATGAACGCGGCGATGGACCTGGCGACCCTGACCGGCTTCCCGCGCCCGGAGGAGCTGCTCGACCTGGATTTCGACGAGATGCTTTTGCTGATCGCCGGCGACGAGGCACGCCTGGCCAGGCGACCGGAATACCGCAGCGACCCGCTGTTTCGTGGCCAGTTCGACCGCAACCCCTTGCACGACAGCAGCCGAGAGATCATGCCCCAGGCGCTGCGTCCGCAACGTCGTCTGCGCAGAGTCAGTCCGGCACGGCCAAAGCCTACGCCACCACCGGTGGTCGATCCTGCCTTCCTGGATCGACTGCTGGCGCAGTGGGCCTGACGCCCGGGACAGGACCCAGCCCATGAGCGACGTCTCCCGCGAGCCCCCGAACGCCACAGCGACCGACCTCCCCCCTCCCGGGACAGCCGGTTCATCCGGTTCATCTGAAAACACCTTTCCGTCGCTGAAACACCCCAGCATCTTTCTTGCGTCACCCGGTGACGTGGCCTACCTGCGCCGCGCCTGCAGGGACGAGATCGAGACGCTGCATCACCAGGCCGCCGACGATCACGGCCTTCGGCTCTACGCCTGGGAGGTCGATACCGCCGAAGACGGTTTCGATGATGCGGTGCCGGCCCAGCAGCAGATTCCCCACCCCTCGGATCCCCTCTGCAGAGGGGTGATCTGCCTTTTCGGTGAAAAGGTCGGTAGCCCTCTGGCAAGCCATCACCCCATCGATGACCTGCGGGTCCTCGATCCCATGAAGCCCGACGACGGCGGCGATAGCCCAGGCCTGGTGATTCCCTGGGACAACGCCTGGGCCGACCGTGGTGGATTCGCCCTTACCGGTTCCACCTTTGAACTGCTGGCCACCCTGGCCTACCGCGAGCGACAGCGCCAGGAGGCATCGGCAGGATCTCGCGCACTGCCACTGCTGCTGTGTCTGGTCGGGCCGAGGGACCTGCTGGACACCACCGAGCCACTGAAAGCCGCCTGGGGCAACTATCGTCACTTTCATGAATGCCAGGACAAGTGCGGAACGGATTCAGCCTGCATCACCAGGCGACTGGAAGACCGCACCCAGCAGCTCAAGCAACTGATCAATCTGGTTGCCTTCGTGCAACGTCGCGGCCACGTCATTCGTGTCATCGATTCTCAGGACGCCTTTATCGGCGAATTGAGACGTTTCATGGAGCGGGACCTGAACCTGGCCCTGACGGCGTCGGACCGAGACCCCTTCAAGGGTCTGGAGTCCTACGACGTCGGGGACCACGCGCTTTTCTGCGGGCGCTCCGACCAGCGAAGCACCTTGAGAGAGGAACTCAAGCAGCGCTGGAACCAGCAGGACCGGGTCCCCGTGGTCTGGGTCGAGGGCGGAAGCGGCTCGGGCAAGTCGTCGTTCCTGCGTGCCGGCATCATCGGTGCCCTGGTAGCGGACAGCGCCGATCATCGCTGCCTTGATTGCATATTGCGCCCTTCCGACCTGGCCCCGGATAGCCGAGCCACGGACGCAGGAAGCGGCGACAGATGCGTGCTGACAATGCTCTTCGACGCCATCGTGAAACGCCTGGAAGGCGCCGGCTGGTGCGATGAACCAACTGCCAGGAGAGCTCGCCGTCTGCTGGGAAGGACGTCAACGGACCTGCGTATCGAAGCCCTGAACGAGGAGTTGTGTCTACTGCTGGACGCCGCCGCCACGCGCCTGGCTCGACCTCCTCGTCTGCTGCTGGGGTTCGACCAGTTCGAGGAGATCGTCGACGCTCTGTATGGCGAACAACAGGAAGCCGAGTTCTGGGATCCGCTGGTGCAGTGGCTCCACGCGACCCATTCATGCCGCGCCCTGGCCCCGCGTCTGGGCATCTTTGTCACCCTCCAGGGAAACCGTCAGGAGCTGGTGGAGCGCGACAGTCTGCTCAACGAACTCCATGCCACTGGCCAGGTAACGAGGATGTCGTTTCCTCCTGACAACAGTCTCGACGAAATTATTCGCAAGCCCTTTCGGCTGACCGGACGCCTGGCCATCAGCGACGCCCTGGTAGCCCGGCTCAAGGACAATATCCAGCGGATTCGCGGCCATCATGGTCGAGGCGACGCCCAGGACAGCCTGCTGCCGCTGTTGTCACTGGCGCTGCGCAATCTCTACGAGCACGGCCTGCGGCTTGCCGAGGAAGCCACCATCGCTGACTCGGCGTCCCTGGGTGACGCTATCACCACGAGCTTTGGCCGCAGTGGTGACCGCCAGGACGACAACGACATCCAGGGGCTCGGCACCAGCGCCACAGCAGGCTTCACCGAGAGCGCGTCTGGCTCCGAGGCCTTCCAGGCCACCGGTCACCCTCGTCCCCCCGACGGGGGCGACCGCCAGCGGGAGCCCCCCCTGTGGGTACTGGACACCGCCAACGCCGAGGGCCACGACAGTATCGAAGGCGCCATCACCCAACTCGCCAATGAGGCCTTCGAGCAGGCCAAGGCGGCGTCCGGCGCACTGTGGTCGGATAGCGTCGTCGGTGACCTGCTGCGTCGCCTGGTGGATTGGCGCCAGGTCGGCGAAAAGCATTTTACGCTACCCGCCACGGTCTTCCCCGCGGCGGATGCCACAGACGCCTTTCAATTGGCCCGGGCGTTGCGCGAGCGGCGCCTGCTGATCGATGAACGCCACGGGCGTGTCCGCCTGGTCCACGAAGCGGTACTCCACCACTGGCCCCAGGCCAGCGAGTGGCTGGAACGGGAGCGCCCGGTACGCGAATGCGTCCGCCAACTGGTGGGGGAAGCCGAGCACTGTCTTGCTAGCCCGCCGGACGCCGCGCGCTGGAACGCCTATCGCCTGCTCTACCTGGATCGCGCGGCCCGGGTGCTGGCGATCTGGCATGATGTGCTCGGCGAAGGCCCGCCAACGACCAAGGAGCTTGCCCGCCTGCGGGAGTTCTGCCTCACCCTGCTGCTGCTGGAAGCCGATCCTGCAGCGGTGGTCACCCAGAGCCCTCGCAAGCCGACACACCTGATCCTGGCCACCTTCTACCAGCGCGCCGATATCATCGCGGCAATGGTGGCCAGAAGGCCCGAGGCGGTCGATCTACCGCGCAAGGATGGCCGCACCGCGACCTTCTGGGCGGTCTGGAAAAACCGCCTCGACCTGTTGCAACCGCTGCTGGCGGCCGGTGCCGATCCTGACCACGCCGATGAGGACCACTGGCGCCCCGTACACCTGGCGGCACAGGCAGGAGCCGTCGACTGCCTGCAGCGTCTGGTGGAAGCAGGGGCCAGCCTGGACGCACAGCAAGCGCCCCACGGCCAGACACCGATGCACCTGGCCGCGCTCGCCGGCCAGCACAGGGTGCTCGACTACCTGATACAGCAACGCGGCCAGAGCCCCGACCTCACCAACGCCAACCGTCAGACCCCGCTGGAACAGGCGATCGCCAACGATCGAGCCGACACCATCAGCCACCTGATTGCCCTCGGGGCTGACCCGGCAGCCCCCCATCAGACGCACTGGAGCTATCTGCACTTCGCCGCCCGCGGCAATCATGTGAAGGCCGCCGAGGCGCTGGTGGCCCAAGGACTCGAGATCGACGCCAGGTTGGCCAACGACGCCACGCCGTTGCACCTGGCCGCCTACAATGATCATCCGGAAATAGCCCGCTGGCTGATTGAACGCGGCGCCGACCTCGGTGCCCTCGCGCTCGCCGCGGACTGGGGCAAGGAAAGCAGCGCCCGGGAACGGCAGGATGCCTGGCGCAAGGAAGGCGCAAAGGGAGTCCCGTCAGGCAAGCTCGGCGACTTCGAACACACCCCCTTGCACATCGCCGCCGCCCGCGGAGCCACCAGGGTGGCCGAGCTGTTGCTCGAGCACGGGGCCGATCCCGCCGCGGCGATCGGCGACGGCCGCACAGCGCTGCACCTGGCCGCCGAGCACGGCCACCCGGATACCCTGGCCCTGCTCTGCCATACAACTGCCACACTCGACGCCAGAGACCATCGAGAAGACACCAAGGCAGAGCAACCGATCCATCAGACCGCGCTGCAGGCATCGGTGACCGGTGGTCATGTCGCCTGTGCCGAGGTACTGCTACGCGCCGGCAGCGACCCGAACACCCAATTGCACTGGCCTGGTCGCAGCCCCTTTGCCGGCTGGAACCTGGTGCACCTGTGCGCCGATCAGGGACATGCCGAGCCAATCAGGCTGCTGGCTCGCCACGGGGCCGACATGCAGGCCACCACCCCGGATGGCCGCACGGCGCTTCACCTGGCCGCCCTGGCCAATCGAGCCGAGGTCGTCACGGCATTGCTGGATCTCGGCGGCGTATCGGTGGATGTCCTCGACAAGCACGCCATGAGCGCCCTGCAGCTCGCCTGCCTCAAGGGCGCGAGCGAGGCGGCCAAGGTCCTGCTCATCGGGCAGGGGGTCATCGAGCAGGCGGACATCGAGCAGGCAACCGAGCCAGGCGTTGCCACAAGAGGAAGCGCCAAGGCGCCCCTAGCCCCCACTCTGCTCCACCTGGCCTGTGTCGGCGGAGCGCTGGACCTGGTCGAGACGCTTATCATGGCGGGGGCAGACTGTGACGCCAGCGACGCCGAGGGCTGGCACCCTCTGCACCTGGCCGTACAGTTCAATCACCAAACCCTGGTCGAACGGCTTGTAGCCGCCGGCGCAGAGGTCGATGCCTGCGCAGAACAGCCAGGCGTCACCGCCTTGCAACTGGCCGCCGAAGGCGGTTACAAGGACATCGCTATCGTGCTGGCAGACGCCGGAGCCGATATTGACATGGCCACTCGTGACCGCGATGCACCGGTGCTGATCGCGCTGTCACTAGGCCAGTTTCCACTGGCGCTGGCCTTGATTCAGCGAAACGCCGATGCGGCCATGCGAACTCGCGACGGACGCAGCGTCGCCCAGGTATACGCTGAACGTCTGACCCGGACATGCACTCGCGACGACGCTGGACGCGCCCTCGAGGACGGCCCGGTGGCCGACCCCAGGATACTTGCCTGGCTCGAAGGCGCGGGTCAGTCCACCGCGGTTATCGAGAAAGCGGTGGCGGCCTTGCGCGCCCCTGCGGCGGATGGGGACCAGGAACAGTGCGCAGGCACCTCGCCCAACGACATGGACCCCGATCCAGCGATTGCCCGCGGCGCTCTCGCCCCGACCCTGGAAGGCAACCCCTGGCAGTACCCCTGGCGGCGCTGCAGGCCGGCATTTGTCGAGTCCCACTGGCCCTGCGGCAGCCGTATTGATGGAAAGCATCTCGCCGACAACAGACTGGTGGCCGACGCCTGCCGACTGCCCTGGTACCCCGACGCCACCCTGATACGCCTGCAACATCCCGACTGGATGCAGGGCCTGGCGCTGTACTTCGTCGAGGAAGGCGCTGCTGGAGACCACGTGCCGCGCCCGCTGACCCGGCTGACCGGTACTGCACCGCCGATCCACGAGTTGAACGCTCGCCAGCCGATCCAGCTTTGCGCTGCCAATGCGCTCGGCTACCTGCGCTTCTTCTGCTTCTTCGTCAGGGGGCCGGACGGTCCCTTCTATATTGTCGATTCGCTCGAGGATCCGCTGCTCCCGGTCCATCCCGATATTCAGGCCATCGTCGCCGGAAGCTGTCACGCGCCGCGCCAGGACCCGGCCGATGACGAAGACGTCTATCGCTACCTGGCGACGCTCTACTATGCCGACGCCTTTTTTCTCGCCCGCTTCATGCTGAGCGCCAGCGGCAACATCGAGATGCTCGATGACGAACCCATCGCTGCCGGATTGCCCGAGCGCATCCACGCGCCGCTGGACTGACCAAGCTACGGACGTCAGGACGACGGAACCGAAGAGGCGGTGGCATCTGAACCGCCCCCGGCCATCAGCCGCGATTCGCTCATCGCCAGCGCTTCGGCGATTCGCTCGCCCCCTAGCGGGCCCTTCCTCGAGCGCCAGTACGCCAGAATCTGCGGGAACTGATTGAAGCAAAGCCCCTGTTGACTGACGACCCGCCGATCCAGCGGAAAAAGGCGCAAGCCTTGCTGCATCAGGCCGTCCGCTCGCCCCTCTCCCCTCGCTCTCAGCAACTCGACCAGGGTCAGTGGATCGTCGCTACCGAAGCGTTCTCTGGCGGCGGCTCGCGCCTCCATCACACGCTCCAGCAGGACGCGTGCTCGCAGTTGCAGCCGCCTGTCGAGGCGCGCAGCAAAAATGACGGGGGCCAGCCGATTGAGGTCCGCCTGGGTCACGCCGGGCAGCCACACCAGTACACCGGAACGCATGGAAGGCACCAGATCCAGGCGATTCACCTGATCACAGAACAGACAGGCCGTCACGATATCATCGACATTGCGACTGTCAGTCCCCAGGGTCACCGCCTGCTGATACTTGGCGCTGCGAAAGCCACAAAAGCGACAACGGTAGTCGTCCCTGGCCCAGACCGCTTCGCGCGCGCCTGGCGGGGTGCAAGGTATCCCCGTGCAACGATAGCCAAGGACGTCATAGGCGCTGGTGGGGCGCGCCAGGCGAAAACGCAACTTGTCGGCGAGCAGGGAGTCTTGTTCAGACAGGGGACAGGACATGGCGCAACCTTGGCCAGACTGGCCATCCAGAGGACTCGATCGGGACACGGGGCCGCACTACGCAGCCAGTGCGCACCAGATCAAGGCGTGTCGTGGACGCAATCGTGCTTTCATTGACGCCGGTCAAGTTCAGCATAGCCTGCCGGCGCGTCCGCATGACGGTTTCGCCCGACCATCGCCACGGTCTCGCCGTGGCGGCGCCCGGTTCACGCCTACGACCCTGCACTCCCGCCCTGCGGCTGGTAACATGAAATGACGCGACAGGTGGCATCACATCAAGCCAACCAGGACGTTGGGCCTCATGCAGCAGTCCCGGGCGGCAAGCACCCGAAACCGCGGTGCGCCGCTATCAGAGATATAGCACACTATCAATGCAGCTATGCTGAAAACGCCGTCGCCCCCCGGAGACCCAATTCCCCTTAGGATCAATTTGTGACAGTCTACTGCGAATCATCATGAGAAGACCCCGCAATGAGCATTGGCTCGCCTCGGTCAAATCCATGATCCCAGTTTTCACCTTTTCCAGGAGTATCGGCATTGATCAGGGTTCTTGTCGCTGACGATCATCACCTGGTACGCACCAGCATCGTTCATCTGCTCAATGCAGAGAAGGACATCAATGTCGTCGGGGAAGCCGCGGACGGAGAAGAGGCCATTGCCCAGACTCGCCGCCTCAATCCCGACGTGGTGGTGATGGACATTCGCATGCCGGGCATCGGCGGGCTCGAGGCCACTCGCAAGATCCGCCGACTGACCTCGGACATCCGTATTCTTGTGCTGACGGCCTTTATCGAGGAAGCCTTTGCCCAGCGGCTGCTGGAGGCCGGTGCCCACGGCTTCATCAGCAAGGGTTCCCAGCACGACGAAATGGTCAAGGCCATCCGCGCGGTGTTCGCCGGACAGCGTTTCGTCAGCCCGGAGATCGCTCAACGGCTGGTACTGTCGCGCATCGACCACGAGGAAAATCCGTTCGATCAGTTGTCCCAGCGCGAGCTTCAGGTCGCGATGATGATCGTCAACGCCCAACGCGTCGCCGACATCGCCGATCGCATGTTCCTGAGCCCGAAGACGGTCAACACCTACCGCTATCGCATCTTCGAAAAGCTCGGCGTCAATTCCGATGTCGCCCTGACCCACCTGGGGCTGCGGCATGGGCTTGTCGAAGGCTTCAAGGAAGACTAGAAGCCAGCCTGAGGCTCTTACCCAATGTGCCGTCGGGGACGATACGTCCCCCGCCAGGCTCTGGTAGCATGAGCTCCCTGACGTGATGTGACAGGGTGAGCCTTACCAGACCATGACCTTCGATGCCCGACGCTTTCTCGAGACCGTCAGCGAATCACCCGGTATCTACCGGATGTTCGATGACCAGTCCAATACCCTCTATATCGGCAAGGCTCGCCGCCTGAAGGCTCGCCTGGCGAGCTATTTTCGCGGCGCACTCAATACCAAGACTCAGGCGCTGGTCGCTCGCATCCACGACATCCAGGTCACGGTGACCAACAGCGAGACCGAGGCGCTGCTGCTCGAACAGACCCTGATAAAGCAGCTCAGACCGCCCTACAACATCCTGTTGCGTGACGACAAGTCCTACCCCTTCGTGTTTGTCACCGACCGTCATCCCTTCCCCGCTCTGGAACACAAGCGCGCAAGGACCCGCCACGATGACGGCCGCTATTTCGGGCCCTATCCCTCCAGCGGCGCCGTGCGCGAAACACTATCGCTGATGCAGAAGGTGTTCCGTATCCGCAACTGCGAGGACGGCGTCTTCGCACACCGCACCCGGCCCTGCCTGCAGTATCAGATTCAGCGCTGCAGCGCCCCCTGCGTGGGCTACATCAGCGAAGAAGACTACCGCCGCGACATCGAACACGCCATCCAGTGCCTGGAAGGACGCAGCGAATCGGTCAGCCAGGAGCTGACCCGCGACATGGAGGCCGCAAGCCAGGCCCTCGACTTCGAGGAAGCGGCACGTCTGCGCGACCAGTTGCAGGATCTGCGCCGTCTGCAGCAGCGCCAGGTGGTGGATACCGGCAGCGGAGACGCCGACGCCTTTGCCCTGGCCTCCCAGCCGGGTGCCCTGTGCATCTCGGTGCTGTCGATTCGTCAGGGGCGTCTGCTGGGGGCGCGGCACTACAGCCCCGCCAACAGCCTCGATCTCGGGGAGCCGGAACTGCTGGGTGACTTCGTCAGCCAGTACTACCTCGGACAGGCCCGGGAGATCCCCACCGAAGTGCTGACCAGCCACGCCGTACCCGACGCCGAACTGATCGCCCGGGCGCTGAGCGAGCATGCCGGACGCCGGGTACGCATGACCGACAAGGTCCGCGGTCACCGCGCCCAGTGGCGTGAACTCGCCCGCACCAACGCCGAGCAGCAACTGGCCGGCCAACTGGCCAACCAGACCCAGCTCGCCAAACGTTTCGAAGATCTTCGCCAGGCACTCGAGCTCGACGAGACGCCGCAACGGCTCGAATGCTTCGATATCAGTCACAGCCACGGCGAGGCCACGGTGGCATCCTGCGTCGTGTTCGACCAGGACGGCCCGCGCAAGAGCGACTATCGGCGTTTCAACATCAAGGGAGTCGCCGCCGGCGATGACTACGCAGCGATGCAGCAGGCGCTGACTCGTCGCTTCAAGCGCTTCAACGAAGGGGAAGGCGTATTACCCGACATCCTGGTCGTGGACGGCGGCAAGGGCCAGTTGAACATGGCGCGAGAGGTGCTCGCCGAGCTCGCCATCAACGGCGTGATCCTGCTCGGGGTGGCCAAGGGCACCACCCGCAAGGCTGGCCTCGAGACCCTCTTTGTCGAGACCGTGGATCGCTCTCTGGCGCTGCCACCGACCTCGCCGGGTCTTCACCTTATCCAGCACATCCGCGACGAATCGCACCGTTTCGCTATCGCCGGCCACCGTGCCAAGCGAGACAAGGCCAGGCGCACCTCGACACTTCAGGATATCCCCGGCGTCGGCCCCAAACGCCGACGTGAACTGCTGCGCTTCTTCGGCGGACTCCAGGGCATCAAGCAGGCCACCCGCGATGAACTGGCTCGGGTCCCCGGCATCAGCGCCACCATGGCAGACACAATTCATCGTGCCCTGCATGGATGAGTTGAGGTATCACGGATAGAATGAACCACTTTGACGGGCGCCAACGTCGTCCGTCGCTTCTTGTCGCCCCCCTCCAGCAAGGACAGCGGTATCGATGAACATTCCCAATATTCTGACCCTGGCACGCATCGTCTTCATCCCCCTGCTGGTGGTGCTGTTCTACCTGCCCTTCGAATACAGCATGCTGACCGCCGCCGCCCTGTTCGGCCTGGCCTCCATCACCGACTGGCTGGATGGCTATCTGGCGCGCAAGTGGGACCAGTCGACGCCATTTGGCGCCTTCCTCGACCCGGTGGCGGACAAGCTGATGGTGGCAGTGGCGCTGGCACTGCTGATCGAGCGCTATGACGCCGCCTGGCTGACGTTGCCGGCGCTGGTGATCATCGGCCGCGAGATCGTCATCTCGGCACTGCGCGAGTGGATGGCGGAGATGGGTAAGCGCGGTTCGGTCGCGGTGTCCTGGATCGGCAAGGTAAAGACCACCCTGCAGATGGTCGCCCTGCTGCTGCTGCTGGCCTTCCCTCCCGGCCACCTGATCGCCGAACTGGGCGTTGTCACCCTGTACGCCGCCGCCATACTGACGCTGTGGTCGATGATCCAGTACCTGCGTGCCGCCTGGCCGCACCTTAGCCGCTCGCTGTAGGCAGCGCTCTGGCGATCCGGGGCCTATTCGAAAACTCAGGGAAAAGCGTTTGACAGTCACCGACTTATCCGTATAATACGTCCTCGAGTCAGGCGGGAATAGCTCAGTGGTAGAGCACAACCTTGCCAAGGTTGGGGTCGCGAGTTCGAATCTCGTTTCCCGCTCCATCATCAGACGATGGATGACTCATGAGGCTGGATGGCAGAGTGGTTATGCAGCGGACTGCAACTCCGTGTACGCCGGTTCGATTCCGACTCCAGCCTCCATTTTTCCTTTCAGGTGTGCCCCGCTTCCCAGAAGCCGTGTCCGATCCCTTCGGACCCTATCGCCTTACCTCTGGCGACGTTCCTGCCCGGATGGCGAAATTGGTAGACGCAAGGGACTTAAAATCCCTCGGTGGCAACACCGTGCCGGTTCGAGCCCGGCTCCGGGCACCAATAGTTTCAATGCCTTATGCTACCTAGTCCCTCGACGCCCTCCTCTCTGGTCGCAATTTGGTCGCAAAGCTTCGGCAGCCTGCCAGCCACTTGATCCAGACGCGAGTCGAACATATGCGCGTACCGGCTGGTCACCACCAAGCTGCTGTGGCCAAGTAGCGCCTGCACCGTCGTCATCACCTCCCCCGCCTCAGCTAGCAGGCTGGCGTAGGTGTGGCGAAGGTCATGAAAGCGCAGGTCATCACGCTTTATAGCCTGCCGGGCAGCTTCAAACGCCTTACGCAATTGATGAGCGTCAGATGCGAACGGCAGGTTAGCCACCAATGCCGCACCATCCTCCGGCAGCGGCACGACCCTGGCTTTGCCACTCTTGGTCTGCCCTGGTCGCAACACGATGCGACCACCCTGGATGTTGCCAGGGTCCAGCGACAGGAGTTCGCCGCGGCGCAGTCCCGTCAAAGCAGCCAGCGTGATGATTCGCCGCTCCTCCGGATACTCTTCCGGCACAGCCTCAACCAAACGCCGAATGTCCCCTGCGGTCAGGTAGACATGGCGCTCGTTTTTCGGGGTAGGCTTGCGCAGCTTGCCGTCCAGCGGCTGATCCAGCCAATCCCACTCCCGATACGCCAGGCTCAGCACTCGCTTGACCACCTGGGTCCGGTTATTGATCGTGCTTTGGCTGAGCCGCTTCCTGCGCATATCCTTCTGCATCGACCGGGCGGCATCCAGCACCTCCTGGCCAAGCAGCACGTCTTGCGCGTTCTCGTCGAACCAGCGGGCGACTGCACGAATGCTCGCGCCCTGGCTGTTCGTGTCGTACTCGTCGACCCAGCGCAGAAGACCCTCCATGAAGGTCCTCCGCTCCTGCCGACCCATGAGGCCATTGAATTGAGCCTCGTTTAGTTCAGCCTCTCGCTTCGTGGCGAACTGCCTTGCTTCCTTTTCCGTGATAAACGTTCGCTGATATCTGCCGCGCTCACCCGACTCGGTGACGACCCACCTGCTCCGAGATGCGCGGTATCGAACCGTGATACCCATTTTTGTTGCTCCCCTCGTGAGGGGCCGCGCTTGCAGCTCTCAATGTAAGCGTCGACCGCCTCTCGCTCAAACCGTACGTTGCCGCCCAGGGCGACATAGCCAATCAGGTGCTTGATCGCGTAGACCTTGCGCTCACTGATGGCCAAGAGTTCCGCCACCTCACTCGGCGGCATCAGGGGTGTCATGATCAAGCTCTCCTCAGGGCAAAAGAAAGCCGCCTCGAGGGCGGCATGATGATCGGCAGTTCACTGGCGGTATCGTCGCCGCCATTCAAGGAAGTCGCGCAAACAAGGTTCATCTGCAAGGCGGTAGTACACGGTACGGCCTGACCGATCCGCCTTTACAAGACCTGCTTCGCGCATTTTGGTGAGATGCTTGGTCGTCTGATTCTGAGTCAGAGATAGCACCTCAGAAATCCTAGACACACAGATCGGGTCGAATTTTTGGACCACGTTAAGAATTTCTGCACGAGTAGGGAAAGCGGCTAGATACAGTAGCTCGTCGACATCGAAGGACATAAATGGCTTCCAGTTTTTGCGTTTCCCCTACTATACCCCGCACCCCTTGCTCGGGTGGGCACAATGATGCTCACCAGGCTCACTCTGTTTTCCACGGGCGCCGCTGAACCTATACCTGGCATACTAGGAACCGCACCAGCTAAGGTTCATCGCCTCCTCCCGGCTTCGGCGCCGCTGCGAGCGCCTCTCGCCATCGCCTCGGCGCCGTCACAAGGTGACCAAGGGTGAGAACGTCCAGCATGTCGGCGGTCGCTTCGACCGGCACGCACTGCCACGGCTCGTCCGGCGACGGGATGCGGGGGCCGATTACGGCGAAACAGTCTTCGTCGACCCCGGCGAAGTCCACTCCGTTCCAGTGCCATGCCGCCCAGTTCTCATAGGAATGCTCTTTCACCCAGTACCACCCGGCCTGCCTACTCATCGCCACCTCCCTCGGCCTGCTGGCGGTATTCGTTGGCCACCTCTTGCATCCACGACCGCTGGACACTTCCCGGCGGCCTGCGCAGAGACATTTCCGTCGCCGCTTCCGCCTTTATCCTGGCGTCACGGCGCGCGAGGCTGATGGAGGGCGAGTCGTTGAGTGCCTTAGCGAACTCACATGCTGACTGACCGTCCACCAAGTACGATCCGTCGCTATGGTTCTGAGGCTGTTGGTCAAACAGTGCGCTGATGTCCGCAGACAAGGGTGGCCACAACTGCCTCAGTCGCTCCACATGCGCGGCCAGCGCTGCATGCTCCTGCTTGATCTCGACAGCATCCTCGCCGGCAGCCTGGAGCATGGCGGACACGCTTTCGCACTCCTCGCCCCACTCTTGGGCCTGCTTCTGCCAGCGGTAACGGTCTCGTTCAACGGCCCGGCGATGGTGGCGTTCGGCCTCCAGATCACGGGTAAGTTCGTGGTTCTGTTCTTCCACCTGCTCCAGCCGCTGCTGTAGCGCTTCAATCGAACTATTCATCTGATTTTTCGCGAGATGCCCCGTACTTCTAGTGCGGGTAGGGATAGCGCGTCGTCCGTAGAACGACCCTGCTCTCGCTGCCTCCTTTTAGGCGGTTGCTATCTTACAGGTTTCGGAATATTGTGTGAGAAATGACGAAACGCGCTTACAAATACCGCTTCTACCCAACGCCTGAACAGGAACAGCTTCTGGCCAGGACCTTCGGGTGCGTGCGCTTCGTCTACAATGCGGTTCTTCGGTATCGAACCGATGCCTTCTACGAACGCCGAGAGAAGATCGGCTACGTGGCGGCGAACGCTGAGCTGTCGCGGATGAAGAAGGATGAAGAGACCACTTTCCTCAATGAGGTGAGCTCGGTCCCGCTTCAGCAGTGCCTTCGCCACCAGCAGGCCGCCTTCAAGAACTTCTTCGAGGGTCGTGCCAAGCACCCGAATTTCAAGAGCAAACGACACCGCCAGTCGGCGGAGTTCACTCGCTCGGCTTTCAAATACCGGGATGGCCAGCTGTTCCTGGCCAAGTGCAAGGAACCGCTGCCGATCCGCTGGAGCCGTGGCCTGCCCAGCGATCCGACCACCGTTACCGTGTCCAAGGACTCGGCAGGCCGATACTTCGTCAGTTGCCTGTGCGAGTTCGACCCCGAGACACTGCCCGTTACCCCTAAAATGGTGGGTATCGATCTCGGCCTGAAAGATCTGTTCGTCACCAGCGATGGACATCGAATCGGCAATCCCCGCCATACGGCTAAGTATGCGACCCGTCTTGCCAAGGCCCAGCGTCAGCTGAGCAAGAAGAAGCTCGGTTCGAAGAACCGTGCCAAGGCCCGGCAGAAAGTGGCGCGCCTTCACGCCAAGATCTCCGATTGCCGGACGGACAACTTGCACAAGCTGTCCCGCCAGATCGTCAACGAGAATCAAGTGATCTGCGTCGAGTCCCTGAAGGTGAAGAACATGCTGCGCAACCCGACCCTGGCCAAGTCGATCAGCGATGCCGGCTGGGGTCAGTTCGTCCGGCATCTGGAGTACAAGGCGGCCTGGGCGGGTCGGCAACTGTCGGCCATCGACCAGTGGTACCCCTCCAGCAAGCGCTGCTCGGGCTGCGGGCATGTGATGCCCGAGATGCCGTTACAGGTTCGCGCCTGGACGTGTCCCGAGTGCGCCGCTGAACACGATCGCGACCTCAACGCCGCGATTAACATCAAAGCCGCCGGGCTGGCGGTGTTAGCCCTTGGAGAGAATGTAAGCGGCATGGAGCAAGTCTCCGCGTCCGGTTCTCGGTGAATTGGGAATCTCCTCCCTTCAGGGAGGGGGCAGTCAAACCCTTCTCCTCTGCTCTCTGTACGCCCGCCTCGCTTCTCTAAGGACCAGCGCCCCGCCCGCCATGATCAGCAGGCCGAGAATGATGGCCGCGATCATGTCGCCACCAGGATGATCTTCTTCTCGGGGCCGCAGTGCGCAACACAGGCCCAGGCCTCAATCGTGTCGTACACTCCTGCCTCGCTCTGGTTCGGGGTGTAGCCGCGAGCATCTGGCCGCCACCACATGTGCCATTCGCCAGACCAGATCCGCACTTGGTCGAATCGTCCCAGCTTCTCGGGGTGCTTCTTGAGGTGCTGCTGTGTCAGCTTCATCCCGCCTTCCTCCAAGCTGGTATCCCGTCGAGCGTGCCGTCGCGCTGAATCCGCCCGTGCTCGTGCCACTGCCGGATCGCCTCTTGCGCCGCCTCCGGCGCTTTCACCAACCGGTACTGGCCCATCACGGCGCCGAGGCCCGCCGCCACATGCCGGGCGCTGAACCGCACCGGTAGCCCTTCCCGTACCCTGATCTCCTGCTGCACGGACACCAGGCCGCGCAGTCTGTCTACTCGCTGCATACCCACTCCCTCCACATCTGATCGGCCAGCGCCTGCTCGACAGCCCTGGCGCCGACCTCGCCCCATACCTCGATGTCGTTGATCCACTCGCCTGGTGTCATGCTGATCTCTTTGGTAAGGGCCCCGCAGGGCCCGTCGGAGGATTAGGGATTGAAGGTGCCCAGCAGGCACTCGAGCTCGGGCAGCGCCTCCTCGATGCGGCTGGCGAACTCGCCGGCGATCTGCTGCTCATTGGCATCGAGAGCCATGGCGCGCAGCCGGAAGCCTGGGCCGCCCTTAGTTAGGCTGGCGACGCGCATCTCAAGGTTGCGCTCTTCCAGACCCTCATAGGGCGACAAGCGCCAGATGATCATCGCCGGCAAGCGCTCGGCATTCTTCACCGTGACCTTGCTCATAACACCGACCTGCGAGCTGTGCTCCTGCTTCTCGCTGTCGATACTGGTCAGGTCGTCGATTGAGACCTTGCGGAAGGCGTTGACCACCTTTCCGCGCTCCAGGGCTTCGCCCTTGCTGTTGGTAAAGGTCATCAGATGCCCCCAGTCCTCGATCAGCTCGACCATCCCCTCCTGGTCGAAGGTGCTGCCGTTGGCTCGATGGAAGGCGATGAACTCCGGTGTCTTGGGTAGCGACAGCGTGGCCGCGTGGTCACAGTGCCCTGGAGCGTCATGGCTGCCGATGTCGAGGTAGCACCGCGCCGCCATGTCGTCGCGGTCGATGAAGACTGGAGTGTTCGTTGCGGCGCGCTCGCCGAGATAGCGCGTGAAGTCACCGAGCCCCTTGGTCGAGAACTTTCCGCGGAAGCGCCGGCGCTGTCCCTGGTACTTCTCCATGTCCTGAAGACTGAACTGGTCGCCGATCACCAGGGCGTGGCCCTCGGCGACCTCGATGCCGGTCTTGTGTGACTGCTCCAGGTGCTGCAGTGCGTCTTTGGTCAGGCTCACTGGTCGCTCTCCTTATCCTGCTGGGAAGACTTGCGGTGGTGATGCCCGATCATGTCGAGCTGGTTTTTCGGCTCAAGGGACATCTCGCCACCTTGATTGACGTACATCACCGTCTCGGTGGTGTGGTCTTCGGCGGTAGCGCCATGCGCCGTGGGCACCTTGAAAGACAGCTTGTGGATCACGCCCACTTGGCTGCCAGAGCCGATGTTCTCGATGCTCAGATCCAAGGTCACCTTGGCTTTCTTCTTCGGGTTGTCGGTGGCCGCTGCCGCGGCGTGGCTGAGAATGACGCCAAGGCGTTCAGCCAAGACGCCGCCATCCAGGTCCTCGAAGAACCTGGTCACATCAGTGGGGTGTGACATGCGAGTTTCCTTTGCTGATGAGGTGTGGAGTGCGGGCGATCCGCCTCCACGAAAAAGCCCCGGCGTGTGCCGAGGCTGAAAAGAAATTGCCGCTTTACGTGCGGCACCCGGCTACCCCTGACGCCTCCCGCTTTCGGCGGTACTCACGTCTGGCTTGCACCAGATAGCAAGGGAGGGCGGCGCCCTGGTAGCTGACGGTGTTATATCGCCACCTCCGCCTGGGCTGGGCTCCGGTCATTGGCGCCACCGGGCACGGCGCGTTTATTCATGCCGCCCTGCGGCGGCCTTTGATCCGTGAGCAGACGGCAGCGCGACGCCGGCTGCCATTGCGCTTGGCTCGGTTCTGTACCTCTGTTGGCATGCTGGCGATTCGCCGGTACACGCTTTGAACCGAGACCCTTTTCCCGATGCGGGCCAAGTGCTCAGCGACTTGAGGCACCGTCATCAAGCTGGCCTCGAGACAATCGACGATGATGGTGTCGATATCTGGCCAGTCGTCTCGCCGGTTCCAGAAGCTGGCAGGCCGGGCTTTGGATAGGCCAATGCGCTGAATGGCGCCGCGCACAGACAACAGTTCCCGCTGCATCTCGTCAGCGATGTCTTCGTCATGCCAGCCGCCCAGCACCAGGCGCTCGAGCATGTCGAGATCCTCGCGAGGCCAGCGGTGGTATTTGCGTGGCATACCGCCTCCCACAAAAAAGGCCCCGGTGTGGGGCCTGTTTGATCAAGCGGCGCGAAGATGCTCCATGGCATCGTCATACCCGCTCCAGTTGTCGACGCCGGCGGCTTCCAGCGCATCCAGCTTGTCCCGAGCAGCCAGTAGCGCCTCGTACTCCTTTCGACTGATCGTCACCGTGTCAGGCTGCTCGACTTCGCGGGCTGGCTTGAGTGCGGCACCACGTTCGGCAGCGGCAGCGATCTTGCTGGTGTCGAGGGGGCGGCGCTCCTCGGTAGCGGGCTCTTCCTTGCCGGCGGTGATGGACTTGTCGATGGCTTCCTTGTTGGCCGCCTGTGCCTTCGCCTTGGCTTCTTCCTCCTGCCGGATCTTCTCCCGCTCCGCCTCGAGCCGCTTCTGCTCCTCCTGCTTGTGGTGCGCGATGCGGTTCTCGACCTGAAGCTTGATGAACTCGGCATCCCGCTGGATCAGGTCGCGCCAGTCGCTAAACAGGAAGCCGTAGTCGCCCTGATGCTTCTCGATCAGCGCCTTGTTCTCGCTGATCTGGTTGGCGAGCTGCTGGCACTCGACCTTGGCCCGGGCCACCTCGTCATCGGCCGCAGACTGCAGGGTGGCGATGGTTTTCTTGCCCTTCATGGCGCCGGCTACGTTGAGGCTGTGCCGGGGCTCAACCGGGCAATCCAGCTTGGCCAAGAAGTCGTCAAAGGCCTGGTGCGCCTTCTGCTGGATCTCTAGTCGGCGGTTCTCTTTCTCGGCCTTCACCAGCTTGTCGAGATGCAGGCGCTTCTGGCGCATGGTCTCGCGCAACTCGTCGATGGTGCTGAACAGCTCAGAGATGCTTGCCGTCTGTTCCAGAGCGGCCTTCTTGCTGGCCTCAAGCTGCTTCTCGCCCTTCTGCAGGAACTTCACAGTCTCGGCGGCATCGGCGAAGTGCTGATCGGTAGTCAGCTTGGTGCGGATACCTTCGATCATGCCCATGGCACGGGCCTTGAAGTCGGGCAAGTTACTCGCCTGAACCGCCCCGGTGAGGTTGATCTTGAGCGCCGGCAGTGCTTCGGGCGCCTCGCCCTGGGGCGCGACAGTCTGCTCGGTAGGTTGGTAGGCTTCGAGATCTGCGCTGAACTGCTCCCAGCCGGCGACAAGCTGGCTGGCATGGAAATCATCGAGAGCGACCCAGGTGCTGACCGTGTTTTCCTCGGTACCGTCCGTGACCATGTAGAGCCACTTGTCTGCACCGCTCACTACCAGCTGCTGAACCACCTGCCAGTAGTCCTCTTGCGGCACCTCGCCCGCTCTCACTTCCTCAGCCTTCGAAGCGTTCCACTGCTTGCACTCCCAGCCAACATCCTCAAGCATCGTGATGCCATCGAACGAGGCCAGCAGAGTGCCGTCATCAGACACCGCGGTGACCGGGTAAAGCTCCTCACCAACGATGCGTTCCGCGATGGGGCGAGCCGCGGCCTCGATGCGGTGGCCTTTTTCGAGCACGTTCTTCTGGAACCACGCACTGAACTCCTGCTCTGAGCCGGTAGCCTTCATGTGAAGCAGCTCGTTGCGCTTCACGTTCTTCGAGCAGGCCATCATGATCGAGGCCTCGCTGGCAGTGAAATAGCGGGAGCGGTAGGCGCACCACTCGTCGCTGCCCTGAACCAAGTCGATGATCTTCATGCCGCCACCTCCAAGATCTGCTGTTTCTGTTCTTCGCTCAGCTCGGCTTTGCTGCTGACCATGTTGATGATCTGCTCAGGCGTGCGCTTGCCGGCTTCGATGGCGTCTCGCCACTTGGGGAAGTTCGCGTTAAAGGAGTCGGCGGGATAATGCTCAAGCGCTGGTCGTGCCGGCTCGCTGCCTGCCGGATAGATTTCCCGCTCGGTAGGAATGTCCTGAGCCTCCTCGACGGTGATCAGGCCGCCCAGGGCGTCGGCGAACTTGTCTCGCAACGCATAGCCGCGGGCGCGCCACATGAGCATCCGCTTGGGGTAGGTCTGCCAGGGACCGGCTTTACCCCACAGCTTGGCGCGCTCGGCGTCTGCCTGGCTGAAGGTGACCGTGTGCGGCTTGGCGTCACCCTTGCGCCAAACGGTGCAGGTGGCGGCCATGCTGGCATCGTCGAATGACTCCTCGTGCCCACCGAAAGCTGGATGGCTCTGAACCAGAGCGAGCAGTGCGTCCCCGTAGATCGCCGGCTTGCCGTTGATGACTGCGATGTTCTGCAGCGCCTGAATCGGGTTTAGGCCCAACTCCGACCCCATCATCATGGCCACCAAAGTGTCCTGCGGCTTCTGCTGGTAGGCCTGCGGGACCATCTGGCTGCTAGCCAGCATCTGAGCCATCTCCATGGCCTCGCTCATACTGTTTGGCTGCAGGGCAAAGCCGCCGCCCTTGGGTCGTGTAATTGCATTCATGCTGCTACCCTCTCCTCGATACTGTTGGTATCCGCCCCAGTCCGACCGCCATCGGCTGGGGCTTCTCGTCAGTCAACCCCGTGATGGATTGCCCCTGTGGACTGGATCATCGACCGCATGGCGTCGTAGCCGTGGCGGTGGCTGAATTCCCGGTCGATCGGCTGGCTGCTACAGCCGGCCAGGGCCAGGACGGTGATCAAGATCAGTGCTCGCATGATGTTTACTCCTTTGGCAGCGCCGGCAGCGGCATCCAGTGGGTGTAAGGGGCCGCCTCAGATGGCCCTGACCAGCTGATATCGCTCCCTCCTTTCGCGACACAGCAGTAATGCTCGTAGTGCTCGGAGTGGACAAACCACGCCCCGCTGTCTTGATCGATGTAATCGAACTCCATTCGGATATCTTCGGGGTAATCACCGGGCTGAGGCGGCGTGTAAACCAAAACCAGCTTGTCTGCCTCTGGCAGCCGATCCCGCACGCTGATCCACTCACTCATGCTTCCCTCCTCATGCCGCCCAGGCGTCCCGCTCTCTGCGGTACTCCTCGAGCAGTCGTTCGCTGTCGTCGTCGGTGAGCTTGGCCTCGAGCCACGCCGCCGGATAACCGCGGCGGTCGAGGATGTCGAACTCGAATTCCTCCGGCTCGTCGGGATCGCAATCGCCGTATCCCCAGCCGGTGGTGCGCATCGGCGCTCCAGGGCTGTAGAACGTCACCCGGCACCGGCACGGAATACCGGCAACGGTGGTCATGAACGTCATGCCGCCGCCCTCCTCCGGTAGTGCTGGTCCAGGGCGATCTCGATCGCCGTGTTGACGTCGGGCCCGCCCCGGTACCCGTTGGTCAAAAACGCCTCGACAGCGGCCATGACCAACCGATCCATCGACAGCGGATCGGCCATCAGAATGGCCTTGATGTCGTCATCGATCGGGTGCGCACCAGGCTCTCGGCCAGCGTCTCGCAGAGCCTCAATGTCCCTCGAGTGCTTGCTCCATCCGCTCGTGCACATACCTACCTCCTGCTGCTTATCACAGCGCCGATGAATGCCAGGGAGTAGAGAAGGGCCGCCACCGCGACCCAGCAGTGATCAGGGCTCATACCGCCCTCCAAATCTCGATCGGCGGCGTCACACCCTGGGCCGCTATGGCCTTGCGACGCTGCCAGCGCTCTTTGCGCAACCACCGCTTGCGGTGCTCGCTCGTTATAACCCTGTCGGTCCAGTGCTCACCGACGAGAGGCCGCAGCCCGAGGCGACGGCGTGCTGTGTCTGCGGTCATGCGACCTCCTGGAAGAAAAAAGCCCGCACGGTGGCGGGCAAATGCAGGGAACAGATGGTGATGCGGGTGCATCGGGGTGGCGGCTGCCCTTTCAGGGACGGCTGGGCGCTCCCGGCCTTCTCAACCGCCACTTCGATGGCCCCGTACTCTGGCCCGGGGCGGGGCGCTGGGCCCAACTGACGCATGGGATCGCGTGGTGCTCCGTTGTCACGCCCTGCGGCGCTTACCCTTCTGCAATCTCGTCCCACTCCCGAGGGCATGCGACATGGACGCGATGGCCTGAGTGTTCTTCCATCATGTCGGCCATGAATTCCCTGCGATCCATGAGCTCATAGCCTGGCGCGTGATCCTCGATCTCTCCTTGCAGGCGCTCGATGCGCTCTTGAATCTCTTGGGGCGTTGGGTACTTGCCGGCGCCCATGCCGACTGTCATCACGGCCCGCTGCTCCGTGTCGGGGTTCATCAGATGGACTTTCATCTCGAACACGACAGGACCGTTCATGGTGATCTCGCTGCTCATAGCTTCCTCCCGTTGTCATCCATCAGCCCTCTCGGTGAGAAGGCTGGTGGATGACGCCCCGCTGTGCAGGGCGTCGGAATTCTTAGCGACCACTCTCGCCATACGTGGCGGCCAGCACCCGAAGAAGATTTTTCTCTGCATCCTCAACGCTCCGCGTGGCTTTCTTGTATTCCCGCTCCGCCAGGTCTCTCTCCTTCCACGCTTTCTCTGCGCGCCGGTAGCCCCTGGCCACTTCTGAATTGTCCTTGAGGTCGTCCTCGGTCTTTATCAGGGCGCGATCAAAAGTGACCTCACTCCCAAGGAAGTAGACGTGAACGAACACCTTGTCTGACTGGTAACCAGGGGAAACCACAACGCCGTCAAAGCGGCTCTTGGTGGACTTGAACTTCTCAACCATGATCACCACCTCTTTGCCGACAATGTCGGCGTGTGGATACTTGTAGTCACTCACTGCACTGCCCTCTTGGTTGCTTTCCGAAAGCCCACTCACTGAATGAGCTTTCGGATGCGCCCTGGATTACCAAGGCGCTGAATCCTTTTCTCTCCCGTGACACTGGACTAGCGCCGACTCAAGGCAAGGTTTGCTGTCCCCTGCCCTGGCCTACGCCCCACCTCTCTTAGGGACGCCCGGAACGGTTCCCCTGCTGGGGGATTGCCGCCTGCTACCGGATGGCGTCACGGGTACTTCGTCGAATTCTTAAAGAGCGTGGCCAGGTGGCCGGTGGTGGGCTGCTGCCCTGTCCACGCTTCCAAATATATGCATCTATGCATTCTGCGTCAATGCATCTATGCATATTTCCGGCAAAAAAAATGCGCCCTTTATGCAGGCGCCTGTTTTGCGGGCATAAAAAACCCGCCAACGAGGCGGGTTATTGGTTCTCGCTGGGCTTTGCTACCAGTGGCAAGCCTCGCGGAGCGGAGTTATCTCGCTCTCCAGGTCACTGACGTCGAACGTGACTGTGATGGGCGACTCGTTGAACGGTGTGGCCCGGACTAACAGCTTCTCGGCGCCAAACATAGACTTGATGACGGGGATCGACTGACCGCCGCGAAATAGACCCAGGACCTGGTTATCTGTGGACTCATGCATGCCTATCGTTCTCGCGTTGCGAGCGTCTACCCGAAGATCTACGTCACCCCAGTCCTGATATCTACTACTCACCATGTAGTGCCCATTAAACTCGATGTACAGCGCTGTGGTGTTCTCCATGCATCGAAGCTGGAGCACGGCTGGGGCCGCGCGGCCCGAACGATATTTATGTGGCACCAGCTCCTTGGAGTATGTCGAGAGGAAAACACTGGTCGAATCGTCCATCGGGGACGTGTCCTGCCTCACGAACCAGGGTGAGTTCGGCTCAGCAGGTTTTGGAGAAGCGCCATCTTGATTCCGCTCGCTAGGTTCAGGCGCAGTTTCGGGTGGAGCGCTTCGCGCTTCTGAGCGAAGAGCTTCAGGTTTTTGGCCAAACATCGCCACCAGCATAAGGGCTAGGCCAGAAACACCTATGGTCAAGACGGCATTCTTGCTGGGCACACACCCCTCCTATTTAGAACCCTGGCGTCAAGAGCGCGGCACCCTCAAGCGCAGGTCTGCAACCACCACCCCTATAATCTGGCAGTTGCCATTAATGGCAACCCAAGGGTCCGGCCAGCTCGGGTTGCGCGCCTTCAGCATCTTTCCGCCGCCCGGCTCCTCGACAAACTGCTTAAACGTCGCCTCATTACTGTCAGTGAGCACCGCTACAACGTCATCACCATCAAATGGTAGCACCTCGGGGTCAACGTACACGATTGTGCCCGGCTCATAGCGAGGAGACATTGACTGCCCCTTTACGCGCAGGGCGAAAGTTCTGTCCGAGCAGGCCGGCGGCTTCGGCACCATCTCGTCACTCAGGAAGTCGACATTGCAGACCTCGGTCCATGCGCCCGCCTGCACCCACGAGATGATCGGCACATAGCCCTCCATCCTCGGTGGCGGAGCAACATTGGACTCCTTGAACGCCGGGTGCTCTGAAACGCTTGCAGCACCAGGCTTCAAAGCCTCCCTACCCCGCATCTGATCCCCGGACACGCCAAAGAACTCCGCCAGCTTTGCTATCTGGCGGTCCGTGGGGTGCTCGATCTTGCCGCTCAGGATTCGCGATAGCGTCGACTGCGCCACGCCTGACTCCCGCGCCACGTCGATGGCACGCATACCTGACTCAGCTATGAGCTGCTGAAGAATCTCTCGAACGGGCTTGTTTTGCATGAGTGCAATGATCCCGCGAGGCGGTGCATACGGCAAATGCATTTGCCCTTGACTTAAATGCATGAATGCATATCCTGTGCATATACTCACACCAAGAGGGCTCCGCCATGTTTGGCGAAGAACTGGCCAAGAAGCTGGAGGCCATTCTGGCATCCGGGGCCACCTACAAGGCGGTCGCAGAGAAGGCTGGATGCGACATCTCAACCATCTATCGCATCCGCACTGGCGCGATCGCCAATCCCAGTTACTCGGTTGGCCGCTCCATCGACCTGATGCACTCGAAGCTCAAGAAGCGTGCCGCCTGACCACAACCACAGATTAGCCCAGCCCCGAAGCAGCGGGCAGGTTTTACCACCAGCGAGACATACACATGGACAAACTTACAGCAGCCATTCAGGAAGTCGCCGAGGACTACGGATACAAGCGCCTCGCCGCAGCAGTGGGCTGTCCGTACCAAGTGCTGGTGAATCAGTGCAACCCGATCAACGACCGCCCCATCTCGCTGCGCAAGTTCTGGCTGATGTTCTCCATCACCAAGGACATGCGCCTGCTGGTGGCGTTTCTGGATGAAATCGGGGCAGTGGCCGTGGCCAAGGGTAAGCGCGACGAGGACGCCAGTCTGTTCGATCTGGTGGTGAATCACCAGGTCGCCGCAGGGACTGTCGCCCAAGTGATCCGCCAGGTACTGGATGACGGGCTGATCACCGCCGAGGAAGCGCGGGACATCCGCAATGCCATCCGCGCCGAGATCGATTGTTTGACCGCTCTGGAATCAGAGCTGATGGAAATGGCCGAGCCGAGACTGGCCAAGGCCTGATGCAACGAAGCCCCGCCGGCGACCAACCAGAACGGGGCTTCATCACAACTCAAGGTGATAGGTGAATCATGACAGATACCGCTCAGATATTCCAGTTCCCAAGCGCGCCCGAGGCGCCCAGGGAAAAGAGAGGTGCGCAGTTGGAAGACGGATATGTCCGTACTGCCAACGCTATCGTCGAGGCGCTTTGCAAGGCGCCATTGACGAGTAGAGAGGCCCGTGTCGTCCGTGCAGTAGAGCGAGCCACCTTCGGGTGGGATCGCTCCTCAGCTCGCCTCTCGCAAAGCGTACTGGCCAAGATGACCGGCCTGACGACCAAGCGTTGCAGCGAAGCCGTGAACGGCCTGTTGGCCAAGAAGGTTCTTCGTCGCGATGGCGGCTCGCAGGCACCGATCGGTATCAATACCCGCATCAGCGAGTGGGATTTCTCGGCTCAAAAGTCCCGGGTGTCCCCAAAACGGAAGCATGATCCAACTTGGGGACTCCGACCCCAAAATGGGGACGAAAAACGTCCCCAAGATGGGGACACAAATACAGACACTACAGACACTCTAGAACCTAAAGGTTCTAGAAAGTCCTCGAAGAAATCCTCGCCGAAGAAATGGGGTGAGCCCGTTGATCACGAGATGGCCGCGCAAATGTTCGCCGCCATCAGTGCCGACCTGACCAACCCCAAGCGTCCGAGCATGAGTTCCTGGGCAAACGAGTTTCGCCTGATGCGAACCCGTGACGAGCGCACCGTCGAACAAATCCGCTTCCTGATCACCTGGACTGCCCAACACCAGTTCTGGTCAGGCGTCATCCTCAGCCCCGCCAAGCTGCGCGCCAAGTGGGACCAGCTCGAAATCCAGGTCAAGAAGCTCAAGGAGTCTCGTCATGAAAACCGCATCTCAGCTGGCAACCGTCGCGCAGAGCAGGATCGTGTCGCAGCGAGCCTCGCAGACCCCTACGACACCTCCTGGGCGGAAGGCCTGTTCGACGAAGGAGGAGCGCAAGGAGGAGATTCAGGCGCTGGTGAACCGGGCGTTTACTCGGCTGGAGGCGATTTTTCCGAGGACCTGGCGGATGTCGTTCTCGGCGAACGAGATGCTTCAACTGGCCAAGCGGGAGCTCGGATTTTCGATGGCGAGGTGGTCATCACTGCCGACGATGGAATCGCTCGACATGGCCATTGAAGAAATCAAGCTCGAGGGCGGGAACTGGCCGCCATCCATCGCTGAGCTCTGCCGAATCTTCAAACCGAGCCTGAAAGACTTCGGGCTGCCGGAACCCGAGATCGCCTTCCGCGAGGCTTGCACCTACGCAGGCCGGATTATGGAGCACCACTGGAGCCACCAGGCCGTCATGGACGCCACCACTGCCACCGGCTCGTGGGATCTTCGCCACTGCTCCAGCGAAGGCGAGCGATACCGGCTGCGAAAGGTGTTCTTTGCCGAGTACGAGGCGCTGTGCAATCGACTCCTCGAGGGCGGCGCGCTGGATGACCGGGTAGCCCTTCTCGAAAGCGATGAGATGAAAAGCGATATCCGCAAGGCCCAAGAGGCCAGTGAGCGAAAGGCTCAGCAGGAGGCGGAGGATTTCTGGCGAACCCGTGGCGAAGAGCCGCCGAAGAGCACCGAAGAAACCATCGCTCGAATCAAAGGGATTCTCGCCGAAGGGGGTGATGCATGAGCGGACGCATCTGGACCGAGGCCGAGTTGACCACCCTTCGCCAGCGCCTGGCCGAAGGCGTTACCCACCGAGCCATTGCCGAGGAGCTTGGCCGGACCAAGAGCTCTGTCAACCACAAGGCGTGGGACTTGGGCCTGACTCGCCAGGCCGGCCCCCGCCAACCCTGGACACGCCAGGAGCTGGACAGGCTCGAGCAGATCATTGCCAGCGGTGCCACCTACCAACAGGCAGCCGACAAGCTGGGGCGCTCCCGCATTTCCGTGCGGGGCAAGGCCGCCGACATGGGGCTGTGCAACCCGGAGTGGGTCGGGGCCTTTCGCCGGAAAGACGCAGCCCTGGTGGCCGAGATCCACGACATCCTGGGCGACTGCATCGACTTCAAGGGCATGAACTGCTCCGAGTGCACTGCCTACCTCAATGCCATCGGCTACGAGGTCAGCAATTCGTGGGTCCACAAGCAGATCGGCGTGCTGGGCCCGAACTACCGCCGTTGGGCCCGGGAGAACGCCAAGCGCCGCCGCTCCCTGATCATGAGCATGCGCAGGAGGGCCGCCGCATGAAGTGGACAGCAGAACAAGAAGCCATCCTGACCGAGCTCTACGAAGGCGAGACCCCCGCCAGTGTCATTGGCAAACGGCTCGGTCGCTCGGTGCAAGCCGTCCGGACCCGTGCTTTCAGGCTCGGGCTGACTGATCCGCAGCGCACTCAGAGGGTGGCGAAAATCATGGCAGAGGATCGAGGCCTGGGCGCCTACATCAGCGGGCGTTCAGCAAGGCAGAAGGGGTGTCCAAAGGTCGTTCCGGGCGGACTGCGCCCCGTGGCTCGCGCCTATTGGCTGGCCGGCTGGCACGACGTCGACATGGAGCTTGGGCACAGCGTAATCGCGGAGGGCGCGGCATGACCCTATTCCTGATCGGCCTGTTCATTGGGGCCTCCCTGGGCGTTCTCACCCTGGCAGTGATCGCGGGAGGTAAGGGATGAGCTACGAGATTCTGCATGGCGACTGCATGGAGACGCTGCGGACTCTTCCAGAGCAATCTGTTCACTGCTGCGTGACCAGCCCGCCCTACTTTGGCCTGCGGGACTATGGGCGCGACGGCCAGTTAGGCATGGAGAAGACGCCAGAAGAGTTTGTGGATGCACTGGTGCGCGTATTCCGTGAGGTGCGTCGAGTTCTGCGCGATGACGGCACGGTCTGGCTCAACCTGGGCGATAGCTACGGCGCAGGAAAACAGCTTCACGGCATGCCTTGGCGCGTCGCATTCGCCCTGCAGTCTGACGGGTGGTATCTGCGCCAGGACATTATCTGGAGCAAGCCCAACCCGATGCCAGAGAGCGTGAGGGACCGGTGTACCAAGGCTCATGAGTACGTATTCCTACTGAGCAAAGGGCCGCGCTACTACTACGACCACGAGTCAGTGAAGGAGCCGGCGGCGGAGTCGAGCCTTGCCCGATGGGCGCAAGACATTGACCGGCAGGCAGGAAGCGATCGACAGCCTGGAAAAACCAACGGACCAATGAGGGCAGTCGGCGGGCCAAGGAGCACTCGCGACTCGTTCAGGCGTACCGAGAGTAAGCGGAATGCGGTGATTCCCGGTCAGCGGAAGGGGACCCATCGAAGTGACCGCGACGAGGGAAAGTGGGACAGGGCGATGCGAAATCGCCGAAGCGTCTGGACGGTTTCAACCCGCCCATACAAAGGCGCCCATTTCGCCACGTTCCCGCCCGACCTAATAGCGCCGTGCGTGTTGGCTGGATGCCCCGAGGGAGGCACTGTGCTGGACCCCTTTGGGGGTAGCGGAACGACCGCTGGCGTAGCGATGGCACACAAGCGAAAAGCCATTCTCTGCGAGCTGAATGCCGACTACGCAGAGTTAGTCGAGGGTCGTGTGGCGTGGGTCCTGAGCTACTACGGCATAGACCCGAATGCTGAAGAACAGTTGAGCCTGCTGGAGGCGCTGGCGTGAGCAAAGAACTGACCTACCAGATCGCCACCCTGCGGGACCTGGGCGGCGTCATCCAGATGGCGGCCCGGATGGCGGGCCGGGGCCTGGAGGCAGGACCTGTCGAGCTGGTGCTTCGCCGGCCCAAGAACCAGCGGAGCCTCGACCAGAACCGCCGTCTGTGGGCCGTTCTGTCCGACGTCAGCCGACAGGTTGAGTGGTATGGCCGGTATCTGCCCAAGGAGGCCTGGAAGGACATTTTTTCAGCCGCCCTTGAGCGGCAGGACGTGGTGCCGGGACTGGAAGGCGGCTTCGTCATGATCGGCGGCCGCACCTCGAAGATGACCAAGCAGCGTTTCGCCGACCTGCTGACCCTGATCGACGCCTTCGGGACCGATCACGGCGTCCAGTGGAGCGATCCCGCCCTGCGTGTGCTCGATGAATACCGTGAGGCCGCCGCATGAACCCGACATTCGCCCTATTCGCCTTCGCCATCGTGTCCTGCCTCGGCGCCTGTGCCGCCCTGGCATGGGCGCAGCGCGAGGAGAAGCGCCGGGCCCGCGAGGAGATGCGCAGCTTTCTCGAGCAGATCGACAGGAGGGATTCATGAAGCGCTCAGCCCTCCAGCGGAAGACACCGATCCGCAACCGGGCGCCGATGGCCCGCAAGCCCATGCAGAAAGCCCGCAGAAAGCCGCAGAAGGCGTCGAGCGACACCCGGTGGCGTAGTGAGCGTTACCTGGCGTTCGTCCGGTCCCTGCCCTGCTGCGTTTGCGATGGCCGCGCCACGGACGCGCACCACTGTATCGGGCTGCACTGGGGCCTGTCTGGCATGGCCACCACAGCCCCGGACAGCTTTGCCATGCCGGCGTGCCGGGAGTGCCATCAGGCGATCCATGCCAGCCCCGAGATGCAGGCCCGACAGCCCGGGTGGCTGACCGACACCATCAACCGCGGCCTCGACCACTTCACTGACGAGCCTATCGTCGGCGCCCTGGCCGACGCCCTCGAGTTCATCGCCGCCAAGGAGGATGCCCATGGCTGACCACATCGACAACGCCCTGCTCCGTCATGAGGAGACGCTCGTCAGCGTCAGGGATCTGGCCCGGCCAATCCGCATGGGTGATGAGAAGGCCGGCATGAAGTTCGACGGCGAGAAGCCCCGGATGGACCTGCTGGTCTCCGACATGCCAAGAGCCCTTGAGGCCATCGGCCACGTCCTCACCGCCGGCGCCGAGAAATACGCCCCGGGCAACTGGCAGTACGTCGAGAATGCCGACAGCCGGTACCTGGCCGCCGCGCTTCGCCACGAGATGGCTCTCGCCAGGGGTGAGCAGAATGATCCCGAGACAGGTGTTCATCACCTGGCGCACGTCGCCTGCTGCGTCCTGTTCCGGCTTGAGCTGGCGATGCGGGAGGCTGCCCGATGATCACCCTCACCCTTCCCTGGCCGCCCAGCACCAACACCGTCTGGCGCAACGTCCATGGCCGCACGCTGCTGTCCCGCAAGGGGCGACAGTACCGCAAAGACGTGGCCACCGCCGTCGCCGGGCAGCACCAGGGCGACCCCCTGGCCGCCCGGCTGGATGTTGTCGTGACCCTGTTGCCACCCGACCGCCGCAAGCGGGACATCGACAACCACGGCGGCAAGGCGCTTCTCGACGCACTGACCCACGCGGGCATCTGGCTGGACGACGAGCAGATTGACCGGCTGACGATCATCCGTGGCGAGCGCATGGCTGGCGGCCAGTGTCTGGTCGAGATCAAGGAGGCCGCATGAGCGACAAGCAGAGCGAGCGTCCGCCAGATCGGCGCTACCACCACAACGACCCGAGGCGCCGGTCGTGAAGTGGTCACGGAAAAGCGCCTACTCAATCCAGAGCGGCGAATTCGTGATCTGCAAGACGACTCACAGCGGCGTCGACCGCTACACCCTCTGGCGAGGGTTTCAAAGCATCAGCGAACACAGCACGGCGAACGAAGCCAAGGCACGAGCAAAACGGGAGAGCGCATGAGCTATATCGATCACAACCCCCGAGTAGCATGGGCAGAGGGCTTCGATTCAGGGATTCGCACCCAAGCGTGCGCCGACCTCGCCGAAGCCGGTGCCAAGGTTCAGACGAGCGGCATCAAGTCGGGCGGCTGCTACAACGACCATTACATCCCGGTCTACTCCGCTGTGCGCAAGATGGAGCGGGAATCGCCGGTGCTGGCGGCTGTGGGTCACTGGTTGTGCCTGGTCGATACCGGTGAGGCAAACTGGTACCTCGATGATGTCGCTGACAGCGTGCTGACGCGCTTCGTTGCGACCACGCCCGAATGGAGCAGCTACCGGAAGGCGCGCCGGCAGAGGGTCGAAGCACTGGTCTACGCTCGACTCATGATGGATCGGCTGAATATGGATGGTGAGCGCCGCCCGTGGCAGCCGTTGGAGATCTGTGAATTCGTCTATGGGCACCAGGGCGTCAAGATCGTCAGTTACAACTGGCAGCGAGATGGCTGGGAGAAGGTGTGGGACATGCTGGGTCGCGCAGTCGCTGCTTTGGAGTGTGAGGCCATGGAGCCGGTCATCGAGGCAAGCCGGAGCGCGAACCGGGCTATGCGGCACTCCGAAAAATATGCAGCTTGACTAATTGAAGGTCTGCATCGATAATGCTTTCTAAGCTGCGACAGGCTTCGCCTACTGACAGCTACCACATATCAAAGCCTCGCCCTCACCGGCGGGGCTTTTTCGTTCCTGCGCCTTAGCCTCACGCCGGGGCGTAGTTCGCTATGCCGCCCTGCGAGCCTTCCCTCGCCCTGGTCGGGCGGCACCCTTTCCCGTGGAGTTGACCAATGAGCACAGATGACTTGCACCACGGCGTAAAGCCGCTCCCTTTGTCGAAAATGACTGACGCCAATGGGAAGCGGCTGATCATCGACGGCCGAGTGATACCCGGTCTTATACGCCTTTCTCAGGACGGGGGTAAAACTCGCCTTTCGTATCCGTGATCAGAGTGTTGATGAGGGTACTGTACTGCTCTCGAGCGGCTTCAGTATCGGGAAGGTTCCCAAAGGGCCAGAGCTCTTTGTACCGATACCTGAAGTGGTCCAATTGGAGCGGACACCCCGATAAGCCTCATAATGGAGGCAATGGAGGTGTTCATGACCAAGAAGACTCGACGTCGGTATTCCGATGAATTCAAGGCGGATGCGGTGAG
>NZ_JAHVHR010000008.1:0-48926 GCF_019802175.1 Halomonas sp. DP5N14-9
CGCCGCTGTGAAGCGTAGACAGCAAGTGAGTAGGCCGTGTCATTGAGCCCCGAAATTTTCACCACGCGATCGCCGACGCCCTGCGGATAGCGGAAGGCAACACGAGTTCACTGAAAAGGTTATCTCATGAACGAAGCAATCAATATCAATGAAGTGCTGGCGATGGACGGTCACGAAATTTCAAAGCTCACCGTTGAGCAGCGGAAAATGCTCGATCTGGCATTTTTGAAAAGTCGGCAGTATGGCCTAGCTATTGCTGTGACGAATAAGGCTACCAGTGAAGACCTTGCTAAAGCGTCTAGTTCTGAGGATGCAGAAAGAATCATGGCTGAGGCTGGTAGCATCGTCTCAGTGCGCAAACCGTAGTTGCCAAAGGTCACAACTGTTCAAGGAAAAGGAGAAATCCAATGCGGCAAGTCGATTTTTCGGAGGTCCCGAGTGGGGGATTCTTCAAGGAATACCCGAACGGCCCTTGGGTGCTGAAGAACAGCCCAACAACGGGACTTTGGAAAGTAGATGGCATCGAAGCTTGCCCGTCCTTCATGGCGACCGAGAGGGTTTGGGTGGAGGCATAGGGTGCGTCGGCCCCGGAGGTGGGGCCTCTCGTGAGCCGATCCGCTGGGTCGTCTGCCGAGAGCCACAGATGGAGGGAAGGCACACTCATGAACAAGCTCCGAACTGCATTGCTATCGATTGCGGGCCTCATTGTCCCGCTGGCCCCCGCTGCGGGCGATATTCCAGCTTGTGCCAATGAAGCAGCCCTGGAGTTTGGGGTGCCACAGAAGGTCTTTCGAGCGTTAGCGGTGGGCAACGGCTGGTCGCAGAATGAGGCGATCCAGCAGCGAGCCGAGGATCGAGGCGAGTATGGCCCGATGGGACTAGGTGAGCATGCCCTACCAGTGATTGCGCAAAACATCGACTCCACGGCTGAGGCGATCAAAACCGACCCTTGTGAGAACTATAGGGGCGCTGCTTGGTGGCTGATGAACCCCGCAGGTGGCAGCGCAGGAGAGATTTGGGAAGCCGTGAATCGCTACTTCTATGGTGATGCACAGCTTCATAGCTACCCGATCACCGAGCGAGTGAGAGCTATCTACGAGAACTTATAGGAAAAGCCCCATGGCGAAGCTAACGGACAAGATTCGAGAGATTTGTATCTGGCTCGATAAAAGATATGTGATTTCAAAGAGAGCACAACGCGCAGCCGTCCAATCCCAAAACACAGGTGCATCGTTTGATAACCTGTATGAACAAATGAAGTGATAGGAAAAGAGCAATGGATGACAAGGAGAACATTGAGAAATTATTTGAGGAGCTGGCTGATAGTGATGGTGGATCAGTCAGCAATGTGGCACCTATCTCAATAATTGCCCGTGGGATTTTGCCTTCAACTATTGTTTTGTCAGGAACTTTATGAAGCCCGATCTGCAACGGACTGAAAGGGAATAAGTATGTACTATTTTTCTGCTGTTCATGGGGTGTCTTCGCTTATTATTGGTATAGCTTTGACACTATATTTAGTTCGTTTTAATAATAACGCTTTTGGAATCATAGCGTTGTTGCTTATCGGCCCTGCTGGGTTTTTATTATTGGGTGGTACAGATGGGTTGGTTATGCCAATTTCAAGATTTCTTTCGTGGATTTTTCTCTTGTCTGGATTGCTGTTCTCAACGTATTATCTATATCAGCGTTTTGTCAGCGAGAAACTAAGAGATAAACGATGTCAAAACATTTCAGCAGTTATGTGTTTTTTTGGGTTTTTACTTATGTCTGTAGTTTTTTTTGAATCGCCATAAAAACATAATAAGGGGCGAATCAATAACTGATCGTGGAAAAGAAAAGGAGGTTGTGCTTATGAAACACAGTGGGGAGATGGCGAAGGATGGATTCGGGTGGCCCTTCTGGGGAGGGATGTCTTCCATCCTTTGGAGTTCATCGCTTGTCTATTGGTTTATGTTTCTAGGTCCTGGCTCGTCTCTGAATAAGGTTGCGGGTGGGTTTTTTCTGTTAGTCAGTGCCGCTCTAGTTTTCATCGGTTTCGTGAAATTCACCAGGATTCAGAGCATAGCCTTCCACAAAGTGGTGGCAATCACGACTCTAGCTTTGCTGGTGGTAGGAATGATCAGTGTCATGCTCTTCAGTGATGCATGGAGCCTTGAGAAGGCTCTTGGGATTTCCTGAGAGTGCATGCCCCGGGGACCACCGGGGCCTGTCGAGAGCCGATTCCTGGAGCCGGCTGCCGACAGTAACTGATCGAGGAAAAGGAGAACCACCATGGGGAACGCAGTCCGTACTGAAGGCACTGCCGAGGTCATGCGCGGAATGGCTGAGCGTATGCGTGAGACAGCTACCAAGCTAGACCGGCTGGCAGAGGAACTCGAAAAGCGTGGCAATTGGGATACTGCCAGTGAAGCATTGAGCATCGTCACCAACCTGATGCCCAATCTGCGCCTGGACCTACTGGCAGCACGGCCCATCCGGGAGCACCAGTACCGGATTACCGCTTTGGAGTCTCTAGCCGGCGCTGTTCCTGCTGACAGCAACTGATTGAGGAAAAGACATGGGAGCTCAAAAAGAAACGAATCCGAGGAAAACGATAAAACCTATCGTAATCACGGCCATTATGGGAGCAGTCTTCGGCCTTATCGCCGCCGGCATGTCCCACATGCCTGTTATCTTGGAGGGGATATTCACCTCTATCGGTAGCCATGATGATGTGTCAGCATTCAACGCGAGGATGCAGACTAGGCAGTTTCTGGAAAATGTGGCGCTCTACGTGGTTGTAGGAGCGATCGGTTTTCCATCGCTTCTCGCGATAGTGGGTGGCATCCTTTCAGTGATTGAATCCATAAGAAATGCGGTAATGGGACGAAACAAGCGTGAAGATGACGCAGCATGACAAATGATGTTGGCCGAAACCTTCGAGACGCACTTGGGCCAATCCGATATTGACGAGGCCCACGAAGAAGCCGCGTTGATCGCCGCAGTCAACTGATCCAGGAAAAAGAGTTGGGCCGATGAAGTGCCAGGCAAAGGTGCATGAGGTATACCCGGAAGCATTCGTCTCGGCCACAGCAGGCCAGGCCGTTGTCTATTCCGCCCCGGGCGGGGAGTTCCTAGGTCAATCATGCGGGGAGTACGGGGCCTGGGCAGCCGCCTGGGATGAGATCGAACGTCGAGGCACCCATCACCGGTGCCCGTACTGTGGAATCGCACTGGAGCCCTTCATGGGCGCTGAGGATGGCCCGGTGACAGGCTGGTATCACCACGCCACAGGGACCGGGTGTCGCTGGGACAACTTCGAAAATCTGAGCAAGCGCCAGATCATCACAGCCACAGCGAAACAGCGCCGGGACTGATCAAATAGGCTCTAGTAACTGTCCAGCCCCGGCGTACAGGGGCCTGTCGAGAGCCGGTTCCTGGAGCCGGCTGCCGACAGCCTCAACGATCAAGGAAAAGCGCATGGCTGACGAGAGTGGAGCGACGAATGCTACGGAGCTGACGCCTTTGCAGGAAGCGGTGGTGCTGGTGCGTGTGGCGGAGCACCTCGCTCGGGTACTCAAGCGCCTGTTCAAGGAGTTGCTCGTGGTGACGGCGCTCCCACTTCTCGTCATTCTCTTTTGCCTGGTACGCGACGTGCGAACCAGCGCCTTGATGGTGCTGGCGGTGTTGATCACGGGCTACCTGTGTAGCGTGATCTGGCGCAGCTGGGTGGTGAGGGAGGAACTTCGGGCGGTCCGCAAGCGCCTTGCCGAGCTGGCCCGGCCTGTCGAGGGTGATGCAGAGCGGGGAGGCTCCCGCAATGCCAAGGCCTAGCTCGATGCACCGCCAATGATGATTCCAGGTGTCCCTGGCTTGCGTGTTGACCAATCCGTGGGACACTGAACTTAAGCCATTGAAGTGATCAAGGAAAAGGAGATAGCCCACATGGAATGCATCGAGGCAACGCTTGAAAAGCTCGAGCTGGAGCGCGTTCCGTTCCCTGAATGGTTCGTGCCCAGGTTCTTCGCCAAGGATGAAGCCGAAGGCTTCGATGGCTGCTGGATGGTCTATGACAGCAAACCCCACTTCACGAACGGGGAGTGGGTTTCCAACGGCTCAAGCTACGAGATAGGCGTTGACGACAGCGAGGGACTGGCGCACACACCCTCAATATGTCGGGGCTTGGAACCGAGTAGATCCCTGTTCAGGATCGTGACCAATAGTTAAAGGAAAAGCCCCATGGCGAAGCTAACGGACAAGATTCGAGAGATTTGTATCTGGCTCGATAAAAGATATGTGATTTCAAAGAGAGCACAACGCGCAGCCGTCCAATCCCAAAACACAGGTGCATCGTTTGATAACCTGTATGAACAAATGAAGTGATAGGAAAAGAGGGACAAAAATTTTGGGAAACATGAGTCTAGGTTTGACTATTGGGGTTAGCCTCGCGTTGGGCGTGATCCTGCTGGTAGCCCATTGGGCCCGGATTCGCCGGGGCGATTTGCTCATGCGAAGCCGCTGGGGATTCGGATTTGGCGAGCTTATAGTGCTTTCTACAGGTTGGATTGGCGTCGCGTCGTTGGCGTGGTGGGGGCGTGGACTTGATAACAGAACCTTCACCTATGATGTGCTTTCTTTGACAATCATATTGTTAAGCGCCATTCTGGCTTTTGCCTCGGTGCTTCTCCCTGTCTTGGGGAGGCGCAAGCGAAAGCGCCTGCATAGTCGCGGATTGTCAACGTAACCAGAAATTCAACAGATCTAGGAATAGGATAGACGATGTCGGAAAAGCAAGAAGTAGCATTCCACACTACTGACCTGAGCGACCTGAGGGGCGCAAGCGAGATTACAGCGAGAGAAGTTCTTGCGAACAGTACTTTCAAGATTCCACTTCGCGAAGAGAAATCGCAAACTCTGAATCCAATGATGTAAACTCCCGATGGGCTTGCCACGCTGTTAGCATCACTGGTCGAGGTTGATCGGAGCGATGACTAGCATGAGGCCAAGGAGCAGGTCATCAAGATGTTGCTCGTGTGAGTTAGCATCAAAGATTTTATCGACGCCTGCGATACTCAGCTGGTCCAAGACCTAGGTGTCACAACGGAGCAGCTAGAGGGGGGCCGCCCGCTGCTCAGGTCCCTAGCGGCTTATCAGTGAGCTGATCGAGGAGTAGAAGAAGTATGAATTTCAAACAGATTTCCACAGCGACGAATTGGTACTTCAGGCACGAAAACTCCAAACATGACGTGCGTGCGTGCACTGTTTATCAAATCGCGGCCTGGGCGTTGACAGAAAAAGGGGAGGTGGTTGGGTTAGTGACGATTAGAGATCCCGAGACCCAGAGAGCGAAGCTCGTCCCCCCTCCTCCTTTAGCAGGCGACTATTTGCATCGCGATCAATTGACGAACGAAGAGCTCGAGTACGCAATGCTAAGATGACATTTCTGTCACTCGGCTAGTCTAGAACCGATAATCAGGGGACTGCTTCCGACAGCCACAGGTCGAAAAAGGGAACCGAAAGGTGGCGGTGCCTCTGGATAGAGAGTAACTGTATCGCGTCAAGGTTCATGACGGCCTAAAACGAGAGACGGGTCGCTTTAGAAAATGACGTGAGAGCCGGCGTCCCTGTGTTTGCAGAGGTAGCGATCGACGATTGACCGGAGACGCTAACCAGAAAAGGTAGCCTTTGAAGCCCGTAGGGCTAGAGAGTTTGTTCACCATGGCCATCACAGAGTTCAAGAGAGGCGAGCATCCGCACGGCTTTGTCGGCCTGCGCGTTGCGACGACCCTCGGATTGACTGGCAAGTTCTGCCAAGCACACTACTCATATAACGACCTCTCGCGTGAGCGAGCTTGGGAACTGGCCGAGGCCCAGTATCAGGCCTGGCGAGAGCAGGCCGCTGCCCAGCGTCGGGAATCGGCACTGCATCGCCGATCCAAGCGGGCCGGCCCCGGCTGGATCGCCGCTGGCTTCCGGGCAGCGTTGGTGCGTGAGAGCTCGATCCGCTCCGGCCGGCGGCGCATGTACTTCGTACCAGCCTTTTGCATCTCTCGGTGGGATACAGAGGCCGACACGCGCAACAAGAACCGGAGCAAAGCGTTCAGATTCAATGTCCTGCGGGGTAATTCCCTTGAGAGCGCTTTCGAGAAAGCCGAACGCTACTACTCCGAGACCCGAGAGCTGACCGTGCAACAGCAGGATCTGCTGCGATCTCGCCGGCCAGAGCCAGACGTGTTCGTCAAGATGGCGATCTCCCTAGGCCACCAGGAGTACACTATCGACGTCAACTCAATCCGGCGACGGGTCGGCGTGCCCGAACTGTGACAAGGAACCCCTATGATCAGAAAAATCAGCGAACTGAGCCAGACGTTCCAGAGCCCGAGCGGTAACGTCATCGAGTGGCGATCGCCGGGTGGCTGGCTCTACCGCTACGAGCGTGAGCGTGCCGCCGTGGGCATGGAGAGCGGTCCTAATACTGGCGAGTTCCTTTGGCATGTCCTGGACAGGAACGACCTTACCCTCGCTAAGCGCAAGGTTTTCGACCTCATCAATGATGATGAACTATGAATAGGAAAGCACCATGTTCAAGAATCTTCTTACCAAACTGCGAGGGTGATCGAGGGGGGCCGGATGGGTTCGCCTCGGAGATCCGGTTTAGATCACTAACCTTTTGCCCCGGGAGACTGGGCATGTCAAGAGTCGTTTCGACAAGACGGCTGCCGACAGCCTTAGAGATCGAGGAAAATGTGCAGGGCATGTCTCATAGCAAACTGCCAGATTTTGAGCCAGGTGGAACCATGGAAACTGATAAAGAAATCTACAAATTATCGCTTCGGCTCGGCATGAGCCTCCGGTTACTACAGCAGGAGAACGAGCTGTACGGCTGGCAAATTCTTGACGATGCCGGGCAGGAGTTCTTGGCTGTAGCCGGGTTCGGGACGGAGGAGGACGCACTTCGCGATGGGCTTCGAGCGATTGAAGATGATGGGCACTATCACTTTTCATCAGCTGTTCACCTGTGGCGATACAAGAAGGGCGATATCTTCGCCTGGCCCCTGCGCGTTGATCACCTGAAGAGCGGAGAGGTCCAGATTTTCATCGCTGATTACATCAGCCATGAGTGGATCAGCGGTGGCATTTATCCTAGCTACAGAGAGGCGTTCGCTGAGGTTGGCTCTGTACTGGACACGCCAGCTCCTGGGCAGAGGACACGCGCCCATGGAGTTGAGGAAGATGAACTGTCCGTACTGGCGGATATGGCCGACGAACTAAAAGAGGCTCACCAGCGCGGCGCTGAAACGTGGCCGGCAATGCGCGACGAATTCCGCAAGGCGCTGGACGATTACGCGAACCCGAAATTTTCCTATTCACCCATCGCGCATACCCTGATTGCCGAGATAATGGAGACCGCTAAAGATGCGCTCCAGGATCAAGATGACTAACTTAATAGCTCTCGCCACTTGAACGATAGCAAGTAAATAAAAGCAAGTGGTTTTTAATTTCCATCATAGCAAAGATTTATAATAATATGGTTTGAGCGATAGTAGCTCTATCATAAATAGCTTTGGTAAAATCAGTAGAATAAGGAAATGGTCGTGAGAAAATTAAAAAATCACGAAGAGACAAGTAAGTTGTTAGCCCGCTATGTTCTATATTTTGTTTTAAGCATCTCAATTGTAATTGTGATGTGCATTGCTAGTATTAGTGTGGTTTACGCTTTGGCTGCGGCAGTTTTAATATGTTCTATTCTTAAGAATACTATTGGTGTTATTAATAGAAATTGGGATGTTAAGTTCAAAGAGCTGTCAATTAAGGAAAAAGTCAGCTTGTTTGTTTCTTTGGCTTTAGATGTTATAGCGACTGTGTGTTTTGTTTTGTTTACCAAAATATAGGATGATTAATAAACGTTAGTTTTTATTTATCTATTTATTGTTATTATTTTTGCGGTTTACAGAATAATCCAGCGTGAAAGCCTGGCTGGCTTCGCTGCCATCGTGACACTTTTTTTCATTCTTATCCTTGTGCCTATCTGACTGATCTCATCAATCCTTTTCCTTCTGACACATCTTTGTCACGTAAGAACAACGTGCTCTTACGTGGCATTGGGCGTCTAAAAAATGGCGCTTGCGTAATCAAAAAATGGCTATAGGTTGGTCTCGTTACTTACCAACTGGGACCGAGCCATGGGCAATAACAGGGATACTGACGGGGTCGACGAGATCCTGAGTGTGTTGAAGGATTCTCAAGCCAAGGACCTTCCGCCTCTGCGACGTGCAGAGCTCTATGGACAGTTGACTGCGGCTAACTGGACAGAAAGTCAGATAGCCCATCACGTTGGTCGTTCTCAGCCGCACGTTCATAAGACGTTGTCCTTTCTGAAGCTTTCTGAACCGCTCAGGGCTTTAGTGGAAGCCGGGGTGGTATCGGCGACCCTGGCCGTCGATCTCGAGCGTGATCATGGTGATAATGCCCCAGGCATTATTCGCCAAGTTAAGTCCCTTACGAGAGGGAAGCGCCACGTTACAGCCAAGGACATTAAGGTAGCGCTTTCTCGATCGCCCAAGTCACTCGATGAGGAAGAGTTGCTGGCGATTAGTGCACGTCTACTGCCACTGCTGTGGCATCTGGACCGCGCCATACCAGCCCCGGATAAGCCTGGTTATCTTACCCTCGTCCTGCCTAAGACCGAGGTCGACTCGTTGCTATCATTGCGTGAGATGTTGGCCCTCAAAGAACCCACTATTGCAGATGATAGGGGTGAGAGGTCATGAAAAGCAGTCCGGTACTACTGTTTGATGTTGAAGATGCCCCCTGTGACGAGTTGCCCCCACCCACCGGGGCGATGGGTATGAAACGTAGCATGAGGGCTGCCCAATGACTCATCAGACTAATGACCTGGCCCCGACCATGGGTATCCTCGACGAGGAGCTCGGCGAGTTCTTCGCGCCGGTGTCGGCAGACATGATCGATGGGCTCATTGGGCAGTACCAGGCGATGCGCCGAAAGATCCAGGAGACGGTGGACCTGGTAATGGGGGAGGGGCGACAGGATGCAATCAGCTACTGCCTTGAGGGCAACATGCCCGACCTGTCTCGCTATGGCGGCAAGAGCCTCGAGCGCATACTGGACCCGGACGGAGCCTACAAGGCGCTGGATGCCGATTACTGGCAGCGGGCCTTGGCCCTGACCGACATCCTCGAGTTCATGCCGGCTAAGCGTCGCAATGAGTGGTCCGAGCTGATCCGGAAGCACGACACCCCCCCCTTCGAAGAGGCCACCGTGCGCGCCACGATGGAAAGCCTCCTGGCTCAGCGCCCAGCATTCTTTGCTGAGCGCATTGACGGGGTGTTCAGGGCGCTATCTGGCGTGCACAAGACCAACAAGTCGGTCGGTTTCTCCAAGCGGATGATCGTTGGCTACATGCTCGATGACATGCAGCACCCCAGCAGCTGCATGTCGGGTTATCTAAATGACCTTCGGGCCGTCGTTGCCAGATTCATGAAGCGGGACGAGCCGCCTCACAACACAAGTCACCGCGACCTGTATACTTTGCGAGAGCGACTCGGGCAATGGCAGAGCCTCGACGGCAACGCGCTGCGGGTCAGGCTCTACAAGAAGGGGACCTGTCACATTGAAGTGGCCCCGGATATCGCCTGGCGGCTTAACCGGGTGCTCGCCACCCTCTACCCGGACGCGATCCCCAGTGAGTTCCTCAACCAGCCTGCACCCGGTCCCAAACCCAAGCACTTCGACCTGATGACGCGACCGCTGCCTTTCGCGGTGCTGTCAGCCCTGCGGGAATGTCAATCAGACAAGCGCGGAGTGTCGCTGTGGCTTCGTGCCAGCGACAAGCACACCTGCCAGGAGGTGGAGCGTGTCCTTGAGTCGCTGGGGGGCGTCCGGACCGAAACGCGTAGGTACGCCTTCGACTACGACGTTCGTGACGCAATCGACCATGTGATCCTGACCGGTGTCATTCCCGATCAGCGCAGCCATCAGTATTACCCGACGCCAAAGCACATTGCCGAGGCGGCCGTCGCCGCGGCGGAGATTTCACCCGGTGATCGGGTGCTGGAGCCGAGTGCTGGCCAGGGACACTTGGCTCGACTGTTGCCAAAGGACAGAACGACCTGTGTCGAGGTCGCGTCGCTTCACTGTCAAGTGCTTCAGGCCCAAGGTTTTGACGTGGCCGAGGCGGACTTCCTGAAGTGGGCGGAATCTGCTACGAGTTTTGACAAGGTGGTGATGAATCCTCCCTACCAGGGCGGCCGGCACCAGACCCACCTTGAGGCGGCGGCTAGGCTTGTCTCCCCGGGCGGCAGATTGGTAGCGATTTTGCCAGCCACTGTAACGTCGCGCCCCTCAAGGGTACTGAACGACTGGGAGGTGGAGATCTCAACTCCCTACACTGGCGACTTTAAGGGGACCAGTATTTCAGTGGTCATCCTGACGGCCACCAAGCCCGCTGCAACCGCAAGGAAAGCCGCATGAACAAGGTTCACTATCACTTTCTGCTGATCCTGATGCTCGCCGGGCTCTGTGCCGGGCTACTCTATCACCTCCGCTCAGAAGAGCTGATCGCCCCGGGGGTGCTCGCAGGAGCGCTGGGGACCGTCGCATTCGTCATGCTGCTGGCGCTGCTCGGATCGCGTGGCACCTGGTGCCTGCCCCGTGATAGCGGGGTGTCGGGCCGTGTTCAAGAAGAGCGGCAGGAACAGGCGCGTTGCTACCTTGAGAAGCACCATGCTCAGGAGGCTTCCCCCGAGGTGATCAAGGCGGCCTGGGAACTGGCGCAGCGCGAGGGGCACCTCGACTCCTATGAACAACGGCTCGCGGATATCGATCATCAGCCCCTGAGGCTGGGAGATGTATGGCTGGCGCTAGAAGGCAGCCGTGTTGAGGCAGGGGTGAAGACCGCCATGGACGACAATGCGCTGACGCGTCTGGCTCAAGGACGCCTCGACGCATGACTACGACGCTCGACTACATTTCTACCCCGGTGTAGGTCAGCGAGATTGTTCGTGGGCACGGGTGATGCTGCCGGAGACACACCACGCTGGCGGTTAATACAGCGGCGTAGCAAAGCGCTGCTGGACCATTTCTGACACTATGTATCTATGACTAGGTCCCCCTCACCATCTGGCGCCAAGATCCCATTCGGACTCCGCGATAGGCGAGTGGTCCATATTGATCAGCTAACGCCGCAAGAGCGTGGGTTACGCTGCGGCTGCGTCTGTCCCGAGTGTAAAACGCCATTGGAAGCGCGAATGGGCGCCAAGGTGCGTCACTACTTCGCTCATTCGCGGAGTGACCGGCCTTGTTCGAGCGGCGCCGAAACGGGTATCCATCTCGCCGCCAAGCAGCTCATCGCCGACCGTCTCGCCATCCCGGTGCCAACCTTGATAGCGATTGTCGAGGCGCCTGATAGCCGTGGCCATGTGTTGAGCGTTTCGAAGAAACTCTACCCCGGCGCGGATCGGTATCCGGTCCTTGATGCGATGCTCGAGGTCGGGCTTGTCGATATCAGACCTGACTTGATCGTGACGCTGGGGGGCGTAAAGATCCTGATCGAAGTAGCTGTGACGCATTACGTCGATGAAGAAAAAAAACGACGCCTTGAAGAGCGAGGCCTCCGGTGTATCGAGATCTCGCTGGGCCATGTTGATCGCACCCTTACCCTCGAGGTGCTTGAGCATGAGCTCTATAACCAGAACAACGCCTCATGGATAGTCAACCCGCGACTGGATGAGGTGAGGCCATTGTTGGAGCAGCAGCTGGCAAAGCAGGTTGCCCAAGCCAATGAGAGGATTCGGCGGGCAGACGAAGTGCTAGCTCGAGAGCGGCAACGTCAGATAGAGGCCGCCATTAGGCTGGAGCAGGAAAGGGAAGCAGCCGCTGAGCGAAGAGCGGCCGAGCGCGAGCGTAGAGAAGAAGAGGCCCGTCGCTTGCGAGAGCAAGAGGCGAAAGAGGCGAGTGCGAGATGGAAGGCTCGTCTTGAGTTCGAGCGTGCGATGGAAGCAAAGCGCATCGAGGAAGCCCAGATGCTTTGGGCCACTCAACGAGATGCCCAGGACCTAGAAGGCATGGAGGCCCAAGCTCGACAGTTGCTTGCTGATTGCGATCAGCTGTCGGCTCAAGTGTCAGCCACAACCACGCTTCCTCTGCGGCTAGCTCTGCCCCAACTGCAGCGAACTGTACGCCGCAAGATGTCACGTCTGGACATTGACGCCCCCCCTCTGGCGCTGACCTGTGAGATTCCCGGAGAATGGGTCTTTGGCATCACATCCATCGAGTGGAAGTTCGGGCTGTTCCTAGATGCCGTCTATAACCCTGAAGAGCTAACGAGGTTTCGGCAGTGGCGATCCTTGGTCGACCTAACGGAAAGTGCGCGGGTGCTTGGCCTTAAGGAGGTGCCCTTGCTCAGCGAGGCACGAGAGCTACTCGAGAGGGCGCGCTATTACCAACTACTTGAAGCCCTTCCGGCAGTGGCTTCTCTCAAGGCGCTCCCCGACGCTCGTCAAGCGGTGATGGAATTCATTGGCCACTTGGCTAGCTACAATATGGTCGAGTTCGTGCCGCGTTCTGCGGACGATTTCACCTACCGGGCTGTGCCTTCCAACCTGTGGGCCGTTCCTCCCTTTCATTCAGACTGACCGACCTCGTGCGCCAATGGCAGGTCCTGCCAGCGCGTGGTGTACGCCGGCGAGAGGGCGAGAGCATGACACCGTCGCCGGCCCCTTACGGTATATCTGCTGGAGAGCATCCATCGCCGCGCCGATCAGCTCGCGGTTGTCGTCGGTGGGAGCGGGGAAGGGAGCGGTCTGGCGTGTGCAGCAGGGCTCCCCCCGGCGATCGAGCGGTGAAGTTTGGATGAAGACCTGCTGGCAGTGGGTTAGCGCCCCCTGGCCACGTAGCTTGGCCGCGATGCGGGCTGTCAGGCTGGCCAGCGCGGCGGCGAGCCCCTCGCGGTCGTGCACCCGCCTGCCAAAGGACTGGGTAGTGATGATTTGCTTTTTGGGTCCCGGGTCCTCATCACAGGGGAAGCTGCGCTCCCCGTTGAGCACCCAGGCCGTACGCTCCACGGTGACGCCGTAGCAGTCGTGGGTTGGCCAGCGCCAGTTGCCAGGCGCTGCCTGCCGAGCCAAGACCGCCATTACGGGATCGGAGATGTCCTGATAGAGCGCTAAACAAGGATGTCAGCAGACATGCGGAGATCTCCAAAAAGCTGTATATTTATACATAAAGAGGAGAGTGACCTGTCCGGCAAGGGAGTGGCGACGCGATTGTGGGCTGTCTTGCATTATCGGTAGTTCATGCGAAGCTGGCAGCCATGCTGGAAACAAGCCTGCCATTTGCTCAAGGGAGAAGCTGAATAAATGAAGAATAGTAGAGCGGCCCGGCTGTTGAGTGGTCCTTTGGCCAGCGCCTGGGTTGTTATCGGGAGCGTGCTTGTTGGTGTGGTGTTGTCCGCCTTCCTTACGGAAATTCAGGATTCGCCGCCTATTACCTGGCTGAAAGCCTGGGAATTTTCCGGTGGCACCATGGCGTCGCCAGCTATAGGATTTTGGGTCCTATTTATATCGGTTGCCGTGGTGGCGGCGTTCCGTGAATACTTTAGTTACGTTAGAGCTAGAGATGATCGAACTGAATTGCATGATAATATTGCAAGTGTCAGAGAGGTCGCTAGCACGATGCCACCAAAAGACTTTTTGCGGCGATCATCTTCCTCTTTTAGAGATATGAGCTTTGAGACGGACCTGGTCTACGCATCGTCACTAGAAGACTTCCTTGCAGCCCAAGACGAAAGGGAGGGTAGCACCGTTGGCGAAAAGCGAGAAAATATCAACCTCGTCATAAGGATGGTCTTGGACTCCATGATCAACCTGGCGCTACACTTCGATCAGCCCCACACCTATAGGGATGTAACGTACTCAGCCAATATCATGTGGCTTAAAGACCCGAGCGAGTACCCTAACCGGGAGCAGCAGGCCATCCTCTGGGAGGCGGCTGAGAGACTTTCAGACTGTGAAAATGCCGAAATGTTTTTCTCCGCCGTAGATAACCTACTCGTTCTTGATCTCAACCTGACAACGAATAGCAAGAATGTGGGCGTGCCGGAGGTGGATAGTCTTAAGCCGTTATGCTTAGGTTATAAACATGGAGAAAGGGGTGTTGGGTACAATCTACCAGGGGCACCGCAGACGTTAATAGATATCGATTTCTCTCACGTTAAAGATTCTCGTGAAATAGCGGGAACTATGACGGAATACGGGAAGCTGTCAAGGAAGAAGGTGGGAGCGTATTATAATAACGATACTAGGGGGCTAAGTATCTTCTCTATGCCCGTGGTGGGATATGATCCTGTTAGTGGTGAAGACTCCGTTATTGCAGTTGTTTCCATCTACAGGAATAGTCCTGGCATCATGGAAGGACACCAGCGGGCGCTCATGTTTAACCACCAGATGGTACCTTTCGTCAGCCTGCTGTATCGACTATGCTGGGTACGACAGAAAGTAGACGAGCTGGAAGGCAGTCCGCTCTCGGCGTACACTGACGTACCGATGGAGCTTTCATCCACCCCTGAGAAGGAGAGCCAAGATGGCGATGGTAGCGACTAAGCGCGAGAACACCGACCGCAAGGTTTTGCGCTCGCGGACGCGCTCGGGGCGTTACGTCACCTTGGGCACCGCCAGCCTCAAGGGGAAGTCCTTTGCGTCTAAGGAGAAGGTGGCGAATACCCTCAAAGCCGCCAATAGGGCCTCCAAAGCCAAAATCCGCAAGCACCGCCAGGAGCTTCTGGACGTGGACTGATGGGCTATACACTCGAGCGTGACGAGCCTGCGACCCCAGTCGCGGGCTTTTTTGTGCCCTTGGTACGCCATGTATCGAGCGATCATTAAGCAAGAAATGGGTACCGCAACGTCAAATTATGGTGCTATTCTGGTGCCAGTATGAGCCAATCTCTCAGGCAGGAGCCAGTGATGAGTAGAATCCTCTCCGTGGCGTCCCATAAGGGCGGGGTCGGGAAGTCCAGCACGACGATCTTCCTGGCGCAGCACCTGGCGAACAAGGGGCGACGAGTGCTGGTCATCGACAACGATGCCCAGGGCAATACCACGACTCGCTTGATCCTAGGGGACGATGGAGAACCCGTGCCCCTCGCGTCTACCACGGCGGCCGATCTCTATACCCCGAACCTTGAGCAGCTCGAGGTGTCCCATTGCCCCCGCGGCATTGATCTCATCCCGACACCCAAGAACTGCGCTCGCCTGTATGCAATCCAGAGCTCGGAGCTGGATGACTGCCTGGTATTTCGCAACAACTGCTGGGCTCTGCTCGATGACTACGATGTGGTGATCATCGACTGCCCCCCGAACTTCGGTGTCACGTTGGTGGCGGCCTTGGCCATGAGCACCCACGTGATCAGCCCCGTCAAACTATCCGGGTTTGCGATTGATGGTATCGAAGGCATCCTCGGTACCATTGCCAGCGTCAAGGCCCAGTACAACGAGGGACTTAAGTTCGCCGGCACCTTCATCAACATGCTCGAACCGGGGGCCAAACGCCAGAACCGCAATGCCCTTGAGTTTCGTAGGGTGCTGGGGGAGCTGGTGCTCAAGAACCAACTGGCTCGCCGGCCGCCGATTGATACCGCGATCGACGAGGGGGTGCCGATCACCTCACTGACCTATGCCCACGTCGCGGCCAAGGAAGTCGCCACCCTGATGGATGAAATTGAGGAGCGCCTGCAATGAGCTCAAGTATGCGAGGCCTAGACAGCATCGTCCAGGCAGCCAACTTGGTAGAAGAAACCGGTCAGAATGTCCTGACGTTGGATACCGATGACGTAGTGTCTCGCCCCCAATCGCGCGAGAAGTTCAAGCGGATCGAGGAGTTGGCGGAGTCCATCAAGGCCTCCGGTCAACAGCAGCCGATTGTCGTCTCGCCCAAGAACAGCAAGGGTAAGTACACGATCCAGAAGGGTGAGCGTCGCTGGCGTGCCTGCAAGTTGCTAGGCGTCAAGGTGCTCGCCATCGTCAACAACCGGCATGAGAAGCCACTCAAGGCGCTCAGTGGAGAGCTGGCCGAAAACATCCAGCGGGAGAACCTCGAGCCAATGGAATTGGCTAAGGCGCTATCCCGTTTCGTCGACGAGGGGGGAATGTCCCAGCGAGAAATCAGCGAGGAGCTGGGCAAACCTCTGACCTATGTGTCGGTGCACCTTTCGCTGCTAAAGCTGCAGGATGGCCTCAGAGAGCGACTCTACAATACTGGACTGGTAACCGATCCCGAGACTCTGAACAACCTGCGCCAGCTGCACCAGCTCGACCCTGAGTGGGTTGAGGAGATCTGCGCTCAGGTAGAGGCGGAGGAAGGCCTTTCGCGTCGCGACACTCGGGAATGGCTGCGGGTTGCGAAGAAGGTCAAGGATCAAGGCCTTCGCCCTAAGGACGCATTCCTGGCGAGAGGGGCGCCCCAGGAGTCGCCCGCGCCTTCGAAGGAGCGACCGGGGAAGGGGGTCGGAAAAGGCACGCTTCTGGAAGAGCAGGAAAGCGACGGGAATGCACAGGGATCTAGTGAAGGTGCTTCTGAACCTCAACCGTCCTCTGAAGGCCCGTCACACCAGCCAGGCCCGTCGGCCAAGCAAGAAGCGCCCGCTCAAACCGGTGCCAGCGAATCTCGCGGTGGTTCGTCGGAACCGACAAGCAAGTCTGAGGCTGGCGGGCAAGGTGCCGAGTTACCTCCACCGGCCACCGCTACGAAGTCCGAGGCGAGGGAGCAAGGCTGGAAGGACCTTCCTCCTGAGGCGATCCGGGTCTATTGCGCCTGTGAGATCGATGCTGAGTCCGGCGAGTTACAGATGGGCTGGATTCTTACCTCTCGTGTGGATGAAGAAGACGGTTTCGTGTGGGTCATGCTGAACAACGAAGGCAATGAGGAGCCTGTCCGGCTGCCAGCAGAGGCGATCACAATCACCTCGGTAAGGGAGGTGGGCTGAATGACTACGAGCGACGGACTCAGCAACCCGTGCCGGCGCCGCTACGCTCTGGTCAATGCCCTTGCTGAACTTAAGGAGCCGACGATGTCAGATTTGCGTCGGCAGACGGGCATCCCTGAAACCACGATTCGACGGCTGATGACGACCCTGCGCCAGGAGCTCGCAATCGATCTCCGGTACATCCATCCGGTCAGCACTACGCCGTCAGGATCGGGCTACTACGAACTGCGCAGCTGGGGCATCCTGGATGCCAAGGCGTTCCGGACAACCTTCGGCCACATTCGGCGAGGGGACGACGTAGTAGAGGAACTTGCATCGCGTAGTGGGACGTCAACTCAGGCACTATAAAACGATGGTACACTGAGTAGGCGCACAGCTCTCCTCAGTGTTGTGCTGCCCCGAGGCTGCTGGTTGCTCTCACACTGCCAGCAGCCTCATTCCGACACCCCAGCTCACTCGCTGTCACAACGCAACAGCGCACCATGGAAAACCATAATATGGTGCTTGCATGGTCATAAATCGGTGTTAGTTTTGACCTTGAAGATAGATTTCCGGTGACATCAGGTCGGTCGTGTTGTGATGAAGGCCTACCGGAACTATCGGGGAGTGTCGAATACGACGGCTGCGGGATGTAGGATATGGCTTCTTGGTTACTGGCCAATACCTTACCAAGATTGGCTGGTGGCGTTCTGCGAGGCCTGGTCACTACCCCTTACAATGGTCTGAGCCGAGAAGGGCACCGGCGGTGGCCCTCCCGCCTCTACCTCGTGGTCCAAAGTGCTGCCGTTCCTCTATGAATCCAGGTAGCAGCGTCGCTACGACATGGAGGCCTCTGATGCGGCCTTACGACACAACACAATCCTGATGTACATGAAGCTGAGGAGGGACCGTGAGCAACTGTCATCCGGGCCCCAGGACAGAGCAAACCCTGCTGGAGCTATCGACCAAAAATCAGCGCATCGAGGCGCTCTCTGAGTGGGCCTACACGGGATTCTGCCAGGACTACGAGGGGCCGATTGCTTACTGTGAGCTTTGTAAGTCCAGTCATCAGCGTTTCCGGTTCCGTGTCGACAACATGCACAATCGGCGTCGCATCTGGGTCGGCGCGGGTTGTTTGCTGGGCCACGCCTTCCGGGTCGAGAAGGACGGTATAGCGCTCAATCAGCAGGCAGCGGAGAGCCACATTCACGACACGATCCAGGGCTTCATTCGTGACGGCATCGTCGCCCGTCTGCTCGTCGTGGTGATGCGTGACACAAATGAGCTGCTGGCCGAGGCGTTGGTGCACTACCAGCAGACCGGTCATTTGACACCGCATCATGCTGCCATCTTCTTCGATGCCATCGAGCGTGATCGAATCGACACCACGCAGGCCAGATTTCATATCTATTTGCGTCGCCAAACAGATCAAGCTGAGATGCGTAGCCTGGCCACCTGGCGGGTCTGGAGATTCTGGCATGCCTTAACGCCTGCACAACAGAAACAGGCCTGCGAGCTCGGGCACAGGCCTCCTCCGAACAGTCACGAAGCATTGCGCCAGCATCAGATCAAGGGAACATGCTCTTATCCCTAGCTGCGTCATGACCGCCGTAAGGCGACCCAACAACGAAAGGCGAGGCTCTCGGGCCTCGCCTTTTTTGTCGGGTATTCGGATCAACGGGTTGATGTGGTGCCAGCTGCCTTAGCGGCTCGACGCTCCACGTCTGCTCGACGACGCGCTACATCGGCGTCGGTAATGAGGCCATGTTTCACCAGCAAGCTTTCCATTGTGTCAATCTGCGATTCGATCTTTTCCATGATAGCCTTGGAATGTTCCACTTCTTCCCATGCCCTTGCGCTAAATACATTTCGAAACCTTCCGGTGTTACTAAGGAGACACGACAAGGCGGCAGGAGCACTGGCGGACGTGACTATTATCCGTAGGCCGTCTTGCAGGTCAGCTTGAGAGTAAGGACTAAGGTCCTGGGTGATGAATACGTAGATCGCGACGACAGAAGTTAAGGTAGCGGTCATGGCCACCCACCAGCCTAGAAATCGGAACAGGCCTAAAAGCACATTTCCCGCCTGCTCCAGGTAGGCCTCGGGGTCACGGAATTGCTCGCGGAGTGCGTTGCTGTATGTAATGTCGGTCATGGACTCTTCCTTATCTGAGTCAACTAGAAAATCCGGATACCCCTTTTGTCGGACCGCTCCGGTGCTCATGGCATTTCGTATCGCACTTCGGCATTCCGGTACGATGCCATCCCTAGCAGGCTCTGAACCATCGGGCCAAACCCTTTGGTGAGGCGGTCCAGGGTGGACAAGCGTGGCGTGTAGTTGCGCAGTTCGACACTCCCGATGAGCTCGCGAGACAGCTGCTCGAGCGTCAGCACCTCGTCGATCAGTCCCAGGCCCTTGGCTTGCTCACCGGTCCATATCAGGCCGGAGAAGATGTCGTCGCCACCTTGGAGGCGATCGCCACGGCCTGCTTTGACGTCAGCAATGAACTGCTCATGGGTCGAAGAGAGTACCGACTCCCAGAAATTGCGTTGATGCTCGGTAACTGGTGTGAAGGGGTCTAGGAATGCTTTGTTCTCGCCCGAAGTGAACACTCGCCGTTCGACGCCGAGCTTGTCGATAGCGTCACGGAACCCGAATCCTGACGAGATAACGCCGATCGATCCAACAAGGCTCGAGGGAGCGGCGTAGATATACTGTGCCGCGGAAGCGATGTAGTAGGCTCCGCTGGCGCCCATATCCTCGACCCAGGCGAGAATGGGTGTGTCCGGATGCTCTTCCTCCAAGAAGCGGATCTCTTCATAGACGCGCTGGGACTGCACGGGACTTCCGCCTGGGCTATTGATGCGAAGCACCACGGCCGCAATCTGGTCTGCATTCAGGGCGCGGCGAAGTCCCTCGTTGATACGAGAAGCGGTGGCCTCTTCATCAGCGTCGATCACCCCCTTAACGTCGACGATCCCCAGATGTCGCTCCACTAGCTCCTCCTTACCCGGGACGGCGAAGTGGAGGAAGTAGACAGTGTTGGCCAGCGAGGCGAACAGGAAGATGATGAAGAGAAAGCGAAAGAATATCTTCCAGCGCCTGGAGCGGCGGCGCTCGGTTATGGTGCTCTCCATCCACTTGTCGAAGGTCTGCCACTGCTGAAGACGCAAGGCCTCATCGGGCCCTGCCTCCTGGTTGCCACCGATCCTGTTATTCGTTTGGCTCATCTTTCGTTCCCTTGCGTGGTGTTGTCTATTCGGTAGTGACAGGAAGTCATGCAGCGCTGGTGCGCTTGCGCTTGTAGGGGAGGCGGCCCTTGCACTCGGGATAGCCGGAGCAGCCCCAGAACTTCGTGGCTCGCGTCTTGCCGGGGGCTTTGCCGCTACGAAGACGCATTGCTTTCCCGCAGTCCGGGCAATCAGGCCCATCCTCGGGTTTGGTGCGCTGCTGTGGCTTTCCGCGGCTGTCGGGGAAGGTCGCCTTGCAGCTCGGGCTTTGGCAGCCCCAGAAGAAGCCATTCTTACCCTTGATCCGCTTGAGCGGACTGCCGCAGGTGAAGCAGGGGTATGTGCTGCCCCTGGCGTCGGCGAACGCCTCCTTGATGCCGCTGTCCTGTTGCGTGAGCTGTTCGGCGTTTGTCTTGACCGTGGTCACCATGGTGGAGACCCAGCCGGTGATCTGCTCCATGAAGGTGGTCATGCGTGCCTCGCCGGCAGCGATCTTCTCGAGCTGCTGCTCCCAGGCGGCGGTCATGCCCGGGGACTTCAAGGCCTCGGGCAGGATGGTCACCAAGGCGTGTGCCTTGTCGGAGGCGTGCAGGGTCTTCTTCTTGCGCTGCAGGTAGCCACGATCGACGGCGCCTTGGATGGTACCGGCACGTGTGGCCGGCGTTCCCAGGCCTGCTGTGTCCTTGAGGATCTGCTTGAAGCGCGGCTCGGTGACGAAACGAGCAATGTTCTCCATGGCCGCCAGCAGCGTGGCTTCGGTGAAGTGGGGTGGGGGGCGGGTGAACTTGTCGGCGAGCTCCGCACCATTGATCACCGCCGGCTCGCCTTGGCGCATCGGGGGCAATTGGTCCTGTTCGGGGTTCTCATCTTTCGACTCGCCTTCATCCTCGGGGGAGGACTCCAGATCGGAGTTGAAAATCACCTTCCAGCCTTGCTTGAGCGGCGTCTTGCCGCGGGCATTGAAGAGATGCTGGCCAGCCGATACCTGGACCTTGGTACGGTTGAACTCGAACGGGGCATAGAACTGGGCCACGTAGAAGCGGCGGATGCAGTCGTAGAGGTTGAACTCGAGCTCTGACATCTTGGAAATGTTGGTTCGGGCCGGCGTCGGGATGATCGCGTGGTGGGCGGTCACCTTGGCGTCGTTGTAGGCCCTCGAGCTGCGCTGAGGATCGGCGCCGGCCACCAGGCCCGAGAAGGTCTGGTCGGTCAGCATCAGGCCCTGCAGGGTATCGGCAATGTCCTTACGCTGAGACTCGGGCAGGTAGCGTGAATCGGTACGAGGGTAGGTCGTAGCCTTCCAAGTCTCGTAGAGTGCCTGGGCGCCATCTAGGACCTGCTGCGCCGTGTAGCCCCAGCGTTTGGCGGCATATTGCTGGAGCGAGCTCAGGTCGAAGGGCAGGGGGGCGGACTCCTTTCCTGGCTTGGTCTCGGCGGTGCTGATGATGGCGCTGACCCCGCGTACCTGCTGCCCCACCTGCTCGGCGAATGCCTTGTTGATGCAGCGGCCCTGGTCGTCGGCCAGCTCTTCCGGCACTTCCCAGACGGCGCGGAACGCTCCACTCTGTACCGACACGTCAACGCTGAGAACGTAGTAGGGCGCCGGGGTGAAGTTGGCGATCTCCTTGTCCCGTTGACACACCAGCGCTACGGTCGGGGTGATAACCCGGCCAACATGCAGCGTCTCGTCGTAGCCCGCCTTCCGCGCCAGCACGGTGTACAGACGGGACATGTTCATGCCAATCAACCAGTCTGCTCGGGAGCGGGCCATTGCCGCGTGATACAGGGGTACGGTTTCATCCCCAGGGCGGATGTCGGCCAGCGCATTGCGGATACTGGTTTCATCGAGTGCTCGAAGGCACACGCGCTTGACTGTACCTTGGTAACGGCTCCGGTCCATCAGAGACCGGGCAATAGCTTCTCCCTCCCGGTCATGGTCAGTGGCGATGAAGACCTGACTGGCTTTCCCTAACAGCTCCTTAATGACTTTGAACTGCTTTGCTCCTGACTTCTTCACATGGTAGCGCCACTGGTCGGGGGCGATCGGCAGTGACTCTATGTTCCAGGACTTCAGCGCCGGGTCGTAGGCGTCAGGCATGTTGAGTTCGAGCAAATGTCCGAAGGCCCAGGTCACTATCCGATCACCGCCATCATGGAGGTATCCCTCGGCTCGCTTGGTGATGCGCAGCACCTGAGCCAGGTCCTTGGCCTGAGTTGGCTTCTCGCAGATGTAAAGGTCCATTGAGTGCTCCTGTGGCGGTCGGCCACGTCATGATGATGACGGTCGGCCGAAAGTCAGCTGAAAGCGCTGAAGCAGGCCGCGTGAGTGTTCTGAGACCTCCTGGATCTCAGTGAAAGGCTGTGCTCTTTCGATGGCACGACGTACTGAAGCGTCGAACTCGCGGTTACCCGATGAGGCGGTGATGTCGATACCGCGAACCTCACCCCGAGCATCCAGCTCGACGCGGACCTTGGCTCCTCGCGACACCGGCACCGGTAACGCCCACCGCCAGTGTTCTCCGGTCCTAGCGCCGATCCGGCGCATGGCGGCCTGGAAGTCGGCCCGGCTACGAACGTCTGCCTCGGTGACACAGCCAGACGTCGTACAGATCGATGCCGTGACGTGACAGGAGGCATTGTTTTCGCCCAGTGCAGGGAGGCGGCCAATGGGGTCAACGAGACCTCCCTGACACTCCTTGATGTCCTGCCGATACACCGAGCAGTCTTCCGACAGGCACACCTTGGGCCCCTCGGTGACGCCTCGAGTCACCAGGCGCTGAGGGGGAGAGGTTTCTCCATCCAGTGACACCTCATTGCCCAAGCGTGTGCCCTGGAAGACGATAAACAGGCCCACGAGGGTGCCAATGGCAATGAAGGTGGTGACGGGTACATTGTTGCTCTGATCGCTGGCCATCAGCGGTCTCCCGTTGTAGCCGAGGCGGCGGCCACACCACCGAACGACAGGTTGATGCGTGTCAGCAGTACCCGCATCTCAGGGGCCATCTGCCGGATCTCGTGATAAGGGGCGCTGCGCTCGATGGCAGCCAGTGCCTGGCTGTCAAAGTCGTTATCCCCCGAGGAGCGCAGGATTTCGGCATCGCGCAGTTCTCCATCCTCGCTGAGCGTGACGCGGACACGGGCTCCACGATGACTCGACATTCGGCCTTCCCAGTTGTGCCAGGTGCGATCACCGATCTGGTCCACTACCTCGTTGAATTCCGCGGAATCTCGGATCTCACGTTCAGTGGCACAGTCTTTCACGACGCAGATGTAAGCCTCCTTGCGACACCTCGCGTTCTCGACATCACCCTGGGCGTGGCGTCTGGCATCAGCCGCGCTCGCGCAGTGCAATTGATAAATCCGGTAGACCCAGCAGTCGTCGCTTAAGCACTCTTCGTCTTCCTGAACGGGGAGCGGCGTCAGAGAGCTGTCGAGCGCCGGCCCGCCGCGGTCCGCCTCGGCTGACACCAAGATGTAGTAGCCAGCGGCACCGAGGCTCCCGAGCACGACGCAGGATGTGATAAAGGTTCTGATCAATGACATCGGTCACCGTGTTTCCTCAGGTGGACGTGATGCCACATGGCTCGTGTTGGCGATTATCTGGCTCCACTGCTCCGCCAGTGTCCGTAGCTCGGCGCGGTGGTCGGCGATATCCGCCAGCGTGCCGGCAATAACCACGGCCGCATCGTCTGGTGTGCCACGCGACGCTGCCTCCTCCAGTACGATGAGAAGGTCCTGTCCCAGCCGGTCCTTGGTATCGGATCGCGTAGTCATCACCGAATCCCCTCTGCCTGGAAATGCAGGTTGAACTGCTGAAGTTCCTGCTGCGCCCTGAGCGGCAGCTGACGAATACCATCGAACGGCGATGCCGCCCTGATGGCCTCACTGATGCTCTCGTTGACCGCTTCATCATCGCTCGGGCGCAGGAAGTTAATGGCCAGGACGTTGCCGAAGGGAACGGCCAGGCGGACCTGCACGGAAACCTCGCTGTCGGCCTCGAAAGCGTCTGGGCGATTCCATTCTGCCTCGATCATCCGACGCACCTGAGCCGCGTAGCTGAGGTCTTCCTCGACGAACTCGTCCTGCAACTCGACCGGCTCGTGTAATGTCCATTGGGCCTCCCACGCCTCGATGGCTTCTCGTGACCCGAAAGTGAGTGAGAAGTCGGTCAACAGCGCCTGGGCGATGTCATCCAGCTCAAGCACTTCATGAAAAGGCGCGGCGTCCTTTGCCGCCGATAGGACCGACGCGTCGTAGGCGTTATTGCCGGAGGAGCGAGAGATGGTGATATCAGCAGCTTTTCCGGCCTCTTCGAGATGAACTTTCACGATGGCGCCATGCTCGTCAAAGTCATCACCCTCGTACAGCCAGGACTGCCCTACGCGTCGGCCAATGGCAGCAATGGTCCCGGTGAATTCCGGTGATGCCATGATCTGTTGGCGCTCCTCCTCGCTCAGCGTCTCGCTCGTGCTGTCGCTAGAAGGCGCCGGCGTTGCCGCACTCTCTCCATCCCTTTCGTCTGCATCCCCCCAGCCGCGATCGGCAAGAAGGCGGGCAAGCTCTGCTTCCATCTCCTCAGGGCCGGGAATCGGCGTAAAGGTCGACTCATCTGCCTCCAGGTCTGCCGTCTGGCCGCCATACGTGGATGCCTGCTGCTGGCGCTCTGGGGAGGGGGACTCATCGCTCGAGGAGCCTGTGGCGGTGACGTCATCAGGCGTGCTGCGGCTGCCACCAAAGTCGAGCTGGTAGTCATCTGTGGCACCATCGGCATTCAAGGTCTCGTCAGTGAGTCTCACCTCGTAAGGCTCTTGAGAAGAGCCTTGGCTCAAGTCATCCAGGTAACGAGCACTGACGGTGTCATCGTTGCTCGTTGTAGCGCTTCCAGGACTGTCAGTCGGTTCGACCACTTCTTGTGGGGGGGCAGGCTGAGCAGCAGATTGAGTCGTCGCGGGCGTTTGATCGTCGGTGTCAGCAACCTCGTTGCCCGGGTACGTCGGCTCATCGTCATTCAGGAAGAGGTTGGAGGTTTTTACGCCATGCTGATCGGGGGGCGCGTACTCGCCTGAGTCGGAAGCAAAAAGCTCGGTGGGATTGCTGACCTTGTCGACCCCCTGGCTTACCCAGTCGGTCACGTTGCCGGTATAGATGCCATAAGCTCCCACGCTTGCCAGGGTGAGGATGATGGCGGAAGGTACCAAGCCTTTCTTCTTGGGGCCTGCAGGCTCCTGGGACGTTGGGGTGCTGTTCTCACTCATGAGTCTCTATTCCTGAGCTCGTATCACTGGAGGGCGCGGCACGGGTTGACCACCGACCGGGGACGGACGGAGTCGCCTACGATGTCTCGATCTGCCCTGGAGGGGTTATCGGACTCACAGAAACGCGTCCAGGCGTTCAAGTAGTCTTCGTAGTCATAGCTGGGTGGGCGGCAAGAGCCTGCAAGGGAGTCAGGAATGTTGCGGCGGCTTCCTGCCTGGGTGACGAAACGCCAGTCGGGTTCGTCCATCCCTTGGCCTGTATCGCAGAAACGCTCCCAGCGCTCGAGCTCATAGAGGGAGTAACCCTGGCTCCAGGGCGAGTCATCCTTGCGCAGCTCGCTGAGACGAGCCAGGGCATCACGGACGCTGTCTTCGGCGGCACCAGTCTGGCCGGCAATCTCCGCTGTGCTGGCATAGCGGTCGTTGAACTGCTCGCCTAGAACGTGGATGTAGGCCGGTTGTCGGATAGCCGCGCCACCACGCCCCATGTTGTCCCAGGCGAGGGTGAGCTGGCGGTTCACCTGGAGCATCTTGGCCTGAGATTGACCCTGACGGTCTGCCCAAGCCACGAGGCGCTCAACAGCCTCCTGGTTCTCCTTCGAGGGGTGACGTTCTGCTTCGGCACGAAACTCCGGGAGATGCTCATTGACCCACTCGGCAGTGGGGTGCTCGGGGATATCGGGCAGCGTGCTCCCCGTCGCGCAGCCGGCCAACGCGATGGCAGCAGCCACAGGTAGGAGTTGCTTCATCATTGAGCCTTCTCCGTTTCCAAGAGGGGAGTGCTGTTGCCCAAGGCGATATGTGGCCGTGGGTCACTAACTCGGCCTGGCATGGGTTCAAAGTGGATGGCGCCCCTGACGTGCTGCTGGTGGTGTAGGAGCAGCTCGGTGGTCTCTCTGGGCACATTCATCTCGCCGTTCTCAAGCGCATTCATGAAGACGGAGGAGACGTGGGGCGCCAGCAATTCATACAGCCCCTCACGGTCATCGGCTGGACAGGAAAAGATGCTCCGCATGGTGGTAGGGTCGCCGCTGACATGGCCGGCCAGCACCCAGAGGCCATCGATCTCGCACTGTGACTCGAGCTCGATGCTGACGTAGCCGTTGCTTGTGAGATGAACCTTCATGCGCCGTGTTCCCTTCTGGTGATGTGTGAATTGCGAGCGAGTGTATCGGGTCACTCGAATGTCACTGGGGTGCCTAAGTGCCCATGAAGGGCGCAACGAGAGGGGAGTGCCCAACTGGATATCTGTCACCATTGCTTCAAATGGAAGAACCAGGACATGACCCGAGATGCTGAGTGCACTGACGCGATGGCTGCCCTTTGCTGGGGGGGGGAAAGTACCGGAGGGGAAGCTACGCCTGACGCCGGCGGGTGACTTGGAGGATGACGAGATTCCGCGCTATCCACCCTTTGCCAAGGGCCTGCCTGCAGCTCCGATCGAGAAGGTGCTGCTGACACAGCGCGAACTGATTACCCGTATTCAGCAGACCCTGGGGCTGTCGAATGAAGAGTTCGAGCGGCTCATGTTGCCTGTGCTGCAGAACTACGCGGAGTTCGTTCATCTCCTGCCTGCCTCGGAAGCTCACCACCATCGTGGTGCGGGCGGATTGTTCCGCCACGGCCTGGAAGTTGCCTTCTGGGCCACCCAGGCATCGGAAGCGGTGATCTTCGTTCGTGACGGCACGCCTCGAGAGCGCCGTAACCTAGAGCCGTGCTGGCGCTTGGCTGTGTGCCTGGCGGCCTTGCTCCATGACTTGGGTAAGCCGCTGTCGGATGTCTCGGTTACCGACAAGCTCGGCAAGGCGGAGTGGAATCCATATGCGGAATCGTTGATGGACTGGGTCCGCGAGAACAGCATCGAGCGATACTTCCTGCGCTGGAACAAAGGCCGCCACGAACGACATGAGCGGTTGGCCACGCTGGCGCTTAACATGGTCCTGACGTCTGACGTGCGTCGCTACCTGCGTGCGCCGGGACCGGATCTGATGAAAGCGGTGGTCGAGGCGATTTCCGGCACCAGTGCACTTCACCCGGTGACCCAGCTGGTATTGAAAGCTGACCAGGAGAGCGTCAAGCGTGACTTGAAAGAGAGCCGGCTCAATATCGATGAACACTCGATTGGCTTGTCCATCGAACCCTACATCATCGATGCCATCCGCTCGTTGGTCATCTCCAAACGCTGGAAGGTTAATGTGGCAGGAGCCCAGGTGTGGCACCTGGAGCAGGGAGCCTTCATTGCCTGGAAGGCCGCCGCACCCAGCCTGGTGAAGCATCTGCAGGACAACAACGTGCCTGCCGTTCCACACGACCCTGACACCTTGGCGGATTACCTGATTGATCGTGGATTTGCGGTACCCCGCCCTGTGCCCAACAGCGATGCCGACAGCGATGCCTATTACCGTTACTGGGAAGTGGCACCCTCGGCGTTGGAGGAGGGCGAGATCGCCATGAACGCGAAGATCCTCATGCTGCGCATGGAGGATATCTCGCTGGTCTTTGGCAACAGTGAGAACCCGCCGGCTCCCATCGTGGCAAAGATCACTGGCGAGGACAGCCACTCCGCCAAGACGATTGGAGAGTCTTCGCTAGAAACTGCCTCTGAGCCCGCCTCAAACACGGCGAGTGTTCCGCATGCGGAACACTCGCCTGGGGGCAGCGATGGCGTCGACGCGATGGCAGAGCCCCTCGCCGACGTGCTTGCCTCACTGGGTGCCTCTCTGGCGCCTGAGCCCCGGGGTGAGGCCGAGGACACCCACGCCGCCGACCCCACTGCCAGCGACCCAGGCTCCGAAGCCGAGATCTCGACCAGCATGCCTGGCATTAGCTCTGGAGAACCGGCCGTTGAATCGTGGTTGCTCGATCGCAAGGGCATGGGGAGAGGTGGGCCTTCAGCACCCGTCATCGACCTGGGACCGTCAAGGCTGCCGACAGCGCGGCGTGATGACGGTGCAGCGTCCAAGCCGGGGCCGCACGTTGTGCAAGAAATCCCGAAGCCGGATACGCCTGAGCCAGACAGGCAGGTACCCGATGGGAGGGGGGCAGAGGGTACGACGCCTAGTGAGCCTGCGCCAGCCGCACCCGGGACAGGGATCGAGGATCTTGCCGCCAAGCTGAGCCAAGGGGTTGGCATGAATCTGCCCTTTGACATGGAAGAGCCCCAGCCAACGACATCGCAGTATCCCGATGAAGCGCACGACGAGGCAAAGCAGGCTGACACCCAGCACGCAGAGAATACGCCTGCAGCACCGGCCGACGAAGATGTCGACGTACCACAGGCCGCGCCGGCACTGCAGCCATCCGATTTCCTGGACATGCCGTTCCCAGGGATGGGGGCTGGCGCGGGTCGTGAAGCGAAGCCGGCACCGGACGTTCATCCGGCTCCGACCCCAGACCCGAAGAAGGAGGGAGATCTGGCGGTTCTGTTGCCTGAGCTACGCCCCTCCTCCGGCAGATCACCCAAGAAAGCCCCCAGCACGGCGGAAATTGACCTGACTCCAGGAGGGGATGGGGCCCGCAGCGATGCAAAACGGAAAAAGCGAAAGCCGAAAACGAAACGCACGCCGCGTCCAGGGGCTCGGCAGAAACAAGCTGAGTCCATGACGACCTGTGATATTTCCGAGCCGTCCGGGACTGTCAGGACCAGCGAGGCCAAGGCAGCTGCGGTGACACCAGACATTGAAGGTACTGCAGCCGTCCCGACTGAGGCCGATTCCACATACATCAAAGACATCCCCTGGCGCCTGCATGGTGAAGCCGGAGCTGCGCTTCTCCGTTTGGTGAAGCCGGTGTTAGAAGGTACAGCAACGCTAGGGGAGGCCGTCATCCGGAGCGGTGACGAACTCTGCTTGCTCTGGCCGGCAGCGGCTCAGGCGGCAGGCCTGTCGGCTGGTGCTCTGAAGGCACTTCTGGAAGAGCAGAACATGTTGGTGAACGCCGATGGCCGGTCGGACGTTCAGGAACGTGACGGCCTCGATGTGCTAGTGCTGCAAGGTGATCTGGTCGAGTTGATCTGTCTGCGCTTCGCAGCACGCGAGGCTGACCTCGAGGCAGAACTAGCCGAAACCTCCCCAGACCCGGTTACTGCCTTGGAAGAGGGTGGCTGTACCGAGGCGGTTCCAGATCCCCACCCTAACGACACTGCCGGGGAAGAAACCCACTTCACTTCCTCCTCCCCGGAGCCCATCGAGAAACCGTCCCCCCCTATTGTGAGACGGCGTAGCACGGCAGAGAAGGTTCCTAGCGGGGACGTGGATGAGCCGTTGCCAGCGGACCCGGGGTACCCCAGAGGCATTCCGGACTTCAGTGTAATGGCGCCCACCCCCGACGATGAAGAGTGTGGTAGCACCACACCCTTCGCAGGAGACGAATCGGCGATAGATGTCGGGCTGACTCCCGACACGATGACCGCCAAAGAAGCTTTGCTCCGGCTCAAAGCCATGATTATCCAGGAGGAGGGTGACTGGTTAGTGGGGAGTGTTCGCCATGAGGGCGACATGCTGGTGGTCAATGACCATGCCTTGGACCGGATCGGTGTGGACTATCCCGACCTGACCCGTAACCGCTTGAGAACTGTTGTGAAAACCCACGCTCTGGGCATTTCGCTTGTGGGCAAAGAGAACAAATTGTTGGTAAGGAAGGCTACATGAGTGGCGATCTTGAATATGAAATGCCCTGGCGGCCCAACTATGAGGCTATGGCGATCGGAGGCTGGGCTGGCGCCTCTGTGCTGGCGCTTGGGATCAACCAGATCAGCCAGATGCCGCCAGAGCCTTTCTACTGGATGACAGGCGTGTGCGGCGTCATGGCCATGGCACGCATTCCCAAGGCCATCAAGCTGCATACCTTGAAAAAGCACTTAGGCGGACGTGAGCTGGAGTTCCTGAAGATCGACAAACTTCAGAAGGTCATCGCCAAGCATCCCGATGAGATGTGGCTGGGATACGGCTTCCACTGGGAGGCGCGGCATGCTCAACGCGCATTTGAGATCCTCAAGCGCGATTGGTCGTCCATCGTAGGACCACACGGTGGACGGCATAACGGTAAGGAAATGCCCATCGGCCAGGCGTGGATTCATGGACTGGAGCCGAAAGAGCAGAAGATCTACCAGCCCCTCAAGCACAGCGAGGGACATACGCTGATCGTCGGGACCACGGGCTCAGGCAAGACGAGGATGTTCGACATCCTGATATCCCAGGCGATCATGAGGGGGGAGGCGGTGATTATCATCGACCCCAAGGGCGACCAGGAGATGCGGGATAACGCACGGCGAGCCTGTGAGTCACTAGGCACCCCTGAAAGGTTCGTGGCCTTCCACCCGGCATTCCCTGAGGAGTCGGCGAGGATCAACCCCCTGCGCAACTATTCACGAGTGACTGAGATAGCCTCCCGCATCGCAGCGCTGATCCCCTCGGAGGCTGGCGCAGACCCCTTCAAGAGCTTTGGTTGGCAGGCGCTGAACAATATTGCCCAAGGCTTGGAGCTCGTTTACGAACGCCCGAGCCTAGTGAACTTGAGACGCTTCCTCGAGGGCGGCGCGGATGGTTTGGTGATTCAAGCCATTAGTTCCTACGCCGGCCGACACATCGAGGGATGGGAGGCCGACGCCAAGCCGTACCTGGATAAGGCAAGCGGAGGCCCTCGCGAGAAACGAGCGAGGATGTTAAGCCGCTACTACTTTGAGCGCATCCAGCCCACAAAGCCTTCGACCGAGCTGGAAGGGCTGTTGTCGATGTTCCTGCATGACAACACGCACTTTGGCAAAATGGTGGCTTCGCTGCTGCCGATCATGAACATGCTGACCTCCGGCTCGCTGGGCGAGCTGCTGTCGCCAGACCCCGGAGACACCAGCGATTCGCGCCCGATCACGGACTCTGCCAAAATCATCAACAATGCCATGGTGGCCTACATCGGGCTGGATTCGCTCACCGATAACATGGTGGCGAGCGCGATTGGCTCGATCTTCCTCAGCGACCTAACAGCAGTGGCGGGTGACCGGTACAACTTTGGCGAGAACAACCAGCAGGTCAATATCTTCGTCGATGAAGCGGCGGAGGTGATCAACGACCCCTTTATCCAGCTTTTAAACAAGGGACGCGGTGCCAAGCTGCGTTTGTTCGTAGCGACCCAGACATTCGCGGACTTCGCTGCCCGCATGGGAAGCCAGGAGAAGGCACTGCAGGTGCTGGGCAACATCAACAATACGGTGGCGCTCCGTGTCAAAGACGCAGACACTCAAGAGTATGTTACCAAAGGTGTGCCACCAACCCGCGTTAAGTATGTGATGCGCACGCAGGGACAAAATACAGATGGGGAACAACCGATCATGCATGGGGGTAACCAGGGTGAGCGCCTCATGGAAGAGGAGAGCGAACTCTTTCCCTCACAATTGCTCGGCATGCTGCCGAACCTCGAATACATCGCCAACATCTCTGGCGGGCAACTCATCAAGGGGCGGCTTCCCATCCTCACAGGGTGAGGGGATGCCATGAACGATGTTGGTTATAGCAATGCTAACCAGGACGGTGACCTGGAGGTCGTCAGAGTGATCGCAGAAGAACGCCGAATTGGCATGTCCGAAGCCATCAGGCAGCGAGGTCGGCGCTACGCAGACATTGTTGACCTGCTCGTTTTTGATTGGCCCAAAGCCAAAGACGTCATCGAGAATTTGAGAGCCTACGTATCTGAGCATATCCAGCGTCACGACGATCCCGTGATCTACACCATCATTACCGAGGCGTTGGAAGAGTACCACGATGCGGTCTATACCCCCGGAGGCCGGAAGCTCGAAGATCCGTTGCGCCTGGCGGTTTTCATCAATGCGTTGGTGACCGCTACGCGTAAGGAGCTTCACGTGCTCATCACGAATGAAGCGGGGCAGTCCTGGTCCCTGGCCAACGGTACACCATTTGCCACCTGGCTGATGGCAAACGAGGGGGAACTGACGATCTACAGCCATCACCCCGTTGATGAGAGCTCGTTGCGCGAGGTGATCTATTCGCTGCTGACCAGTGAGTCAGTGAAACGCATTCTGAAGAGGGCTGGCCATGAAGACGCCGTTCTGGCTAATCGCGTGGTTACTGATCGCTGAGATGTTCGTGATCCTCGTGTTTGTGCCCGGCCACTGGACGGAGAGAGTCATCGATAAAGAGTCTGCCATGGTGCAGAGCCAGCTCGGGCGCAACACGGTCGAGTGGATCGATCAGACGGCGCTCAACTGGTACAACATTTCCATGTGGGAAAGCGGCGTCTACAAGACCCTGCATACATTGCTGATCCCCACCCCCGAGGAAAGGGCCTCAAGTCGTGGCATGCAGAACATAGGGAGCCAGATTTTCCCCTGGGTCGAGGACCGCTTAGCGTCTTTGATGCACGTCGTCTACCAGGTCTGTGCTCGTATTGCGCTGCTGGCAGTCTGGGCGCCCTATATGCTGATCTTACTGATCCCGGCTATCTGGGATGGCTACATGGGATGGAAGATCAAGCGGACCAACTTCGACTATGCCAGTCCGGTGCTGCACCGGTATGGCATCAGGGGGGTGCTGCTGGTCGCGCAGTGCCTGCTCATTGCGTTCTTCGCGCCTATCGCCCTCAACCCCATCATTATCCCGCTGACCATGATGGTGGCCTGTGTGATGTTCGGCCTCGCGCTGGCTAACCTCCAGAAGCGGGTGTAACCCCTCAAGCACCACCTTCCTCACGCTCTGGCGCCCCCACCGGGGGCGTTTTTCTTTTCTGCAAAGTGTTCCGCATGCGGAACGCATTGCGCAGCGAAAAAACTTTGGCTTCCTCGTCGACGTGTCCCTCAAGGGCGTCTCTACGCAGGGGTTGTGCGTGCGGAATCAGTGATGATTGCCCCAACTCAGGCATTACCTCCGGAGGCGCTTGTATGGAGCCAGTCAGAATTCCCAGCCGCATCGACGACCCGATCCACGTCCTGATGTGGAGCCTCGACGAGATGGCCCCGATTTTCGCCGGCTTGATCCTCGGGATCGCGGTTGGTCAAGCGATGATCGGTTTCGGCATCGGCTTGGTTGTGACGAACCAGTATCGCAAGTACCGAGACAACCACCCCGATGGTTACCTGATCCACATTGGCTACTGGGCGGGGCTCTTGTTCACCAACGCTCGCTCGATGGTGAACCCCTTCATCCGGAGGTTCTTGCCGTGATGATGGACAACTTCCTCAAGACGTGGAACGGAGCACTGGCCGAGAACCGCTTTTCTCGCATTGTGATGTTGGTGATGTCGGTGGCCTTGGTGCTGGCGCTGGTCAAGGCATTCACCCGAGAGACGGTGGTGACGATCCAGCCCTACACACTCAAGAGCGAGGCCTGGGTTACCCAGAACAAGTCCTCGCAGTCTTATAAGGAGTCGTGGGGCATGCTCCTCGCGTCCCTGACAGGAAACGTGACTCCCGGGAGTGTTGGCTTCGTCAAGGAGCGTATTGAGCCGTTGCTCTCGCCGGAGATCTACCGCCCCGTCATGGAGGCCATCGAGATCCAGTCCCAAAGGATTCAGAACGATCGCGTGACCATGCGGTTTGAGCCGCGCTCGGTACAGTACGAACCCGAAAGCGACATCGTCTATGTCTACGGCAACTCATACCTGACCGGGGCCACTGGAGAGACCTCAAGCGACGAACGGACGTACGAATACATCATCGACATCAAGGATTACGCCCCCGTGGTTACCCATATCGACACCTATGTCGGCCGCCCCCGGACAGAGCGGATTCGCGAGCAGATGGAACGTCAGGAGCAGCGTCGTCAGGAGCAGTCCAATGGTTAAGAAAGCACTAGCAGTCACCCTGTCCGCTGTGCTCGGAGGGCTTGGGAGTGTTGTGGTAGCCGACGTCGAAATCCCGGTTGAGCCAGTCAATTTCAGTGTCCCGGCGAACGTGATGAGCGACAACGTGCCCCGGCCGACGGGGTCCTCAGGAGGAGGTTCAACCTCGAGCAAGGACGTCAATGAGAGCTCCCACCTGACCATGGCCGCTGGGGTTAACGAAATCGTTCCGGTGGCCATTAGCCACCTCAACCGCATCGTGACCCCATTCGGCGAGCCGCAGGTGACAACAACGTCTGATGCCACCACCGAGATTCGGGACAACGTCGTTTACGTGGCAACCGACCAGCAGGCCCCTGTCACGATGTTTATCACTCAGAAGGGGAGTGAAGCCCAAGCGCTTTCGCTGACCCTCGTCCCGCGCCGTATTCCACCTCGTGAGCTGTTCATCGAGTTGGAAGGCGCCGCCTTCACGCCTGGTCTGGTCAGCAGTCCGACGGCGGAGCGCTGGGAAACCTCACAGCCCTATATCGACACCCTGAAGTCTCTCATGCGCAGCATCGCCCTTGGCGAGATCCCGCAGGGCTACACCCTCCACGAGACGGACCCGCGGACATCACTGCCATCTTGTTCCCAGCCCGGCGTGACCTATGACTTTGCCAATGGGCAGACCATGACCGGTCACAATCTCTCCGTTTCGATCGGCGTGGCTCGCAACGTGTCAGGCCAGCCGCTCGAGATTAAGGAGCAGGCCTGTGGTGACTGGAATGTTGCCGCTGTTGCGGCATGGCCTCGAAACGTTCTGGGGCCGAACCAAAGAACCGAGCTCTATGTGGTAACGAAAATCGGTGAGCGGCCTGAGCCCACCAGTCAGCGTCCGTCTCTCCTCGGAGGTGCTCAATGATCGGACAGCACTGGGAACGATTGTCACCGAGGAACAAGCGCATTGTCGCAGTTGGTGGCGGTCTCGCGCTGTTGCTGGGGGTTATTGCCATCTTCTCGGGCGGGGAAGAGGAACGTGGGCGTAGAGGGACAGACCGAGACGTCGTACAGCACGTGCTGACTGATCGAGACACACGCGATGTGTCCATCGATGGTCTCGCGGCTCAGATCCAGATCGCCAAGACACAAAACGACGACCTGCGTCAGGAGTTGGACTCGATGCGTCGCGTGCTTGAGCGCACCGAACGCAGCACCGAAGGCTCCGAGGAGATGCGCCAAGAGATCGAGTCTCTCCAAGAGCAGATCGAGATGCTCATCGACCAGAACATGGACCTCATGAGCATGGCAAACCAGCCCCGTCAACCTGGCAGCCAGGATAGATACGCTGAGGATGGTTTCAACGACGGGAGATCACTGACCCAGGACTTAACAGAGACATCGGAAGTACCGGAGCAAAACGCCTATGAAGTTGATCCGGAGACGGTATTCAAAAATGCGCCCTTGCCCCGACGGAACACACCAGCGGAAGCAGAGGCCGCGGACCCACGTCGGCGATCCGCAGACGGTGATGAGGACGCAGGAGGTGGCGCGGAATCCAACAACGGCGTGCAGATCATCAGTTCCTACCAAGGTGAAACCGAAGAGGAGAGAGAGGCGAGGGAGGCCGCCGAAGTCGAGGATGAGGGGGCGTACTTGCCCGCCGGCTCCATCCTGACGGGGGTAATGCTAAACGGTATGGACGCTCCCACTTCGCAGGGCGCTCGCCGCGATCCTTTCCCGTCGACCCTACGTATCCAGCACGAGGCGATCCTGCCCAACCGCTTCCGGGCCGACGTGAAAGAGTGCTTCCTGATTGTCTCTGGCTACGGCGACTTGAGCTCAGAAAGGGCATACCTCCGAGGCGAGACCATTTCATGCATCCGGGATGATGGCGGTGTTGTCGAGGCCCGTGTTGATTCCTACGCGGTCGGCGAGGACGGCAAAGCCGGGGTGCGTGGTCGCCTGGTGTCCAAGCAGGGCGCCATGATCGCCAGGTCGATGATGGCGGGCTTCATGTCAGGTGTTGCCAATGCCTTTGATGTCGATGCGGTTCCGGTGATCCAGACAGAGTCCGTGGGCGACCAGACCCAGTATCAGAGCAACTTTAGCCCAAGCATGTTCCAGGGTGCTGCTGCTCAGGGGGCATCGAACGCTCTCGATCGAATAGCTCAGTTCTACGTCGACATGGCGGAGGGCATCTTCCCCGTCGTCGAGGTTGATGCTGGTCGTCAGATCGAATTGATCCTGACACGCGGGACCAAGCTGCAGATTCAGTAACCAGATAACCAGCGAAACGCCCTTTAAAGGCATTTCGGCGCAAGGAGGTTTTATGACCCGGTCCATATCATCACTACTGAAGCTGATTGTGAGCTTGGGTATCGGCACGGTGATCAGCGGATGTTCTGCACTCAATATCGGCGAGTCTGAATACAGCTGTTCGGGCATTCCAGAAGGGGTTAGGTGTATGTCCACCAAGGACGTCTACAACCTGACGAACAACGGCAACGTCCCTGTGGCACTTGGCGCGGAGTCCGTAGAGAGCGCCACCAGGGTGGCCGGCGACCAGCCATCAGCTGGTGGTGAGGACCCCAACGATGTCGTGGGCAACTATGTATCCCCCCGGCTGCCCGACAGACCGGTTCCCGTTCGCACTCCCGCAGAGGTTATGCGGATCTGGATTGCCCCCTGGGAGGATGACGATGGTGACCTGATCGTGACGGGCCATCTGTATACCGAGATTGAACCACGGCGCTGGGTGATTGGTGAACCAACTGCCAATACCCAGCCCTCTCTGAAGCCACTGCAGAGCATCCAGCGCAACGACGAAGCTGAGTAATCTGAAAACCACTGAAGGAGCACTACCATGCAGCATGTTTCCCTCTTGCAGCGCAAGGGCGCCATCATCTCGATGGCTGCCGTATTCGGCCTCGCCGCACTATCTCTCTCCGACGCTTCCTTCGCGGGCACTGGTGGCGGTGAATTCGAGGATGTCTGGATCACTCTCGAGGAGTGGACCCAAGGCACCCTGGGGCGAATCATCACGCTCGCCATCATTCTGGTGGGGGCCGTGATCGGCGTGGTCCGGCAGAGCTTGATGACCTTTGCCGTTGGTTTCGCAATGGGTATGGGGCTCTACAACGCTCCGCTGATCATTGACTCAATTGTGGGTGCCACCCTCACCAATGCTGAGACTATCGTCTCTGGCGGCCAACTGATCAGCAACGGATTGGGTCTCTAACCAGTCACACCTTCAGTACCCTGAGTGGGTTAGTGGCCCGCGTACCGTTCTGGGGCAGCCTGTCATGGCTGCCCTTTTTTTGTGCTTTCGCCCTTAAAGGGCATCTCCTGACGGGGGTGAGGAATGACTTGCATAGTAGAGTGTGTTTTGGAGAGCTCCGTCACGCGATCAGCAACCTGACGGAGAGTACAAACGTCTGGAGGGGGCAAAATGGCAAGCCAGATCGTTGGCAGAGCAAGTATTCGAGGTTTGCTAATCGCGTTGGCGGGGCTTAGTGCCCTAGCATATAACACTGCCAAAGCCGATTTAATAGAGTTCAGCTTTACATCACCAAACGGCGAGGACCGAAAGCTCCCTGCCAATGCACGCTATGCCAATCCTACTGGGGATATCGCGCTGGCTCTGAGCGGCGGAGTAGATCGAAAAGTCAGGGTTGTACTACTAAGAAGTGACGGCAGCGTTGTTGAAAGCGCTGAAAGCCATCTTCTTGGTGCATCAGATCGAATCAGCGCAGGTGGATCAGAGTTTTATGGTGCGCATTTGACCATTGGTTCTCCTGGTGACGGAAGCTATATAATTCGTTCTGAGATCGTATCATCATCCGGAGAAGTGGTTTCTAGTCATGATGATGAAGTAGTTTTCGATACTCATCCTCCTTTGATAAATGGAACAATTACGAGCACTGGGGATAGTTCTTATTCTCAGCTTGGCTCAGGAGAAACTCCAAACCACTTTGGATCAGAGTATACCAATTTGATTAGCTTGTCAGGGGTGTCTGACAATGTAGGGATAAAAGGTGGAAGAATAATTACTCGAAAGCGTGATGCCTCGGGTGTTGGTGATATTGAAGTGACCGAGGATGTTAAGTTTGATAAAAACACATCTTCTTTTTATGTGGGCAGTGGTAGAGGAACGCTCGACCATTATTTCCCAGACCCCCGATCTGGTTATAGGGTAACATTTGAAGCTGAAGACTTGGCCGGAAACACATCTGAGCATTACAAAGATGTGACATTTAATGATAGTTGCGGACAGTTGCCTGTTGCAGTGGCCGCGAGCCGCCCTGGGTCTAATAATAGATATCTTGGAGCCTCAGTTTTTTCGGGTTTTGAACCTTGGTCAGATGGAGATGTAGTTTATGACAATCCGGTAACACTTGTGTGGCGGCTGCCAAAGTCAAACTGGGCTGAAAAAACACCACATGGCCTTTTTATGTCGCCAGACTATCAGGACGATAACTACGTTTATCAGAAAATAGAAAGACCTGTGACGGACTGGGTTGATAATAACGATGGTAATTTTTACTCGCGCACTAGCTGGGGCTGTAAGGCATATTCAGACTTTGAAGCAAAGTTGGCCGCTGGCGTGTCTGAAACACCGAAAGTGACGAAGAGGGAAATACAGCTGCGTTCCGGGGGTTGGGTGAATGAACTTATCCGGATAGGTGATCCTGATACAGTAGAGGCGATACGTTTTACAGTAGAATCTAGAGGCTACGATCAGGAGATCAGTGTTTCTACATCATTGGGTGACCGATCATGCAGAATACCCTCGGGACAAACCATGTGTTCTGTCAATGTAGGGTGGACACCATCGGGTAGGGGGTATTCACCTTGGAGTGTCACCCTACGAGACGATGCTGGTCGATTTGACGTTTTTGGCCGATATGCATTCATGTACTGGGATTTCAATGCCCCGACGATTAGGAGTTTGGAATACTCTCAGGATACACGTACAGGAGAGGTGGAAGTTTACGACCCTGATACAACTTCAGGATGGAAAAACTCCATGTGGCAACCTGCGGGGGTTAATGTACAGCTTTTAGATGGATCGGAATTGGTATATGAAGTGCCTTCCGAAAAGATCACGTACGACACAAACAACTATGGATTCCGGTTTGATATGAGTGGAGCCCCGCATGGGGAGTACACAGTTCGAGCTCGGGTTGAAGATACCTACGGAAATGTTGCATACAAAAGCTATGCGTCATATCTGTTCGACAATAGCAATCCTGAAGTCAATATCGAGTCCACGGAGGGTAACGCAGTACGAAGTCTCGACAGCTTCCGCATCTATGTTTCCGATGATTCCGACAGCTCTCCGGAAATCCTCTCTATAGATTTGTCAGGAGGTCCTGCTAGCGAAAGTGTGAGGTTGTCATCAAGATTGACAGCGGATGGTTACTACATGTTGGAGTACCCCATCATATTCCCCTCACTTCAGGCTGGTGAAGAGTATACTTTGGACGTGCAGGTAGAAGACGATCAGCACAATCATACGATGGAATCTTTCACGTTTACATATGATCCACCTCGGGTCTCCCTGCAAGGGGGGGTCGATGGCAAACTGATGATCCCGGCGGTCGTGCATGAGTTCAAGCACCTCGACGGCAGCCGCATCATCGAGACCGAGCCGCTGACCCTGGCCGATGGCAGCACCGTGGCTGGGACCTACGATGTCTTCGCCAGCCTCCGCTCGGATGCCGAGGTGCCCCTGATCGTCAACGGCCTACGCATCGAGCCCGGCCAGACGTCTCAGATCATGTCCCAGCACGACTTCGGGGCTAGCCAGGGTCGGCTGTCGCTGCCCATGCTAGCGGCTGAGTCAGGCCTCGAGGGGGTCTCCAGTCTGCTGATCTCCACGGCGGCGCCCAATGCCCCGGTGCTGCTACTCGACGTGCACACCTGGATGGGCGAGGCCCAGCTCTCCGCCGAGGCCTGGGACGTGCGCCAGGTGATCGACCCGGTGAGCATCACCGCCACGCCCAAGAACGGCGCCATGTGCCGCTTCACCGCCGCCGAGTCGGAAGCGCGCGGGGCGGACCCGATTCATGATCCGGTCTGCTATCTGCAGTGGGAAGCCTTGCCCGATGAGACCGCCCCGGTCGAGCTCACAGAGGGCGGCGCCAACACCCCCAAGGCCGAGGGCCAGGCGGTCGCTCTGGGTGAGCAGGAAGTGGCTTACAGCCTGTGGCTGTTCTCCGGGGACGGCAGCAAGATTAAGGTCGGCGAGGGCAGCCGCCCGGTCAACGTGCTGAGCCCCTATGGCAGCGTCACGCTGCGCCCCACCGAGGACTATTCGGCTGTCGATCGCGTCCTGCACGAGTTCGACCTGCGCCTGACCCAGGGCGGCGGGCCGTCCTGCTCGCTGACCCTGAGCGCCACCGAGGCGATCGAGGCCGCGGCCAACCGCAAGCACGACGCTCAGCGTCTGACCTGCCTGCTCGACTGGCAGGAGATGCCCGACGGGCTGTCGCAGAAGGACGGAATCAACCAGCCCCAGCTGCTGGGCCGCCTGGCCGAGAACGGCGAGCACACCCTAGGCTGGCGTACCAGTGTGTTTTCCAAAGGCGGTACCCGGGTGACCCTCAACCACGAGACCACGCCGCTGGTGGTGGTCGACCCCGAGGCGCCGGTGATTACCATGACCCCGAGCCGGCATACCACCCAGGTGGACGATGGCCGTTACGTGGTGCCGATCGCCGGCAGCTACTTCGGTGACGTCGAGATCAACAGCTTGCCCAACGACCTGGATGTGCGCCTCGAGCGCGACGACGACGTGCTGGAGGCGGAGACATACGGCGCCGGCTGGTCGTCTCGCAACATCCTGACACGGCGCCTTGAGGCCGAGGGCGCGGGGTTGTGGGAGGAGAGCGAGCATCTCGTCAGCGCACGGTATCATCAGGTGCCGGACATCGAGACGGCCTGGACCTACCGCACCATCACCGGCCCGGCGGCCAACCTCTACCCCACGATCGCGCTGGACGCCACCGAGGTGCTCGACAACGAGCCGCTGCCAGTTGAGGTGGCCATCCAGGACGTGTTCGCCCCGGAGACGGGGTACGACCCGGCTGTGATGGGCGAGTGGGACGTACGGCTGGTCAACCAGCGTTCGCTCAACGACCTGGAGCCGCTGACCGACTGGCGGTATGCCGAGGACGGCGCGGCCAGCTTCACGCTCGACCTGGAAGGCCGCGACAACGCCGGAATGCGCCTGATCGCCGAGGCTCGACTACGTTCGCCGATCGCCGGCTACGAGCGTACCGCACTCAGCCAGCGGCCGACCTTCCTCACCGTGCTGCGCGGCGGGGCCCTGGACGGTGACGTCGAGATCCGCACCCTGTCTGGCGAAGCCCCGTTCATCGCTGTGTTCCAGCTGGGCTTCGAGAACCGCCTTGACCAGGCTGCGATGGGCGACGTGCACTGGGAGGTCAGCGACGACGACGGGGCCAGCTGGACCGAGTACCCCGCCGGCGAGCGTCGCAAGACGATGTTCATGCAGACCTTCGAGGAGGGTGTCTACCAAGTACGGGCGCACCTCACCAACCGCCACTCCGGACTTGAGTCTTATACCGAGGCGGTGGAAGTGATCGCCTACCCGGTACCGCAGCTGAGCATCCAGGGCCCACAGACGGTGTTCGTCGGTGACAGCTGGACCTACGAAGTTGAGCTGGCACTGCCCGAGGACACTGCCGCCCAGCCTGAGGACGTGGTGATCGAATGGTCCGAGGACGGCGGCCAGAGCTGGCCGCACATGGGGCCGACGCTGACCCTGACCCGCGACCACGAGGACCGTATCGGCCTGCGGGCCCGAGCGCGGACGTCGCTTGCCCCCGCGACCGACCGCGACGCCTACGACATGGATCGTATTGGTGTCGAGTTTCGTGACGTGCATCCGCCGCGGGCCCGGGTACGGGGCCCGCTGCGGGTCGAGCCTGACCAGCCCTATACCTTCGAGGTCTCGATCCGCGCCCCCTACCGGGGCATGGCCTACGCCATGGGCGGCGAGTTCACCCTGCCGGATGGCACCGTGACTGAGGGCGAGCCGGTGGAGGGAGGTTTCGCCGTCGAGTACACCCCGACCGCTGAGGACGTCGCCCAGGAGCGGGTCGAGGTGCACTACACCGGCTGGATCGAGGGCTACGAGGACGAGACCACCGTCGAGGCCAGCCACCGCACCTCGGTGTGGGAATACGTATGGCCGACCTTCTACGCCCTGGACCGGTTGTCAGCGGACGTGGCGCCGGCGGAGATCTCGCTGGCGATCCGACATCGCAGCGGCACCCGCCGCCTCGAGGAGCCGACCTACGCCTGGACGCTGCCTGAGGAAGCGACCCGGGTCGAAGCGAAGGGGGATGCCAAGCGAGTGTTCTGGCTCGAGGAGCCTGGGGTCTACCCGGTCGAGGTGATCGTGCGCGACGCCCGTGGCCACGAGGCTGTGGTCGAGCACGAGGTCGTACTTGGGCGGCCCGAGCCCTACGATATCGAGCTCAGCTATACCGCCTCCAACCGCTACGAGCGGGCCCCGCTGGACGTGCGGGTACGCCCCTCGGTGCGCGGTGGGCATCCGCGAGACCGAATCATCAACCACCGCTACTACCTGGCCGGCGAGCTGCTCAGCGAGGAGTCGATGTATGGCACCGCGACGCTGGCCGATGCCGGGACGCACTACATGGTCTACGAGCTGGAAACCCAGATGGGCACCACGGCGAAGCAGATCCTGCCGATCGAGGTGGCCGAGAACCAGCCGCCGACGTGCGAGCTCGAGTTGATGGAGACCAGCTACGATTGGCGGGTGTCGGCGGAATGCCAGGACCCCGACGGCCGAGTGCGAGAATACCAGTGGACGGTGGATGGCGAGCCCTCCGGGCGGACCAGCTACCGTCTGAGCATCAGCCGCAACGACTACGACGTGATGCCACCGGTGGAGCTGGTGGTGCGTGACGATGCCGGGGCCTTGTCGGCGCCGGTGAGCCTGCCCTGATCCCCAGGCCTTGTGCCTGATCGTTTGCCCGGCCCTGTGCCGGGCTTTTTTTCGCCAACCTTCTCGTCGTGCCCCTCAAGGGCATCTCGGAGCAGGGGCGGTTGCCGACGCCGAGGATATGCTGACCCCCACTCTAACGTCCTACCTCTATGGGGTATCAGATGCGAGCACTATTCACTACCGGACTCTTGGCCGGAAGCCTGGCGTCAGTACCGGTCATGGCCCAAACCAGCTTCGAAGACTTCAATTTCTCCGATCTGGACATCCGTGGAGTCGTTGAACTCCCGATCAAAGGAATGAGCGCGGTCGACAACGGCGGCCAGGTGTTCTTCACGTCGAGCAACGGCCGATTCGTGATCGTCGGTGAGATCTATGACCTCTGGAAAGGGGGGTCGCTGGACTCCATTAGCCAGATTCAGGATTCAGCAACCCGCATCCACCTCAATGGGCTGGAAGTCGACACGGCGAACCTGAACACGGTGTCGTTTGGTACCGGCGAACGGACGGTGACCATTTTTACCGACCCGCTCTGCGAGCACTGTCATGCTCTGAGCCAAGAAGCCAAGCAGTATGCTGATGATTTTACCTTCGATCTCGTAGTGGTTCCGGCACTGGGTGATCGTTCACATGAGCTGGCAAAGCAGCTCTATTGCGCCGAAGAGAAAGACACACAAGGTGTGGATGCGCTTCTGAACGGCACCATTGCCACCCTGGCAACAGTCGCTGACTGCGACACCACCGGCTATGACCGCACCCTAATGACAGCTGAGCTGCTCGGCGTTGACGGGGTGCCCTTCGTCATTGCTGACGATGGACGAGTCAACCGCGGCCGGCCGTCGAACTTTGCCGATTGGCTCCATGCCGGGGAGGAAGACTGATGGAAGTCGTCGTCAAGCAAGGTCGGCGCGATAGGCTGATCTCAAAAGAAATGCGTGCCGGTTCACTGATCCCAGTCCTGGCGTACGACCCAACCAACCAGTTGTTCCTGAATGATGATCAGACCCTGGGGTTTGCCTTTCTCTGCGAGCCGCTGACCTACGGCGACGAGAAGATCCAGGAGCGCGTTTCTGGACTGCTCAACCAGCAGTTCCCGGCGGAAACCACACTCCAGTTCATTCTATTCAGGTCGCCCGACGTAACCAACAAGCTGAACAACATGCTAACCCTGAGAGACGGGTTTAAGCATCCGCTGCTAAGCAAGGTGGTTGATGAGCGCGCGGAGTTCCTGCGCAAGCACACCATGGAGAACCTTCATTCAGCCTCGAACAAGGGGGTGTTCGACAACGGATTGGTGCAGGATCTCAAGTTGATCATCACCTGCAAGTGCCCGATCCGAAACCACAAGCCCGATAACGACGAGATCGAGGAAATGGTGCACCTGCGCACCAAGATCGAATCAGCGCTCAAGACTATTGGCACCAGCCCTCAGCCCATGACCGCGAAAGGCTTCGTAAGGGTTATGGGAACGATGCTGAACTGGGGCCCCGGTGCCTCATGGCGGTCTGGCCCAGATGCATGGGATGAAGACAAGCCGCTGTGTGATCAGGTCTTTGACTTCGGTACTGACATCACCGTGACCAAGGACAAGCTCACACTCGGGGACCACCACGTCAAGGTGATGAGCGCCAAGAAGCTCCCGCCGATGTTCTATTTCGGCAACGCTCTGTCTTACGTTGGCGATATCTCAGGCGGTACTTCCTCGGTACGCGAGAACTACATGGTGGTGACCAACGTCTTCTATCCGATACCTCAGAAAACCAAGGACAAGCTCGAGCAAAAGCGGAAGTTTACAATCAACCAGGCTTATGGGCCGCTACTTAAGTTTGTCCCCATTCTCGCTGAGAAGAAGGGGAGCTTTGACATCCTCTATGACTCAATAAACGCTGGTGCAACACCGCTGCAGATCAGCTATTCAGCGATCATTTTCGCTCCGACAGAGAAGAGAGCCCAGGCTGCTGCTACATCTATGGCAGGATACTGGCGTGAGAATCGATTCTCGCTTCTTGAAGACAAGTTCGTCAGCCTGCCGATGTTCATCAACTGCCTGCCGATGTGCACCGACAGGGCAGCGGTCCGGGATCTGAATCGCTACAAGACCATGACCAGCGAACAGGCCACCGTCTTGCTCCCGATCTTTGGTGAATGGAAAGGGACGGGGACGTTTCATGCTGGATTGTTGTCCCGTAACGGTCAGTTGATGTCGATGTCGTTGCATGATTCGAACACCAACAAGAATCTAGTGATTGCCGCCGAGTCGGGCTCCGGGAAATCATTCTGGGCAAACGAACTCCTACTTTCCTACCTCTCCGAGGGCGCCCAGGTATGGGTCATCGATGCAGGTAAGTCCTACCAAAATCTCTGTTCCGTGCTGAACGGAGACTTCCTTCAATTCTCGGATGGCGCCGATATCTGCTTGAGTCCCTTCGAGTTGATCCAGAACTACGAGGATGAGGAAGACGCCCTGGTCTCGCTTGTCAGCACGATGGCTTCTGCGAAAGGCCAGTTGGACGAATTTCAGATTGCTTCATTGAAGCAAGTCATGTCTCGACTCTGGTTGGAGCATCAGCAGAAACTTAAGGTAGACCACATCGCAGAGCGTTGTCTCGAATCTAAAGATCAGCGAGTGAAGGATATCGGAGCCCAGCTTTTTGTCTTTACTTCGAGAGGAAGCTACGGGAAGTATTTCGCCCACAACAACAATGTGAAGTTCAACAACCAGTTTACGGTCCTCGAGCTTGATGAGCTGCAAGGCCGAAAGCACTTGCGTCAAGTTGTGTTGTTGCAACTTATTTACCAAATCCAGCAAGAGGTCTTCCTCGGCGAGCGAGACAGAAAGAAGATTGTTTTTATTGATGAAGCCTGGGACCTCCTTAAAGAAGGGGAAGTCTCGGTATTTATCGAACATGCTTACCGTAAGTTTCGTAAGTATGGCGGCAGTATGATCATCGCTACGCAGAGCATTAATGATCTCTACGAGAATGCCGTTGGACGGGCCATAGCTGAGAACTCGGCTTCTATGCATCTTCTTGGCCAGACCGAAGAAACGGTTGAGTCTGTACGCCGTAGCGGACGCCTGACGTTGTCCGAAGGTGGGTTCAACATGCTCCGTTCTGTGCACACCGTAGCGGGCGTTTACTCCGAGATTTTCGTCAAGTCAAAGAGTGGAATGGGCGTAGGCCGGCTCATCGTTGGGGAGTTCCAGAAGCTCCTTTATTCCACCGATCCCGTCGATGTCAATGACATCGCCAGGTACAGCCGGCAAGGCATGCCGGTACCTGACGCCATTAACCAGGTGCTTCGTGATAGAGGGCTTGTTCATGACTGATTCGACTCAAACCGCGATCCCTCGTGGACCGGGGGGAATGGCGCTTTTCTCGCTCTTCGCCATGGCCGCGATACTCGTGATGGGGTTCTTCCTCCATCAGCGCATTAGCGAGCTGGAGGTAGCCAGGGGCGACACAGCCCCCCCCGTTCTGATCGTCGACTATGACCAAGTCTTCGCAAGCTTTCCCAGTGATGCCACGGACGACCAAATGGAGTCCCTGATCCTTAACCTGAATCAGAGGATCATCGGCCTGCAAGAGGCAGGCTACCTGGTTCTCTCCGCAGATGCTGTCCTAGGCGCACCGAACTCACTACGTGTGTCAGCCGATTACCTTCTGAGTAAGGAGGACGATGATGAGTAAGCCTCAGCGCCAGTCAATGCCGAGATTTGTGGCCAAAATGGGGGTCGTGTCAGCGCTCATCTTGGCCACTGGGTACACCTTCGCGAGCCGCTACCACTTCGGGCTGGATACTCAGGAGGTTAAATGCATTGGTGACTACAGCCTTTTCCTCGTTGACCGAAAAAACCGGGAGCTTCAGCGAGGAAACATCTACGCCTTTTCCGCCCAGGGAGTTGAGCCCTACTTCGATGAAGGGACCCAGATGGTCAAGATTCTGCGTGGGGTTCCCGGTGATCACATCCGCATCACGGAGCAAGGCAATGTGTACGTGAACGATGAGCTGGTAGGGGAGGGGCTAATCCTTGCTGAAGACATTGGGGGGTCCCCCGCCGACTTTGCTGGCGAGACGGTGCTTGAAGAGGGCTCCTACTGGTTTATGGGTGAAAACCCGTACAGCTTCGACTCCCGCTATTGGGGAACCGTCTCTGAGGAGCAGATCATTGGACAAGCACGCCCGATCATTTAAGCCTTACTGCTTGGCCGCAGCCTTCCTGCTGGCCATGTCCCCACTGACTGCAGCTGCCGGCGAACGTGGTGCAGCCAATCCGCTCACGGATGATGATCTGCGCTGGATCGAGCGCGGCGAGGAGATTATACAGACGTCTCAGGCGAGCATGGGACAGGAGGCACTGTTCCCAGATAACTACGAACGTGCTGAAGATGCTGCTCAGCAGTTCTTCTCTGACCTGCGACGCACCAACCCCACGCTGAAGGCTATGGATGCCCAGCAGCCCCCCGAGGGGAATCGCTATGCTAACTACAGCACCCTGATTTTCGCTTCGTTCTCCCTCGAAAAAGAAGGACTCGAGGATATTCTGGAGCTTGCCTCCATGGACGAGGATCTTATTGTCGTGTTTCGGGGAATCCCGGATGACATGAAGGTCGCCGAGGGAATACGCTTTCTTCAGGAATTAGCCCTCCAGTATGACCCCATCCCCAACATCGTTCTTGATCCCACCCTGTTTCAAGATCATGACGTTACAGCCGTACCAACTGTTGTACGCCTTGAGCGACGTACCACGGTGGATGGTGGGGACAGAGGCATCGTTGCCCGTGTCTCAGGGATCTCAGACCCAGCTTGGCTGGATCGCCAGATCGAGCTCGGTGACAGTGGTGACCTCGGGACACGAGGCCCCGTAGCTGAAATTGAAGAGCGTGATCTAGTCGATGTCATGAAAGAGCGCGTTTTGGCCATCGACTGGGATCTCAAGCGAGAGCAGGCCCTCAAGCACTTCTGGTCCAATCAGGACTACTTATGGCTGCCACCGGCGACACGATCGCGGACTCGTCGCCTCGATCCCCGGGTACAGGTCCTTGAGGACATCATTGGCCCCAATGGTGAAGTCATTGCCGAGCAGGGCCAGATCATCAACCCCCTCGACTCCGTGCCTTTCACTCAAGCGATTGTAGTGATGAATGCCACCGATCCTCGCGAGATACAGCTCGTGCAGGAGGCTCTTCCTGATATCGCCACTCAGTCTGGAGTATCACGGTTGACCTTCATCGCAACGGAGCTTGATTCAGACGAAGGCTGGGATAGCTACACAGCAGTCAGCGATGCCTTCGACGCGCCGATCTATCTCCTCACGCCGGACGTCAAGGAGCGGTTTGAGCTGGAGTTCACTCCGACGGTTATAACTAGCGATGGAGAAGACTTCATCGTGAGGGAGTTCACTTGGGAGGACGTGTGATCACCAACAGCATACTCGCACTGCAGCCGATCGTTTGTGGCGATACGCAGTCACACAAGGCCTATGAGGCACTGGCACGTTTCCCTAAGCCTGACGGCCTGAAGGGGCCCTATGAGGCCCTTCGTAAGGGGGAATGGGCGGCTCTGGACCTGGAGATGCTTGAGAACCTCCGCAACGTAACCGGTCATTCCAAGGCGTGCCGGTTTTCGCTTGCCTTATACGTCACGTAGTGGCTGGATCAGCGCTACCGCGACCTTCCACTGTCGGCGATCTTCCGACTGTACGAGAACGGTCT
>NZ_JAHVHR010000004.1:0-29886 GCF_019802175.1 Halomonas sp. DP5N14-9
AGGCCTAGAGAGACGTTGAACGCCAAGACGCCTCTGGAGGTATACGCGGAGGTTCTCCAGAAGTCAGTGCCCGGATCTCCGGCACTCCAATAGTGTTGCGCTTGTAGGTTGAGACCGCCCTCTCGACCACTAATCCATTCAACAATATTATCTTTTCGAAAGGTTCTCGTGGCGTCACGCGTATGGCAGTAGCCTTTGATGTAATCCCCATCCACGCGAAAGTTAGACACCTCTCGGGTGGAAACCTGTCCAGAGGCATCCTGATAGCAGAACTGCAAAACTGGTCGTGAACTGCTGCGTCTTTGAGTAGCCGGGCGATCAGCGGCACTCACCGATATGGAAGAGACTGGGGTTTTCTCGGCTGCACTCTGGCGAGCCTTGGCCCTAGCCTTCTTGGCGCGCTTCTTCCATTCTGGAGAGCGCATCGCTTGTTTGACAGAGTCATAATTCTCAAGCTGCGTTCTCTCCAAGCGAGACTTGGGTGGGTCAATGGAAGCAGCCTTCTTCTTCGTTCGTCTGACCAGGAATATCAAGACCAAAACAACAACGGAAAGAACAACAAAGACTTCCATACCGTCCCACTCCCTGCCTGCCTGCCTGCTTGCTTTAAAGCAAGTCTCTTACGAAATCCGCCCGATCCTGACCACGCAACGCCCTAGCACCTCGACATTGGCCAATTTCTCGGGCGGTATCATCTCCGCCTGGTAGTGACTGTTATCACTGTTCAGCACCCAGGCGCCGCCTGCGACACGCTGCACCCGCTTGATGCGGCGCTCACCTTCCACGAGCAGTAGAAACACCCCTTCTGGACGATCAGGTCGATCCTTTCGGTCGACCAGGACCCAGTCACCATCGGTTAGCGTGGTTTCCATGCTGTCACCGCGCACCTTCACACCGACCACGTGATCGGGATCCAGCCCTTGGGCGGCCAGCTGCTCACTGGGGAAGTAGAGAGTGGTCTCGATCTCTTCAGCTTCCAACGCCCGGCCATCGCCCGCCGCAGCCTCGATGTCATACATCGGCAGGGCACAGAGGCCAGAAGTATCAGCAGTGCTGATACCTGAGACTAAACGACAGGTATCCGGACCTTGGGGATCCTGCACCGCGCCACTGCCTGCTTCATCGTTTATCTCGGCCTGGCGCCGGCCAGTGACGACGAAAAAGGTATCGACCCCCGCCGCTTCAAGAGCCTCCAGGTAGTCGACCTGGGGCTTTCGATCACCATTTTCGTAGTTGGCCTGTGAGCGATTGGACACGCCGGCCAGCTGAGCAAAGCGCTCTTGGGACAGCTTTAGCCTCAGTCGCTCTGCTCTCAATCGTTCATGAAACGTCACGAGGACCCCAAAAAAGTTTTGACACATGCACAATCGTGCAATATGTTTTGAGCATATAGGAACAAACGAGCATGAACATTCGTTACAACCTGCACGTTCGTAACTGTTCAGAACTGTTGATAGGAACATTAGCGCATGAACACCTCCTTGAACACCGCAGCTACCGTGAATCGATCACCCTCAGGGTGCTCACATCCCGTTACGGCACTACTCACTGAAGACGAGCGTGAGCAGCTGGAAACACTTGCACGCCAGGAGTCTCGCACTAAGTCCGCCACCCTTCGTCTGTTCTACCTGCGGGGCATTGCCGCTTCTGGCGGTGGACACCCCGTTAACGCCTAAGCCGCCAAGGAATCGCTGCCATGCACCAGGACACACGTCGGATTCGCTCCCGCTACGCCGCCATCAACCTCGATGAGTACGAAGCCAAGGTGATTGACGCCCTTGTCGACTACACCGGCATTTCCAAAGCCACTCTGCTCCGGCAGCTGGTCCTCAAGGAAGCGCTGGAAACACTCGGCGTCAGCGACATCCTCACGCCCAATGTCGCCCATCGCACGCAGTAAGCGATAGGTGCACAAAAGGTCCTCAAGGAGCCCCCGCCCCATGACGAAACTTCGCCTGAGCCTCGACGAGGAACTCGAAGAAGCCATCGCCGCGGTTCGCGAGCGAGAGGGACTGGAAACCCTCGACCAAGCCGCCGAGTGGCTGCTGCGCCGTCGTCTGCGCAAGGGCACCCAGAGCCTGACAGGGCGCGGACGAGCGCTCTACGACGTGAAAGGAGGGCGACGGTGAGCGGATTCATGCGTGTGGTCTGCCCGCATTGTCAGAGCTATGCGCGCATCCGGACGTCGAGTCAGATCAGTCCGGTCTGCCGCGAGCTGTACCTCGTCTGTACCAATGACGAGTGTGGCTGGCGAGGCAAGGCGGGACTGGAAATCACCTACACCCTGTCTCCCAGCAGTCAGCCGGCCCCCGGCGTAAGAATACCGATCTCGCCAGGGCTACTAGCCCAGTTGATGCCAGAGATCAGCTGACCACAAACCCCACGAAAATCACCGATTCAAGGAGGCTCGCCGTGGCCACCGTTAGCCAACTGCGCCCGAAATTCAGCATTCCCCAGCTGGATGCCACCAATATCGCCACCGCTCAACTGTTCAGGGACCGCTGGCACAACCGCGTCACCGCACTCGGCAACTGCATCGACCACCTGGTCAACGATCACGGTATGCCCGAGCACGCTGCCGAGACCGCCGCTCTGCAGGCCTATGCCGAGATCGAAAGCGTCAACCAGAAAGCGCGTATCGATGTGGACGCCACCACCTCGCACCTGGTCGTGCTTCGTTCCGGCGATGGCCGCTCTACTGCCTTCACCGTCAGCGATCTGTTGCGTCTGCTCGACCGGGCACGCCAGGAAGGTGGCGCAGCCGTCATCGAGCACAGCTCGCGGCAGCCGGTCGTCCTCGAGCACTGACACCTTCCCCTGAGCCACCAGAGGTTGCCGCCATGTCCGCCTCCGTTCATCCGTTACCGACGTCCCGCCAGCCCTCCCCAGTCGCTCCCGACCGTGGCAACTGGGGCGCGCTGCGCGCCGAGCTGCACCAGCGCTGCGCCGACCACGACCTGGTCGTGCTGTGGGATGAGCTCACGCACCCAGAGCGCAAGGCACTGATGGCCAGCGCCAACTTCCCGCACCGAGAGCGGGATAGCCGCCGGCACGTGGCGGACATGCCAAAGGCCAGCCGTGACGCCATCCGCGCAGCCATTCACCGCATGAGTCGCTACGCCAACCAGCTGCGCGACCGTCTGCAAGGTGAGCGCCCTCACCCCAGCCAGGAGCTGGCCAGCCACGCCAGAGAGGCATTAACGGATGGCGATATCAAAGCCGCCATGCACTGGGTGTCGATGATTGAGCGAGGGGTGATGTGATGACGGCGATTGACCACAAGGAGCAGACCATCGAGTCGTTGCAGTCCGTCACAGCGCATCTGTACCGGGGCATGCGTGATTTTGAAGATATGGGGGACACCGAAAGTGAGCGCTGGTGCCGTGAAGCTCGCCGTCGAGTCTGGGCGCTCATCAACGAAATCGAGGGCGAGATTGCCGCCAAAACCAACGGAGCCGACACGCAATGAGCGCTGTCGATCAAACCCTGGAGTACGGCACGGCGGATTGCCATCGCTGGCGGGACGCTGAGTTCTTTGGCCGTTTGCCCAGCCTGGCCGAGGATCTGGCGCGTGGGTTCCTGCACGTTGCCAAACGTCACGGCAACGCCGCGGGCAACCGCTGGCTACGTCGCCAGGCCGGCGACCTGGTAGAGCCCTCTCGTATTCTGGAGCGCTTTCGTCCCATCGCCTCGGACCTTGAGCGCGGCGCCGCCGCGATCAAACAGCGTGAGAAAACCACCATAGAGGGCATCCGTTCGGCCAACGCCTGGCTGATCGAGGCTGAGCGGCGTCTGGTCGTGGGCTCACTCAACGCCACCCACGACGATGACGTCCTGGTGACCTACGCCGAGACTCAAGCTCGAGCCATCGAAAAGGACCGCGACCAGTTCATCGGCAACATCTCCATCTACAACCGCCGTCGGCATAACGGACTGCTGCCGGTGCCCGTGCCGTCTTGTGAGCTGCGAGGCTCCCTGTCCAAGCGGATGCGCCAGTGGCGGGGCCATGTCGCCGACTCCCGCAACCCGCTGACCGCTCCGGACCGCTGCGTGCCCTTGATGGCCGTGTTCCGCTTTACCTACCAGCCGCCTATGAGCCTGGGCGTGGCCACAGAGATGGCACTCGTCAGTGCACGCAAGCGTGCCCGCCTGCACGGCATCGCGCCACCTCCTCTGAGCTGGAGTGGAGAGCGCCAAATGGCCAGGCTGTGCGATGGGCTGTGGTGGCGTCGCCAGCTCCGGCGGATCTGCGGGCGCCGCCTCGAGCAGGTCCAGCGCGAGGCCCACCGGGTTCACAAGCGGGCCGGCATCTACTGCAGCAACCTGACGCTGGAACGCCGCCACCAACAGAAGACCCGCAACCGAGCGCTGCTGGAAACCCTGGAGGCCATCAACCAGGACGGTCAGACCTACACCCTGGCCGAGTTGGCGGAGCTGGGCCTGGCCAACGCCGACCATCGGCGCGCGGAGTTGATGCTGCGCATCCGCGATACCGAGGTCGAATCTCGCCGCCTGGGTCACCTAGGTATGTTCTACACCCTGACCACACCGTCGCGCTTCCATCCGGTGCATTCCCACCACTGCCGCCGCAATCGTCGCTACGACGGCAGCACTCCGCGTGAAGCCCAGCAGCATCTGCAGCAGGTATGGGCCAAGGCTCGGGCGAAACTCGCCAGGGAAAAGCTGGCAGTCTACGGCATCCGCGTGGTCGAGCCCCATCACGACGGTACGCCTCACTGGCATCTGCTGCTGTGGATGAAACCAGAGGCAGAGCGTCGGGTTACCGAGGTGCTCAGGGAGTACGCCGAAGCCGAGTCCCCCGAGGAACTCATCGACCGTCGTGGCCAGAAGACCAGCGCCCGATTCAAGGCGGTCAAGATCGACCACAACCGAGGCACCGCCGCCGGCTACGTCGCCAAGTACATCAGCAAGAACATCAACGGCCAGCAGTTCATGGACGCGGACAGCTACGGCCAGGAGATGACCTCCAGCGCACCACGTATCGAGGCCTGGGCCGCCGTCTGGGGCATTCGACAGTTCCAGTTCGTTGGCCTGCCTTCCGTCACCGTCTGGCGAGAAGTCCGCCGCCTCAACGAACGCCAAGCCGAGCAGCTCCGACTGTGGGAAGAGGCTACCCGTCCGATACCGAAAGCCGCCAGGCGTCTGCACGAGATCCGCAAGGCAGCCAACGCCGGCCAGTGGGACCTTTTCCTGCGACTGATGGGCGGTCCCAACTGCCCCCGAATTGACCAGCCCATCAAGCCCTGGATCGTCACCCGCATGGATACCGGTCGGGAAGAATTCAGCCACGCCACCGGCGAGGTCAACACCGGCATCGAGATGCGCGGCCGCTATGGCGAGACGGTCAAGGCCACCGTTGGCCTGGTGGTCAAGGATGGCCGGGGCGATGCCTCCGAATACCTCACTCGCCTGTATCACTGGGAAATTCGTTCACGCAACCAGCGTGAGGCGGGGCGGTTCGGAGGCGGCGAAGCCGACGACGCTTGGACTTGTGTCAATAACTGTACGGGGGTGGATGCCACCCCCCGCATTCCCCCTCCGGAGGTCCTGGCCGAGCAACTCGAGCGCTTTAAGGAGTGGCGAGCCAGTGAAGTCCAGCGCGCGGAGATGGAGTCCGCCGACATCGAAGCGAGATATGCCAGAGCTGCGGCCCTGCGGCTCGCCCAGCACGACCCGACAGCACGGCGCGTCCTCGCCGAGCGCGGGCAATACATCCCGGCTCCTGAGCCTGAGTGGGAAGAGTATTTCCCGCCGGAACTGCAATGAGCCGCTGTCACGAGGAGAACAACATGCGCACCCATCAAGTGGATCACAAGGCCCCTCGCGGGATCCTGCAGGACGCCGGCGAGCTAGCGGTACTCACCGAAGGCAGCGGTCGGGTCCGTCACCGCTTCGCCATGGTCGTCAGCTTCGACAGCGAAGAAGAGCTGCGCCGCGCCCTCAAGAAGCATCGGTGCTCCTACCGCGATGGCCAGGCCATCCAGGAGCGCATCCATGAATGATCGCCTCTACATGGTGCTCGATCCACTCGGTCGCGCTGATCCCTACAGCACCGCCACCAGCCAGCGCAGGGCCATGCAGCTCTTCGCCTCACGTAGAGCCGGTCGGCCAGTAAGCGCAGCAGTGGCCTGGCTGCTTTGGTTCAACCTTTGGCGCCGGGGCTATCGCCTCGGCTTCACCCCCGCCATCCCCGAGAAGGAGCTCGTCAATGGCTGACAACGCCGACATCGCCACCGAGATCCAGGAGCGCCACCTTGAGAGCGCCCTGGCCAACCGCCCCTCCTGGATCGGCATCGACTGGGCCACACCGCTCGAATGCAGCGAGTGCGGGGACGAGATCCCCGAAGCCCGACGGAAGGCCGCTCCCTGGGCCACCAACTGCATCGGGTGCCAGCAGATCAACGAGAGGAAAAGCCGTCATGTCCGCTAACACTGAAGGCATGAACCCCGACGCTATTCTGATCATTATCGCCTTGATAGCCGTCGTCATGACTCTGGCACTTGCTTGGGAGGCATGGAAACTCAGCCGCGAAACCCTTGATCTCTTCGACCCAGAGCGAAACTCAGAGCAAGGAGACAAGGACGAATCATGAACACCAGTACCGTGCTGTCCTGTGAGGACCTGAAACAGATCACCGGCTACCAGCGTCCCGGCGATGTGGCACGCTGCCTGCGTGAGCAAGGGGTAAGGGTGTTCAATGGGCGCTCTGGCCCATGGACCACCATCGACCTGATCAACCAGGCCGGAGGATTCGTGCAGCAGGCCAACGATGACGACATCGACCCTAGGCAGATCATATGAACAAGAGCATCAAGCCGGGCCCGAAGCGCCGCTACAATGCGGCGATTCCGTCCCACATCGATCAAGCCAGACTTCCTGTCGGAATCTACTTCGATGCTCGTGGAAGAGGCAGATGGTACATCCAATACCGTGATGAAGCGGGAAAACTACGACGGAACAACGTTGCGGACTCCCAAGCGACCCTGTCAGAGCTCCATCGCATCATGGAGCAGCGACAGGGCATCGACCGGGACACGCTGCGCTATCTGGCGGACCAGTTTCATCAGTCGGCCCAGTACAAGAACCTCGAGCCCAAGACACGCAAGGACTACGACTACTGCCGAGACTTAGCGCTGACCTTGCCGACCAAACTGGGCAAGCCACTGGGCGACGTGGCCACTCGCCATTTCAAGCCGGCCCTGGTCCAGCGAATCGTCGACAAGATCGCCGCCGAGGGCACGCCGGCCAAGGCCAATCATCTGTTGCGCTACCTACGCCGTCTGTTCCGTTGGGGCATCAACCGCGGATACTGCGACAGCAACCCCGCCCAGGGGGTGGAAGCGGCCAAGGAGCGCCGCCTGCGCCGCCTGCCTGAACTCGATACCATCGCCCGACTGACGGATTTTGCGCGGGAGCGCGGCCAGCGCAGCCGTGGGGAGAAAGGCGCCTGCGCGCCCTATCTGTGGATCGTCATGGAGCTGGCTTACATCTGCCGGCTGCGCGGCATCGAGATCGTCACCCTGACCGACGCCAACGCCATCACCGAAGGGGTCATGACCAATCGTCGAAAGGGATCTCGAGACAATATCGTGCGCTGGTATCCAAGGCTGCGAGCTGCATGGCAGGCCGCAACCGAGTTGAGGGCGAGAATCTGGCGAGCCCGCAACACCGCAGTACCCGTTACCCCAACCCGACGCCCACTCATCGTGGCCGCCGATGGTGGAGAGTTGCGGAAGTCGAGCCTGGACACCGCCTGGCAGCGGCTCATCAAGATGGCCATCGAGGAAGAGGTAATCACAACAGAAGAGCGATTCGGTCTACACGACCTGAAGCGACGTGGCATCACCGACACCCAGGGCACCCGTCACGACAAGCAAGAGGCCAGCGGCCATAGATCTGCAGCTATGCTAGATATCTACGACTTGAGTGTGCCGCTTGTAAAATGGCCCGGACCACAAAAATGAGTTAAAGCCACGTGGAATGGCTATAAAAGATAGCGCCTCCATCATCCAGTAGGGCTTTCACCACTACATAGATTGCGAAACTCAAAGCACAAGAGACAGAGAATGCATAGCACGCTTTTATATTTCGCCTAAGCGAAGAACTCCCTTTTTTACTTCTTCTCAGCTCAGCATCAAGAAAGACATTAACACCATTTACTAGCTCGGGGACCCCTCTAGCGCGAAGGAAGCTAAAATATGCAAAAGGATGACCAATACGCTTAGTGTTAGTATGACAGATCAAGAAAATACTATTTTGAAGTATCGTGCTAAACATAACGGTCAATTTATATTCGTTTTCACCGCGAGGAAATGATCTCAGCATCAAACCTACTTCGGTTAGGCTGTTCCCCATCCTATCAGCCAGAGGGTTATCTAAAACGCATTCATCAAGAACATACTTAATATGTTCCCTATGCTTGATCAACTCTTCGTGCATGTTTTTTTCATCATCCATGCTAAGCATTTCTGGAAGATCCACACACTCCCTCGACCTCCTAACGCACTGATCAAGGAAAGAGTCTGCAGAATGCGAAAACTCATAGAGCTTCTTCCTCACGTCAAAAATCCATTTTTCCTCGAGCTTCAACTCTTCAATCTTTTTATTTTCATGAAGGACTATTAAACTCACACCCCCAGCGATGCTAACTGCAGTAACGGTCGCCAAAGCTGTAGTAATGCCATCAGCAAGTAAGCAGATGCCATAGAAGAAAACGGGAATTAAAGAAAATAAATATCTGCCGTTTTTAATAAAGAAATTTTTCGCCTTAGATAGGAGCCCAGTATTTTTTTCAACTGTCTCTCGCTGTCTTTCTTTAGCATCATGCTCTAAAACAACTTTTTCTCTGTAATTGCTCAAACCTTCTTTATTCAAAATAATGTTTGAAAAATGATAAACAACTTTCAAACCGGCGGTATCAAGTAAAACGCGACTAAAATAATCATTCGTCTGCGATCCCACTCACGCCTCCCATAATTATCTCAAAGCTAACCTACGGAACACATTCACAAAATGCAGATCACAAGAATATCTGTGCAGGATAGTATATCGAACTACGGGTGATCTACGCAGGAAATCTACGCAAACACAAAAAAACCGCCTCGAGGGGCGGTTTTGATGTTGCAACAAGCTTTTGATTTTCAACCATCTTTTAGATGGTGCCGGCACCAGGAGTCGAACCCGGGACCTACTGATTACAAGTCAGTTGCTCTACCAACTGAGCTATGCCGGCTCGGGCCGACCGGAAGGTCGCTTGCTGCTCTGGTGTTACGCCTTAGGCGTCTCACCCGAAACGGGGTTGGCGTGGCTGGGGTAGCAGGATTCGAACCTGCGCATGCCGATACCAAAAACCGGTGCCTTACCACTTGGCGATACCCCAGCAGAGTTGGTGGCCAGAGACGGAATCGAACCGCCGACACGGGGATTTTCAATCCCCTGCTCTACCAACTGAGCTATCTGGCCCCTTGCCAACGCGACGTATTAAACCAATTCCTCCGTTTTCCGTCAACCCCTTTTCTTTCAAAATGATGGCGAGCGCTTTTCAAGGCGTCGCAAGGCTAGGCGTCACGCGGGACATAGCCCTCGGCGCGGTCGGTCTCTTCATTGTCGAAGAAGCGCTCCATCTGCTCCATCAGGTACTCGCGGTTGGCCGGGTCCATCATGTTCAGATGCTTCTCGTTGATCAGGCGGGTCTGCAGCGCCTGCCATTCTTCCCAGGCCTGGCGTGACACGCTCGCCTGGATTTCCTGCCCCTTCTTGCCCGGCAGCGGGGGGAAGGGCAAGGCGTCGAGCTCCTTCTGGTACTTGCGGCAAAACACGGTCTGACTCATGGCGGTCTCCTTTCTATGGTACGGCCTGCTGGCTATGGTGTGGCCTGCTGGCACGAGGATAGCAGTGTGCCCCGCCCAGACTTAAGCGTTCTGTTGCTGCAGAGCCGTGGCGCTCGTCCAGGGCTCCCTGTGCGCCAAGGTCAGCGCGGGGGGCAGCACGGACGTCAACGCGACGGTGGCTGGCTCAAGGCAAAGGGAGCAAGTGAGGCGAGCAGCTTCTTTACCGGTGCGGCAAGTCCCACCGACTCCGGCGCCTGGGGGTCGTACCACAGCCGCCCCTCGGCGACGCCATCGACTCGCCCGCCACGTGCCGGCACCGGCGTGATTTCCAGGCGAAAGTGACTGAACACATGGACGAAGCTCGACCAAGGCTCGTCTCGCTCGGCTCCGGGCGCGTGGGTATCGAGCCAGGCATCGATCTCGGCGTCGCTGTCGAACTGGGGAAGCCCCCACAGCCCGCCCCAAAGCCCCTGGGAAGGCCGCTGCTCCAGCAGGATGCGCCCGGCCTCGTCGCTCAGCACCAGCATGCGGGTATGGCGCAAGGGGATCGCTTTCTTCGGCTTGGACTCCGGGAAGCGCTTTTGTTCCCCTCGGGCGCGGGCCACACAGACATCGGCGAACGGGCAGCGCTCGCAGTCCGGCTGGCCACGGCGGCACAGCGTCGCCCCAAGGTCCATCATGCCCTGGGTGAAATCCACCACTCGCTGTTCCGGCGTGTAGTGCTCGGCGAGGTGCCAGAGCTCGCGTTCCACCGCTGGCCGGCCGGGCCAGCCTTCCAGCGTGTGCAGGCGCGTCAGTACGCGCTTGACGTTGCCATCCAGAATGACGGCTCGCCTGCCGGTGCTCTGGGCGATGATCGCCCCGGCGGTCGAGCGGCCAATGCCGGGCAGCGCGGCCATGGCATCGAGGCTGTCCGTGGGAAACTCGCCTGCATGCTGTTCCACCACGACCCGGGCCGCCTTGTGCAGATTCCGGCCTCTGGCGTAGTAGCCCAACCCGGTCCACAGATGAAGGACCTCATCCTGGCTGGCCTCGGCGAGGGCCTTTACATCAGGAAAGCGCTGCATGAACCGCTCAAAATAGGGAATTACGGTAGCAACCTGGGTCTGCTGCAGCATGATTTCCGAGACCCACACCCGGTAGGCAGTACGATCATGCTGCCAGGGAAGATCGTGGCGACCGTGCACATCGAACCAGTCGAGCAGGCGCCGGGAAAACACCTCTGTACTGAGCAGCGGCGACACTCGACCGCTATCCTTGTCGCCTTTCGCCCGACTGTCAGGGCCAGAGACTTCTGATAAATATTTCATAAAACCAATTAGTTATCATCACTCAAAAGTCAGACACGAAAAAAAGCGCCGACACGGAGGTCGGCGCAGTGACTGGCTTGCTTGATGCTCAATTAAATAGACCACGGACGGCGTCACGAAGTTCCTTGCCCGCCTCTTCTCCGATGCGTTCGTCGAGACGTTCGAGCTCCTTGCCCAGCCGCTCCTCGACTTCCTCGTTGACGCGGGAGCGGGCCTCTTCGGCGACCAGCTCGCCCAGATTGGCCTTGAAGGCGTCGGCGTCAAAGCCGCACCACTGGCTGCTGTCACCCTCCAGGCTGCCTTCGCAGCGCACCGGGAAGGGCACCTTTTCGAGACGCCGATTGACGCTGCAGGCGGCATCGGCGGTGTCGACAAAGCGCGCCGCCCCGTCGGCATCGAAACGCTGGCTGCCCAGATCGAGCTGGCCACCACCACTGACCTCGATACCCGGCAGGGTGATCAGCAGGTCGTCGTTCTGGGCGACGCCATCACGGATGGTGAAGCGCGCGCTGATGTTCTCGAAGCGGGTGTTCTCGCTCCACTCGCGGGTGGTCTGCTCGCCTTCGAGGCGCGCCACGGCGGTACACAGCTGACGCGAAATATTGGCGCGGGGAATGCTGCCCTCGTTGATCCGCGTGTCCAGGGTGCCGTTGAGGTTACGGGTCAGCTCATGGCGAGCGTTGCCGCGGGTGGTCAGTTCACCACTGGCATGCAGCGAGCCGCTGAGCGGGGCGGGCTCCTGCCCAAGCGATGTCAGCAATGACTCCAGACGCACGCCCTCGACCTCCGGCGCCAGCTGCCAGGCGAGGTCATCGCCGCTGGCGTCTATCACCCCGGTGGCCTTAAGCCGACCTTCATGGAAGCCCGCTTCGAAGCCGGTCAGACGATGCCTGCCACCCTCGCCCTGCATGCTCAAGGACACATCCTGGTAGCGCTGGCCGCCCAGGATCAGCTGACCCAGCGCCAGCGATACGCTCTCGTCCAGCCCGGCCAGAAAGCTTTTCGGCAGGATCGCCGGTGCGCCGTCCTGGTCCTGGGCCAGCGCCGACGCGATACCGGGAATGCCGTTGGCGGCGGTGTCCTGCTCGGGCGGCGGCAGATAGCTGTCGGCGTCGAGGCGGTCGCCTTCCAGATCGAGATCGACCCGGGTGCCATCGAAGCGTGCGCCGAGGGAACCGGAGAAGGTGTTGTCATCGAGCACCAGCGTCAGGCCATTGAGCGAGAGCTGCTCGAGGGTGCCTTCCACCGGACTGGTCAGCGCCACTTCCGACAGCGCCTCGTCGCTGGACATGCTGGGCATGGCGTCCATGCGCGCAAGCCAGGCACGCAGCGACAAGGGTGCCAGACGCACCTGGCCGTCATAGCGTGGCGCCGAATTCAGCTCTTTCAGGTTGAGATTCCCCTTGATCGACAGACCTTCGGGGCCGCTCAAGGCGATATCGCGCAGCTGAGCGGTACCGGCGCCGAAGTCCGACTCCAGCTGGAACGAAAGCGTCATGGCCACACGCTTCTCGCCTAACTGGGGTGCCAGCAGGCTGGCGTCCAGTTGACTCGGCGCCATGTGCAGACGCTGCTCGCCAAGGTTCAGCACCACCTCGTCGCTGGTCAGGGTCGCCTCCTGGGGTTCCGAGGCACCGGCCAGCAGAGTACTGGTCTCCAGCGTCACGTCGCTGAGCACGTGGCGGCTGTCGGCGAGACCCAGATTGACGTCGCTCTCCAGGGTGACATCGCTTTGCAGGCCAGGGGTGCGCTCTTCCGTTGTTTCGCCCTCACCGCCGCCATCGAGCTGGTCGAACACCTTCAGCTGGAAGGTGGAGCTGAGCGGAAAGGCGGTATCCGGATTGACGTTGCTACCGTTGATGGTGAGCTTCTCGGCCTGCCACTCACGGCCGGCCTGATGATCGACCAGGCTCAGATGGCCCTTGGTCACCTCGACGCTGGCGATGTTCAGGGCCACCGACAGACCGCCTTCATCATCCGGGTTGGGGCCTGCGCTGGCCGGCGCCAGCGCCTTTTCGGCGTCATCGGCCCTGTTTTCGAGGCGTTCGAGCAGCGCCTCCCAATTGCCGGTGCCATCACTGTCGCGCTCGAGATTCAGCGACAGCCCATCCAGGGTCAGGCCATCGATGGCGATTTCGCCGCGCAACAGCGGTGTGAACGCCAGGCTGACCGAGGCCTCGGAGAAGGCAGCAAAGGCCTGGGCGTCATCCGCCTGATCCGGCAGGCGCGCTTCGGCCTCGGCCACGCTGACACCAATGCGCGGATAGAAGGACCACTCCAATGGGCCTTCCAGCGACAGTTCGAGCCCGGTGTGCTCCTTCACCACGGACACCAGCCTCGGCTTCATGTCCTCGGGGTTGAAGAAGGTGGTGACGTAGACCACCGCGCCCACCGTGACCAGGGCGAGGACGCCGACGACCGCCAGCAGGGTTCTTACGAGTCGTTTCATTTGCCGCTTTCTCCGGTGGGCAGATCAAGTTGGAAATCATCGCCGCTTCGCGTCAGCTGATAGCCCAGACGCTTTAGCAGCATCTGGTCGGCCAGGGTCAGCTGCGAACCGGCCACGCTCAGCGCCACGCCGTCACGGTTGGCGGCAGCGCTGATCAGCGCCAGCAGGCGCGAGCCCACGCCGCGCCGGCGAGTGGTCTTGCGAACACAGAGGTCGAACATGCGCCAGCGCCCGTCACCAGGACTGACGGCGACAGCACCGAGCAGGCGATCATTGAAGCGCGCCGCCCAGAAGAAGCCATGTTCGAGCTGGCGGGTCACGTAGGCTCCCGGCGGGAGCTTGATGCGCTCCTCCGGCGCATCGGCATAAATGCGGGTCAGATCGATCCGCACCTGTTCATCGGCGTCCCAGACATCCTGGTCGACGCGAAAGAGGGTCACCGGCATACGCTGTCTCCCTTGGCCGGAGGGCGGCGACGGCCGCCACTGGAATGGCTGCATTGTAGCGGATGGGGGTGCCGATTCACTATAATGGCTGTCTTGTGCGCCTCGCACCGCGACCGGCCCACCTTAGAAACAAGGCCCCCAATTCCGACATGCGCGTGAGCGCAGGAGACGACATGTCCGAGCGTATTGCCACGGTCAGCCGTGACACCAAGGAAACCCAGATCAGCGTCACCCTCAACCTCGACGGCGAGGGCAACCTCAAGGGTGAAAGCGGGGTTCCCTTCCTCGACCATATGCTCGACCAGGTGGCCCGCCACGGCATGGTCGACCTGGACATCAGCGTCAACGGCGACTTGCACATCGACGACCACCACACCGTCGAGGACCTCGGCATCACCCTGGGACAGGCGTTTAACCAGGCCATCGGCGACAAGCGCGGCATCTATCGCTACGGCCACGCCTATGTGCCGCTGGACGAGGCACTGTCCCGGGTGGTCATCGACTTCTCCGGCCGTGCCGGCCTGTCCATGAACGTCGAGTTCACCCGCGCCACCATCGGGCGTTTCGACACCCAGCTTTTCTGGGAGTTCTTCCAGGGCTTCGTCAATCACGCCCAGGTCACGCTGCATATCGACAACCTGAAGGGCTTCAATGCCCACCACCAGGCGGAAACCATCTTCAAGGCCTTCGGCCGCGCCCTGCGCATGGCCGCCGCCGAGGACCCCCGCATGGCCGGCAAGCTGCCCTCCACCAAGGGTAGCCTCTAACGCCGCCGGCTGCGGTCCAACAGCAACAAGACGACAAGACACCAAGCGAGGCGGTCGCCGGCAGCGGCGCCCCTCCGGGCCAACCACCAAGGAGCGCTTCATGACCATTGCCGTCATCGACTACGGAATGGGCAACCTCCATTCCGTCGCCAAGGCACTGGAACACGTCACCCACGAGAACGTGCTGGTGACCCGCGACGCTCGTTCGATCCAGGGCGCGACCCGTGTCGTGCTGCCGGGACAGGGCGCCATCCGCGACTGCATGGGCGAACTGGAGCGTACCGAGCTCAGCGGCCTGGTTCGCGAGCTGCTGGCCAGCCAGTCCAAGCCGCTGCTGGGCATCTGCGTGGGTCAGCAGATGCTGATGGACCACAGCGACGAGAACGGCGGCATCGACTGCCTGGGCCACCTCGCAGGTCAGGTAAAGCGGTTTCCGCTGGACATGCAGGACAGTGACGGTGCTCGCCTGAAGGTCCCGCACATGGGCTGGAACCTGGTGGCGCAGCCCAACGCCCACCCGCTGTGGGAGGGTATCGAGCCCGGCTCGCACTTCTACTTTGTGCATAGCTACTATGTGGCCGCCGAGCATGACGCCGAGGTCTTCGGCACCACCGACTACGGCAGCGTCAGCGCCCATGTGGCGGTGGGTCGTGACGCCACCTTTGCGGTGCAGTTCCACCCGGAAAAGAGCGCTCGTGCCGGCCTCAGGCTGCTCGAGAACTTTGTCCAGTGGAACCCCTGACCCAGACCTGAGCGCCGGACGGGCAGGCGCTCGCTTGCCCTGGCCGCCGCCCGACATCTGCACCGGCACGGCCCACGCCCTGCCTGCATCGATCACACTGGCACGCCCCTGAAAAGGCACCCCGAGGACACAACATGCTGGTAATTCCCGCCATCGATCTCAAGGACGGACAGTGCGTTCGTCTCAAGCAAGGCCGCATGGACGAGGCCACCACCTATGGCGACGACCCCGTCGCCATGGCCGCTCGCTGGGTCGAGGCCGGCGCACGGCGCCTGCATCTGGTCGACCTCAACGGCGCCTTCGAGGGGCGTCCGGTCAACGGCGAGGCGGTGACCGCCATTGCCCGCCGGTACCCCGACCTGCCGATCCAGATCGGTGGCGGCATTCGCAGCGCCGAGACCATCGAGCACTACCTCAAGGCCGGCGTATCACAGGTGATCATCGGCACCAAGGCGGTCAAGGAGCCTGACTTCGTGACCGAAATGTGTCGCGCCTTCCCCGGCCATATCATCGTCGGCCTCGACGCCCATGATGGCCGCGTGGCCACCGACGGCTGGGCCGAGGTGTCCGAGGTGATGGCGGTGGATCTGGCCAAGCGCTTTGCCGACGACGGCGTCTCCAGCATCGTCTACACCGATATCGCTCGCGACGGCATGATGAACGGCGTCAACGTCGAGGCCACGGCAGCCCTGGCCCGGGACGGTGGCATTCCGGTCATCGCCTCCGGCGGCGTGACCAACCTCGATGACCTGCGCGCCCTGGTGGCGGCTGGCGAGCCGGGCATTCTCGGCGCCATCACCGGACGCGCCATCTACGAAGGCAGCCTGGACGTCGCCGAAGGGCAGCGCCTGTGCGACGAACTGACCCAAGGCTGAGGAGGCTCCATGGCTCTTTCCAAACGCATCATCCCGTGTCTCGACGTCGACGCCGGCCGTGTGGTCAAGGGTGTCAACTTCGTCGGCATCCGTGACGCCGGCGACCCGGTGGAGGTGGCTCAGCGCTACAACCAGCAGGGTGCCGACGAGATCACCTTTCTCGACATCACCGCCAGCCACGAGGACCGCGACACCACGGTGGAGATGGTCGAGCGCATCGCCGGCGAAGTGTTCATCCCGCTGACGGTAGGCGGCGGCATCCGCACCTGTGACGATATCCGCACCATGCTCAACGCCGGCGCCGACAAGGTCTCGATCAATACCGCAGCGGTGACCAACCCTGAGTTCGTACGTGAAGCCGCCGAGCGCTTCGGTAGCCAGTGCATCGTGGTGGCGATCGACGCCAAGCGCGTCAGCGAGGAAGGCGAAGCCCCTCGCTGGGAGATCTTCACCCACGGCGGCCGTCGTCCCACCGGGCTCGACGCGGTGGAATGGGCCAAGAAGATGGTCGAGTACGGCGCCGGCGAACTGCTGTTGACCAGCATGGACCGCGACGGTACCAAGGCCGGCTTCGACCTCGGCGTCACCCGCGCCATCAGCGATGCGGTGGCGGTGCCGGTCATCGCCTCCGGCGGTGTCGGCAACCTCGACCATCTGGTCGAGGGCGTGACCGAAGGCCACGCCGATGCGGTGCTGGCGGCCAGCATCTTCCACTTCGCCGAGTACACCATCCCCGAGGCCAAGCGCTATATGGCCGACAAGGGCATCACCATGCGCCTCTGACCGACGCCTTTGGCTGGCTCTTCAGCCAGGGCTTGCAGAGCCAGCAACCAACCACCCCCGCCGGGTAGCCCGGCGGGGGTGGTCGTTTGTACGGACTGAAACCGACCTCAGTCTAGGGTCAGCCCCAGATTGCTGACACCACCGTTGCGTCCGAGCTTTCTCAACGCCTTGACGTGCTTCTTGCTCGGCTCTTCCTCGGCCGCCTCCAGCGCCGCATCCTGAAAGTCGTTCTCGTCTTCCATCAACGGGTGCTGCTTGACCAGTTGCGCGAGCTTTTCGGCGTCATCCTCCCCCTCGGTCAGCTCGATAAAGGAGCGCACCGCCGCCTTCGAGACCTTGCTGACCTCAAGCACCGCGTCCGGCGCATCGCCTCTCAGGGTATCGAGGATCGCCGATAGCGCGACCACCGCATCGAGGGCACGACGGGCGCCGAAGCTGTCGTCCTGTTGAGGAGGCTCCAGCTCGCCGAGCTTTTCGGCCTGGAGATCGAAGTCGATCTTGGCGTCCTTGACCGTCAACTGCTCCCACACCAGGTCGAGGATCGCCCTCATGCCCGCCAGATCCCCGTGACCGCTGGTATCGGCGTAGAGCGCATAGTTGGGCAGCATGCGCTCGGTCAACGCGGCCATGAAGGCCTGTTGCTGACGTAGAGTCAGCGCCTGCAGGCGCTGGTGAAATCCTGGCTTTGCCATGATGGCTCCTGTGCTGGCAATAAACGGGCTGCCGGTCCCTTTATTCAAGGTTCAAGGGGCGAGAGTCGAGGGTCGCGTGTCGAATGTCGGGAAAACGGCGATGGCCGAAAGCGTACTGGGCGACTCAAGGCCAGAAGCGCTCCTGGGCGATCCGTCCACGCTCATCGAAGGCCACACCTTCATCGATCAGACGCTTGCGCTGCTCGTCGGCTCCGCCATGGTCGGCGAGCTTGCGCGAGGCCGTCACCACCCTGAACCAGGGCAGCTCATGCCCCGACGGCAGATCGCGCAGCGCCCGCGCGACCATGCGTGCGCTGGCTCCACCGGTCATGGCGGCGATGCGTCCGTAGCTGGTCACACGCCCCGAAGGAATCTCGCTGATGATGGTAAGAATCTGTTCTCGGACGTCCGGATTCATGTAACCTTTCGTTCTGGTTGCATTTTCATCGAGGGATGGCGCCGCCCACCCTCAATCTGAGCGAGGCCCCCATGCACCTTCATCTGCTCAAGCACCATCCTGACCTGGGCCCCGCACGCATCGGCGACTGGCTTGCCAGCATGGGCCACAGCTTCACCGTCTTCCACCTCTACGACGGTGAGCTGGTGCCGCGCCCCGGGGACTGCGACGCCCTGATCATCCTCGACGATCTCGAGGACCGCGACCAGGCGCCCTGGCTCAAGGCCGAACGCAAGCTGATCGACCAGATGCTCGACGGCCACAAGCCGCTGCTCGGGCTCGGCGCCGGCGCCCGGCGCATCGCCGAAGCGCTGGACGCTCCGGTGGGCCGTGGCACCCAGGCCGAAGCCGGCTGGCAGACCGTTAGCCTGGCCGACGACAGCCCCTTCGACCTGCCCGACGACTTCCCCGCCCTGCTGTGGCATCGCCAGGTGTTCGGACTACCCGATGACGCCCTGCCGCTGGGCGGCACGCCGACAAGCCCGGTGCTCGGCTTCGCCTGGGACGCCGGCCGGGTGGTTGGCCTGGCCTGCCACCTGCATCATCACCAGGAGAGCCTGACGGCCTTTCTCGAGACGATGCCGTTGCCGCAAGGCGCCGACGCAAGCCCCAGGACCCAGTCGCCGGAAACGATTCTTGCCGAGGCCCGGCGCCTGGATACCCTGGCGCCGCTGCTGGATCGCCTGCTGAGCCAGTGGCTGCGCACGGCACCGGACGTCTAATTCGCCACCGCGTCCCGCTGCTGCTGGCTCCAGGCCCTGGCAAACTCGAGGCAGCTGTCCCAGTCACCGACATGCAGGAAGCGACGCTCGGTGTGCTTCTCCAGCTGGTAGCGGTACATGGGGTCATAGTACTCGGTAAGCAAAGGCGCCAGCCAGGCCTCGTGGGCCTGGCGGTTGCCGGCCTCGTGCTCGCGGAAGGCCAGCGCCTGCAGCCGCTGCAGGCGGGCCAGTCGCGCGCTGCCCAGGCGCTTCTTCAGTCGCCCCAGCGCCGTCGACAACTGCTTGCGCATCAGTGACCAGCCGAGGCGCTCGCCGAACTGATTGCGATAGATCGTCCACAGGTCGTCGATGTAGTCCTTGTGGATCTGGTTGAGGCGCCAGTCCAGCGGCATCTCGACGCGGATCCTCGGCGCCGGCTCCATCCCCCGCCAGAACTCGAGCGGTATATTGGCCGCGCCGATGTGGCGCGACTCGTCTTCCAGCACCAGCGGCCCGTGCAATGACAGCAGCCGCAGGCCCATGGCGTGCTCGAAGTCGATCTGGCTGGGGGCGATCAGTGGATGGCGGCCGAAGGCCGAGCCCTTGTGACGGGCGCAGCCCTCCAGATCCAGACCGTTGTCCAGGGCCTGCACGATGGACGTCTTGGCGCAGCCGGTCAGGCCACCCACCACCAGCATGGGCTGGGCGGCGGCGTCATCGATGCGTGCGCACAACGTCTGGCGCATGGCCTTCCAGCCACCCTCGATGCGCGGTCGTTCGACGCCGGCCTCAAGCAGCCAGCGCTGGGCGATCTGCGAGCGCAGGCCACCCCGAAAACAGTAGATGATGGCGTCCGGGGCCGCCTCGAGCTGGCGCTTCCAGGCTTCGATGCGCGCGGCCTTGATCTCGCCGGACACCAGCCGCTCGCCCAGGGCGATGGCGGCCTGCTGGCCGGACTCCTTGTAGGCGATCCCGACCTGATGGCGTTCCTCGTTGTTCATCAGCGGCAGGTTGACCGCCCCGGGCAGGCTGCCCTGGGCGAACTCCACCGGCGCCCGCACGTCGATCAAGGTGCGCCCCTCGACCAGCAGGGCGGGATCCGCCGGGACCAGCGGCAACTTCATCCGCGCACCTCGATCAGCGCCTCACCGCTGGCCTCGACGACCTCGCCGAAGGGTGCAAGCTCGATACCAAACTCCCGGCCGACCCGCTCGACATCGTCCTCCCAGGACGGGTGTACCGACATCAACAGACCGCCCGAGGTCTGCGGATCACACAGCCACTGCCAGTGGGCCTCATCCATCTGCGGCAGGCTGGCCCCCAGGGCGTCACGGTTACGACGGGTGCCGCCGGGTACCGCGCCCTGGCGCCGGTAAGCCTCGGCCTCGGCCAGGCGCGGCAGGCGGCGAAAGTCGATGCGAGCCGCCACGCCACTGGCCGCGCACACCTCGGACAGGTGGCCAGCCAGGCCAAAGCCGGTGACGTCGGTCATCGCACGCACCCCTTCGATGCGCGCAAGGGCGGCACCGATACGGTTGCTGATCAGCATGGTTTCCCGCGCCAGGCCATGGTGACCGCTTTCCAGAAGCCCCTGCTTCTCCGCCGTGGTCAGCATGCCCACCCCCAACGGCTTGGTCAGGAACAGCAGATCGCCGGGCTTGGCGCCCTTGTTGAGCTTCAGGTGCTTGAGTTCCACCAGACCGTTGACCGCGAGACCGAAGATCGGCTCCGGGGCATCGATGGAGTGGCCGCCCGCCAGCGCCAGACCCAGCTCACGACATACCGCCTGAGCCCCGGCCACCACGTCACCGGCGATGTCCGCGCCCAGCTTGTCCAGCGGCCAGCCCAGAATGCCCAACGCCATCACCGGGTCACCGCCCATGGCGTAGACGTCGCTGATGGCGTTGGTGGCGGCGATGCGGCCGAAGTCGAAGGGGTCATCGACGATCGGCATGAAGAAGTCGGTGGTGCTGATCATGCCGCGCCCGTCGCCCAAGTCGAAGACGGCGGCGTCCTCTCGTCCCTGGTTGCCGACGATCATCTTCGAGTGGCTCGCTCCCGGACCGGCCTTGGCCAGGATGCTGTCGAGCACATCGGGGGCGATCTTGCAGCCACAGCCGGCACCGTGACTGTATTGGGTCAAGCGGATGGCGCTCATGGAAGTCTCCTTGGCAATGATGGGCCCATTCTACACCAGCAGGACCGGCGGAATCGGCACGGCGCAGTCACCATCGTCCTGATCACATCCCGGGTAACCGGCGGTGATCAGGGTATGGTCTGGCGCCCTGGTGATCAGTTCATGGATGGGGTTACAGCACTTCGAGGGCGTCGGCGAGCTTGTCCACCGCCACCACCTCCATCCCCGCCGGGGAGTTCTTGGGAGCGTTACCCCGGGGCACGATGGCGCGGGTAAAACCGTGCTTGGCGGCCTCGACGATACGCTCCTGGCCGCTCGGCACGGGGCGAATCTCCCCGGACAGGCCAACCTCGCCGAATACCACCAGCTCGCGCGGCAGTGCCCTGCCCTGCAGGCTCGACACCACCGCCAGCAATACCGCCAGGTCGGCACTGGTCTCCAGCACCTTGACCCCGCCGACGACGTTGAGAAAGACGTCCTGGTCGCCGGTAAACAGGCCACCGTGACGGTGCAGCACCGCCAGCAGCATCGACAGGCGATTGGCATCCAGCCCTACCGCGACGCGGCGCGGGTTGCCCAGCGCCGACTCATCGAGCAGCGCCTGCACCTCCACCAGGATCGGCCGGGTGCCTTCCCACACCACCATCACCAGGCTGCCGGGGGCCTGCTCCTGCTGACGCGAAAGGAAGATCGCGCTGGGGTTCTTCACCTCCTTCATGCCGTGTTCCAGCATGGCGAAGACGCCCAGCTCGTTGACCGCACCGAAGCGGTTCTTCTGGCCGCGCAGGGTACGGAAGCGGGAATCGGCGCCGCCTTCCAGCAACAGGGAGGCGTCGATCATGTGCTCGAGCACCTTGGGCCCGGCCAGGCTGCCGTCCTTGGTGACGTGGCCGACCAGCAGCAGCACCGTGCTGGACTGCTTGGCGAAACGGGTTAGTGCCGCCGCGGATTCGCGTACCTGGGCCACACCACCCGGCGCCGACGAGATGTCCTCCAGATGCATGGTCTGGATCGAGTCGATCACCAGCACCTCGGGGCGCTCGCGCTCGGCCACCGCCAGGATGGTCTTGACGCTGGTCTCCGCCAGCATCTTGAGTCCCTGGGTCGGCAACTGCAGGCGGTGGGCGCGCATCGCCACCTGGGACAGCGACTCCTCGCCGGTGACATAGAGAACGCTGCGCTCCTGAGCCAGCTTGCAGGCGGTCTGCAGCAGCAAGGTGGACTTGCCGGCCCCGGGGTGGCCGCCCAGCAGCACCGCGGAGCCCGGCACCAGACCGCCACCGAGTACGCGGTCGAACTCGGCAAAGGTCGACGACAACCGCGGCACCTCCGACAGATCCACGTTGGCCAGATCCACTACCTCACGCGACAGGCTGCCGGCGTAGCCACCGCGCGCCGTCGCGCCGGCGCTCGACCCGCTTCTGGCAGGCGAGGACAGACGCACCTCGGTCAAGGTGTTCCACTCCTGGCAGCTGGAACACTGCCCCTGCCATTTGCGGTACTCGGCACCGCACTCGGTGCACACGAAGGCGCTCTTGGCCTTGGCCATGAATCCTCTCTCTATCGGTTCAATCGGGTTCGTTCGTCAGCGATGGTCAACACTGCGGCTTACCGCCGTGTCCCGGGTAGCACTTGTCGTCCTCGACACGGCGGTAGCGGCGAAACACCTCCATCTCCCAGGGACGCATGGCGATCATCAGGCTGACACCAAAGCGCTGCTCGAGCGGCAGCGACAGATCTTCCTGATGACAGTGGCGAAGGTCCAGCGCCAGCCGCCGAAGCTTCTGCTGCATCACCTCATTGGAGCGCACCGACAGCATGCCATTGACGAACAGTCTTATCTCGCCCGGGCGATCGAAGCGACACGCCAGGAAATCCTCCTGGACCCGGGACTCGAAGAAGCGCTGGATAGGCCCTTGCGGCTGCCACTGGAAGTCATAGCTGATCAGCAGCTTGATGCGATTGCCCGGCAGCAGCTCGATCAATCCCATACGATCGAGCCGCACCAGGTGCGTTATCACCTGAGGCTCGCCGAGCGAATAGGTCGCACAGATATCTTCAAAGCGCCAGCGATTAAGCGCACAGAAGGCCACCAGCAGCAGCGACATGTCAGAGACCAGCTCCTGCTCAAGCTCTGGGGCGATCGCGTCGACCAGCACCTGGGGCTCCAGCTGGCGTACAAGGTCTGTGATCTCAAGACCGACCAGGGCACACACCTGATCCAGGCGCTGCAGCGAAAACTGGCGCTCGGCGAACAGCCGCTTGACGCTGGCCTCGGACAGGCCAAGCGCCGCCGCCACCTGCTGATAGGTGACGCCATTGGCCCGCAGTGCCGCCTTGAGCGCATCCACAATCGCCACCGTCTGCGCCATGACTCACATCCCTCATCGCCGAAAGCCCCGGCCAAGGTAGCAGAATACGCGACTCACGGCTCAACAACACGCTACCTTCCGGATCCTGCTGGCGTACCGCGCCCCGACCTCGCCATAGTGCCATCGACGCCGCGCTCGCCACACCCTGTAGGCGATGTCGGCTCCACCACCCAGCAAGCAGGAGATCTCCATGGAAAATGAAGCGAGCAACAATTCGTCAGGCTGGCTGTTCTTCGTCAAGGTCACCTTTGCCATCGCGCTGGCCGCCATGGCGGTCGGTATCGTGATGGCGCCCATCGACCTGCTGGTCAAAGGCTATCTCGGCGTGTGTTCACTATTTCTGGTCTCCACCACCATCACCCTGTCCAAGACGCTACGCGATGACCACGAGAGCCGGCGCTTCCACAACCGCATCTCCGAGGCTCGCACCCAGCAACTTCTCAAGGAATACACGGAGTAGCCACCATGTCACTTTGGACGAAACTGCACACCCTGGTTCGGGCGACAGCTCACGAACCGGCAGAGAAGCTCGTGGATGCCAACGCATTGCGGATCATGGCCCAGGAGATCCGTGAGGCCGAGCAGGCCTTGCACCAGGCACGCCTCGATCTCGCTGGCCTGATCGCCGAACGCAGACAGCTCGAGCGCCACAACCAGCAACTGGCCGAGCAGCTCGAAGCCAGAGAGCACCAGGCTCGCGCGGCCCTCGAACAGGACGATGAAGCGCTGGCCTTGGCCGTGGCCAGCCGCATCGCCGAGGTCGAAAGCCAGTTGACCTCACAGCGACAGCACGCCGAGGCCTTGTCGCGACAGGAACAGACCCTGCGCGAGGAGCTCGGGCAAGCGGCTCAGTCACTGCGCCACTACCAGCGCGAAATGAAACTGGCCAAGGCGCGAAGCGGCAATGCTGGCCTTGGGCGGAAGCTGGGCGCTTGCAGTACCGGGCTCCAGCGACACATGGACGAAATTGCAACCAGCTACGAACGCATCCGCACGTCCCAGCAACACCAGGCAGATGTCACGACGGCCCTCAAGGAGCTGGATGAAGAGGCCAGCGGCCAGGATCTGGATCGACGCCTCAGGACGTCGGGTATCCTCGAGGGATCGATGGACGCCAGGAGTGTGCTTGCCCGGCTGAAGGCCCAAGGGAGCGCGGCTGCCGTCCCCGGCGAATCACCCAGTGGGGCATGAGCCCTGCGATCAGCGCGAGCACCGCCAGCGCTTCGAAACAGCTCCAGGCGGTGCCGAGCGGGCCTGTCGGCACAATACCATCACGTCAAGACGCCAAAGGGCGGCCCACTTGGGGCCGCCCTTTGTGTTCGACACTTGCATGTCGTGCGACTTACTGCTGGCGGGTCAGCTGCAGCATGTCGTTGTTCTGGAAGCGACGACGCTGGGGGTCGATCAGCTCCAGAGTCTGCGGATTGACGCGCATGAAGTAGTAGGTCTGGCCTTCACCGTTGGGGACCAGCTCGTAGACGGTGGCCTCCGGATTGTCGGCGGTACCGGTCAGCACATCCCAGTTGCCGGAGTAGTTCTCGTTCGGCGGATTCTGGGGATGGTTCTGGTAGGCCGCGGTCAGATCGAAGGTGCGCTGCGCCGGGGCGCTCTGGTCTTCACCTTCCATGGTAACCGTCAGGGCGATGCCGTCGCAGTTACGGCACGGCAGGGTCCCCTGGTAGGTCGCCGAGGTCGCCTGGATGGCTTCACCACCGGATCCCTCGTCGCTGGGGCCACTCGCACAGCCGGCCAAAAGGGCGAGCATGGCGGATCCCGCCAGCAAAGTCCTGAGTTGCATATTAGTCCTCCTAACCATTGAGCATGGAACCGACGAATCGGCAGCCTGCCGACAGCATAACCTCCCAGCTTCGTTGCGCACAGCCCTGTATCGCTGCCGGCTCACGACACCGGAGGCATCACGTGGGCGAACACCAGGCCAAGCACGATCGGCATCACGATCAGACTACCGAGGTTGCCGATCAGCACCAGCGACGCCACCGAATGCGGCTGCTGGCGATACTGCTCGGCCACCAGGTAGTTGAGCACCGCCGGCGGCAGGGCAGCGAACACCCACAGCGACGCGGCCTTGAGTCCCTCTAGTTCAAGCAGCATGATCAACGGCCAGGCCAGCAATAACCCGGAAAGCGGGCACAGCACCGCCCCGAGCAGCCCGGTCTTCCAGTCACCGAAGTCGATGTCGAGCATCCGCACGCCCAGGGCGAACAGCAACAGCGGGATGCACACACCACCGAGCATATGCATCGCCTCCAGCAGCCAGCCCGGTAGCGAAAGCCCGGACAGATTGACCGCCAGGCCAGCGAGGCTCGCCAGCACGATGGGCATGCGCAAAAGGCGCCACAGCGGCGTATGGGGACTGAGCATCTTCAGTCCCAGCGAGAAGTGCAGCAGCATTTCGACGATGAACAGCACCACTGCCGCCGGCAGCGCCTGCTCACCGAAGGCCAGGATCAGCAGCGGGATGCCCATGTTGCCGGAATTGTTGAACATCATCGGCGGCACAAAGGTCTTCGGCTCGAGCCTGAGCCACTTCACCACCGGCCATACCAGCAGCCCCGACCCCACTACCACCACGGCGCCGGCCAACGCCAGCCAGGCGTAGTCCTCAAGCGGCGCCTGGCGGTCGGCCAGCACCACAAATACCAGCATGGGCACGAACAGCTCCATGTTGAGGGTGTTGAGGCTACGGATGTCGGGAGAGCGCAACTTGCCATAGAGGGTACCGGCCCCCGAAATCAGAAATACCGGTAGCAGAGTGGCGAGGATCTGAGCGGTCATGGAGTCTCTTAGGCGGCAAACGGTCAGCGCTCGCAGCCTAGCACGTCAGCGACTTGCGCAGGGCCCTGGCAGCGGTCACCATGACCAAAGTGGTAATCAAGCCTTCGATTCTGCCAAGCCTGCCAAGCGAGAGACCATGAGCCAGTTGTGGAGTCCCAACGTTCGGGAACTGACCCCCTACGTGCCGGGCGAACAGCCCCGCGAGAAGCTGATCAAGCTCAACACCAACGAGAACCCCTACCCGCCCGCGCCTGGCGTGGAACGGGTCCTGCGCGAGTTCTCGGCGGATCATCTGCGGCGCTACCCGGACCCCACCTCGAGCGCCCTGCGTGAGGCCCTGGCACAGGCCCTCGGCACGACCTCCGCCAACGTCTTCGCCGGCAATGGCTCCGACGAGGTGCTGGCGCTGGCCTTCCAGGCCTTCTTCCGCCAGGACAAGCCGCTGGCGATGCCGGATATCTCCTACAGCTTCTATCCGGTCTACTGCCGCATGTACGACATCGACAGCCAGCGTTTCGCGCTGGACGATCAGTGGCGTGTCGACCTGGACGCCCTGGCCAGCGACAGCGGCGGCGTGATCTTTGCCAACCCCAATGCCCCCACCGGTCACGGCCATGGCCGCGAGGCCATCGCGGCCTTGCTCGACAAGGTCACCGACCGCGTGGTGCTGGTGGACGAAGCCTACGTGGACTTTGGCGGCGAGAGCGCCGTTCCCCTGGTCGAGCGCTACCCCAACCTGCTGGTGACCGGCACCTTCTCCAAGTCGCGCAGCCTGGCAGGGCTTCGTCTTGGGTATGCGGTGGGCTCACCGGAGTTGATCGAGGGTCTGACCCGGGTGAAGGACTCCTTCAACTCCTACCCGGTGGACGCCCTGGCCAGCGCCATCGGCATCGCCGCACTGGAAGACGGCGACTACTTCGAGGCCACGCGTCAGGCGGTGATCACCACACGCGAACGTACTCGCCAGCGTCTCGATGACCTGGGCTTCGAGGTGCTGCCGTCACAGACCAACTTCGTGCTGGCGTCACACCCCAAGCACGACGCAGCCCAGCTTTTCGTCGGTCTGCGCGAGCGCGGCATCCTGGTACGTCACTTCAATACCGAGACGCTGCGCGATCATCTGCGTATCTCCATCGGCACCGATGACGAGATGGACTCGCTGATCGAGGTGCTCAGCGACCTCTGTCGCTAGGCCACAACATCGGGCGCCGCGCGGCGCCCCTTCTTTGCAAGAGGCCCCCATGAGTGAGCGTCTGCCGTTGACCGGAGTGCACCACGTCGCCCTGATCACCGCCGACTACGAACGCGCCCGGCGCTTCTATATTGAGGTGCTCGACGCCCGCATCCTCAACGAGGCCTACCGCCACGAGCGTGACAGCTACAAGCTGGACCTGGCCCTGCCTGGAGGCATCCAGCTCGAGCTGTTCTCCTTTCCCTCTCCGCCGCCTCGGCCAAGCTATCCCGAGGCCTGCGGTCTTCGTCACCTTGCCCTGGCAACATCAGACCTGGACGCCAGCGTCGCGTTGCTGAAGCGGCGTGGCGCGCGACCCGAACCTATCCGAGTCGACGAGCTCACCGGTGCCCGCTTCACCTTCTTCGCCGATCCTGACGGAACACCTATCGAACTCTACGAGACGCAAGCCTGACGTCACCGCAACCACACAGCGCTTCAGCCGATTCCGCCACTGTCCCTGACCCGCGAGGCAAGCACCATGCTCAAGGTAGGCTTCTTCAGCTCTCAGCCCTACGAACGCCCCTTCTTTTCCGATGAGCATCACCCTCAACTGAGTATCGTGCACTTCGAGCAACGCCTCAGCGCCCGCACCGTGACCCTCTGCCAGGGACTCGATGCAGTGTGCGTATTCGTCAACGATGAGCTGGATCGCACCGTGCTCGAGCGTCTGGCCGTGGTAGGGGTACGCCTGGTCGCGCTCAGGTGTGCAGGATTCAATAACGTTGACCTCGACGCCGCTCGCCGGCTCAACATCCAGGTGTGTCGCGTACCGTCCTACAGCCCCGACGCCGTTGCCGAGCACTGTGTCGCCCTGATGCTCACGCTCAGCCGCAAGATCCACAAGGCCTACAACCGGGTGCGTGAGGATAACTTCGACCTCAATGGCCTGCTCGGCTTCAACCTCGCCGGAAAGACCGTCGGGATCGTCGGCTTCGGCCAGATCGGCCGCTCCCTGGCGGGTATCCTGAGCGGCTTTGGCTGCCGCGTGCTGGTCACCGACCCAGCCCCCATCCGCATCCCCAACCAAGCCGACATCGCGCAGGTCGAGTTCGATGAATTGCTGGCACACAGCGACATCATCTCGCTGCACTGTCCGCTCACCCCAGACACCCACCACCTGATCGACGAGTCGGCCTTTTCCCGAATGAAGGACGGGGTGATGCTGATCAACACAAGCCGCGGCGCCCTGGTCGACACACGCGCCTGTATCGAGGCACTCAAGCGTCGCAAGCTCGGCTACCTGGGTCTCGACGTCTACGAGCAGGAAGCCGGCATGTTCTTCGAGGACCGCAGCGACGACATCCCGCTGGACGACGTCTTTGCCCGCCTTATCAGCTTCCCCAATGTCGTCGTCACCGGCCACCAAGGCTTCTTCACCCGGGAAGCCCTGAGTGAGATCGCATCGACCACGCTGGAAAGCCTCACCGCCTTCGAGGAAGGGCGTTCTCTCGATCAGCACTGTCAGCTCTAGAGAGTCGACGCTGCCCTGAACAAAAGAAGGCCCAACTCCTCTTGGAGTTGGGCCTTCTTTTGAATAAATACCTGACGATGACACGTAGACAGCAAGGTCGCTCGCATGGGGGTGAGTCACCCCAGCGCTCTTTACAAGGGCTGCGGCAACGCCGCAAGGGGGGGACGAACGACGCGAGCCCGCCCTTGAGAAGAGCCAGGCCGGACCGCACCTAGGGGGTTATCGGCGCGGCCCCACAAATAAAGAGCGGGGCTGAACTTGTAGAGAGCGCATGCATGCGCTCTCTACAAAAAGAAGGCCCGACTATCTCTCGATAATCGGGCCTACTTCTGAATAAATGCCTGACGTCGGGGTGGACCCTCCGCTCGCTCGCCCAGGGCGCCGCTCTGCCCCCGAAGACTGCCGGATGACGCCACCAAGGTAACAATGTTTCTACTCGTCTCATCCCTGAGACTCGCCCTTCGTTCCTCAAGGCCCGCCTGCGGCGGTTCTCCCCTGTTTCCGACAGGGTAGTCGCATGGGGGTGAGTCACCCCAGGGTTTTGCAGCGAAGCTGCAAGGGGTGACGAACGACGCGAGCTTGCGAGCGGCCGGACCGCACGCAGTGCGGCCCCACATATAAAAAGAGGGGTCTTCCCATGCATGCGAAGAAGCCCGGTTATCTCTCGATAACCGGGCTTCTTCTGAATAAATGCCTGACGATGACCTACTCTCGCATGGGGAGACCCCACACTACCATCGGCGCTGAGCGGTTTCACTTCTGAGTTCGGCAAGGGATCAGGTGGTTCCCACACGCTATGGTC
>NZ_JAHVHR010000025.1:0-25449 GCF_019802175.1 Halomonas sp. DP5N14-9
CGCCGCTGTGAAGCGTAGACAGCAAGTGAGTAGGCCGTGTCATTGAGCCCCGAAATTTTCACCACGCGATCGCCGACGCCCTGCGGATAGCGGAAGGCAACACGAGTTCACTGAAAAGGCTTGGTGAACGAAGGTCGCCGGGGTCATTAGAGCAGGGCATGTTCACACAGGGGGGTCCCAGGAACCTGGGAGGCCCATTTCCCTCCTCCGATCTAACGCTATCAGGTACGGGAGCCACCTGCCCCCAAGCTCCCTGGCCCAGCACTGCAGTGACTGGCGGTGATGGGAGCGAAACAACAGCCACTCAGGAGGTACGGTACGGCGAGTGTAGCGAGCCGGCCAGATGGGGTAATGGGAGTCGGAGCCACTCATAGTACTGATGAAATCGGGGAACCAGCTCGATGGGACCCGGTGGAGGGAAGGAGTGGTCAACCATCAGAACCGTACGAGGGAAACATGATAGGTGCTCAGGAACCTGAAGTCATGTCCACGAAACAAGTGCGGATAGCATCGCTGGCAGAGCGTTTTCCGCAGCGTGCCTTCACGTCACTGTCGCATCATATCGACGCCCAGTGGCTGAAAACGGCCTACCTCATGACGCGCCATGACGGTGCGGTCGGGATTGATGGCCAGACGGCGGACGACTTCGCGCGCGGCTTCGAGATCAATATCCAGCGCTTGCTGGAAGAGGCCAAGAGCGGGTGTTACCGGGCGCCGCCGGTGCGGCGTGTCCATATCCCCAAAGGGGATGGGCGTACCACACGGCCGATCGGCATTCCCACCTTTGAAGACAAGGTCCTGCAACGTGCCGTGGTGTCCCTACTGGAGCCTCTCTACGAGCATGACTTCCTGGATTGTTCGTACGGCTTTCGGCCGGGGCGCTCGGCACACCAGGCCATCAAGACGGTGTGGGATGGCCTGTCGTCGATGGGAGGTGGCTGGGTCATCGACCTGGACATCAAGGCCTTCTTCGACACGATCGACCACCGGCACCTGCGAGCGTTTCTGCAGCAACGAGTGAAGGACGGTGTGATCCTTCGCCTGATCGGCAAGTGGCTCAAGGCCGGAGTACTGGAGGCTGGGCAGTGGCAGAAGGGAGTAGTCGGCAGCCCACAGGGCGGGGTCATTTCCCCATTGCTGGCGAACCTCTATCTCCACTATGTACTGGACGAGTGGTTTGAGAAAGACGTCAAGCCACGCCTGCGAGGACGCGCATTTGAGGTACGTTTCGCCGACGATGCCGTGCTCGCATTCAGCAGTGAAGCTGACGCCCGCAAGGTGCTGGAAGTACTGCCCAAGCGCTTCGCGCGCTTCGGCCTCACCCTGCACCCGACCAAGACCCGCCTGGTGAGGTTCCGCCCGTATCGTGAGCAGCGTGCCGAAACCTTCGACTTTCTGGGCTTCACCCACTACTGGGGGAAGTCACGCCGCGGGCTCTTGGTTATCAAGCGCAAGACGGCGAAGGATAGGTTTCGGCGTGGGCTCAAGCACATCTCACAGTGGTGCCGGTGGAATCGTCACCTGCCGATCCGGGAACAGCATGAGAAGTTGAGTCGTAAGATCCAAGGTCACGTTGCCTACTACGGTATTCGCGGCAATATGCGATCCATACAGACGTTTCGCCATCGGGTGAAGTGGTGCTGGATCAAATGGCTGAGCCGGCGATCCCAGAAGGCAAGGATTGTGTGGCGGAATGCGCTTCAACTCTTTAAGTTACTGCCGTTTCCCAAGGCGAGGATCGTTCACCCATGCTGATCCTTCAGCGAAACTGATGGTTGAAGAGCCGGATGCGTTAATTGCGCACGTCCGGATCTGTGGGGGGCCGGGTCGAGCAATCGCTCGGTCTACCCGACTATCTTCGTTTTCAGGCCGGTCTCATGAATAAGGCGGGTTAATGGCCAAGTAAATTGACCCAGTAGCGGCCAACGCTTCTGACCCACCCCCGAGGTGGCAGCGTTGCCACCATCCACCTACCGTGTCGGCTCAGCCAAGGGTCGGGACGGAAACGTGAAGGACTGGGGAATGATTCACAAGATCAAAGCGTTACACGATGACGGACAAGGCCTGTCGATCCGTGCCATCGGCCAGGAGTTGGGCATCTCCCGCAACACCGTCCGCAAATACCTGCGTCAGGACGAGGCCACCATCGAGGCGGCGCAGTCGAACCGGGAACGCGAGAAGAAACTCGACGCCCACCGCGACTACATCGTCTACCTGCTGCGCACCTTCCCCCGGCTGAGCAGCGTCAAGGTGGCCCGCAAGCTGCGTGAGAAGGTCGGCGAGCTGGCGGTCTCGGAGCGCACCCTGCGTCGCTACGTGAAGCAGGTAAAGAGCACCGTGGCCAGCCGGCAGCGGCGCTACTACGAACCGGTGCTCGACATGGTGCCGGGGGTGCAGTGCCAGGTGGATCCGGGCGAGCTGCGCGAGGTGATGATCGGCGGCGAGCCGCGCCCCCTGTACTTCGTGGTGTTCGTGCTCTCTTACTCGCGCCTGACCTACGTCGGTGTCAGCCTGTCACCGCTCGATACCGCCACCTTCATCCGCTTGCACGACGAGGCCTTCCGCTACTTCGGCGGCCTGCCCGAGGAGTGCGTCTACGACCAGACCAAGATGGTGGTGATCAGCGAGCAGTTCCGCGAGCTGGAGGTGAACCAGCGCTTCCACGAGTACGCCACCACCGCCGGCTTCCGGATCCGCGCCTGCTGCGGTTACGACCCGGAGAGCAAGGGCAAGGTCGAGGCCGGGGTGAAGTACGCCAAGCAGGATGCCTTCTATGGCGAGGTGTTCCGCGACGAGGCCGACCTGCGCGCTTACGTGCGCCAGTGGCTCGACGAGGTCGCCAACGTGCGCACTCACGGCACCACTGGCCAGCAGCCGAGGGCGCTGTGCGACTCCGAGGAGCAGCGCCATCTGCGCCCCTACCTGACCCCGGCCTGCGTGGGCCGCGAGGCCGACGGCCTGGCCCCGCGCCGGGTCGACAAGACCGGGCTGATCGCCTGGAAGGCCAACAAGTACTCGGTGCCGATGGCCTACCAACAGGGTCGCGTCGGGGTCCGGGAAGCGGGTGATCGCCTGGCGATCCACGACCTGGAGAGCGGCGATGAGATCGCCACCCATGCCCTTCATCTGGGCAAAGGGCACACCTCGCGCAACGAGAGCCACTACCGTGATCACCGCCAGCTGGAGGCCGATCTGGAGCAAGCCATCGCCCAGTGTCTCGGCGAGCCGTTGGGGCGGCAGCTGTGTGACAAGCTGCGCCAGAGCATGCCGCACCACTACAAGGACCAGCTGCGTGGCGCCGGGCAGGTGCTGGAGGCCGAGCCCGAGCTGGATCTGACGCTGATCAGCGACTGGGTCACCCGAGAGCGCCTCACCGTCGTGGGTCTCAAGGAGCGGCTGGCGGCGGCCCGGCTCGCCAAGGCGAGGGGCCGGGATCACGAGGGCGATGTGCCCGAAGGATCCAGCACGACGCCGGCGGAGCTGGCTCAGTACGCCCGCCTTGGCCACTCCAGCGGCCAGCAGGAGGTGACCCATGGGGCAGCTTGAGCTGACCGCCGGGCGCTACCGCAGCCTGCGGCTGGGCGCCATCGCCGGCGGCCTCACCGAGCTGCTGGCCCAGGCCGAGGCTAACGAGGTCTCCTACCTGACCTTCGCCGACATGCTGGTCGAGCACGAGCGCCAGACCCGTGAGGCAAAGCGCATCGACCTCTACCGGCGCCAGGCCGGATTCCCCAGCGACAAGCGGCTGGAGGGGTTCGACTACCGACACCAGACCACCATCACCAAGCGCCAGATCAACGCCCTGCTGGACTTCGCCTTCCTCGATAACCGCGAGAACCTGGTGTTCATCGGCCCGCCGGGGGTGGGCAAGACCCATCTGAGCATCGGTATCGGGCAGAAGGCCATCGAAGCCGGCTACCGGGTGCTGTTCCGCAACGCCTTGGACCTGGTCGAGGAGCTGGAGCTGGCCGAGATGAAGGGCGAACTGAAGAAGATGCTGCACAAGCTCGCCAAGGTCGACGCCCTAGTCATCGATGAGCTGGGCTACCTGCCGATGAGCCGGCAGGCACGCTACGCGCTGTTCCAGCTGATCAACCGGTTCTATGAGCACCGCTCGCTGATCATCACCACCAACAAGGACTTCACCAGTTGGGGGGAGTTCTTCCACGACGACAACGTGGCGGTGCCTATCGTCGACCGGATCATCCACCACTCGCACCTCTACCTGCTCGGCGGGGAGAGCTACCGGCTGAAGCAGAAGACGCTCAGCTGACAATCACGGGTGGGTCAGTTTTGTTGGCCACTGGTGGGTCAGTTCTGATGGCCATTGACAGGGCTGTTCGGCGACAAGTTCCTGCAGCCGATGGTGGTCGTCGTCATCCAAGGCCGGCGTGCGGCCACTGCGCGGCTTGTCGATCAGCCCATCAAGCCCTGCTACCTCCCACTGTTTGAGCCATCGAGATACGGCATCGCGGCGGACCTGCAATATCTCACAGATCTGAGCGATGGTATGACCTTGATTGCTCAGCAAGATGGCATGCGCACGTCGACGTAGGGCGCGCTTCTCACCATGGTGATAGGCGGAGGACAGCGTCTGCTGCTCAGACTCAGTGAGAGGTGCAACGAAGCGCCTTGCCATGGTTCCGTCCGTGTCAGTTATCCTACACACATTATGCACGAAAACTTTCGGTTAGGCACTTAACCTATGCCACACAAGCGTGCCGTGGTAATTTCATGACGCGTATTGACTGACGGTAACGGGCCGGCGATCATGCCTTCCATGGAACCCCAAACCAGCGACATTAGGTGCCCACGCAACAATAGATGGGCACCTATTGATGACATCGCCCAGCACCGAACGTGAGCGCCGTCTTCACCGTCGCTACTTACCGTCGCTCTAGCCCAAGATCGTCTCAACCTATAGCGGTAAAGTATTAATCGCCACTAAGAAAAATACCTCACCTTCATCTAATTTCAGCTAGCCATAAAAAATAACACGGCAGCCGCCAACAAAGAGGCCGCGACAAACATACCATTCCAGCGCAGACCAATCTGCAAAGCCGTCATGCCAGTGAACCGCGACATTATCATCATCGCCGCGGTAAAAGGAGACGACACCATTGTTAATGACCAGCCCGTCAGCATGGCTGCGGCAAGCAGCGGCAACGACACACCTTCGAGTTCTACTTGAGCAATCATACTGGTCAAAAATGTGACACTGATGATTGGATTAACACCAACTTGAGCAAGCATAAAGATCAGCAGCAGCACCAGTATAGGCAACCAGCTTTCGAAAGACGCCAGAAATGATGCCACTCCTTCCAACTGAGCAGGGTCAAGCAGTGCCACACTGAGAAAACCAAGGTAGGCGCCAGAGCCTAACGCCACAACCTCATTACCTATACCACCGAGCACATTAGGCAACCTACGGGCAAGCAAGACAGTGGCCGGCCCTACACCGGCACTGCCGAGACCACGGCACTGCCAAGCTAACCACACCCATGCTCCCAGCGGTACTCCGATCAATACAGCCTGAGGCAACCGCACAGAAAGTAGTACGGAAAGAAAAAACACCAACATCACCAGAGCTAGCAACAGCAAGCTGAATGCCGCCAGAGGCATCAGCGACGGGCGCTCAAGAGCAGTTTTAACGGCGCTTGGACGCGGACCTGCAAGCTGGTCGCAGCCCCACCCCAGCAAGAACAATACGGTGGCAGATGCTAGCACATAGGGAAATAGCTCTCCCCAAGTTAGCGAATCCAGGTTGCCCAACACCACTGCGACACCGATACCCAACGGTGAGACCAGCGGCGCCAGGGTGAAGCCTCGCAAGGTTGCTAACAACATGCGACGACGACGCACTTCCTGCACCCACACCCTCCCCTGAGCAGCGCCGAGGGTATTGGCCTTGTCAATCATCGACATGAACAGATTCAATACGCCAAAATTCAGCACGATGCCAAACAATGTGGAACCCAACGAGAGCATCGGATAACGCCAGGTCGGCGGCTGCATCAACAGACTCTGGCCACAGCGATGAATTAGCTTTGAGCGATAGGCAGGGAGGCGCAATAAGGCGAGCACGGTCATAAACGCCGCGAGGAAAACGAATCCAGCTGCCGCCTCATGCAGCACTGCCCAAGGAGCAGGGAGCCACCAAATGGCGAAAAGAGACATTAGGATGCAGGCAATAACCAAGAGGCGCGCCATCGAACTGAATCGAGGCCATCCCAACAAAAGAAACAACACCAACAACAACTGAGCCAAGCTCGCAATAACTAATTCGCCACTCAACATGTGCGCAATTGCCAGCACCACAATACCTGCAAGCAGGTGACTAGACCATTTGCTTGTAACCAGATCTCTTCCAAAGAATTTCACCGGCAATTAGCCTCCCTGGCAACAGGAGAGCCGGCCTCAAATGGTGGCCGGCTCGATTCCCTTACGCACCGGTCGATCCCACCGACCGGTGCGATATCACGGGCACTATGCCCTTGGCATCATGAACTGGACTCGTCCACGCTGTGTTTCGGTTCTTTCCGTGAAGTAATGAACCGATAGATGGCCAGTGAAATGGAGCCGACCGTTAGGGCAATAAAGAACCAAGTAATCGGACCACGCACAAAGATCGACAGGTCGTTGGAGCCAATCAGCAGAGAGCGCCGCAGGTTATCTTCGAACATCGGGCCCAGGATAAAGCCAATCAAGAAGGGGGCTGCTGGTATCCCGGTACGATTGAACACATAGCCCAGCACCCCAAAGGCCAGCATCAACCACACATCGAAGGTATCATTATTGACCGCATATGCCCCATACACACAGAACATCAGCACGATCGGAAAAAGAATCGCCTTGGGAATATCAGCAATCAGCGAAAAGTAGCGTATTGCTGCGTTACCAACGAACAGCAAGATCACTGAACTCAGCATGATCCCCAGGAATAGCGCATAAATCAGAGGAAGGTTTTCCTGGAACAGGATCGGGCCCGGCGTCAAGCCATGGACCATGAAGGCACCCAGGATAATGGCCGTGATGACGTCACCGGGAATACCCAGCGACAGCAGCGGAATCATGGTGGCACCAGCCACGCCGTTGTTCCCCGCCTCTGAGGCGGCAACACCTTCCACCTCTCCCTTCCCAAATTTATCGCGATTGGGGGAACGCCGCTTGGCATCGCTGTAAGAGATGAACGCTGCCGCGGTAGCGCCTGTCCCAGGAATAGCGCCAATCACCACCCCAATCAGGCTGCCACGAACAATGCTCTTGATGCTTCGCTTAAACTCAGCCATTGTCACCCCGACGCCGCTTGCCTTCGCGCGCAGATGCGGGACCACTTTCTTGCGGTAGAATTCGATAATCTCAGGAATCGCAAAAAGCCCAATCAACAGCGGAATAAACGAGATACTGTCCATCAGATTATAATTATTAAAGGTTAGCCGCTGTGAGCCAAACACTGAATCCAAGCCCACCAATGAGAGCAGGATACCCAGCAGAGCCGCAATCAGCCCCTTGATCATGGAGCCACTGGCCAGCGATATAATGATGGTCAGTGAGAAGCAAATCAGCCAGAAAAACTCGGGAGCACCAAAATTGAGCGCTATCTTGGCCAGATAGGCGGCAAAGAAGATAAGCGCAATATTAGAGATAAAGTCTGCAATGACAGAGGAGTAGAGCGCCATCTTTAGCGCTTTCTTCGCATTACCCTGCTGGGCAAGCGGATAGCCATCCAGCAACGTACAAGCCGATGCCGGCGAACCCGGCGTACGAATCAGAATCGCGGTAATCGAACCGCCATACATGCCGCCCTTATAAATCCCCACGAGCAGCAGGATCGCGGCCACCGGCTCCATGGAGAATGTAAAGGGTAGCGCCAGGGCTACCGCCATGGTGGCGGTAAGACCGGGGATCGAGCCGACGGTGACACCGACCACCACCCCTACGGCTATCGCGATAAAGTTCTCTGTAGCAAGGAATAACTGGAGTACTTCAGTAATATTATCCATATCTCACCAGATCTTGAGGATGGCCATCGGGTCAGAACGGCAGCATCGGAAGCGGAACGTTCATGACCTCGGTAAACAACAGCGATACGCCTACCGGGAAGGCAACGGCCAGGCTATAGACCCACAAGGTGCGCACGGGGTGGGCGACAAACAGGATCAGAGTGGCGAGAATCCCGCTGATGATAGCGCCCAGCATCTCGAACAGGCCAACATATACCACTAGTGCCAACACCATCAGCGCAAAACGTAACCATGGACCACGCTCGAAGCGACGCCCGCTATCCTCACTATCGTCAGCGACCAGCACCCCTTGGATAATCATGAGGGCTGAAAATACCACGAGCAGCCACCCGACGATGGTCGGCAGCCAGCGCGGCGACATCATCGGATTCTGCAGAATGGGCGGCTCTCCAATGTAGTTTGGAATCAAATACAGTAAAAGCAGCAGCGAAAAGCACAGCAGCAGCACTCCAGCGACCACATCCAAGGGATCTTTGACCAGCATGCGGTGGGAAGGGTGAGACTTCGTCATCGGGAAAAACCCTTTCACGTGTAAAAACTTCCGCATGGAAACCACTGAGGCGAAGGCAACGTGCCCTCGCCCCACCATGCCGTGACAGAAAAGTGACTTACTCCTGGCGAATACCGGCCTCCGCCGCCACTCCATCCCAGCGGGTCACTTCATCAGCGACAAAGGCCTTGAAATCGTCGCCAGCAACAGTCCCCTTCTCCCCTCCCAGCTGCTCTACGAAGCTGGTGAACTCCTCACGCTCCATCACTTTTTGGAGAGCTTCCTGCATCGTAGCGAAAGCCTCGTCAGGGAAGGAGCTGTGAGCGATCAGACCAAACCAAGCAGTGGTGACAAACTGATCAAGATTGTGCTCACCAATCTCTTTCAGAGTCGGCACATCGGGGAGATACTCCGAACGCTCTTCGGAGGTCACAGCCAGTGCCCTTAGGTCACCTGACTGGATGTGAGAGAACACCGTGGGCATGTTCTCGAAGGCGACATTGACGTCTCCACCGAGCAGAGCCGGCAACGCCGCGCCGCTGCCAGCAAATGGCACGTTCGTCATATTCGAGCCTGTCAGCGTCTTGAACAGCTCACCAGACATATGCACAGAACTGCCTACACCGGGACTGCTGAATGACATGTTCTGGTCTTGAGCGGCCTCGATGAACTCCGCCACGGTCTCGTACGGGCTGTTGGCCGGAACCACCATGACATTCGGGATATCCAGCATGTTTTGGATAAACACAAAGTCCTCAACCGGATCGTAGGTCAGGTTGGGGTAGATGGCAGCACCAATGGTGTGGCCGGGTGAGGCCATCAAGATAGTGTGCGCAGCATCACGACCACCGCGGGCAAGTCGGCCGGTGGCCACAGTAGAGCCAGCACCCGGACGATTTTCTACCACCACATTCGCACCAATCTCATCCTTCAGCAGGTCCGCCACTCGACGCGACAGGACGTCGGTAGTGCCGCCGGGCCCATAGGGCACCACCAAGCGGACGTCACCAGTAGGCCATTCCGATGCTTGAGCGCTGGAGACGGCCAGCGTCAGCGCCACTGCGCCGCCACAGGTTGCCACGCAGAGTGCGTTGAGCAGCTTATTCATGTTTTGCTCCTTCATTATTGAAATGACCGCTATGCGGACTTTTGATTCGCATTTAGTCCGTAGACTACGTTGCTATGCTGAAGGCCAGGTATGCAACTTTAGTCGCAATCCCCGGCCCACCCCTTCCCTGACTGAAAGCTTTTTGCTTTAACATTCATGGGGTCACGGCTCGCCCCACCTTCGTGATCAAGCTCATCAGACCCATTCGCTTGTAGTGCCCAACAACATATGACCCCAGCAGAGTGCTAGGACGGGTCCTCAAACTCTCTCGATCAAGGTCGCAATGCCCTGACCCACGCCCACACACATGGTGCACAGGGCGTAGCGCTTGCCGCTCTTCTGCAGCTCGTGGGCCGCGGTCAGCAGCAGGCGGGCGCCGGACATGCCCAGCGGGTGGCCGAGCGCAATGGCGCCGCCGTTGGGGTTGACCCGCGGGTCTTCGTCGGCGATCCCCAGCTCGCGCATACAGGCGAGCGCCTGGGCGGCGAAGGCCTCGTTGAGCTCGATCACGTCGATCTCGTCCAGCGACACGCCGGTGCGCGTGAGCAGCTTCTGCACCGCGGGCACCGGGCCGATGCCCATGATGCGCGGCTCGACGCCGGCAGTGGCCATGCCGAGGATCTTCGCCATGGGGGTGAGGCCGTGCTTCTCCACCGCGGCGGCACTGGCCACCAGCATGGCGGCGGCGCCGTCGTTGACCCCGGAGGCGTTGCCGGCGGTGACGCTGCCGCCCACGCGGAAGGGCGCCGGCAGGGCGGCGAGCTTCTCGAGTGTGGTCGCGCGCAGGTGCTCATCCTGGTCGAAGCGCAGCGGTTCCTGCTTGCGGCGCGGGATCTCGATGGCGGTGATCTCCAGCGCGAAGCGGCCGGCGGCCTGGGCAGCGGCGGCCTTCTGCTGGGAGCGCAGAGCGAAGGCGTCCTGGTCCTCGCGGTAGATCTTGAACTGCTCGGCGACGTTCTCGGCGGTCTCCGGCATCGAGTCGACGCCATAGGCCTTCTTCATCAGCGGGTTGATGAAACGCCAGCCGATGGTGGTGTCCTCGATCTGCTGGCCCCGGGAGAAGGCGCTGTCGGCCTTGCCCATCACGTAGGGCGCCCGGGACATGGACTCCACGCCGCCGGCCAGCGCCAGGTCCAGCTCGCCGGCCTTGATGGCGCGGAAGGCGGTGCCCACCGCGTCCATGCCGGAGCCGCACAGGCGGTTCAGGGTGGTGCCGGGGATGGATACCGGCATGCCCGCCAGCAGCAGCGACATGCGCGCCACGCTGCGGTTGTCCTCGCCGGCCTGGTTGGCGCAGCCCATGAAAACCTCTTCGATGGCGGCAGGGTCGAGCTCCGGGGCTTCGGCCAGCACCGCCTTGAAGATGGCGGCCGCCAGGTCATCGGGGCGCACGCTCGAGAGGGTGCCGCCGAAACGGCCCACGGCGCTGCGCCGCGGATGGCAGAGGAATACGTCAGTCATAACACGCTCCATATTAGAAACTGAGGTTCACATATTGGGGTAGTTGGGCCCGCCGCCACCCTCCGGCGCCACCCAGGTGATGTTCTGGGCCGGGTCCTTGATGTCGCAGGTCTTGCAGTGCACGCAGTTCTGGAAGTTGATCTGGAACCGCGGCTTGCCGTCGTCGTCCTCCACGACCTCGTAGACCCCGGCCGGGCAGTAGCGGCTTGCCGGCTCGGCGTAGGTCGGCAGGTTGTCGCGGATCGGCAGCTCCGGGTCGGCGAGCCTCAGGTGGCAGGGCTGATCCTCCTCGTGGTTGGTGTTGGAGAGGAACACCGAGGAGAGCTTGTCGAAGGAGAGCTTGCCGTCGGGCTTGGGGTAGTCGATCTTCTCGAATTCGGCGGCCGGCTTGAGCGCCGCATGGTCCGGCGTGGTGTCGTGGACGTTGGGCAGCTTGCCGCCGAGCAGCTGGTTGACGAAGTTGTAGGCGCCGCCGCCCAGGGTGCCGTACTTGTGGATCGCCGGGCCGAAGCTTGCGCTCTCCTTGAGCTCGGCGTAGGCCCAGCTCGCCTCCCACTTCTCGGTAAAGGCGGTGAGCTCCTGGCCCCCTTCGTCACCGCCGGCGATCGCCTCGAAGACCGCCTCGGCGGCCACCAGGCCCGACTTCATGGCGGTGTGCAGGCCCTTGATCTTGGCAAAGTTCAGGGTGCCAGCGTCGCAGCCGATCAAGAGGCCACCCGGGAAGGTCATCTTCGGCAGGCAGTTGAGGCCGCCCTTGACGATGGCCCGGGCGCCGTAGGCGACGCGCTTGCCGCCCGTGAGGTGCTTCGCCAGCACCGGGTGGTGCTTCATGCGCTGGAACTCGTCGAAGGGGGAGAGCCAGGGGTTCTGGTAGGAGAGGTCCATGATCAGACCGACCACCACCTGCTGGTTGTCGGCGTGGTAGAGGAACCAGCCGCCGTGGGTGTTCTTGTCCAGCGGCCAGCCGGAGCCGTGCAGCACCAGGCCGGGCTCATGCTGCTCGGCGGGGATGTCCCACAGCTCCTTCAAGCCGATGCCGTAGTGCTGGGGGTCCTTGCCGGCCGCCAGGTCATACTCCTGGATCAGGCGCTTGCCGATATGGCCCCGGGCTCCCTCGGCGAAGAGGGTGTACCTGGCGCGCAGCTCCATGCCCGGCATGTAGCTGTCCTTGGGCTCGCCGTCGGCGCCCACGCCCATGTCGCCGATCAGGATGCCCTTGACCACCCCCTCCTCGACGATCGCCTCCTGGGCGGCGAAGCCGGGGAAGATCTCCACCCCGAGCCCCTCGGCCTGCTCGGCCAGCCAGCGGCACAGGTTGCCGGCGCTGATCACATAGCGGGGCATGTCGCCGCCGGTGTTATGCATGCTCTTCGGCACCAGGGCGTTGGGCAGCGTCAAAGCCTTCTCGGCGTCCTTGAGCAGGTAGACCTCGTCGCGGGTCGCCGGGGTGGTCAGGGGCGCGCCGCGTTCCTCCCAGTCGGGGAAGAGCTCGGCCAGGGCGCGGGGCTCGAAGACGGCGCCGGAGAGGATATGGGCGCCCACCTCGGAGCCCTTCTCCACCACGCACACGGTCAGCTCCTGTTCGGCGGCATTGGCCTGCTGCATCAGCCGGCACGCCGCGGCCAGGCCCGAGGGGCCGGCGCCGACGATGACCACATCGAAGTCCATCGAATCACGCTCGGTTACCGATGTCATGAAAAGTCTCACTGTCGAAGAAAAAGGCCGGCAGGTCAGAGTTCGGCTCCATCCCACCGGCAAACCGAGAGAGCTTTTGGCCTCGGCGTCATGATGATCAAGGGCTGCGGGAGGCTTAGAGACGCCCCTCAAGCTCCGGCAGTGCCTCGAAGAGGTCGGCAACGAGTCCATAGTCGGCCACCTGGAAGATCGGCGCCTCCTCGTCCTTGTTGATGGCCACGATCACCTTGGAGTCCTTCATCCCGGCCAGGTGCTGGATGGCACCGGAGATGCCCACGGCGATGTAGAGCTCAGGCGCGACGATCTTGCCGGTCTGGCCCACCTGCATGTCGTTGGGCACGAAGCCGGCGTCCACCGCGGCGCGGGAGGCACCGATGGCGGCCCCCAGCTTGTCGGCGATGCCGTCGAGCAGCTTGAAGTTCTCGCCGTTGCCCATGCCGCGACCGCCGGAGATCACCGCCTTGGCGGCACCCAGCTCGGGGCGGTCGGACTGGGCCAGCGCCTCCTTGACGAAGGTGGACTGGGCGTTGTCGGCGACGAAGTCCACCGCCTCGATGGCGGCGCTGCCGCCCTCGGCTCCTCTATCGGGGCAGGCATCGAAGCCAGTGCTGCGCACGGTGATCACCTTGAGGGCGTCCTCGCTCTGCACCGTGGCGATGGCGTTGCCGGCGTAGATCGGGCGCTTGAAGGTATCCGGGGACTCCACCGCGATGATCTCGGAGATCTGGGCCACGTCCTTGAGGGCGGCGACCCGGGGCAGCACGTTCTTGCCGGTGGTGGAGGCGGCCGCCAGCAGGTGGGTGTAGTCGCCGGCGAGCTCCGCGAGCAGCGCCGCGGTGGGCTCGGCCAGCAGGTGGCCGTAGGCGGCGTGGTCGGCCACGCGCACGCGGGAGACGCCGTCCAGCCTGGCGGCGGCCTCGGCAACGGCGGCGACGCCTTCACCTGCCACCAGCACGTCGATATCGCCGCCGATGGCCTTGGCTGCCGCGACCACATGGGCGGTGGCGCCGGCCAGGGCGCCGTCGTGATGTTCAGCGAGTACCAGAATGCTCATGAGATCCGCTCCTATCAAAGCACTTTGGCTTCGTTCTTGAGTTTGTCGACCAGCTCATCCACGGAGCCCACCTTGACGCCTCCCTGACGCTCGGCCGGCGGCTCGACCTTGAGCAGCTTGACCTTGGAGGCCACCTCGACGCCGAGATCCGCCGGAGTCTTGACGTCCAGCGGCTTCTTCTTGGCCTTCATGATGTCCGGCAGCTTGGCGTAGCGCGGCTCGTTCAGGCGCAGGTCGGTGGTGACGATGGCGGGCAGGGTCAGCTCGACGGTCTGCAGGCCGCCGTCGACCTCGCGGGTCACCTGCACCTTGTCTCCCTCGACGTTGACCGCCGAGGCGAAGGTGCCCTGGGGCAGGCCGGTGAGGGCCGCCAGCATCTGGCCGGTCTGGTTGTTGTCGGTGTCGATGGCCTGCTTGCCGAGGATCACAAGGCCCGGCTGCTCCTTTGCCACCAGCCTGGCCAGCGCCTTGGCGGCGCCCAGCGACTCGACCCGCTCGTCGGTCTCGACGTGAATGGCGCGGTCGGCGCCCAGCGCCAGGGCGGTGCGCAGCTGCTCCTGGGCAGCCTTGGGGCCGACGGTGACGGCGACCACCTCGGTGGCGACCCCGCGCTCCTTCAGGCGCACCGCCTCTTCCACGGCGATCTCGCAGAAGGGGTTCATGGCCATCTTGACGTTGGTGAGGTCGACGTCGGAGTGATCCGGCTTGACCCGAATCTTGACGTTGTAATCGATGACGCGCTTGACCGCGACGAGGACTTTCATCAGCACTCCTAAGTAATGCTCAATAATCTTGGAAAAATTAACCCACCACACCGTCGCCTTTGAGTTGCGACAACTGCCCTGGGGAGAGATTTAGGTATTCGGCCAGCACATCGTCAGTATCCTGCCCAAGAAGTGGCGCAGGCCTCTTGTACTCAACCGGAGTATCAGACATATGAATCGGGCTGCCGACCATCTTGAAATCAGGATTCATGGAATGGGGTATGTTAACCAACATACCACGTGCATCCACCTGAGGTTCGGCAAGCGCATCGGCAATATCATTAATGACTCCAACCGGCACCTTGGCCTTGCTAATCTTTTCTACCCACACTTCAGCGGCATCACGTTTAAAATGATCCGAAAGAATCTGGGTGATGGCATCCCGATTTCTGATGCGATTTTCGTTTTTCGAGAACCGAGGGTCAGTGGACAGCTCCGGCAATCCAATGGCGTCACATAAAGACGAAAACTGTGAATCATTGCCACAGGCGATGATGAAGTCCTTGTCGCTCGCATGAAAGGAGTTATAAGGAACAATATTGGCATGCGCATTACCATACCGCCCCGGTGAAACACCGGTGCTGAGATAGCTCTGACTCTGGTTCCCGAGTGCGGCCACCTGCACATCCAGCAACGCCATATCGCAATACTGTCCACGGCCAGTCTTCTCGCGTGCCAGCAGCGCGGCCTGAATGGCAATGACCGAGTATAGCCCCGTCATCACGTCGGTGACCGCCACGCCGACCTTCTGCGGGCCACCACCAGGGACGCCATCACGCTCCCCGGTGATGCTCATCAACCCTCCCATGCCCTGGATGATGAAATCATAGCCGGGCTCCTGCGCGCGAGGCCCCGTCTGGCCGAACCCTGTAATGGAGCAATAAACTAGCCTGGGGTTGAGCTTGGAAATTGATTCATAATCAAGCCCATACTTCTTCAATGATCCTGCCTTGAAGTTTTCGATAAGTACATCGCTCTCTGCGGCCAACGCACGGATAACTTCTTGGCCTTTCTTGGTGGCAATATCAATAGCCACAGAGCGCTTGTTTCGGTTAGTGGACTGGTAGTATGAGGCTTCCTGCGTCTCGTTCCCTTGAGCATCCTTCATATAGGGAGGCCCCCAAGCTCGAGTATCATCCCCTCTGCCAACACGTTCTACCTTGACGACATCCGCACCAAGATCAGCCAGCACCTGGCTGCACCAGGGGCCAGCCAGCACACGACTCAAGTCTAGTACCCTAATTCCCGTTAGTGCACCCATAGCACTCTCCCCACTTCCACCAACATGATGTGTCTCCAATGTCATCGGCCACTTGGCGCTACGTGCAACAGTGAAACCCCAAGGGTGGCGCGACGGCGCAACCAAAGGCTTGGCCGATAACGTGGATCACCCGTTAAGGCGTAGATACGTTCCAATATACAAAGCACGCGCTTCGAGCCCAGCGCATCCCCCCATGCCAACGGGCCATGGGGGTAGTTGAGTCCCAGCCTGACGGCATTATCGATATCGACAGGAGTAGCGATTTCACGCTGAGCAATTTCGCAGGCCAAATTGACCACTGACGCCAGCACACGCTGCGAGACAAATCCAGCACTGTCACGAATGACCGTCACTCCGCTACCATCCGATGCCAGCAGCGCATGAGCCGCGTCACGCATCTCCGGTCGAGTGACTGGCGTCATCATCAGGGTGCGATGACGCTCAAGCCCAAGAAGGACATCGAGGCAGAGTGTGCGTTCGGGGTCGACGCCGAAGTGCTGACTCGCACACACGGCATCATCACCAAAGGGAAGCAACAAGCAGAGCGCCTGTTCAGAAGGTGAGTCTGTGGGCTCCACTCGCCCGCCGAGTGACTCCAGCAGCGTCGCGACGTCTGCACGCAGGTCGGCATCCTCACACCCCACCCAGACTGGCGGTAGCTCGCTAACACCCGGTACCGGCTGTGGCGTCAGTGCTTCAATTTTCCTGCCTGCCTCATAGCGGTAGAAGCCAATCCCTGTCTTGCGCCCCAGTCGCTTACCTTTCAGCATCTGACGTGAGATAGAGGAAGGTCGATAACGCGGATCGTGATAGAACTGTTCGAAGATCGACTCCATCGCAGGATGCGAGACATCCAAGCCGGTCAGATCAAAAAGCTCGAGCGGCCCCATCCGGAACCCGGCCTGCTCGCGAAGGATCCGATCGATGTCCTCTGGTGGCGCTACCCGCTCCTCAAGAATCTTCAACCCTTCGGTGCTGTAAGCGCGTCCTGCATGGTTGACGATGAAACCAGGGGTATCCTGGGCACGCACGCCAGTGTGCCCGAGCCGGCCTGCCAAATTCAGCAGGGTGTCGATCACGGTCTCGTCGGTATCAATCCCCCCGATCACCTCGATGACCTTCATCAGCGGCACGGGGTTGAAGAAGTGGAAACCGGCAAGCCGTTCGGGACAGGCCAGATCCGCGGCAATAGCCGTGACCGAAAGCGACGAGGTATTGGTCGCCAGAATGCAATCGCGGGCCACGATTGCCTCCAGCTCGGAGAAAAGGGCCTGCTTGATGCCAAGGTCCTCGACGATTGCCTCGATGACCAGGTCGCAATCCGCCAGGGCCGTCATCGAGTCGACGACGGAAAGATGGGCCAAGGCCTCCTCGGCAGACTCACGAGAGAGCTTGCCTTTGCTCACCAGTTTATCGAATGTCGCCTGCAGGCCATCACGTGCGGCGCTGGCAGCCCCGGCACGCTTATCGAACAGCGCGACCTCGAGACCGGCCTGAGCTGCTATCTGAGCGATCCCTGCGCCCATCACACCAGTGCCGACGATCCCCAGCCGATTCACTTGTCCTGCCATCATGACTCCCCCCGATAGGTCGGTTTGCGCTTCTCGATGAAGGCGGCAGCCCCTTCCTTCTGATCCTTGGTGTCGAACAGCATCTGGAAGGCCTTCCGCTCGAGGACTAGCGCACTCTCAAGCGGCAGGTCGGCACCGGCGAGTACGGTCTCCTTGATCTGCTCCACGGCCAAGGCCGGCAGATGGGCAATTTCCTGAGCCAATGCCTTGGCACGCTCGAGCGTCTGCTCATCGGGGACGACCTCGCTGACTAGCCCCATACGCAGTGCATCGGGCGCCGGTACCATGCAGCCGGTCATCAGCATGCGCATCGCCTGGAACTTACCCACCGCCCGTACCAGGCGTTGGGTCCCTCCAGCGCCGGGCATCAGGCCAAGTTTGACTTCAGGTTGCCCGAACCGGGCGGACTCGCCGGCCACGATGATGTCGCAGTGCATGGCAAGCTCACAGCCGCCGCCTAGAGCGAAGCCATTGACCGCAGCAATGACCGGCTTGGGGCAGTGCGCAATGGGCTCCCAAAACCGCTCGTTGTGGCGCAAATGCATCTCGGTGGGCGACGCCGTGGCAAACTCCTTGACGTCAGCACCGGCCACAAACACCTGCTCCCCTCCCGTCAGCACGATAGCCCGCACGTCATCACGCCGGGCCAGGGACGAGAACAGTTCGGCGAGCTGACGCCTAACGGCGCCGTTGAGGGCATTCTTGGCGGATGGTCGATCGATGCGAACCACCGCCATCCCTTCGTCGAGCGAGGCGAGATATACCTCGGCGGGCTGCTGCTTGTCGTTCATGCACCACCTCACAGTAATATGATCGCTATGCGAACATTTATTTTGCTATACTCGTTAACGTACACAGGTTGGCAGAAAGCTGTCAACGGCATCGCTGCGCGCGCTTTACGCCGCCTTGTGGTTTTGGGGAGGGCTTGAGAAACAGCGAGGATGTCGACCCGATGGACATGACAGCCCTCAACAATGTCCGCCAAGCGGTCTTTTAGATTGCATAGTTGACATCGCAGGGACAGTGCACGCAAACTTTCATGACTGCTATCCGCCACGGGAGCAAGGATTCAGTGAAGAAAAAAGACAGCCAGAGCGACTTCCAGATCGTGGTAGACCCTATCCATGCGATGGAAGAGCAGGAGAAGGATCGACAGTTCGTGACATCGCTGGCACGGGGGTTGGAGCTGCTACGCTGCTTCACCCCACGGGATAGCATGCTCAGCAACCTCGATCTGGCTAGAAAGACAGGGCTGCCACGCCCCACCGTGAGCCGGCTGACCCACACCCTCGCCAGGCTCGGCTATCTTCGTCCTCTGCCGCGCGGGAAGTATCAACTGGACGTAGGCGTGATGTCCTTCGGCTACTCCATGATCTCCAATCTCCCGATTCGCTCGGTTGCCCAGCCCTTGATGGTGAACCTGGCCGATGAAGTCGGCGCCACCGTGGCGATGTCGGCACGTGACCGTTTAGACATGGTCTACCTGGACGTTGTCCAGAGCGCCCTACGCTCCACCATTCGCCGCCAGATCGGAACACGCCTCCCGATTCACCAAAGCTCGGCCGGTCGCGCCTGCCTGGCCGCTATGCCTCAAGAAGAAGCCGAGGTGATCATGGAGCATATACAGCAGAGCCATCCCGACGAATGGCCAGACATTCGCAGAGCACTAGATGGTGCCTTCAAAGAGTACGCAGAATATGGCTACTGCCTGTCGATGGGCGATTGGCAGAAAAAAGTCAATGCGGTTGCGGTTCCCTTGAACCACCCGCAGCTAGGGGTGCTCGCGTTCAACTGCGGAGGCCCCGAATTCCAGGTTTCTCGTGAGAAGCTTGAGGACTTTATTGGACCCCGGCTGGTGCAGATGGTGAATGATATCATCACCCAAATCTCGTAACTCGCGAGATAAAACTGACCAGCAAGCCACCATATCAGCGAGGTGAGATTATGATTCGCGACCAGGAAACAATGCAGATTCTTCTTGACTCTATTCGTAGCTTTGTCAACGAAGAGCTTATTCCACGAGAGGAAGAAGTCGCCGAAACTGACAAAATTCCTGACGACATCGTAGCGCAAATGCGCGATATGGGAATGTTTGGGCTTACTATTCCCGAAGAGTTTGGTGGCCTCGGAGTCACAATGGAGGAAGAAGTCAACATTGCCTTCGAGCTTGGCAGAACCTCCCCTGCTTTCCGCTCCTTCATCGGGACCAACAACGGTATCGGTTCAATTGGCATTCTTCTCGACGGCACAGACGAGCAAAAATCCCGCTACCTGCCACGCCTGGCCAGCGGTGAGATTCTCAGCTCTTTCTGCCTGACTGAACCGGATTCAGGGTCCGATGCGGCGTCATTAAGGACGACTGCTGTAAAGGATGGGAATGAATACATCATCAATGGCACAAAGCGCTACATTACCAACGCGCCGCATGCCGGCATCTTCACCGTCATGGCGCGCACCAACCCGGACATCAAAGGTGCCAAAGGTATCAGCGCCTTCATTGTAGATGCCAATACCTCGGGCATCACGATTGGGAAGTGCGATAAGAAGATGGGCCAGAAGGGTGCTCACACTGCAGATGTCATCTTTGACAATGTCCGGGTTCCGGAGAGCGCTCTGATTGGCGAGCAGGAAGGTGTCGGCTTCAAGACTGCAATGAAAGTGCTGGATAAGGGGCGCCTGCATATTGCCGCCATCGCGGTGGGCGCCGCCGAGCGTGTTCTGGAGGACTCCCTTCGCTTCGCTATGGAACGCAAGCAATTCGGCAAGCCCATCGCTGAATTCCAGCTGATCCAGGGAATGCTGGCAGACTCCAAGGCTGAGATCTATGCCGCCAAGTGCATGGTGCTGGATGCCGCACGCAAGCGGGATGAAGGCCAGAACGTCAGCACCGAGGCCTCCTGCGCCAAAATGTTCGCCACTGAAATGTGCAGCCGCGTAGCAGATCGTGGGGTACAGATTCATGGCGGAGCCGGCTATATCAGCGAATACGCCGTTGAACGGTTCTATCGCGATGTACGCCTTTTCCGACTCTATGAAGGCACCACCCAGATCCAACAGGTGATTATCTCTCGCAACATGATTCGAGAAGCCCAGAGTTAAGCTGTATCCTATTTCAGCCACCTCCGCATCAAGCCCCCTTGCCTAACATCGCCCCAATCTCAGGCAAGGGGGTGTTTCTCTCGCATCAGCAACTAACAACCGTCATTCCTGACAGCTTTAAGTGGCTATTCAAAATTTATCGTGCGCTCAGACCCGTAGCTGTCGAGTAGGCGACAGACCTCCTTGCTGAGGTGGTCAAATGAGAGATAGGCACTCAACGGTAAGTGCCTAACCGAAAGTTTTCGTGCATAATGTGTGTAGGATAACTGACACGGACGGAACCATGGCAAGGCGCTTCGTTGCACCTCTCACTGAGTCTGAGCAGCAGACGCTGTCCTCCGCCTATCACCATGGTGAGAAGCGCGCCCTACGTCGACGTGCGCATGCCATCTTGCTGAGCAATCAAGGTCATACCATCGCTCAGATCTGTGAGATATTGCAGGTCCGCCGCGATGCCGTATCTCGATGGCTCAAACAGTGGGAGGTAGCAGGGCTTGATGGGCTGATCGACAAGCCGCGCAGTGGCCGCACGCCGGCCTTGGATGACGACGACCACCATCGGCTGCAGGAACTTGTCGCCGAACAGCCCTGTCAATGGCCATCAGAACTGACCCACCAGTGGCCAACAAAACTGACCCACCCGTGATTGTCAGCTGAGCGTCTTCTGCTTCAGCCGGTAGCTCTCCCCGCCGAGCAGGTAGAGGTGCGAGTGGTGGATGATCCGGTCGACGATAGGCACCGCCACGTTGTCGTCGTGGAAGAACTCCCCCCAACTGGTGAAGTCCTTGTTGGTGGTGATGATCAGCGAGCGGTGCTCATAGAACCGGTTGATCAGCTGGAACAGCGCGTAGCGTGCCTGCCGGCTCATCGGCAGGTAGCCCAGCTCATCGATGACTAGGGCGTCGACCTTGGCGAGCTTGTGCAGCATCTTCTTCAGTTCGCCCTTCATCTCGGCCAGCTCCAGCTCCTCGACCAGGTCCAAGGCGTTGCGGAACAGCACCCGGTAGCCGGCTTCGATGGCCTTCTGCCCGATACCGATGCTCAGATGGGTCTTGCCCACCCCCGGCGGGCCGATGAACACCAGGTTCTCGCGGTTATCGAGGAAGGCGAAGTCCAGCAGGGCGTTGATCTGGCGCTTGGTGATGGTGGTCTGGTGTCGGTAGTCGAACCCCTCCAGCCGCTTGTCGCTGGGGAATCCGGCCTGGCGCCGGTAGAGGTCGATGCGCTTTGCCTCACGGGTCTGGCGCTCGTGCTCGACCAGCATGTCGGCGAAGGTCAGGTAGGAGACCTCGTTAGCCTCGGCCTGGGCCAGCAGCTCGGTGAGGCCGCCGGCGATGGCGCCCAGCCGCAGGCTGCGGTAGCGCCCGGCGGTCAGCTCAAGCTGCCCCATGGGTCACCTCCTGCTGGCCGCTGGAGTGGCCAAGGCGGGCGTACTGAGCCAGCTCCGCCGGCGTCGTGCTGGATCCTTCGGGCACATCGCCCTCGTGATCCCGGCCCCTCGCCTTGGCGAGCCGGGCCGCCGCCAGCCGCTCCTTGAGACCCACGACGGTGAGGCGCTCTCGGGTGACCCAGTCGCTGATCAGCGTCAGATCCAGCTCGGGCTCGGCCTCCAGCACCTGCCCGGCGCCACGCAGCTGGTCCTTGTAGTGGTGCGGCATGCTCTGGCGCAGCTTGTCACACAGCTGCCGCCCCAACGGCTCGCCGAGACACTGGGCGATGGCTTGCTCCAGATCGGCCTCCAGCTGGCGGTGATCACGGTAGTGGCTCTCGTTGCGCGAGGTGTGCCCTTTGCCCAGATGAAGGGCATGGGTGGCGATCTCATCGCCGCTCTCCAGGTCGTGGATCGCCAGGCGATCACCCGCTTCCCGGACCCCGACGCGACCCTGTTGGTAGGCCATCGGCACCGAGTACTTGTTGGCCTTCCAGGCGATCAGCCCGGTCTTGTCGACCCGGCGCGGGGCCAGGCCGTCGGCCTCGCGGCCCACGCAGGCCGGGGTCAGGTAGGGGCGCAGATGGCGCTGCTCCTCGGAGTCGCACAGCGCCCTCGGCTGCTGGCCAGTGGTGCCGTGAGTGCGCACGTTGGCGACCTCGTCGAGCCACTGGCGCACGTAAGCGCGCAGGTCGGCCTCGTCGCGGAACACCTCGCCATAGAAGGCATCCTGCTTGGCGTACTTCACCCCGGCCTCGACCTTGCCCTTGCTCTCCGGGTCGTAACCGCAGCAGGCGCGGATCCGGAAGCCGGCGGTGGTGGCGTACTCGTGGAAGCGCTGGTTCACCTCCAGCTCGCGGAACTGCTCGCTGATCACCACCATCTTGGTCTGGTCGTAGACGCACTCCTCGGGCAGGCCGCCGAAGTAGCGGAAGGCCTCGTCGTGCAAGCGGATGAAGGTGGCGGTATCGAGCGGTGACAGGCTGACACCGACGTAGGTCAGGCGCGAGTAAGAGAGCACGAACACCACGAAGTACAGGGGGCGCGGCTCGCCGCCGATCATCACCTCGCGCAGCTCGCCCGGATCCACCTGGCACTGCACCCCCGGCACCATGTCGAGCACCGGTTCGTAGTAGCGCCGCTGCCGGCTGGCCACGGTGCTCTTTACCTGCTTCACGTAGCGACGCAGGGTGCGCTCCGAGACCGCCAGCTCGCCGACCTTCTCACGCAGCTTGCGGGCCACCTTGACGCTGCTCAGCCGGGGGAAGGTGCGCAGCAGGTAGACGATGTAGTCGCGGTGGGCGTCGAGTTTCTTCTCGCGTTCCCGGTTCGACTGCGCCGCCTCGATGGTGGCCTCGTCCTGACGCAGGTATTTGCGGACGGTGTTGCGGGAGATGCCCAACTCCTGGCCGATGGCACGGATCGACAGGCCTTGTCCGTCATCGTGTAACGCTTTGATCTTGTGAATCATTCCCCAGTCCTTCACGTTTCCGTCCCGACCCTTGGCTGAGCCGACACGGTAGGTGGATGGTGGCAACGCTGCCACCTCGGGGGTGGGTCAGAAGCGTTGGCCGCTACTGGGTCAATTTACTTGGCCATTAACCCGCCTTATTCATGAGACCGGCCTGAAAACGAAGATAGTCGGGTAGACCGAGCGATTGCTCGACCCGGCCCCCCACAGATCCGGACGTGCGCAATTAACGCATCCGGCTCTTCAACCATCAGTTTCGCTGAAGGATCAGCATGGGTGAACGATCCTCGCCTTGGGAAACGGCAGTAACTTAAAGAGTTGAAGCGCATTCCGCCACACAATCCTTGCCTTCTGGGATCGCCGGCTCAGCCATTTGATCCAGCACCACTTCACCCGATGGCGAAACGTCTGTATGGATCGCATATTGCCGCGAATACCGTAGTAGGCAACGTGACCTTGGATCTTACGACTCAACTTCTCATGCTGTTCCCGGATCGGCAGGTGACGATTCCACCGGCACCACTGTGAGATGTGCTTGAGCCCACGCCGAAACCTATCCTTCGCCGTCTTGCGCTTGATAACCAAGAGCCCGCGGCGTGACTTCCCCCAGTAGTGGGTGAAGCCCAGAAAGTCGAAGGTTTCGGCACGCTGCTCACGATACGGGCGGAACCTCACCAGGCGGGTCTTGGTCGGGTGCAGGGTGAGGCCGAAGCGCGCGAAGCGCTTGGGCAGTACTTCCAGCACCTTGCGGGCGTCAGCTTCACTGCTGAATGCGAGCACGGCATCGTCGGCGAAACGTACCTCAAATGCGCGTCCTCGCAGGCGTGGCTTGACGTCTTTCTCAAACCACTCGTCCAGTACATAGTGGAGATAGAGGTTCGCCAGCAATGGGGAAATGACCCCGCCCTGTGGGCTGCCGACTACTCCCTTCTGCCACTGCCCAGCCTCCAGTACTCCGGCCTTGAGCCACTTGCCGATCAGGCGAAGGATCACACCGTCCTTCACTCGTTGCTGCAGAAACGCTCGCAGGTGCCGGTGGTCGATCGTGTCGAAGAAGGCCTTGATGTCCAGGTCGATGACCCAGCCACCTCCCATCGACGACAGGCCATCCCACACCGTCTTGATGGCCTGGTGTGCCGAGCGCCCCGGCCGAAAGCCGTACGAACAATCCAGGAAGTCATGCTCGTAGAGAGGCTCCAGTAGGGACACCACGGCACGTTGCAGGACCTTGTCTTCAAAGGTGGGAATGCCGATCGGCCGTGTGGTACGCCCATCCCCTTTGGGGATATGGACACGCCGCACCGGCGGCGCCCGGTAACACCCGCTCTTGGCCTCTTCCAGCAAGCGCTGGATATTGATCTCGAAGCCGCGCGCGAAGTCGTCCGCCGTCTGGCCATCAATCCCGACCGCACCGTCATGGCGCGTCATGAGGTAGGCCGTTTTCAGCCACTGGGCGTCGATATGATGCGACAGTGACGTGAAGGCACGCTGCGGAAAACGCTCTGCCAGCGATGCTATCCGCACTTGTTTCGTGGACATGACTTCAGGTTCCTGAGCACCTATCATGTTTCCCTCGTACGGTTCTGATGGTTGACCACTCCTTCCCTCCACCGGGTCCCATCGAGCTGGTTCCCCGATTTCATCAGTACTATGAGTGGCTCCGACTCCCATTACCCCATCTGGCCGGCTCGCTACACTCGCCGTACCGTACCTCCTGAGTGGCTGTTGTTTCGCTCCCATCACCGCCAGTCACTGCAGTGCTGGGCCAGGGAGCTTGGGGGCAGGTGGCTCCCGTACCTGATAGCGTTAGATCGGAGGAGGGAAATGGGCCTCCCAGGTTCCTGGGACCCCCCTGTGTGAACATGCCCTGCTCTAATGACCCCGGCGACCTTCGTTCACCAAGCCTTTTCAGTGAACTCGTGTTGCCTTCCGCTATCCGCAGGGCGTCGGCGATCGCGTGGTGAAAATTTCGGGGCTCAATGACACGGCCTACTCACTTGCTGTCTACGCTTCACAGCGGCG
>NZ_JAHVHR010000005.1:0-17748 GCF_019802175.1 Halomonas sp. DP5N14-9
CCTGAAAGGGGAGAAGTCTTTCAAGGGTGGAGTCCGGCGAAAACAGAAGAAAGCCGCGCTGGACGAGTCGTACCTTGCTGACATTCTCGCGGTCTGAAATCTTTCATGCGTTTTCCCTGGTGGAGCTATCAAGAGCTGCTGTGCTAGAGAAGCAGATTCCAGTGCCTCCACTGGATGAACAACGACGCATCGTCGATAAGATCGAGTCCCTGTTTGCCCAGCTCGACCATGGCGAGGCCAGCCTACGCGATGTGCAGAAGCTGCTGGCTCGATATCGCCAGTCCGTCCTCAAGGCCGCCGTCACTGGACAGCTGACTGTCGACTGGCGAGCTAAGAATGCCGGGCGCCTTGAGTCCGGCAGTGACCTGCTGAAGCGGATCCTTCAGGCCCGCCGCGAGAACTGGCAGGGACGAGGCAAGTACAAGGAGCCGGTAGCACCGGATACCCACGACTTGCCGGAGCTGCCCGAAGGATGGGTGTGGGCATCGGTTGAGCAACTGTCTTTAATGGTTGACTATGGTACTTCTTCCAAGTGCAGCCTTGATCCTACCGGTGTCCCAGTCCTGCGTATGGGGAATATAGTTGACGGATCTTTGGATCTGGATAACTTGAAGTATCTCCCTGGGTCGCACTCGGATTTTCCTAAGCTTTTGTTAAAGAGTGGCGATCTTTTATTCAATAGAACAAATAGTGCTGAGCTGGTCGGAAAGACGGCGGTTTACAAAGGTGTCCCGAAAGATTGCTCATATGCCTCATATTTGATTAGAGTTAGATTTATTGAAGTCGCGCCAGAATACGTCTCTGCGTTTGTTAACTCAGTTTTTGGCCGGCAGTGGGTGAGAAGCGTCGTTAGCCAGCAAGTTGGGCAGGCTAATGTCAATGGTTCAAAATTGAAATCCTTGGTAGTTCCCCTGCCTCCCGCAGCGGAGCAAAAAGTCATCATTGCTGAGATGGATGAGAGATTATCCAAAATGTCAGCTGTAGAGGAATGGTGCCAAACCGAACTCACACGCTCCGAGGCACTGCGCCAGTCGATTCTCAAGGACGCCTTCTCCGGCAAGCTGGTGCCCCAGGACCCCGACGATGAGCCCGCCAGCGAGCTGCTGGCTCGCATCCGCGCCGAACGTGATGCCGCCCCCCCCAAGAAACGCACCCGCAAGAAGGTTACCGCATGAGCAAGGAACAACTCGTCTCCAAGGTCTGGAACTACGCCCATGTGCTGCGTGACCAGGGTGTCTCCTACGGTGACTACATTGAGCAGATCACCTACCTGCTGTTTCTCAAGATGGACGAGGAGAGGGTGGAGCTGCTGGGCGAAGAGACCTGCATTCCCAGCCAGTGGCGCTGGAGGAAGCTGGCGGAGAAGGATGGCGATGATCTGGAGCTTCAGTATCGCCACACCCTGGAGGGCCTGGCACGTGAGAGTGGCCTGATCGGCACTATCTTCCGCAAGTCCCAGAACAAGCTCTCTGACCCGGCCAAGCTCAAGCGCGTGGTCAGCCTGATCGACAAGGAAGGCCCCTGGGTCGGCCTGCAGGTCGACGTGAAGGGCGAGATCTACGAGGGGCTGCTGGAGCGCAACGCCTCCGAAGTGCGCTCGGGCGCCGGCCAGTACTTCACCCCGCGCCCGGTCATCGACGCCATCGTGAAGTGCGTGCACCCAAGGATCGACGAGACCGTATGCGATCCTGCCTGTGGCACCGGGGGCTTCCTGCTCTCCGCCTTCGAGCACATGAAGACCCAGAGCCAGGATCGCGAGAAGCTACGTCAGCTCAAGCATAACGCCCTGCACGGCGTGGATATCGTCGATGAGGTGGTACGGCTGTGTGCGATGAACCTCTACCTGCATGGAATCGGGAATGGCGGCAGCCCCGTGCAGCAGGGGGATGCCCTCTCCGGCGACGGTGGCAAGCGCTTCGACGTGGTGCTGACCAACCCGCCCTTCGGCAAGAAGTCCAGCTACAAGGTGGTGGGGGAAGATGGCTCGGTAAGTACCGAGCACGAGAGCTACGAGCGCGAGGACTTCAAGTTCTCTACCTCGAACAAGCAGCTCAACTTCCTCCAGCACATCATGACCATCCTCGACACCCACGGCCGCGCCGGCGTGGTACTGCCCGACAACGTCCTGTTCGAGGCTGGCCGGGCGGGCGAAGGCATCCGCAAGCGCCTGCTGGTGGGGTTCAACTTCCACACCCTGCTGCGCCTGCCCACCGGTATCTGGTACAGCCCAGGCGTGAAGGCCAACGTGCTGTTCTTCGATAAGCGCCCGGCCAGCCGGGAGGCGCAGACCAGGGAGCTGTGGGTCTACGACTACCGCACCAACATCCACAAGACACTCAAGACCAAGCGGCTGACCCACGCCGACCTCGATGACTTCGTGCGCTGCTACCACGAGCGCCAGGAGACCGAGCGCTTCCGCCGCTTCAGCTACGACGAGCTGATCCAGCGCGACAAGCTCAACCTGGATATCTTCTGGCTCAAGGACGACAGCCTGGAGGACATCGACAGCCTGCCGGAACCGGACGTGCTGGCCACCGAGATAGTCGAAAACCTGGAGGCCGCCCTGGAGCAATTTCGCAGCGTTAGTGCGGAACTGGCGGGGGAAGTGGAGTAAGCCAGATTGCAGGCGCCTGGTTGCCACCACGCGGTGATACGGGCGCTTTAGCCGTTTGAGATATCCACAGGGAGTTTCTTGATGAAGAAGGTAAGGACACCGCTCTTTCCCACCTATGCGCAGGCAGCGGCGCTGATTAAAGCGTCCACAGGCACACCGCCCAAGGCCGTGCGTGACATGATCACGGCCATTCACGATCAGACCGGGACGCCGCAGAACCCAGTCGACTGGTCAGACCCCGATACCTGGATCATCGAACGTCTGGAGGGGGACCATAAAGCGCTGGCCCTGAAAATCTGGCAAACCGATAACCACGTGATGAACCCTCGCCACAGCTATGGCAGCTGGATGTTCATCAACAACTACACTCTGATGGAAGCTGATGATCAGGGTTGTTGGAAGCCAACAGAGCGTGGTGAACAGTTCTTGCAGGGGGAAGACGAGACATTGAGGCAGCTGGATGGTGAGGAAGGGCTGCTGACGGTTCTTGAGCTCCTGTCCGGCTTTGAAATGGCGAAACGCAGCGACATCCTGCCCGAGTGGATGTCCTACCTGCACAAGGTGTCCAACTTTGCCTCCGAGTCGTCCTGCAAGACCACACTGCATCAGCGGTTCAGCAATCTCGTGGACCGGGGCTTGGTTGAGCGCCAAGGGAATCGCTACCAAATCACTCCTGCAGGCCTAGCCTGGCTGAAGGGGAGCTTGCCGAAGCGGCCAGACGACCCTCGCAAAGCCATCATCGATGGAGTGAATCGCTATAACCAGCAGCAGAAGCAGCAGCTGAGGGACTACCTCGGCAAGATGGACCCCTATCAGTTTGAAGCTCTGATCGGTGAGTTGCTGCGAGCCATGGGCTATGAGGACGTCGAAGTCACCAAGGCCTCCGGCGACAAGGGCGTCGACGTCGTAGGCAGTGTGCAGGTGGGCATCACGACGATCACCGAGGTTGTCCAAGTCAAACGTCAGCAGGGCACTATCACCCGCCCAGTGGTCGACCAGCTCCGCGGAGCGCTTCCCTATCACAAGGCGATTCGGGGCACCCTGATGACTCTTGGGAAGTTCGCCAGCAGCTGTGAGCAGGCAGCGCTCTTCCCTGGTGCAGCCCCCATCACGCTGATTGATGGAGAGCGGCTGATCGAGATACTGATAGAAAATCAGGTAGGGATCCGAAAGAGCCGCCCTGTTGAGCTGCTTGAGCTCGATGTCAGCGCCTTTGATCTATCGGAAGGCGTAGAAGACGCAGGGTAAGGGAATGGGAGGCCAGATGCTCTGAGGTTTTTTACTAATCTGGTGGTCAATCATGGACCCCGACACCTATGGACAACGCGCACCGGCACTGGAGCGATGCCTGTTAATCCGGTGCGCTGACTGAAATAGCTGGCGAGATTATGTGGCTACAGAGCGGATGGACTTTTGACTACTCCATTGCATGGCGGCTGAAGTTTCAGGTACGCAAACTACCAGTGCTCTAATCTCCATCGTCCAGTCTGACTCCATTTGTGCTCTCACATTGAACTTGTGTGTGATCTTGTCCTCAGCTCTATCTGCCTTCATGTCTATTGCTGGGGAGAATCCCAGGAAGTCGTCCTTATCACCTCTGGCTGCGCGCTGAAGGAAAACTCGTTGCCAGTTGGGCTGGACGCTGTATACATCCATTGTGTCATCAACTTCATAGAGTGCAATGGTGGTCTTGTATGAAAGACCAAGCTGTCTTTCCAGTGCACTAAATTCTATGATGGCGGTAACGTCGATATTAAAGTCAGTGTTGTGAATTGCAGCAGTTGGACTGGAGATGACTACCGACTTGATATAAGGCATGGCTTCGGCCTCCCGGCAACACCCCGATGTGGGGCATTTTCAGAATAGCCAGTGCGGAGAAGACTGCCTCTTTTTTTGCGAGTATGGCGTGTCATCTGGGACGAAATCCCTCACCAGGTCCGGAAATCGCTTTGGTGGACCGGACTCGACGGCGGGGCGGTATCGTTCCTGCGTTACGCTCGTATCCGCAGCCGCGCCGACCTGGTGAAAACCTGGAAGGACGGAGACATCGAGTGTGGGCGAGCTCATGGGATCGGTGCCAATCGGCAACTGGAGATACGCCAATAGTGGAGAGCACCCGCGAGCACGGGGAGGCCTACCCGCCAAGGGCCAGGCTTCTCGAGTTGCCCATGGACGCAGAAGCCGCGTTGCTTAAACTGCAGTGAACTACAGGACATTCTAAATTGCAGATCATCGCGAGCCTTCTGCTGAAAGAGGTGTGATTATGTGCGGTCGCTTCGCTCTCTACTCCGACTTCCCCAGCCTGGAGCGCTCGCTAAAGCTGCCGCTGTCCGAGGGTGAGCTGACGCCTCGCTACAACGTCACGCCGGGCACCTGGATTTCGGCGGTGCGTCGGCATGAGTACGGTGGTCAGCTGAGCCTTGATGCGCTGTGGTGGGGTTACCGGCCTCACTGGGCGGATGACAAAGCCCCGCAGCCCATCAACGCCACCGTCGAGAAGGTTGCCACCTCACCTTACTTCCGCGGTGCCTTCGTCCATCACCGCTGCCTGGTGCCGGCAGACGGTTGGTACGAGTGGCTAGTCGTGGACGGCCGCAAGCAGCCCCACTACCTGACCCGCGGCGACGGCGAGCCGCTGTGGTTCGCCGGAATCTGGACCGAGCGCCCGGACGGCAAACCCGGTTGCGCCATCCTCACCGAGCCCGCCCGCGGCGTTGCCAAGGTAATCCACCCGCGCATGCCACTGATCCTGGATCAACAGAGCCTGGAGCCCTGGCTCGATCCCGGCCTGACCGACCGCGAGACGATCCGCCACCTGGTTCACCACCTTCCTCACGATCGGCTGACCCACTGGCCGGTAAGCCCGAGGGTCAACAAGCCGGTGGAGGATGATCCGGCGCTGATCGAGGCGGAGCGATGAAGCATGATCGTGTGCAGGCGGTGGGCACATTCGGCGGCTCGCTATTTCATCACAAGACTCGGAACCTTATGCCGTGGGATGGTCTGATAGTCCTCATGAATGGCAATGGAGTGACCACGATGAAACAGAAGTATTCGCTTGCGGCACTGCTGGTCGGCACCCTGGCTCTTGCCGGGTGCGCCGGGTTTGATGCGACCTCGGGTGATACTGCCAATGAGCCCCTGGAGAATACCTACTGGAAGCTGGTGACGGTGGGTGAGCGCCAGGCGGTGACCATCGATGAGGCGCGCGAAGCGCATCTGGTGCTGCATGCCGATGACGCCCGCCTGGCAGGCTCCACCGGTTGCAACCGCATGATGGGTGACTATGAACGCGACGGCGATCGGTTAACTTTCGGTCAGCTTGCCACCACCATGATGGCCTGCCCTGGCGAAGTGATGGAGCTCGAACGAGAATTTCTCGATGCGCTCGGCGACATCACCAACTGGCAGGTTGAGGGCGAAAACTTGACGCTCGTCGGTGAAGAGGGCGAGGCACTTGCCCGCTTCGAGGCGGTGCATCTCCAATGAGCTGAAGTGGCTCCCGCCGCTCGGGCTAGATGCCAAGGTGTTCTCAGTCTAGGTGTTTAGTCCCTAGGTGTAATTGCCCATGGTACGAACCATTGGCCGAGAAGAATCCATGGCTCAAATACTTCATAAACGCAGTTCCAGATGCCGGAAGGCGGGCTGCAGGCGCTCCACGAGCGCCTGCAGATCGGCAGTCGAGGGGGCCCGCATCACTGGGCGAGCATAGGCCTCGTCCAGGCACTGCCCCGTGCGTGCTACCTGGATGGCATAGCGCTCCACGCCCTGTGAGGCGAGGTCCAATGCCAGGCCGTCCAGGTCCTCCAGATCGAAGTCGCGCCAGTGGACCGTGGTGCGACATTCGAATGTGATGCCACTCGCCAGCAGCTGGGCCAGGCTCTCCTGATGGGCGGCGCCCATGCCGAGTCGACCGACGATGGCGTCGAACTGCGTGGCAGGTCCCTTCACGTCCAGCCCCACCCAGTCGAGATAGGGCAGCATCGCGGCCAGGCGCCGAGGGTAGACACCGGAGGTGTGCAGCCCGACCTTGAAACCCAGGGCGCGAACCCGCGCGGAGGCTAGCGGCAAGTCGGCGTGTAATGTGGGCTCGCCACCGCTGAACACCACCCCTTCCAGCAGGCCTCGGCGCGTGTCCAGAAAGGCCTCGACCTGCGCCCACTCATCGGGTTTGGCCCTTCTCGGTTCGAGCATCTGCGGGTTGTGACAGTAGCCACATCGCAGGGGACAGCCCTGCAGGAAGATCACACAGGCCAGGTGGTCGGGGTAATCCAGGGTGGTCATAGGGGTCAGGCCGGCCACGGGCAGCTGCGGCCGGCTTAGTTCGGGATCAGACATTGGTGCTTTCCAGGCAGGCGCCCCGGGGTTGGCGGGGCGCCAGGGGTGGCGATGGCGTTATGCGTGGGCGGTCGATTCGTGGAAGTGCCGACGCTCGCGGTGCTCGGCCTGCTTGCCGTGGTTGAACTGGCTGACCGGGCGGTGATAGCCCATCACCCGGGTCCAGACCTCGCAGCGTTGGCGCTGTTCGGTGGGCAGGGTCTCGACGGTATGGCGCATGGGATGCTCCTTTTTCATGGTTGTCGGGTGTGACGAGGGAGAGGTACCTCAGGCCGTGGCATCGGTTATTGAGGCGTGCTGTGCCAGAAGTGCCTCGTCGCACTTCGGGCAGAACTCGTGTTCGCCGGCCAGGTAGCCGTGCACCGGGCATATCGAGAAGGTCGGTGTCACGGTCAGGTAGGGCAGGCGGAAGCGGGACAGCGCGGTGTGCACCAGCTGCTTGCAGGCCCTGGCAGAGGAGAGTCGTTCGCGCATGTAGAGGTGCAGCACGGTGCCGCCGGTATAGCGAGTCTGCAGCGGATCCTGGTGCAGCAGGGCCTCGAAGGGGTCGTCGGTGTGGCCCACCGGCAGCTGGCTGGAGTTGGTGTAGTAGGGCGCCTGCGGTGTGCCGGCCTGGAGGATGCCGGGGAAGCGCTTGAGATCCTCCTTGGCGAAACGGTAGGTGGTGCCCTCGGCGGGGGTCGCCTCCAGGTTGTAGAGGTGGCCGGTGTCCTCCTGGAACGCCCGCATCCGTTCGCGGACATGCTCAAGTAGTTCCAGGGCGAGCTGCTGCCCCTCGGGGTCGGCGATATCGAAGCGGTCCTCGAAGAAGTTGCGGACCATTTCGTTGAGCCCGTTCACGCCCAGCGTGAAGAAGTGGTTGCGCAGGGTCCCCAGGTAGCGCTGGCTGTAGGGGTAGAGGCCGTCGTCCATCCACCGCTGGATGCAGTCGCGCTTGATTTCCAGGCTGTCGCGACCCAGTTCGAGCAGCCGGTCCAGTTCGGCATAGAGCCCCGTCTGGTCGCCGGCGAAACGATGCCCCAGGCGCGCGCAGTTGATTGTCACCACGCCCAGCGAGCCGGTCTGCTCGGCGCTGCCGAACAGGCCGTTGCCGCGCTTGAGCAGCTCACTGAGGTCCAGCTGCAGCCGGCAACACATGGAGCGCACCATGTGGGGTTCCAGGTCCGAGTTGAGGAAGTTCTGGAAGTACGGCAGCCCATACTTGGCGGTCAGCGCGAAGAGCCTTTCGGCGTTGTCGCTCTCCCAGTCGAAATCATGCGTGATGTTGTAGGTGGGGATCGGGAAGGTGAACACACGGCCCTGGCAATCTCCCGCCTCCATCACCTCTAGATAGGCGCGGTTGAGCAGATCCATCTCGGCCTGCAGCCCGCCGTAGGTGAAGGGCTGCTCCTCGCCGCCTATGACCGGGACCTGGTCGCGCAGGTCCGCCGGACAGGTCCAGTCGAAGGTCAGGTTGGTGAACGGCGTCTGGCTGCCCCAGCGTGACGGCACGTTGAGGTTGTAGATGAACTCCTGCACTGCCTGCTTCACCGCCGGATAGTCGAGCCGGTCACGACGCACGAAGGGCGCCAGGTAGGTATCGAAGGAGCTGAATGCCTGGGCGCCGGCCCACTCGTTCTGCAGGGTGCCGAGGAAGTTGACCATCTGCCCCAGTGCGCTGGAGAGGTGGCGGGGCGGGGCGCTCTCCGCGCGGCCCGGCACCCCGTTGAAGCCCTCGACCAGCAGGGTGCGCAGCGACCAGCCAGCGCAGTAGCCGCTGAGCATGTCCAAGTCGTGGATGTGCAGATCGCCCTCGCGATGGGCCTCACCCACCGCGGCGGGGTAGACCTCGTCGAGCCAGTAGTTGGCGATTAACTTGCCGGAGGCGTTGAGGATCAGCCCGCCCAGGGAGTAACCCTGGTTGGCGTTGGCATTGACGCGCCAGTCGGCACGCTGCAGGTATTCGTTGACCGTCGATGCCACGCTGACGGTGCCGGACTGCAGGCTTCCCATGGAGTACCCCTTCATTGTGTGTATCACTATATGTGGTGAAATATAGATCCATATACACCATATGTTGTGTCAGTGAAGGGTAGGCGCCCTACAGCCACGAAGAAATGACCCAGGTCAGGAAAAGGAGATCCTGTTTGCTGCTCGTCCTGCCGGTGGCGATGTCTCCTAGGTGAGATTCAGGGAAAGAGGCTGAAATCGGTCACGATGAAACGGTATGGCCGGTCACGAACGATTGGAACGGGCGGTCACGACGGCGCGGAATACGCAGCCTGAGCATGCTCGGCCCCAGAGGACTGATCGGCAGCTATGGTGAGGTGTTTAGCGGTGCCGCGGTCGAGATCTGAGACGCTTCGCTACTTGGCCTTCGCGCTGGGCAGCTCCGGCCAGCGGGTGCTCCACCGTGGCGAGCGATTGGCACAACGCAGGTGCCAGGCCGCGTTGGGGCTGGGCATCCCAAGCTTGACGGTGCCACGCCCCATGCGCTGGTTGAGGGCATCCAGGGTCGCCATCAGTTTCTCGCTGCGCTCCCGCTCCGCGGCACTCTGATGTGTGTCGAGCAGCGACATCTGCTGACGGTTGGCGTCGATCAGGTCGATCAGCATCACCCCTGCCTTCATGAAGCGGTAGTGGGGCCGATAGATGGCAGCGAAGGCCTGGCTGACGGCGTGCAGGACCTCGCGGCTGTCGTCGGTGGGCCGCGTCAGCTCGACCACGGCCCCCGGCGAATACTGTGGCAGGTCCGGCCGATGGCGGTTGGTCTTCAGGAAGACGTAGACGGCCCGGGCCAGGCTGTCCTGGGCGCGTAGCTTCTCGGCACCGCGCTGTCCGAACTGGCGCAGCGCCTCGTGGATCTCGGTCCGGTTGTCGGTCAGCTTGCCGAAGGAGCGCGAGGTCATGATACGCTGGCGGGGCTCGTCGGCGTCATTCATCTCGATGCAGGGAATGCCACGCAACTCCAGAGCGGTGCGCTCCAGGGTCACCGAGAAGCGCCGGCGCATCTCCTTGGGCTCGGCCTGCGCGAGGTCCCAGGCCGAGCGGATCCCCATTAGAGCCAACCGCTCCACCAGCCGGCGGCCCACACCCCAGATGTCACCCAGCTCGGTATGCCGCAGCAGGTTCTCCATCTCGGTGCTATCCACCGATAGCACGCATACCCCCCGATAGGCCGGCACCTTCTTGGCCGCCCGGTTGGCCAGCTTGGCCAGGGTCCGTGTGGGGGCCACCCCGACGCTCACCGGAATGCCGGTGAATCGCCGCACCTTGCAGTGAAGCTCCCGGCAGTGGGCCAGCAGCTGGTCGTGGCCAAAGCCGTCGAAGCGCACGAACATCTCGTCGATCGAGTAGGGCTCCACGCCGGCGGAGAACTCCTCCAGCACAGACTGAACACGGGCCGACATATCGCCATACAGCTCGTAGTTGGAGGAGAGCAGGTGGATGCGCCCCTGCCGCAGCAGCGCCTTCAGCTCGAAGGCCGGGGTGCCCATCTCTACTCCCAGCGCCTTGAGCTCGTTGGAGCGGGCGATCACGCAGCCATCGTTGTTCGACAGCACACCGACCGGCAGCCCCTCCAGCCGGGGCTGGAAGACCCGCTCGCAGCTGACGTAGAAGTTGTTGCAGTCGATCAGGCCGATCATGGCTACACCGGGTACTCGTGGATTACCGAACGCACCACGCCCCATATCTGGCAGTCGAGGTCCTCCAGCGGGATAGGCGGATAGGCCGGGTTCGCCGAGCAGAGATAGGGCTGCCGCCCCTTCAGCTGGTAGCGCTTTACGGTGATCTCGCCCTCTACGAGCGCCACCAGGATGTGGCCTGGCCGGGGTTCGATAGAACGATCGATCAGCAGCAGGTCGCCGTCGTGGATACCCAGGGAGTCCATGCTGTCGCCGGTGACGGTCATGAAGAAGCTGGCCGAGGGTCGCTTCACCAGGCGCTCGTTGAGGTCCAGGGTCCGCCCCTCGTAGTCCTGGGCCGGGCTCGGGAAGCCAGAGATCCCGGCCCGCGTCCGCGCGAGGGGGTGTGGCAATGCCATAGGCGGCGGTGCCGGATCCGCGGGGGTGAATTTGGCGTGTGGCATGGTGGGCTCCTTCCGATACCTGATATTTATACAGTATCAAGCAGGAGGCGCGGCCTGCCAAGCCCATGCACCACGAAGGTCGCGAGCAGGCTCAGCATGATACTGCTAACCTGACTGAGGATTAGGCATAGCAAGGGAATGCGAAATGGAACCTCATACCCGCCAATGTAAAAGCCCTTTACTGGTTCCGGTGGTATGTCAGCTCACGACCCAAAGCGGACATGCCGGCAAAGACAGCAAGCGCGTTTATTGGTGTTATGTAGCCACGTCGACGAAAGTGCATATAAAAATCAATGGGTTGGTGTGCAGGTATAAGAATGTTGAACGCGCGTGATCGTTCAAGTCAATAAACGAGCATGCTGTCTAATAACTGTTGAGCAGAAGGAGCTGAAAAGTGCTGATTCTCAAATTAACGGTCGTGCCGCTGTTCATCGCCGCCGTAACGCTTGCCGGCCGCCGGTGGGGGGCGGGTGTTGCTGGGTTGCTCGGGGGCTTTCCCATCGTGGCAGGGCCCATAGTCGTATTCGTGGCTCTGGAACACGGGGCCGACTTTGGCGCCGTTGCCGCAATTGCGGCAATCTCTGCTATCGCTGGATTGCTGGTTTTTGGCGTTGCCTACTGCTGGGCAAGTACTAAGTGGTCTTGGCCGGTGGCATCAGGCTGTGGTGTTGCTGCATGGATTGTAGTGGCTTTTGGCTTGGCGGCGCTTCCTGGGGCCCCGGAGGTCGCTCTGGCAGTGGCCGTCGCGTCTCTTCTTCTAGCGCCAAAGGTGCTTCCAAACACCACGCCCCTGGTAGGGCGAAGCCCAGCCTCTAATGATCTGCCCTATCGTATGGCCACGGGAGCGCTTCTGACGCTCGGTGTAACCGCTGCCGCAGCATCGCTCGGGGAAGTTTGGAGCGGGCTTTTGGCCGTATTCCCGATCATTGGTCTCGTGTTGGCTGTCTTTACGCATCGGGCGGATGGGGCGTATCAAGTTGCTCATATGTATCGCGGAATGGTGCGCGGCCTTTACTCTTTCGGCGCCTTCTTCCTCGTGCTGGCCCTCCTTTGGCCCCGAGTCGAGTTTTGGAGTGCGCTTGCTCTCGCGGTAGGGGCGGGTGTCTGTGTTCAGGCGATAGTGCAGTGGCTTGTGCTGCCCAACAAGACGCTCCAGCCGACACGCTGACGCGCGCGGCTGAGCTTTTGCGTTATGAGTAGATTGGTCTTGGAGTCCAAGTTTAATGTCAGAAAAAGAAAAAATGTTAGCAGGTAAGCTTTATGATCCAAGTGATGAAGAGTTATTAAAGCTAAGATTGAACGCTAGACTGTTAACTGAAGAGTTGAATACAACCTCTGTCGAGTTTCATCAAAAGCGTGTTGAAATAATTAGAAATTTGTTTGGTACAACAGGTGACAATATTCACATTGAATCTTATTTCAATTGTGACTACGGCTCTAATATTCATGTTGGTGATAATTTCTATGCTAATTTCGGCTGCGTGATTTTGGATGTTGCGGAAGTAAAATTTGGTAAGAACTGTTTACTAGCACCTCAAGTTGGAATTTATACTGCGACACATCCCTTAGACCCAATCGCGAGGAACAGTGGTTTAGAGCTAGCGAAGCCAATAAAAATTGGTGATAATTGTTGGATAGGTGGTCATGCGGTTATCAACCCTGGCGTGACCCTTGGGAACAATGTGGTGGTAGCCTCTGGTGCAGTGGTAACGAAGAGTTTTGGGGACAATGTCGTAATTGGTGGTAACCCAGCGAAAGTGTTAAAAGAAATCAGCGTTAAGCCATAATTTACTCATAACAAAGCATTTAAGAGTGATTCCCAACGCTTGGTATTTTTCATTCCATCGTTGGGTTTTATGTTTACGGTGGTATGGTTGGGTTTCGTGGTAGCGTTGCTCACACCTTAATGCGGCGTTATATCAGCTCTGGCTGAATGTCCGTTTCTGGCCGATAGCGGCTGTATGCAATATGGTCGTTTTCTTTACGCTCGCCGACCGCCTCTCCAGGAGACCCTGGAGGGGCGGTTTCCGTAAAGAAGCCACGCAAACCTTGGCGTGTACAGAAAACGGGCGTTCTCCCCCCCCCCCGCTGCTGCGAGGCTGTCCAGAAAACGATCATTAGACGGCCAAGTCGGGCATTGTCCGAGAATTGGCTTGTTCGATAAGTTTTCGGACAATAAGATAGCCGGACGGATAAACGGACAAAAGGGCGGTCCATGGCACTGATCGGCTATGCGCGGGTCTCGACGGCGGAGCAGGACTCCGCCTTGCAGACCGATGCGCTTCACAAGGCAGGGTGCGAGCGAATCTTCGATGACACCGTCTCTGGGGCCAAGGCGGAACGCCCCGGCCTGACGGCGGCCCTGGAGTTCCTACGCGACGGGGATGTGCTGGTCGTGTGGCGACTGGATCGCCTGGGACGCTCGCTGCCGCATCTGATCGAGGTCGTCAGCACCTTGGAGGCGCGTGGTGTCGGCTTCCGGTCACTGACCGAAGCCATCGACACCACCACCCCCGGTGGGCGGCTGATCTTCCACGTGTTCGGCGCCCTGGGTCAGTTCGAGCGTGACCTGATCCGCGATCGCACCAAGGCGGGGCTGGCTGCTGCCGCCGCCCGTGGGCGTAAAGGGGGGCGCAAGCCCGTCGTCACCGACGACAAGCTGAGGAGGGCAAGGGAACACCTGGCCAATGGGTTGAATGTCCGCGAGGCCGCCGCCCGGATCAAGGTCAGCAAGACGGCTCTCTATGCCGCCTTGAAGGCCAGCCAGTCCGATGTCTCAGGCCGCAGTGCAACCGTCTCCTGACACGCCGTGCGGTCGCCGCCGGCCACCTGGAGCGTCGGGTAGGCCGGCACATGGCCGTTTTAAGCGAATTGGCGATCGTGAAGGCGGGCTTTGCCCCGACTCTCGGTGACTTCTAGCTCTACTGGTGAGCTGGAAGGCGGGGTACGGAGGTCAGCATGGCATGGAACTCCTCGGAGGGCACCGGCCGTCCAAACAGATACCCCTGGTAGATGTGGCACCCAAGATCCTTGAGTGTCGAGCGCTGCACCTCCGTTTCGACCCCCTCTGCGACCACCGACATCTCCAGGCTCTTGGCGAGGGTGATAATGGTTGCGGCGATAGGCGTCGAGTGGGCGTCTCGGCTGAGATCGCGGACGAATGCGACGTCTATTTTGAGCGTATCCAGAGGAAGTGACTTGAGGTAGGCCATGGAGGAGTAACCCGTACCAAAATCATCCAGCGCGAAGTGGATACCGATACGTCGCAGCTGGGTCATTTTCTCGATGGTACCCTGCGGGTCGTTGAGCAGCAGCGATTCGGTGAGTTCGAGGGTTAGGCACGCTGGCTCGACATCATGGCGGTGGACCGCGGCTAATACTTGATCCACGAAGTCTGGTTGCTGGAACTGACGCACGCTAACGTTGATCGACAGCTTGAGGGCGTACAGTTCGGGTCTTTTTCGCCATCCCCCCAGTATTCGACATCCTTCCTGTAGGACCCAGTCGCCCAGCGGTAGGATAAGGCCACACTCTTCAGCCAGTGGGATGAAGTGCCCGGGAGATACCTGACCACGCGTCGGATGCTCCCAGCGGACCAGGGCTTCAGCGCCGACCACCTGGTGCAGGGCGTCTACCTGGGGTTGCAGGTGAAGACGGAGCTCATCGTTGGCAATGCCCAGTTGCAGCTCGCGTTCGAGCGTTAGGCGATCCTCCAACTCCTTCTCCAGCGTGGGACAGAATAGCCTCGGTGAACCACTGCGCTCGCGTTTCGCTTCCAGGAGGGCCAGACCCGTGCGTTTGAGTAGCCGTTTGGTACCCGCCCTTTGCTGCGGTGAGAAGACCAACATCCCGATGTTGAGGCGGCATGGGTAGGTATGACCGTGAAGACGGTAGTCTGCGCTGAGAGAGGCCGTGACCCGGTCGATGAAGCGCTGTGCTTCACCCTCAGCAGAGGTCCGGTCCGAAGTGGAAAGCGGGGTCAGTAGGGCGAACTCATTGCCGTCGAGGCGCGCCACGAACAGGTTATCGTCGACCCAGCCTCGCAGGCGCCTCGCGAGCTGGCGGAGCAGCTCGTCTCCGGCATCCTGACCCAGGCTGTCGTTGAGGAACTTGAAGCGATCGATGTCTAGCAGTGCCAGTAAGGCAAGCGGCGCTTCATCGCTGGCATACGTCTCGAAATCCTCAAGATGCTCCTGCAGTGACCGTCGGTTGGGGAGTTCGGTTAGGGAGTCATGGTAAGCCAGGTAGCGAATGCGTTGCTGTGCCTGCTGCTCAGCAGAGCGATCACTGATCAGGGCGACGTAGTCGCATTCGGCAGTGTCGACATAGCAAACGCGGCTGACGCTGAGCCATGCGGAAAAGTACCTTCCCCCACGGTGCTGAGCCTCGATCATGCCGGTCCACTCACCGCTCTCCTCCAAGGCTCGGCTGATGCGGTGATTCAGTGCCTGGCTATCATCGACATACGACAGCTCCCAAACCGACCGTCCTATGGACTCGTCGGCGTCCCACCCCAGTAGCTTCTCGAACGCCTTGTTGCAGAGCCGAATCCGGGCGCTGTCATCGAAAAGCACGATCCCGTCTCTGATGGCAGAGATGACCTCAAGCAGCCGCGCCCGGGTCATGTGCTGCTGATGTTCGCTGGTAAGCACGCGGCGTTCAACGCGGGTGGCGATGAGCGTCAGCAACGCCATCATCAAGGCGCCTGCGATGATCAGATAAATCAGCCAGTATGAGTGCGTATCCACTGGCGACATCGAAGAGGCGTTGGAGTCGGGCACGAACCAGGCCGCTTGCATGGCAACGTAGTGCATGCCGCTGATGGCAAGTGATACGCATAGCGCCGAGATCAAGGCGCAGCGCCGGGCGCGCTGCCTTCCCCACTCCTGGCGGCACAGGCGGTAGGCATAGACGCTGATGATACCAAGGCCAAGGGCGACACCCAGCGAGACCAGGAACAGTCCCAGGGAGTGGTAGAGCACTGCGGGCATGCTCATGGCCGCCATGCCCATGTAATGCATCAAGCCGGTGCCAACGCCCAGGCCGACGCCGGCCAGAAGCGAGCTGCGATGAGGCAGTTGTTGGCTGGATACCACCAGCATGACCCCCAGGCTACCCAGTACGGCGGGAACCATAGACAGCATGGTGAGCAAGGGCGCGTGAGAGACTGCAAAATCCAGCTGGTAGGCATGCATGCCGGTGAAGTGCATGCTCCATACCCCAAACCCCATGACGCTGGCACCCGTCATCAGCCAGATCCAGCGTGAGCTGATGCGTTTCGCCGTGCCCACGAGCTTGATGATATCGAGGCCGGTGTAGGCGGCGATCAACGCGATCAGCCAAGAAACGACCACCAGGGGGACGTGGTGCTTGCCCTGGATGGCGGCATCCAGAGCGTGTGGGTCGAGCACGAGGTGGGTCAGTAGTGTCATGGAAGGACTATCGGCAGCGACGTCAGGTTATTGAACATCGCCGTGGTGACCATGTGGCCGGCTCACATGCCGTGCAGTCGCTTTCGGAAGATAACAGCAGCGGCGTCATTAGCTCTCGATGGTGGCGTCTGGATGCGTTGTGTCAGGCCTGACGCCTTCAGAGCGGGGGTGGTCCTGGATCGGTATTCGAGGCATGATGTGAGGGTGCTAATGTTCATCCAGTTTGCCCCTGCGTAGACATTGGCACTGTGCCTCTGGCCAAGAGGCGCTTCCCTGAACTGTGCATGCCACAGCCTGCCCCTGGTGTTGCCTTGTCCCCGGCACCAGGGGCTTTCTTGAACAAGCGTCTCCAGGTTGGAGAGCCACTTAAACGAACGTCTGCCCATGGCAGCTTGTTATTGACCGATTGTTCAACCATGCTGGACTGAGACCTGCCAACAGAGCCATAACAATGCTTGGTCATCAGCCCCCCTCCTCGCTGCCACCCAAGGCGGCGGAGGCACCTTTGGTTACCGAAAAGTGCCTGCCAGCATTGGCGCGTGGCAGTACTGCGCTGATGACCACGGAGCACTGGGCAGACGGCGTAGACCGCCTGTTGGCTGAGATTGGCCCGGTCACCGGTGCCAGCCGCGTTTGGATTCTGCAGGTGGTTGAGATCACACCCGCGAAGGTGGTCCAGGATTATGTATTCGAGTGGGCCTCGGCAGAACACCACCAGTTGCGGAGCCACTACCGAGGTCAGCTCTTCGCCACGCCACGTGACGAGCCCGAGTATCAGCGGCTGGTAGAGGAGCGCCTGGCGGGGTGTCGCCACAACTTCTGCACGCCATTGATGCCGGAGGGGCCCATACGGCGTCACCTGGAAAGCCAGTCAACCCTCTCGATGGCCACGGTGCCGATCTTCGTGAACGGTCGCTGGTGGGGCACGCTGGGCGTTGATGACTGCGAACGCGCGGTCAGTTGGGAAGGGCCTGGGCTCGACCTGCTGGAGACGGCGGCGCAGCTGATCGCCGCGGCGCTCTATCGCTACCAGCTGAGCCACCGCTCGCGTCAGGTTGAGCTGTTCCACAAGGTGGCAGACTGCGGCGTCTGGGAGGTCAGCCTGCGCAACGGACGGGTATGGTGCTCCCAGGGCCTCAAGCTGGCGTTGGGCTACCCCGAGACCTACCCGCGGGTGTAAGCGGCCGTTCTGGCGCGTCGTATCCCGAGGTGGCCTGATCTCCTACGCTGATCCCGTCATTTACCGACGGAGAATCAGTTCCCATGTCGAAGCGACGTCACTCTCGCTATCCTGC
>NZ_JAHVHR010000021.1:0-15682 GCF_019802175.1 Halomonas sp. DP5N14-9
CCCAGGTCAATGCCATCCGCCTGAAGCTGCTGAAGATCGGCGCCGTCATCACCCGCAACACGCGCGCCATCCGGCTGATGTTGAGCAGCCAGTACCCGGAGCAGGACCTCTTCCTGAAGCTGGCTGGCAAACTGGTGCCTGGATAGCACCGCGGCGTGCTGTCCCCGGCACAGAAAACACATGGGGGTAGGGGGAAGTGCGCCTTGAACTCAGGGAATTGATCAATATATAGCCAACTTCCAGCTCTGGGCGGCATCATCGCCACCCAACCTGGCATCTGGGTGCTGCTGACCAACCCGATGCAACATCCGGGCTAGGCGTGCCCCTTTAGCGCTATCCCTCTGCTCAAGTGACTGGGCTGGTTCACATACCTAGCGGGTCAATATCCCAGGCCGGTAGATGACACGAGTGGTGGCTTGAGGTAGTCAACGAGACGGAACCTACCATCTTAGGGAGTAGCGCACCACCGGCGAGGTTGAGCTGGAGTGGCGAATTATGCGATTGACTCGAAAGGCGTTGGCCCCTTTCCTTGATTGATCCCGCTTCACTAAAAAGTAGGGCGTTGATCTCGCAAAGCAATCGTAGACACCGAGCTAAGCGATCATTCGGGCATCGAAGGCCTCAGGGCTGATTGTCCCAATCGCACTGTGCCGGCGCTGCCGATTCTCGTCCATCTTGATGTAATCGAACACTTGCCGCCGCATGGCGCCTCGGGTCTCGAAAAGCTCGCCATTGATCTCCTCCACGATTCTATGCCTAGCGCGGCATGCCGCGGAAGACTATCGCCAAGCCCAGCTTCGGAGGTTCAGAGACATTCATCGTCGTGTGCGGGATAGCCCCCGAGAGCCCTGAAAGTTGCTACGTCGGGGTTCGCTGTCGGCCGCAGCTAGCTCGGGAGCCTGCTGAAAGAACAAGAAGTTGGCGTAGGGGTACGGCGACAGGGATGTTGATGTCAAGTATGAGAGATCGCTGCAGATAGCTATCCTCTTCACTCGTTGCTTTCCCGCCCCGCTGGCGCGCTGGCATCAATGATTGGGACAGCTTCCTTTTCAGTTAGCCGTATAAATCTAATCAAGACTTATTCGATTAATTAGACGATGGTCTATTCCGGCCCAGGATGCATAGCTTGTCCTGCGTTCAATTGCCCCTTGTCGGTCAAGATGAAGGTTTATGTTTAGGTCATATCCAATTGAAAAAATTGAGAAAACGGGCATTTCCCGGGAGAGGGAGGGGCTGCATCTCCAGTCGCTGATGTGTGACATGTACGTATCGTTCATACGACTTTAGTAGGTTTGACTCTGCACGAGGAGGGGCTAAGGTAGATCAATGTTAGATATCTAAGTATATCTGGCGTTATCACAATGGGTATCTAGGCATCCCCCTAGAAGGAGACCGTGAGCAATGCTGACCCCTGAAGAAAATGAACTGCTGTGTCGTGTCGAAGGCGAGGCCCCCATGGGGCAGATCATGCGTCGCCACTGGCTGCCTGCCTGCCTGTCGGAAGAAGTCGAGGAGCCGGATGGCGATCCGGTGCGGGTGAGGCTGCTGGGCGAGGACCTGGTCGCCTTCCGCGACACCGAGGGCCGCGTGGGCGTACTGGACGAGATGTGCCCCCATCGCCGGGCATCGCTGGTGTTGGGCCGCAATGAGGAGTGCGGACTGCGCTGCCTCTATCATGGCTGGAAGATGGATGTCGACGGTAACGTGCTCGAGATGTCATCCGAGCCGCCGGAGTCGAAGATGACCGAAAAGGTCAAGCACAAGGCCTATCCCACCCACGAGGCGGCCGGCTTCGTCTGGGTCTACATGGGGCCCCCTGACGAGAAGCCCGAATTCACGGCGCCGGTGTTCCAGCCGACCCCGGATACCAAGGTGTCGATCTCCAAGGTCATCATCGACTGCAACTGGGCCCAGATCCTCGAAGGGGCCATCGACTCGGCCCACTCCTCGAGCCTGCACTCCACCGACATGGTGCCCGCGCGGACCGCCGGAGCCGAAGCCACCGACAAGCTGTGGCTGCGTCCCTCCACGGACAAGGCGCCACGCCTGCAGGTCCAGAAGACGCGCTTCGGCTTCCGCTACGCGGCGATTCGTCGGCCGATCAAGGATGCCAAGACGCACGACTATGTGCGTACCACGCTATTCATTGCCCCCTATACCGTGCAGATTCCACCGAACAACCAGTACGACATCGCCATTCTGCACGTGCCGATCGACGACACCCACACCGCCTTTCACTTCATCGCCTGGGGCGACGCCGCCACCACACCGGATACGGAGTCCTGGCGCAAGTTCCTGGGCACGCAGATCGGTCTCGATGTCGATAAGAGCTTCCGTAAGTTCCGCACCCGCGAGAACAACTACTGGCAGGATCGGCGGATCATGCAGCTGGGCACGAGTTTTACCGGCATCAAGGGGATCCCCAACCAGGACATCGCCATGTGGGAAACCATGGGGCCGATCGCCGATCGCACCCATGACCGACTGGGCGCGAGCGACCTGGCGATCGTCGAGTTCCGTCGACAGATGCTCCAGGCGGCCAAGACCATGCAGCAGGGTGGGACAGCCATCGGTGCCGAAGAGCCACGCATTCCGCATTACAAGCTCAAATCCTTCCAGGGCGTTGTGACCAAGGAAACCGACTGGCGTGAGCTGGGGACGGCCCCGGAAGAGGCAGAGTATTACGTAGAAGAATGAGTTCATGACACCCGCTCAGCGGTACGGTCATAACTTCGCGTGGGAGGCGTGCTCGCCTCCCAGCATGGCGATTCTCTGATCACAACACAGGAACCCTGATGAACAAGCTCGAACTTTCCATTGCGGTGGGTAATTATGACCGCATGCGCCCCTTGATCGACGGTGAGGTACAGATCGATGGCGTGGACCCGGTGTTCATGCTGCATGATCCGGAAGAGATCTTTTTTCGAGCCTTCCGACATGCCGACTTCGACATCACCGAATTGTCGCTGAGCAGTTATACGGTGAAGACGGCGGCGGATAATTGCCCCTATATCGGCGTGCCGGTGTTTCCCTCGCGCGCCTTCCGGCATACCTCGATCTATATTCGTACCGATCGCGGTATCGAAACCCCTGCCGACCTTCGCGGCAAGCGCATCGGCGTGCCCGAGTACCAATTGACCGCCAACGTTTGGGCGCGTTTGTTCCTCGAAGAGGATCATGGCCTCAAGCCTCGCGATGTGACCTGGATGCGCGGCGGCTACGAGGAGCCTGGCCGGGTCGAGAAGATCAACCTCGATCTGCCCGATGGGGTACGCGTGGAGAACATTCCCGAAGGGGAAACCCTCTCCGGCATGCTGGCCGCAGGTGAGCTGGATGCGGTGATGGGGCCGCGCGCGCCCTCCTGTTTCGAGCAAGGGCACCCTCATGTGGGCTACCTCTACGCCGATCCACAGCAAGCGGCATCGGATTGGTACCGTCGCACCGGACTTTTTCCCATCATGCACCTGTTGGGTATCCGCAAGACGCTCGTCGAGCGTCACCCCTGGCTGCCGTTCTCCGTCTATAAGGCCTTCGAACAGTCCAAGGCCCGTGCCCTGGCCAAACTCAGCGACACTTCGGCCACCAAGGTGACCCTGCCGTTCGTCGAAGATCAACTACGGGCTGCGCGCCAACTCATGGGGGATGACTTCTGGTCCTATGGTTTCGCCCCCAACCGCCAGACCCTGGAGCGCTTCCTCCGGCAGCATCACACAGAAGGGTTGTCACGACGGCTGTTGGAGCCCGAAGAGCTTTTCCATCCCGCTACCCTGGAGAGCTTCAAGATCTGATCACCCTTGGCATGGCTGAGCCGATGTAGAATGACGCTAATTAACAGCCTTATAACAATCCATGACGACTGTAGACTACAAGGTACGATAATGAAAATATCACTCAAGAAAACCCTGATGACCGCGGCTCTTGTCGTCCCCAGTCTGGCGATGAATGTCGCCGCTGCGCAGAGCTACAATATGACCGTCGCCGGCGCCTCCCCCGGTGGACTCTGGTCGTTGCTCGGTGCTGGCCTGGATAGTGCCATGAAGGCCGAGTTCCCCGGCTCGACCGTCACCTACCAGACCTCCGGTGGTGGTCTCGCCAACGTGGCCGTCCTCCAGCGCGATGACGCCAGCCTCGCGATCATCGAGGATGCCGTTCTGCAGCGGGCTCGAGAGGGCGAGACGCCATTCCGCGAGCCGACCGACGATATCCGGGTCCTTGCCTATCTGTACACCTGGGCGCCGATGCAGGCCGTGATGCGTGAAGACTTTGCCGAGGAGTATGGCATCACCAGCTTCGAAGACATCGCCGAGATCCAGCCACCGATCACCATTGCCATTAACAAACGCGGCAATATCGCCTCGAGCGTGGCCGAAAGCATGCTCGAAACCATCGGGGCGAGTCCCGATGAGGTCAAGCGCTGGGGCGGTGACATCATCTACGCGGCCTCTGGCGAGCAATCGGGACTGATCCAGGACCGCCGCATCGACATGTTCCTCAACAGCCTGTTCGTTAACCAGAGCTCGATCATGCAGGCCGGGGCAAGTGTCGACCTGACCCTGTTGCCGCTGTCCGAGGACACCGTGCAGGCCGTCACGACGAGCACGGGCACCACGCCCTTCGTCATCCCTGGCGGTGCCTATGATTGGGCCCCTAATGACGTCCCCACCGTCTCGATCAGCGCCGCCCTGGCGGTGCGCAGCGATATGGACGAACAGCAGGCCTATGACCTGACCAAGGCCATCTACGAAAACTACGAGAAAGTGGCCGGCGTGCATCCAGCCATGCAGAGCCTGACCCCGGAGATCATGGCCTCCGTGGAAGTCGTTCCCTATCACGACGGGGCCGCACGCTACCTGAAAGAAGCGGGCCTTCGCTAAGTGGGTGAACCGGCATCAATGCCGAGGAGATATCGATGAATCAGATTCTTTCGATCTTTACGGGGACCGGCGCCAAGCGACAGTTAACGGGTAAGCTGGGGATGGCAGTGCATGGATGCGCTGCTCTGGTGGCCCTGGCGGTCATCTATACCACGACGATCGTGTACGTCGATCTCTATGTGATGATGGTGGTGTTCCTGTCCGCCATGCTGGCCCTGCTGTTTATCAATATCAGTCCAGGTCCCCTTGGGCGCAAGGACCGGCCAGGCCTGATCGACTGGTGCCTGGTGCTGGCCAGCATCGCCGTCGGCGTGTATTTCTTGCTGGAGAGTCAGCGGATCGCCGAACGCATCACGCTGCTGTTTCCACTGGAAACGCCGGACCTGCTCGCGGCCAGTGTGTTGCTTGCGCTTACCATCGAGGCGACGCGGCGCACCGTGGGCTTCGGCCTGACCAGCGTGGTTATGGTGTTTGTGGTCTATAACCTGTGGGGACATGGCCTCCCGGGAGCGCTCGGGTTTCGGGAAGTCAGCTATAACCACTTCCTGGATATCATGATGTTCACCTCGGATGGCTTGTTCGGCGTGCCGCTGCGTGTCGCCGCGACCTATGCCTTCCTGTTCGTGATGTTCGGGACCTTCCTGTCCAAGGCGGGAGGTGCCGAGTTCTTCTACAATTTATCGTCGGCGCTCGCCGGGCGTCGCACCGGGGGACCGGCGAAGATCGCCGTGATCTCATCCGGCCTGTACGGCACCATGTCGGGTAGCCCGACCTCCGATGTGGTCACGACGGGCTCCGTCACCATCCCTATCATGCAGCGTCTGGGCTACAGCAAGCCCTTGTCCGGCAGCGTCGAGGTGGCGGCCTCCACTGGGGGCAGCCTCTTGCCGCCGGTGATGGGCTCGGCGGCGTTTATCATGGCGGAATACACCGGCATCGAATACCGTGAGATCGCCATCGCCGGCATCGTCCCCGCTTTGCTGTACTACCTGTGCGTTTACGCCCAGGTGCACCTGCGTTCCCAGAAACTGGGCCTGCGTGGCCTGTCCAAGGAGGAAACTCCCCCGCTGAAGGGGACCCTCAAGAACGGCGGCCTGTTCATCGTGCCCCTGGTGGCACTGTCGGGCGCGCTGCTGATGGGCTACTCACCGACCTTCGTGGCGGCCATCGCCACCGCGGTGGTACTGATGGTCGCGATGGTGCACCCTTCGACCCGTATGGGACCCCGGGCGATCTGGAATGCCCTGGCCGTCACCACGCTACGCATGGTGTCGGTGGTGGCCGCCTGCGCGGCGGCCGGTCTGGTGATCGGCGGCATCTCCATGACTGGCCTCGGCGGTAAGTTTGCCGACCTGGTTTACTTGATGGCCGGGGACAGTGCCTTCCTAGCGTTGGTCATTTCCGCCGTGCTGGCGATCATCTTGGGGATGGGCATGCCGACGCCGTCGGCCTTCATCCTGGCCGCCGTGCTGGTGGGGCCCACGCTGCTGTCGATGGACTTCAGCGTCCTGCAGACCAACATGTTTATCCTCTACTTCGCGGTGCTCTCGGCGATGACCCCGCCGGTGGCGGTGGCGGCGTTCGCGGCCTCGGCCATCGCCGATGCCAGCCCGCTGAAGATCGCTGTCGGCGCTGTCAGGCTGGCCATCACGGCGTTCATCGTGCCGTTCGCGTTCGTCTACGGCGAGGGACTGCTGATGGTCGGCAGTTGGCAGGCGATCGCGGTCTCGTGTGTGACGGCGATATTGGGAGTGCTGCTGTTGAGTATCGCCGTGGAGGGCTACTGGCGTCAGCCCCTGGCCAGACTCCCGAGGCTTGGCTTCGGCCTGGCAGGGCTGCTTTTCATCACCCCCAGTTGGTGGGCCGTGGTGGCGGCCGTGCTGGTAGGTGCTGTGGCGATTCTTGCCTCCCCGCATCTGCGGCTGCATGGGCACAAGACCCCTGTATGACGGTGTCGTGCGCTGGCCGCTAACCCACAGATCGCGTCACCCCTGCCGATAAGCAGGACGGGATGGCCCCGGCAGCGTTTCCAGCGGCGTCGGGGCCACTGCCGCTGGTGATGCTACCCAAATCATGACGACCAAAGGAGCGTACATGTATCGAATCGATAGCCAAGCACTCGGCGAGGCGATTACCCGTAATGTCTCCGAGGCGCTGGAGGAAGACATCGGCAATGGCGATATCACGGCGCAACTGGTCGCGCCGGACGATCAGGGAGAAGCCCGCATCACGGCCAAGGAAGACGCGACCCTGTGTGGCGTCGCTTGGGTCGGTGAGGTCTTCCGTCAGCTCGATCCGGCGGTACGCATCGAGTGGCACGTGGCCGATGGTGACCGAGTCGAACCCGGCCAGACGCTCTGCCGTCTGACGGGCAATGCCCGCTCGCTGCTCAGCGGAGAACGCAGCGCGCTCAACTTCCTCCAGATGCTCTCCGGCACCGCCACCCGCAGTCGCCACTATGCCGACCTGGTTGAGGGCACCGCGGTGAAGTTGCTGGATACACGCAAGACCCTACCGGGACTGCGTCTGGCACAGAAGTATGCGGTCGCCTGCGGGGGCTGCCACAGCCACCGGATGGGACTGTATGACGCCTACCTGATCAAGGAGAACCACATCGCCGCCTGCGGCGGCATCGCCCCGGCGATCGAGGCGGCGCGACGCCTGGCCCCCGGTAAGCCCATCGAAGTGGAAGTGGAAACCCTCGACGAACTTCGGCAGACGCTCGAGGGGCTCCCCGACATGATCATGCTGGATAATTTCAGCCTCGAGGACATGCGTGAGGCCGTGTCGCTGACCGCTGGTCGGGCCAAGCTCGAGGCTTCGGGAGGCGTCACGGAAGCCACCCTGAGCGATATCGCTGCCACCGGGGTCGATTTCATTTCACTGGGGACCCTGACCAAGGATGTGGCGGCAATCGACCTCTCGATGCGCCTTTCGCTGAGGCAATAGTGCCAGGCCGACCCCGGGAGACGGCTGAAGCGCAGGTAAGAAGGAGGCCGGCGTCAGCGTCGGCGCGATCAGCTCGAGGAGCTATGGTGACTTTTGGTGTATGGGAAGTAACCGTCCGGCGAACTCACCTTCCGCTGAGGCCTGGAGCCGGTGACATTAGGTGCCCATCTATTAATAAATGGGCACCTATCATGACCACCTCAAGCACTGATCGTGAGATCCGCCGGCGACGTCGCTACGCCCCGTCGTTCAAGGCCAAGATCGTCGCGGCCTGCCTGCAGGGCGATGCCTCGATCGCTCAGGTCGCGTTGCAGCACGGGCTCAACACCAACCTCGTCCAGACCTGGATCCGCAAGGCCAAGCGCCAGAGCCAGCTGCCGGCCGTGCCGGACTTCGTGCCCCTACCGGCGCCGCCAGCAGCGACCGATCTGCCAGCGTCGCCTCCCGCTTCCGCCGGGGCCATCCGCCGGGGCCATCCGCCTCGAGGTGCCCTCGGCGCACGGCACGATCAGCGTGCATTGGCCGGTGGCCGAGGCGGCCCAGTGCGCGCAGTGGCTGAAGGAGCTGCTGGGATGATCCGCATCGACGAGATCTGGCTGGCCACCGAGCCGCTGGATATGCGGGCCGGGCCGGATACGGCGCTGGCTCGGGTGGTCAAGGTGTTCGGCGCGGCGCGGCCGCACTGTGCCTATCTGTTCGCCAACCGGCGCGGTAACCGCATGAAGGTGCTGATCCACGACGGTCTTGGCGTCTGGCTATGTGCCCGGCGCCTGAACCAGGGCAAGTTCCACTGAGCCGAGACCTGGCGCGGTGATCGGATCGAGCTGTCTCCCGAGCAGGTGACGGCGCTGGTTCAAGGCCTGCCCTGGCAGCGTCTTGGTGCCGACGGGGTGATCTCGGTCGTGTGATGCGCGGCACAGACGCGGCGGCCAGGCTATTCGCGGATGCGCTAATCCCGCTTCCGCCCGAGGGCTGGCATACTCAGCGGATGACCATGCCGACCGATCTGTCTCAGCTCTCTCCCGATCAGCTTCGCCACCTGGCGGCAACGCTGATGTCACAGGTGGAGGAAAAGGACAAGGCGCTTCGTCACAGTGAGCAGGTCAACCAGAAGCTGACCCATGAACTGGCGCTGCTCAAGCGCCATGCCTTCGGCAAGCGCAGCGAGCAGCTCAACGTCCTGCAGATCAGCCTGCTGGAGGAAGTGGTGGATACCGACATCGCCGCCATCGAGACCGAACTGGAGGACCTGAAGCTCGCTTCCGCGACACCGACGCCCAAGAAGGTGCCCCGGCGCGCCCCCTTGCCGCCCGAGCTGCCGCGCACCGAGATCCGTCACGACCCGGAGAGTGAGCACTGCGCCTGCGGTTGCCAGCTGCGACGGATCGGCGAGGAGATCAGCGAAAAGCTCGACTACACGCCGGGCGTGTTCCACGTCGAGCGCCATATCCGTGGCAAGTGAGTCTGCGATCACTGCGAGACGCTGATCCAGGCGCCGATGCCCGCACAGATCATCGACGAAGGCATCCCCACCGCCGGCCTGCTGGCCCAGGTGCTAATCGCCAAGTATGCCGATCACTTGCCACTCTATCGCCAGGAGCAGATCTTCGCCCGCGCCGGCGTGGCGATTCCGCGTTCCACCCTGGCCGAGTGGGTCGGCATCTGCGGGGTCCGGCTCCAGCCGCTGATCGATGCCTTGCATGAGCTGCTGCTCAGCGAGCCGGTGCTGCATGCCGACGAGACCCCGGTGCCGATGCTGGCCCCGGGCAAGAAGAAGACCCACCGCGCCTACCTCTGGGCCTACGCCACCACGCCTTACGCCGAGTTGAAGGCGGTGGTCTACGACTTCAGCGAGGGGCGCGGCGGCCAGCATGCCCGCGACTTCCTCGGCGACTGGCAGGACAAGCTGGTCTGCGACGACTACAGCGGCTACAAGCAGAGCTTTGCCAACGGCGTCACCGAGATCGGTTGCATGGCCCACGCGCGGCGCAAGTTCGTCGACCTGCACGTGGCCGACAAGTGCCAGATTGCCGGGCAGGCCATCGAGCTGATCGCCCAGCTCTACCAGGTGGAGCGCGAGGCCCAGTCGCTGAGTGGTGAAGAACGCCAGCGGCGACGTGACACCCGAGCGAGGCCCATTTCCGACGCCTCACATCGCTGGATGCTGGCTCAGCGCGAGAAGGTGCCGAACGGCTCAGCGACGGCCAAGGCACTGGACTACAGCCTGAAGCGTTGGACGGCGCTGACACGCTATCTCGATGACGGCGGGCTGCCGATCGACAACAATCGGGTCGAGAACCTGATCCGCCCCTGGGCGCTGGGCCGCTCGAACTGGCTATTTGCCGGCTCACTGCGCAGTGGCCAGCGGGCCGCCACCATCATGAGCTTGATCCAGTCTGCCAAGCTGAACGGCCACGAGCCTCATGCCTACCTGAAGGACGTACTGGAACGGCTACCGACACAGAAAGCCAGCCAGCTCCACGAGCTCTTGCCTCACCACTGGCAGCACATCGCCTGATCACTGACAAGCGGTGTTCGCCGATCGCTTACTATGGGAAGAGGTAGGAAGGGTGGCGTATCCTGTTGATTGATCTCGCCAGATCACAATCAACACGGAATGGATACGCCATGGCCGATTCTACCCTCGGAGCTCTTTCACAACCAGAACCCCAAGTCACCGACCCGCTGCACGCGTTGCTGCGCCAAGGTGCCCGTGACCTGATCGCCAAGGCCGAGCTGGCCACCTTCCTGGCGCAGTATGCAGTATACCGATCAGTGGCTCGACGATGGACGCCAGGCCGAGGTCCGCAACGGCTACCTGCCCGAGCGCACAGTCCAGACCGGGGGCGGGGATGTCAGCGTGCAGGTGCCCAAGGTACGTGACCGCAGTGGGGGTGGAGTTCGCTTCAACAGTAGCCTGCTGCCGCGCTACCTGAAGCGAGCCCGCAGCATCGAGGAGCTGATCCCCTGGCTCTACCTGAAGGGGCTTGCTATTTAAATCATGGATCCCGATGCCAAGTCCGTAAGGGGCTCCCACCAGACAGCAACTCCGAGACACCACCCTTGGCAACAACGTTAGTCTGGCGCACAAGGAAACGACCGGTGCTAGGGTGCGCACCGGTCACCATCTCAGCTTGTACTTGCGGTGCGGGCCTGACGCGCGCGCTGTTTCCATAACTGCCAGGGCCTCTCCACTTGGCCCTCTGTAGTCTCCATCGCTGAACTGGCCTCGTCGGCTGTGAGGTAATCGACGGGCCCGAGTCGAAGAGCATCGGCCTGCAAACGCGCATTAACTTCAACATAGATGGCCCGATAGACCACCTGCTTGAGCGTGGGAGCCGTCACGGTGGCGCCATGCCCCCGCATCAGTACGACGTTATGGTCACCGAGAGAGTCGGCTAGGGAGGCACCTAGTCCGCAATCGCGGATTAGAAGATCCGTGGCATGGCCAGCCGCCTCGCGAATCTCGAAGATTGGTGCCCCTTCGCCGAGGAAGCCGCTCATGTGGCACATCGGGCGCAGGGGCGCCGATTTCACGGCACTGAAGGGCACCACCGAAGGGGAATGGCTGTGTACCACCGCCATCACATCGGGTCGGGCTCGATAGATCTCCCCATGAATAAAGCGTTCGAGGTAGACTTTCCGGCCATCAGCATCGACGGGCGTGCCATCGAGCTCGAAGGTGAGGATATCGCCACCGGTGACTAGGCCTGGAGCCATGTTGCGTGCCAGGAGAAACCGCTCGGGATCGTCTGGGTGCCGGATGCTGACATGGCCGAAGGCATCTAGTACGCCTTCGTTGAAGAGAATGTGGTTGGCATCCACCAGGTCTTCAAGGAGTGCCTCCTTGTCTTGCTCCGTCGGTGTCGAGTCGTGGGTAGTCATCGCCTGTCCTGTGTTTGGGTCGTTGCCAGGCAACCTGCTCGCCCCGTCATTCGTTGGCTTCGGCCAGGTTGCTGATGATCTTCAGTAGGGTACGCCGAGTCGCCCGAAGGTCGTCGTCATCCACTCCTTGTATGGCGATGTCGTTGACCTCCTCGGCCAGAGGCACGAGGATCTCCTTCAGGTCGCGCCCTTTTTGCGTCAAGTAGATATGAATGTTCTTACGGTTGCCGTTCAATTGCCGCCGCTCAATCAGGCCCTTGGCCTCCATGGCCTTTAGGGCGGTGAAGGTGGTCGGCTCCATCACCCCAGCCTGTTCACTGAGCTCACGCTGTGTCAGTCCCTCGGTGACCCAGAGTATGCGCAGGAACGCCCAGTGGCCAAAGCTCACCGAGTGCTCCGACAGCCGTGTCTGGAGGCTCTTTGTCAGTACTCGCCCAGCGTCCCGAACTAGGTGGGCTAGTCGGTCGTCCGGGACGTCCTCCTGCCAGTGTCTAAGGACGGTTTGGGTTTCCTGATTGTTGCGTGCCATGGTGAGGTCCTCGAAGTTATCGTGATCCAACTTCGAAATTATACTCGACTGGTTTCTCCAGACTCACCTGATGGGACAACGTCACGTCTTGCCCCCGGTCGGCGGATTTGAGCATGGCCAGGCACACTTCCATGGTCGCCATGCCCCATTCCCCAGAGTGGATGGGCGGCCGGTCGTGGCGAACGGCTGCGATCAGCTCGTCGAGCACCTCACGTCTCGGTATCGCCGGTGGAGAGAGGGGCTCAAGGTAATGGTGATCGTCGGCATAGATCTCTACACCCCAGGGCGTAGGACGCAAGTCACCCCGCTCACAGGAAACCACCACGAAGCCGAAATGATTGTGACCGATACCAGCCAGGCTGGTATCAGCGAGTGACAGACCCGCGCCATAAGTGCGGGCGTTCTTGACCCTAGCTTCCTCCTCGGCACCCTGTAGCCGCGCCAATTGCGCCCTGGCCCTGCCGTAGTCCCTGGGATCGCGTGGTTGCCCTAGCTCACCGCGCCACCCGGACAGTTCGTCGCTATCGAAATGGGCGTAGCCGCTGTACGTCATGGTGGCGAAGGTGCCATCCCCGAAGGTCAGCAGGGCGCTATAGGCCCCCTCGGTAGGTCGGGACGGGTCCCAGCGTCCGGTTGCAGCGCGTACTCCTCTGGCGCGCCCGCCGCCGAGAAGTCGTACGACGTCGACCTGATGGGCGGCCTGACTGAATATCACACCACCACCGCGGGCCGTTTCCAGCTCTTCGGGGCGGCGTGGGCGATAAAGGAAGTCGGTATAGTTGAGAGCGCTGATCATTCGTACTGCCCCGAAGGCCTGGCTGTCGATCAAAGCGCGGGTGCGCAGATACGGCACATCAAAGCTGTGGCTGTGGCCCACCATCAGCCAGCAGCCGGCCCGACGCATGGAGTCGATCATGGCCTGGCAGTCTGCCAGGGAGAGTGCCATGGGCTTTTCGACCAGCACGTGTTTGCCATGCTGGGCGGCCATTTCGACATGCTCGCGGTGATATTGGTGTGGGGTGGCGATGTACACCACCTCTACTTGAGGGTCGGCGCACAAGGCTGCCACCTCGGCATGGGCGGTTGCGGAGAAGTCGGCGACGAATTGCTGGCGTGCCTCTTCGCGCGGGTCGGCCGCGGCCACTAGACGGATGCCAGGATGCGCCGCAAGGGTGGGCAGCAACAGCATAAAGCCGCGCCCCAGTCCTGCGATACCGAGTCTCAAGGGGGATTCTGACATGGGTGCCGCTCCAGGGGGATAGGCGGATTCATTCAGGCAGGTCGATCACCAGCTCCTTGGAGCAGGCGCGAGAGACGCAGACCATGATGTGGTCGACCCGTTCGGCGTCGGACAACACCAAGTCGCGATGGTCCGCTTCGCCCTCAATCAGCGTCGAACGGCAGGAGCCACAAGTGCCGCTTTCGCAGGAGTAGGGTACATGATGGCCGTTGACCCGCAATGCCTCGAGGATCGAGACCCCCGCTGGTACTGGGATCGCTTCGCCGGTCTTGTGGAGTCGCACGGTGAACGCCGTGTCGTTTTCTGCCGAGGCCTGCTTCTGGGCGCCGAAGTCCTCGAAGTGCACGCTGGAGGATGACCAATGGCCGGTCATGTCACGCACCGCCTCCATCAGGCCTCGCGGGCCACAGCAGTAGATGTGGGCTCCCTTGGGTTGTTCCAGCACTGGCCAGAGGTCGAAGGAGTCGTCCGGGTCTCCGTGGTCATGATGAATTACCACCTTGCCGCGGTATTCGGGACCGCTGAGTTCTTCGAGGAACGCGGTCTGTTCTGGCTCGCGCGTCAGGTAGTAAAGCTTGAATGGCTTGCCACCGGTATTGCGAAGGTGGTGGATCATTGACAGGATCGGTGTGATGCCGATGCCTCCGGCGATAAATACGTAGCGCGCCGGATTGCCTTTCAGCTCGAAGTCGTTGACGGGGGCTGACACCTGCAGGCGGTCTCCCACTCGCGTGTCATCAACCAGGCTTTTCGAGCCTCCGGTACCCGACTCTTCGCGCTTTACCGCGATCACGTAGCGGTCATGCTCCTCGGGGTCGTTGCACAGAGAGTAGCGGCGTACCTGCCCATTTGGCACCTCGATATGGACATGGGCGCCGGGGGTGAACTCGGGCAGCTCCTCGCCATCAGGGTGAGCGAATTCGAAACGGTAGATGCCTTCGGCAATGGCATCCAGCGCGGTAACCTCAAGCTCAGTCATGGGTACTGCATCGTCAGTAGTCGCCATGGGGGACTCCCTCGTTGTTGTAGTCTCACCAGATTCTTCTATATCTAAGTATTTCTATCGCTCGAATGCAAGGCTTGATATTGCGACTTTAGTCGTGCGGCATTGAGTTGGCGCCAGAAGGGCGATCGTGCATCGTCAATAGCTGCATAAGGTATTATTGATTCTTAAGTGCAGCATCCAGCGCAGCGCGGTGATCGCATCACTCACATGTGCAGGGGCGCGGTTAGCGGCTCAGAGGTTCGTGTGATTCGGGTAAGGCAAGTGACTGCAATAGCAAGATTTTTTTGGTTCTTCGCAGATCAGCCTGAAACAGGCAGGACTTAAGGCAAGGGCAGGATAGAGAAACGCGGGTAAATCCGGATAAGCTGATACTCGACAAACCTCTAACTTACTCCCGCCGCGTGCCAGGGGTGTTACCCTCGGGTCCCAGTTCTTCTTGAAAGGCTTCATAAGCTTTCTGGAAATGAGTCCCCATGTGCCCCTTGCACTGTGGCTGTGAATTGCCCCAGGGTTGAGTTGGTTCCGGGTCGTTGCTGAAGGTCGCCAGCGGCTTCCATAAGCCGCCAGCGATACATCGGTGAAATCAAGATCGAAGTCGCCAAGCTGCTGGCAGAGAGCGGGGCCCTTGGTTGGGCGTGCCGAGTAGCCCGCTTGATGCGCAGTAATTGGTTGGGCGTGCCGAGTAGCCCGCTTGATGCGCAGTAAAGAGCTACGAAACAAGACTGGTTAGCGACGACACCCCTGGCCCCTACGGTCGCTATCCGGTGAGATATTCTCCAAACAAAGCTAGCGATGGAGTAAGGAACAAGGGTAAGTTGGTTATCCATTTCTAGAGAAGGAATCCATACATGCGCGAGCAGGCCTCGCCGCCGTCAAGGATCCGCCGGAGGCTGCCCCCACGTTATGCTCCCTTGGTTTTCGCCTTCTACATGTCCGCTTTGATGACGCTGATCATGTGTCTGGTGATCACGGCGGTGACGGGGGGCATGGGGCCAGAGTACTTAACGACAGTGGCTAAAGCCTATGTCCGCGCCATGCCCGTGGCCTTTGTCGGGGTGCTTGCAGTCAGGCCGCTGGTGAACCGCCTTGTAGGATGGACGATCGCAGAGCATGAATCTCGCTGAGTCGTGCTGGCCCACCGTACCGGCGCCCGGAGGCCGGATGTGAGACTTGACCCTGTGGTAGCTTGCCGTTGGCAC
>NZ_JAHVHR010000026.1:0-1688 GCF_019802175.1 Halomonas sp. DP5N14-9
TTGATCAGGTAATTCATGTGGGCGCTTGCCGATGAGTCAGTGACACTGTCACTGAAATATCAAGGCAAGCGACTCGTCAAACGAGACGTTTGAACCTTGAGCCAAGTTTGGTCCGCTTAACGGACTATCAGACTTTAAACTGAAGAGTTTGATCATGGCTCAGATTGAACGCTGGCGGCAGGCCTAACACATGCAAGTCGAGCGGAAACGATCCTAGCTTGCTAGGAGGCGTCGAGCGGCGGACGGGTGAGTAATGCATAGGAATCTGCCCGGTAGTGGGGGATAACCTGGGGAAACCCAGGCTAATACCGCATACGCCCTACGGGGGAAAGCAGGGGATCTTCGGACCTTGCGCTATCGGATGAGCCTATGTCGGATTAGCTAGTTGGTGAGGTAACGGCTCACCAAGGCTGCGATCCGTAGCTGGTCTGAGAGGATGATCAGCCACATCGGGACTGAGACACGGCCCGAACTCCTACGGGAGGCAGCAGTGGGGAATATTGGACAATGGGCGAAAGCCTGATCCAGCCATGCCGCGTGTGTGAAGAAGGCCTTCGGGTTGTAAAGCACTTTCAGTGAGGAAGAAAGCCTTGAGGTTAATACCCTCGAGGGAGGACATCACTCACAGAAGAAGCACCGGCTAACTCCGTGCCAGCAGCCGCGGTAATACGGAGGGTGCGAGCGTTAATCGGAATTACTGGGCGTAAAGCGCGCGTAGGCGGCTTGATAAGCCGGTTGTGAAAGCCCCGGGCTCAACCTGGGAACGGCATCCGGAACTGTCAGGCTAGAGTGCAGGAGAGGAAGGTAGAATTCCCGGTGTAGCGGTGAAATGCGTAGAGATCGGGAGGAATACCAGTGGCGAAGGCGGCCTTCTGGACTGACACTGACGCTGAGGTGCGAAAGCGTGGGTAGCAAACAGGATTAGATACCCTGGTAGTCCACGCCGTAAACGATGTCGACTAGCCGTTGGGCTCCTTGAGAGCTTTGTGGCGCAGTTAACGCGATAAGTCGACCGCCTGGGGAGTACGGCCGCAAGGTTAAAACTCAAATGAATTGACGGGGGCCCGCACAAGCGGTGGAGCATGTGGTTTAATTCGATGCAACGCGAAGAACCTTACCTACCCTTGACATCGAGAGAACTTTCCAGAGATGGATTGGTGCCTTCGGGAACTCTCAGACAGGTGCTGCATGGCTGTCGTCAGCTCGTGTTGTGAAATGTTGGGTTAAGTCCCGTAACGAGCGCAACCCTTGTCCCTATTTGCCAGCGATTCGGTCGGGAACTCTAGGGAGACTGCCGGTGACAAACCGGAGGAAGGTGGGGACGACGTCAAGTCATCATGGCCCTTACGGGTAGGGCTACACACGTGCTACAATGGCCGGTACAATGGGTTGCGAATCCGCGAGGTGGAGCTAATCCCATAAAGCCGGTCTCAGTCCGGATCGGAGTCTGCAACTCGACTCCGTGAAGTCGGAATCGCTAGTAATCGTGAATCAGAATGTCACGGTGAATACGTTCCCGGGCCTTGTACACACCGCCCGTCACACCATGGGAGTGGACTGCACCAGAAGTGGTTAGCCTAACTTCGGAGGGCGATCACCACGGTGTGGTTCATGACTGGGGTGAAGTCGTAACAAGGTAGCCGTAGGGGAACCTGCGGCTGGATCACCTCCTTAAACGACACGTCATC
>NZ_JAHVHR010000022.1:0-1234 GCF_019802175.1 Halomonas sp. DP5N14-9
CGCTCTTTAACAATGTATATCATGCTGACAAAGTAAGATACGTTTCAAGCGTATCCGGCAATTGTCGTGACATCATCGATTGACAGACCCTTTGGGGTTATATGGTCAAGCGATGAAGCGCATACGGTGGATGCCTAGGCAGTCAGAGGCGATGAAAGACGTGGAAGCCTGCGATAAGGTTCGGCGAGGTGGCAAACGACCTGCGACCCGGACATCTCTGAATGGGGAAACCCACCCAAGGTAACTTGGGTATCTCATGTTGAATATATAGACATGAGAGGCGAACCGGGGGAACTGAAACATCTAAGTACCCCGAGGAAAAGAAATCAACCGAGATTCCCCTAGTAGCGGCGAGCGAACGGGGACCAGCCCTTAAGCAACACAACTGGTAGGTGAACAGATTGGGAAATCTGGCCATAGTGGGTGATAGCCCCGTAACCGAAACCTGAGTGTTGTGAAATCGAGTAGGTCGAGGCACGTGAAACCTTGACTGAAGACGGGGGGACCATCCTCCAAGGCTAAATACTCCTGACTGACCGATAGTGAACCAGTACCGTGAGGGAAAGGCGAAAAGAACCCCGGAGAGGGGAGTGAAATAGATCCTGAAACCGTATGCGTACAAGCAGTGGGAGCCAACTTGTTTGGTGACCGCGTACCTTTTGTATAATGGGTCAGCGACTTATTTTCAGTGGCGAGCTTAACCGTATAGGGGAGGCGTAGAGAAATCGAGTCTTAACTGGGCGACCAGTCGCTGGAAATAGACCCGAAACCGGGCGATCTATCCATGAGCAGGTTGAAGGTTGAGTAACATCAACTGGAGGACCGAACCAGGATCTGTTGAAAAAGATTTGGATGACTTGTGGATCGGAGTGAAAGGCTAATCAAGCCCGGAGATAGCTGGTTCTCCTCGAAAGCTATTTAGGTAGCGCCTCACGTATCACCGCCGGGGGTAGAGCACTGTTTCGGCTAGGGGGTCATCCCGACTTACCAACCCGAGGCAAACTCCGAATACCGGTGAGTGCAAGCGTGGGAGACACACAGCGGGTGCTAACGTCCGTTGTGAAAAGGGAAACAACCCAGACCGTCAGCTAAGGTCCCGAAATCCTGGTTAAGTGGGAAACGATGTGGGAAGGCTTAGACAGCTAGGAGGTTGGCTTAGAAGCAGCCATCCTTTAAAGAAAGCGTAATAGCTCACTAGTCGAGTCGGCCTGCGCGGAAGATGTAACGGGGCTCA
>NZ_JAHVHR010000023.1:0-1942 GCF_019802175.1 Halomonas sp. DP5N14-9
ACGCGGTAGAGGAGCGTCGTGTAAGCCGATGAAGGTGTGTTGAGAAGCATGCTGGAGGTATCACGAGTGCGAATGCTGACATGAGTAACGACAAGGGGAGTGAAAAACTCCCCCGCCGGAAGACCAAGGGTTTCTGTTCGACGCTAATCGGAGCAGAGTGAGTCGGCCCCTAAGGCGAGGCCGAAAGGCGTAGTCGATGGGAAACGGGTCAATATTCCCGTACCTCACAGTATTGCGATGGGGGGACGAAGAAGGCTAGGTGAGCCAGGCGTTGGTTGTCCTGGTGAAAGCCGGTAGGCTGAGGATTCAGGTAAATCCGGATCCTCAAGGCCGAGAGGCGAGACGAACTGACTACGGTCAGGAAGTCATCGATGCCACGCTTCCAGGAAAAGCCTCTAAGCTTCAGATACTGTGAGACCGTACCCCAAACCGACACAGGTGGTCAGGTAGAGAATACCAAGGCGCTTGAGAGAACTCGGGTGAAGGAACTAGGCAAAATGGTGCCGTAACTTCGGGAGAAGGCACGCCGCATTAGGGTGAAGGTCCTCGCGACCGGAGCCTGACGCGGTCGAAGATACCAGGTGGCTGCAACTGTTTATTAAAAACACAGCACTCTGCAAACGCGCAAGCGGACGTATAGGGTGTGACGCCTGCCCGGTGCCGGAAGGTTAAGTGATGGTGTTAGCTCACGCGAAGCTCCTGATCGAAGCCCCGGTAAACGGCGGCCGTAACTATAACGGTCCTAAGGTAGCGAAATTCCTTGTCGGGTAAGTTCCGACCTGCACGAATGGCGTAATGATGGCCACGCTGTCTCCACCCGAGACTCAGTGAAATTGAAATCGCAGTGAAGATGCTGTGTACCCGCGGCTAGACGGAAAGACCCCGTGAACCTTTACTACAGCTTCACACTGGACGCTGATGTTGCTTGTGTAGGATAGCTGGGAGGCTTTGAAACCCTGTCGCCAGATGGGGTGGAGCCAACCTTGAAATACCAGCCTGGCATCATTGGCGTTCTAACTCAGGACCGTAATCCGGTTCGAGGACCGTGTGTGGTGGGTAGTTTGACTGGGGCGGTCTCCTCCCAAAGAGTAACGGAGGAGCACGAAGGTACCCTCAGCACGGTTGGAAATCGTGCAGTGAGTGCAAGAGCATAAGGGTGCTTAACTGCGAGACAGACACGTCGAGCAGATACGAAAGTAGGTTCTAGTGATCCGGTGGTTCTGTATGGAAGGGCCATCGCTCAACGGATAAAAGGTACTCCGGGGATAACAGGCTGATACCGCCCAAGAGTTCACATCGACGGCGGTGTTTGGCACCTCGATGTCGGCTCATCACATCCTGGGGCTGAAGTCGGTCCCAAGGGTATGGCTGTTCGCCATTTAAAGTGGTACGCGAGCTGGGTTTAGAACGTCGTGAGACAGTTCGGTCCCTATCTGCCGTGGGCGTTGGAGATTTGAGAAGCGCTGCTCCTAGTACGAGAGGACCGGAGTGGACGTACCTCTGGTGTTCCGGTTGTCACGCCAGTGGCATTGCCGGGTAGCTATGTACGGACGGGATAACCGCTGAAAGCATCTAAGCGGGAAGCCCCCTTCAAGATGAGATCTCCCTGAGGCCTTGAGCCTCCTAAAGGACCCAGCAAGACCAGCTGGTTGATAGGCCGGGTGTGGAAGCGCTGCAAGGCGTTGAGCTAACCGGTACTAATGGTCCGTGAGGCTTGACCATATAACACCCAAAGGGTTTTGGTCGATGATGTCTCGAATCAATTGACGGATACGATGAAGCGTATCGTCAGCATGGTGTACGTTGTCTTTTTTCCGCCTGACGACCATAGCGAGTGGGAACCACCTGATCCCTTGCCGAACTCAGAAGTGAAACCGCTCAGCGCCGATGGTAGTGTGGGGTCTCCCCATGCGAGAGTAGGTCATCGTCAGGCATTTATTCA
>NZ_JAHVHR010000003.1:0-2116 GCF_019802175.1 Halomonas sp. DP5N14-9
GCCATGCTGACCCTGCCGATCTTCGTGCCGATCATCGTGCAGCTGGGCTACAGCCCGATCTGGTTCGGCATCCTGTTCGCGGTGAACATGCAGGTGTCCTTCCTGTCGCCGCCGTTCGGACCCGCGGCCTTCTACCTGAAGGGTGTGGCGCCACCGGAGATCAGCCTCAAGGACATCTTCGTCTCGGTGCTGCCCTTTATCGCCCTGCAGCTATGTGTACTCGCGGCGCTGCTGGTGTGGCCCGAGATGGCCATGTGGCTGGTGCAATGACGCGGATCGGCCCCTCTCCGGGACCAGGCGCCAGGCTAGACGCCAGCAAAGCCACCTTTCCATAACGTCAACCCATACCTTTGTATGTTGACCATACACCACCCCAGAGGCGTAAGATGCCTCTGGGGGCCAACCGTGAACCGGGACAAGGCGCCCACGTCACGCAAGGATATCGCCATGCATCATGACACCCCCGAGACCCTTCGCATCATCCAGTGCCGCCACCAGGGCAGCGTCAGGGCCGCCCTGGTCGAAGGACCGGACCGTGTGCGACTGACCGACGCCGACACCTATACCCTGGCACGCCGTGCGCTGGCCGAGGGCAAGGGCCTGGCGACTACGGTCAATGAATGCCTCGGTGACGAGACCCTCGACTACGGCGAACTGGTCGAGACCGGTCAGCTACTGCCGCCGCTGACCCATCCAGATCCCGCGCACTGCCTGGTCACCGGCACCGGCCTGACCCATCTGGGCAGCGCCGATACCCGCAGCGCCATGCACGCCGACTCGTCCGAAACCGACGACGCCCAGCTGACCGACTCGATGCGCATGTTCAGGCTCGGCGTCGAGGGCGGCAAGCCCGCCGAAGGCCAGGTGGGCGCCCAGCCCGAGTGGTTCTACAAGGGAGATGGTGACTGCGTGGTGGCCCCCGAGGCGCCGCTGCCCTGGCCATCCTTTGCCGAGGATGCAGGCGAAGAGCCGGAACTCGCCGGGCTCTACCTCATCGATGATCAGGGCCGTCCCCATCGGCTGGGCTTCGCCATCGGCAACGAATTCTCGGATCACATCACCGAACGCTACAACTACCTGTGGCTGGCCCACTCGAAGCTTCGCGCCTGCAGTTTCGGCCCCGAACTGCTGATCGGTGAACTACCCTCTCATCTGGAGGGTACTTCGCGTATCACCAGAGACGGCGAGACCCTGTGGGAGAAGCCGTTCTTGACCGGCGAGGACAACATGGCGCACAGCATCGCCAACCTGGAACACCACCACTTCAAGTACCCAGGTTTCCGTCGGCCCGGTGACGTCCACGTCCATTTTTTCGGCACCGCCACCCTGAGCTTCGCCGACGGTGTCAGTGTCAAACCGGGCGAGCGCTACGAGATCGAGCTACCGGCCTTCGGGCGTCCGCTGCGTAATCCGCTGGCGCCGCCCACCGAGGACGAAGAACAGACCAGCGTCACGCCGATGTAATCGACCGGCGACAGGCTTCGACTGTCCCGAACAATGACGACACGAGCATTGAACGCAGGTCGAGCCGGCGTTGACACTGGTACCAGACAGCAAACCGACAACCCCATCCCCGCAAGCGAAAAGGAGCCAACATGACTCTGGAAGGAAAGCAGCTGATCGGCAGCCAGGCCGTCGAGGCCAAGGGCGAGCCCATCCACGCCGTCAATCCGGCCACCGGTGAGACCCTCGAGCCTGGCTACAAGGCAGGTTCCAAGGCCGAGGTCGAGCGCGCCTGCGAACTGGCCTGGGCGGCCTTCGATAGCTACCGCGAGACTGGCCTCGAGGCCCGTGCGACCTTTCTCGAGACCATCGCCGACGAGATCGAGGCGCTCGGTGATGCCCTGATCGAGCGCGCCATGCAGGAGTCCGGCCTGCCCCAGGCACGTCTGCAGGGCGAGCGCGGCCGTACCTGCGGCCAGCTGCGCCTGTTCGCCTCGGTGGTGCGCGCCGGCGAATGGCTCGACGTGCGGCACGATCCGGCCCTGCCGGACCGTGAACCGATGCCGCGGGTCGACCTGCGCCAGCGCCATATCGCGCTGGGTCCGGTGGCGGTGTTCGGCGCCTCCAACTTCCCGCTGGCGTTCTCGGTGGCCGGTGGCGACACCGCCTCCGC
>NZ_JAHVHR010000015.1:0-1864 GCF_019802175.1 Halomonas sp. DP5N14-9
CGCGTTGGCAGCATGAGAACCCGCTGTTATATGCAAAAAAGCGCAAATCTTAGTTCTTCTTATAGCCTACAGGAATGAATTGCCCTCATCCGTGCAGCCGTCACCGTCAGCCGAAGTGGGGCTGCTTGGCGCAGGGATCGGTGGTGGTATCGCCGACGAGTCAGCCTAGCGCGGTCAGTTTCGGTAGCCCCTTCAGCAAGGCAGGCCACCATTTGTCAGCCGCATCGCCGAGGTGAACGGTGATGCGCCGGGCGTGCAGCTTCAGCGTGGCTGCGACCTTGAGTACCTGCTCGCGCAGCCGGCTCAGGCTCCAGCCCTGTCGGGTCTGACGCACCAGCAAGCAGCGCAGGCCATGCAGGACCTGATACGCGTAGAGGCTCAGCAGTAGGCTCACCTCGTTGCGGGCCATGACATCCTGGACCGTGGAGGCACCACGATCCGTCGACGACAGGTGCACATCCAGCGCCGACTTCACCTCGCCCATGTGGGCCTCGGCGCTCCCGCGCTTGCGATAGAGCGCCAGGACCTTCTCCGGCGGCCAGTCGAACTTGCCGAGGTTGGTGACCAGGAAGAAGGCATGCAGCAGCAGGTCATCGGGGCGCTCCTGCACGACCAGCACGACGCGCCGTGGTGCCGGCCAGGAACCGGCTTGGTACTCAAGGTCATGGCACCATTCTCGAGGCTGTTCAGGCGGTCGGCCGCGGGGCCGCTTCAGGTAGGGCGCCGCCAATTTTTGCAGGCCCTTGTGGCTGCGTAACCGGCCCAGATACTCGATGTCGCGCTCTTCCAGCGCCTCCAGCGTGTCGTTGTCGGTGAATCCGGCATCGATGCGCACCCGAACCTGGGCGCCAGTGCTCTCGTTGAGCCGCGTCACCAGATGGGGGATCCATGTATCGGCATTCTCAGCCGGGCCGGCGTTGCCCTCGCGTAGCAGGCCACCGACCATGTCGCCTGTTTCGGCCAGCGAGGCGACCAGCGGCGAGTAGATGCGGGTACCGTAAAGGCCATGGTAGGCCGAGCCACCTTGGTGACCGTGGACCTCGATCGGCAGGCCGTCGATGTCCAGCGTCAGCTGCTTGGGGCGCTCGCCGTTCTTCAGCGAGGTCAGGCGCCAGAGCACCAGCCGCAGCAGGCCTTCGTGCACGACATCGATGTTGTCGTTGTGCCCCAGGCAGGTCAGCAGCCGGGACAACGTGGCTTGAGACGGCCGCTCCTGTGCCAGTGGTGTCACCCCGCGCGCATCGCTGCAGGCCAGCTGCCAGAGCGGATCACGGCGCAGCATGTCGGTATCGCTGAGATCGATCCAGCCCATCGCCCGCTGCAGCACCAGAGTGCGTATCTGGCTGGTCAGCGAGTGGCGAATGCGCAGCGGATGACGCGCATCGACCAGGTTGTCGCCGAGCGCCTCGATCACGCCGCTACTGTCGAGGGCTTCGCGCAGCAACAAAGTGCCGCTGTCGCTGGTGGTGCGGTGGCCGCTCAGCTCGACACGGACAGAGCCGTTGCACGAGGGCGTCCAGGTGGATAGGCTTTCACCCATAGTGGATGGCTCCCTTGGATCAGGTTCTTGGCGGAACACACTGAATTTTCAAGAGGATACCATCCGCGTGCGCCAGGCAAAGCTTGGTCATCTGGGAGCAGGCCAGGGCCTGCAGAAAGGGTGAGTTGAACCCCAGTGGGTGAAATTCCCACCCGGCCAAGGGTAGCCGCCAGCCGGTAGCGAGTCTTGCGCAGCGTCGGGCAACCGCCGCTGTGAAGCGTAGACAGCAAGTGAGTAGGCCGTGTCATTGAGCCCCGAAATTTTCACCACGCGATCGCCGACGCCCTGCGGATAGCGGAAGGCAACACGAGTTCACTGAAAAGG
>NZ_JAHVHR010000028.1:0-1787 GCF_019802175.1 Halomonas sp. DP5N14-9
TGGCGGTGGGCGTGGTACATTTTGTCATGGCGGCTGTGTCGGCTAATTCTTGCTTAGGCTCTTGAATTATAACCGATTTTCAGCCGCTTTTTCCATTTCCGGTGCAATATCCGGGCTAGCCCTGTAGCGTCAAAAAACGTGCATCGCTACAGGCCAACTGCCACGTAACTCATACCGCAGCATCATATTTTTCACGATGTAGATGCTCAAATCGCTGGCAGCACGGTTGATATTGCTGCATCTTCCATCACTGTATTTGTGGATATTGACTTGTTAAGAATAGTCGTGAAGGAGGTTTTGATGAGCAGCGTTAGCACTGATATGGAGCGGGATTACTCCAGAAGTTTTAATACGACACCCCAGCAATGATTTTCCGCTCTTGTTCTCTTGCCACTCAGTGACTGAGCAGCAACATTTACAATCATTCAAACCCTGGTATCATAAACAACTCTCATATGACACCCAGGAATATAGATAAAAACTAAATAGACAAAGGAAAGCTTTTTCATGCTTAGCGACAGCACTCTCTCCGTAACATACTCACTACTATCTTCACTTATGTTTGCTTTCACTTTCGTATTCGTTAAAGCAGGCACCAAAAATACATCGTCCACGGCAGCCTTATGGTTGACCTTGAGCATAAACACTCTTACTTTGGGATTGTGGGCTTTATGGAAAATCGATGTTCATGAATTTCGCCTATTGGATTGGTGGCCCTTCATCCTTGCGGGGATATTTGCACCTCTACTTGGACGCTTTTTTCAATTTCTAGGGATGGCAAGATTGGGGGCCAACATCACAACCCCTTTAACACTGACTCACCCACTTGTCTCCATAGGTTTTGCGCTAATATTCATGGGAGAAAAAGCAACTACTCTAGGGTTAACAGGAGCTTTTCTCGTATTAACTGGAAGTATTATAGTTGGCTTACAAAGTTCTTCTGTATCCAGCAGCGCGGCAAGCACTAAAAAGATAAATATATTTATTCTTTACCCGTTAGCTGCATCATTCTCTTATGGCACCTCTATCGCGCTTCGGAAAGCCGGTCTTGCTGCAGACACTGATCCAGTCATAGCGGCAGCGATAACCACAGTTACTTCCTGGGTAATTGCCTCTTTATTCGCTTTTCCAAACACCAACATTCTTAAATCCTACAACTTGGAAGATTTGAAAATATTGATAGCTGCTGGAATTCTTTCCAGCTTTGGACCAATCTTTCTGATGCTAGCCTTAAAAACCGGAAGCTTAGTGATCGTGGCCCCTCTAGCAGCCACAACACCATTATTCACCCTTTTAATTTCATACCTGCTCATTCGAACAGACGAGATCTTTAACCGATGGATAGTTTTTGGAACCATTATCAGCTTTATAGGAATATGCTTAAGCACCACATATGGAACCACACACTAACGGCAACATTGTTAATGATTAACAACTGTTCTTTTAAAGTTTTTCTCGGCTTATCCGGATATGCTCGATTAGCCTTTTCTTCCAAAAATAAGATGTGGCCTTGTTGCGTTGTGATACTATATCAAGTGGTCAATCACGACCCTACACCTAGGTTTTGTACTAAGGAACCACTGATCAATTCGGTTTCGAGCGACTGAGGAACTCAGAGTGACTCAATCACCGCGTCGGCGATCAATTTCCGACCACCTCATGTGGTCTGTAACCGGTCATTCCAAGGCGTGCCGGTTTTCGCTTGCCTTATACGTCACGTAGTGGCTGGATCAGCGCTACCGCGACCTTCCACTGTCGGCGATCTTCCGACTGTACGAGAACGGTCT
>NZ_JAHVHR010000012.1:0-1541 GCF_019802175.1 Halomonas sp. DP5N14-9
CGTGGTCATGCTGGTGGCGGTCAGCTTCTGTCTCGGCGGCCCGGCCGCGCTGGCCTCCAACCGCCATATCCGGGTCAAGGTGCTCTACGACGCCGTGGGCCCGAGGTTCCGGCTGTGGCTCGACCGCTTCAATGACCTGGTCACCTTCGGCTTCTGCCTGGGCATGACCTACGCCGCCTGGGTGATGTTCTACGGCGCCTCCCACAACCCCCTCGGCGAGTGGCAGCTGGAGCGCTCCGGCACCTCCTGGAACCCGCCGTTCCCCGCCCTGGTCAAGGGCATGATCCTCGCCGCGGTGGCGATCATGTGCGTCCAGGCGCTGATTCACCTGATCCAGTCGATCAAGGGCAAGCCCGCCCCCGACGCACCCGAAGGAGGCGCTGACTGATGAGCATCGCAGACGGAACCCTGCTGCTGGTCGGCGCCATCTTCGCGCTGCTGGTCACCGGCCTGCCGCTGGCCTTTATCACCGGCCTGGTGGCGCTGGCCTTTACCTTCGGCTGGTTCGGCCCCAACGCCCTGCCGCTGGTGACCAGCCGGGTCTATGGCTTCGTCACCGAGTACTCGCTGGTGGCGGTGCCGATGTTCGTGCTGATGGCCTCGCTGCTCGACCGATCGGGCATCGCCAAGGATCTGTTCAACGCCATGCGGGTGTTCGCCGGGCGACTGCCCGGGGGCGTCGCCGTGCAGACCGTGGTGGTGGCGTTCTTCCTGGCCGCGCTGTCCGGCATCATCGGCGGCGAGATCGTGCTGCTCGGCATCCTGGCGCTGCCGCAGATGCTCCGCCTCGGCTACGACAAGCACCTGTCGATCGGCGTAGTCTGCGCCGGCGGGGCGCTCGGTACCATGATGCCGCCGTCCATCGTGCTGATCATCTACGGCCTGATCGCCAGCGTCTCCATCGCCGACCTGTTTACCGCGGCGATCACCCCGGCGGTGATCCTGATGCTGTCCTACATCGGTTATGTGCTGGTGCGCTGCCTGCGCAACCCCGCCATGGGCCCGCCGATGAGCGAGGAGGACCGCAACGCCGGCTTCGCCTCCAGGGGTGCCGCGCTGCGCTCGATCATCGTGCCGGCGCTGATCGCCTTCATGGTGCTGGGCTCGATCTACGGCGGCGTGGCCTCGGTCACCGAGGCGGCGGCCATGGGCGTGTTCGGCGTGCTGCTGGCGGTGCTGGCCCGGGGCGAGTTCTCGTTCTCGATGATGCACCAGAGCCTGTCCCAGACCCTGGTGACCTGCGGCATGATCATCTGGATCGGCATCGGTGCCGCCGCCCTGGTCGGGGTCTACAACCTGATGGGCGGCAACCGCTTCATCTCCGGCATGATCATGGATCTGGACGTCTCGCCCATCGTGATCATTCTGGTGATGATGGCGATCCTGATCGTGCTCGGCATGTTCCTCGACTGGATCGGGGTGGCCATGCTGACCCTGCCGATCTTCGTGCCGATCATCGTGCAGCTGGGCTACAGCCCGATCTGGTTCGGCATCCTGTTCGCGGTGAACATGCAGGTGTCCTTCCTGTCGCCGCCGTTCGG
>NZ_JAHVHR010000019.1:0-1265 GCF_019802175.1 Halomonas sp. DP5N14-9
CTAGCCCGGATATTGCACCGGAAATGGAAAAAGCGGCTGAAAATCGGTTATAATTCAAGAGCCTAAGCAAGAATTAGCCGACACAGCCGCCATGACAAAATGTACCACGCCCACCGCCACCTTTCCACGCTGCAAAGGCCGTCAGATCGTCGCCCGCTTCGATGGCGGCGACGTCACCTCCGACGGCGGCATCCTCCTGCTGCGTCAGCTCGATCGTGAGATGGGGCTGACGCGCTCGGTAGCTCGCCGACTGAGCGATGCGCGAGACCCTCAGCGCTGCCAGCACCGAACGGAAACCCTGGTTCGACAGCGCGTGTTCGGCCTGGCGATGGGCTATGAGGATCTCAACGACCATCATGCGCTGCGCCACGACATCGCCCTGCAGACCGCCGTCGATACCGATGGCGTGCTGGCCAGCCAGTCCACCCTGTGTCGCTTCGAACAGCAGGCCAACCGAGACTGGGCGGTCGCTATCCACGAGGAGATGATCGAGCAGTTCATCCGCTCGTTCCGGCGGCCACCGAAGAAGCCGCTCTACCTCGACTTCGATGCCACCGACGACCGGGTGCATGGCCAGCAGCTCGGCCGGCACTTCAACGGCTACTACGACCACTACATCTTCCTGCCGCTGTTCGTGTTCTGTGGCGACCAGCTACTGGTCAGCTACCTGCGCCCGGCCTACCGAGATGCCGCCCATCACGCCGGCGCCATTCTCGCCTTGCTGGTCCGGCGGCTGCGCCAGGCATGGCCTGAGGTGAAGATCGTGTTCCGCGGCGACAGCGGCTTTTGCCGCCCGCTGATCCTCAACTGGTGCGACCGCCACGGCGTCGATTACCTCATCGGCCTCGCCGGCAACAAGCGCCTGGCCAAGCTGGCTCTGGACATCGACTACGCGTCAGCCATCCGCTTCGAGAAGACCTGGGAGAAGGAGCGTGTCTTCGGCTTCATCGAGTACGCTGCCAAGAGCTGGAAGGAGCGTCGACGAAGGGTGATCGTCAAGTCCGAGACCAGCCGGCGTGGCTTCAACACCCGCTACGTGGTCACCAGCCTGCGCGGCTGCAGCGCCGAGTGGCTCTATGACAATCGCTACTGTGCCCGGGGCGAGATGGAGAACCGCATCAAGGAGCAGCAGTTCCTGTTCTCCGACCGCACCAGCTGCCACGAGTGGTGGCCCAACCAGTACCGGCTACTGCTCTCGGGGCTGGCCTATCTGCTTCTGGAGCGACTGCGTCGGATTTACCTCAAGCGCACCGCCTTCGCCCAGG
>NZ_JAHVHR010000027.1:0-734 GCF_019802175.1 Halomonas sp. DP5N14-9
GTCTCAATGAGCAAGTGCAACACCTGATCGATCAGGTACGCTATCGCTATGACTCATTGCTACCACCACCTTACTGCTGAAGAACGTGCCACCATCATGCTGATGCGTGAAGGTCACTCGATACGCTCCATCGCCAAGTTCCTTGGGAGAGCTGCCAGCACGATTTCTCGAGAACTGGCTCGGCATGCGGTACCTTCTCATGCTGGCTACGACGCCAGTCTGGCGGGTTTCAGGGCCACGCTGACGCGACATCGAGCACGACGACAATCTAAGTTGCGCCTTGGTACGCCTCTCTTCGATCTGGTGACCTACCTGTTGCGCAAGTACTGGTCTCCTAGGCAGATAGCCATCACACTGAAGCGCATGTATCCAAATGACCCTACACGTCAGGTCTCCCACGAGGCCATCTACAACGCGCTCTATGTGATGCCCCGAGGCTCGCTGAAAAAAGAGCTCATTTCTTGCCTTCGGCAGGGGAAGGGAAAGCGGCGTCCACGCAGTCGTGGCAAGGATCGTCGCCGCCAAATTCCTGACTTGGTCAGTATTCATCTCCGGCCGCCTGAGATCGAAGATCGGTTGATGCCCGGGCATTGGGAAGGCGACCTCATCATGGGGGCCAGCAACCGTTCTGCCGTAGGCACGTTGGTTGAGCGCACGACACGCTTCGTCATCCTGGTGAAAATGGACGGTACGACCGCGACGGATGCGATGGTCGGCTTTAGTGACAAATTGAA
>NZ_JAHVHR010000007.1:0-616 GCF_019802175.1 Halomonas sp. DP5N14-9
CGCTTCATCGCTTGACCATATAACCCCAAAGGGTCTGTCAATCGATGATGTCACGACAATTGCCGGATACGCTTGAAACGTATCTTACTTTGTCAGCATGATATACATTGTTAAAGAGCGTTAGAGCAAAAGCTCTAAGCGAGAGACTTGATATCGCCTGGTGGCGAACAAGCATCTTGCTTAGAACTTGACGACTGTTTTACTCGAGATGAGAAATGGTGGAGCCTAGCGGGATCGAACCGCTGACCTCAACACTGCCAGTGTTGCGCTCTCCCAGCTGAGCTAAGGCCCCATATCGATTTGGGTTGTTGACTAGAACCAGCTGAGAAATGGTGGGTCTGGGCAGATTTGAACTGCCGACCTCACCCTTATCAGGGGTGCGCTCTAACCAACTGAGCTACAGACCCATTTGTCACGCTGGGTCTTAGCATTTAACCCAAACAGTCACTGCTCTTGCTTGATCAGGTAATTCATTGTGAGCACTTACCGACAGTCATATGACGTGTCGTTTAAGGAGGTGATCCAGCCGCAGGTTCCCCTACGGCTACCTTGTTACGACTTCACCCCAGTCATGAACCACACCGTGGTGATCGCCCTCCGAAGTTAGGCTAACCAC
>NZ_JAHVHR010000011.1:0-512 GCF_019802175.1 Halomonas sp. DP5N14-9
CGCTTCATCGCTTGACCATATAACCCCAAAGGGTCTGTCAATCGATGATGTCACGACAATTGCCGGATACGCTTGAAACGTATCTTACTTTGTCAGCATGATATACATTGTTAAAGAGCGTTAGAGCAAAAGCTCTAAGCGAGAGACTTGATGTCGCCTGATGGCGAACAAGCATCTTGCTTAGAACTTGACGACTGTTTTACTCGAAATCGAAAAATGGTGGAGCCAAGCGGGATCGAACCGCTGACCTCCTGCGTGCAAGGCAGGCGCTCTCCCAGCTGAGCTATGGCCCCATACTACAAGGGTCCAGCTACTCTAGCCTCGAGCGTTGACCCTTCAGTCGCTACTCTTGCTTGATCAGGTAATTCATTGTGAGCACTTACCGACAGTCAGATGACGTGTCGTTTAAGGAGGTGATCCAGCCGCAGGTTCCCCTACGGCTACCTTGTTACGACTTCACCCCAGTCATGAACCACACCGTGGTGATCGCCCTCCGAAGTTAGGCTAACCAC
>NZ_JAHVHR010000017.1:0-503 GCF_019802175.1 Halomonas sp. DP5N14-9
GGCCAGGGCCTGGTCAGCGACGCGCGGATCAAGGCGGTGGGCTTCACCGGCTCGCGCAGCGGTGGCACCGCCCTGATGAAGACCGCCCAGGCGCGTCCCGAGCCGATCCCGGTGTACGCAGAGATGAGCTCGATCAATCCGGTGTTCCTGCTGCCCGAGGCGCTCAAGGCCCGTGGCAAGGCGCTGGGCGAGGCCTTCGTCGGCTCGCTGACCATGGGGGCCGGCCAGTTCTGCACCAACCCGGGGCTGGTGATCGCGGTCAAGGGCGAGGCGCTCGACGGCTTCGTCGAGGCCGCCGCCGAAGCGGTCAAGGGTGCCGGTGCACAGACCATGCTGACGCCGGGCATCCACGACGCCTACACCCAGGGCGTCAACACCCTGGGCGGCAGCGACAAGGCCCGTGAAGTGGCGCGCGGCCCCCAGGGCGACGGACCCAACCAGTGCCAGGCCGGCCTGTTCGTGGCCAAGGCCAGCGACTTCCTCAATGATGAGGCGCTGCAGGC